>NZ_JAKSYG010000145.1 GCF_022829725.1 Methylobacterium sp. E-005 | reverse complement strand
ACACCTTCGACGGCATCGTCGCCATAGATGACGTCGGCTACGAGTTACCGGACGAGGTTGCTGTGCGGGAGGTTGTCCGCAAGACGTTGGCCGACATGCTCGGGTCCGAGCATAAGGGACGGCCCGCTGCTCAGTACCGGGACCAGGTTCGCGACGAAGCTGGCATCAGAGTATTGACCGCCTCTGTGCGCATCGGCATCGATCAGGCGCCGCAACGGAAGGCGGCCGAAGCTGCCGCGTAGCCCGGCCATTCGGCCAGGCACAACTGAACCTCGCTTGCCCACGCTCGATTGTAGCAAGCAAATGTGCTCCATCCTCGTCATCGTCAGCTCTGCCGGCGTCCGCAAACCCCTCAACCAGATCGTCGAGGCTTTGCCATCAAATC
>NZ_JAKSYG010000144.1 GCF_022829725.1 Methylobacterium sp. E-005 | reverse complement strand
ACACCTTCGACGGCATCGTCGCCATAGATGACGTCGGCTACGAGTTACCGGACGAGGTTGCTGTGCGGGAGGTTGTCCGCAAGACGTTGGCCGACATGCTCGGGTCCGAGCATAAGGGACGGCCCGCTGCTCAGTACCGGGCCGAGGTTCGCGACGAAGCTGGCATGAGCATACTGACCGCCTCTGTGCTCATCGTCATCGATAAGGCGCCGGAGCGGAAGGCGGCCGAAGCTGCCGCGTAGCTCGGACATTCGGCCAGGC
>NZ_JAKSYG010000143.1 GCF_022829725.1 Methylobacterium sp. E-005 | reverse complement strand
GCCGATCGGCTCGATGCATCGCCTCGCCAACCCCGGCAAGATCCCGCTGGAACTGATCGAGGTGCAGGTCGGCTCCTATACCGGCGAGGACGACATCATCCGCGTCGAGGATATCTACGGACGGTAAGGGTTGGATCCGGTCGGCTCGACAGCGGCATGGCTGACTTCGACCCGACTCGGCCGTGCAATGCGGGATGAGCTGGCCCGGTGAGCAGACGAAGGCTGGTACGCCCAAGCCGGTCGTGCGGCGGGGATGCACTGGGTATCGTTCGCACGTTGCAACGCACCGGCTTGGTGATGTACGAGGGGGCATACGACAGGACCCGGTGAAAGCCCGGGTGGCTCTTCCGGCCGCCAATCCGCTGGACCACGCAATCGACGGCGACCGTGTCGCGGACCTCCGAGGAGGCCGCCCCGCCGTCTTGCGCCTCCCGCACGGGTTCGCAAGCGTCGCGCGTGCGGGACGACGAAAGTCTCCCACCCATCATGAATCTCGTACATCTCCGGAGCGAATGGGCTCCGAACGTCACGCGTGAACTGCTGGCCGGTGCGGTGGTCGCCCTGGCCCTGATCCCCGAGGCCATCGCCTTCTCGATCATCGCCGGTGTCGATCCCAAGGTCGGCCTCTATGCATCCTTCTGCATCGCCCTGGTCACCGCCTTCGCCGGCGGCCGGCCGGCGATGATCTCCGCCGCCACCGGCGCCATGGCGCTCCTCATGGTCGGCCTCGTGAAGGACCATGGCGTCGGCTACCTGTTCGCCGCCACCATCCTCACCGGGCTGCTGCAGATCATCGCCGGGGCCCTGCGCTTGGGCAACCTGATGCGGTTCGTCTCGCGGTCGGTGGTCACCGGGTTCGTCAACGCCTTGGCGATCCTGATCTTCCTGGCACAGATGCCCGAACTCCTCGGCCAGGGCACCACGGTCTACATCATGACCGCCGTTGGCCTCGGCATCATCTACGGGCTACCGTACCTGACCAAGGCCGTGCCTTCACCGCTGGTGACCATCGTCCTGCTCACCGCCGTCTCGATGTTCCTCGGCCTCGGCATCCACCGGGTCGGCGACATGGGGGCGCTCCCGAGCGAGTTGCCGTGGGTGGCGCTGCCGCAGGTGCCGTTCACCCTCGACACACTGTGGATCATCCTTCCGGTCTCGCTGACCCTGACCATGGTCGGTTTGCTGGAGAGCTTGATGACTGCGGCCATCGTCGACGAGATGACCGACACGACCTCGAACAAGAACCGTGAATGCGCCGGCCAGGGCGTCGCCAACATCGCCTCCGGGTTCCTCGGCGGCATGGCCGGCTGCGCCATGATCGGGCAATCGGTCATCAACGTCTCCTCCGGCGGCCGCGGGCGCCTCTCCACCCTATTCTCCGGTGTGTTCCTGCTGTTCCTCATCGTGGTGCTTGGGCCTTACGTAGCGCAGATCCCGATGGCGTCGCTCGTGGCTGTGATGATCATGGTTTCGATCAACACCTTCCAGTGGAAGTCCCTGCGCACGCTGATCACCCATCCGAAGGCCTCGAGCGTGGTCATGCTCGGCACCGTCGCGGTGGTGGTCGCCACTCACGACCTCGCCAAGGGCGTGCTGTTCGGTGTGGTCCTGAGTGGATTGTTCTTCGCCCACAAGGTCACGAAGTTCTTCGCCGTCCGGTCTTCCCGTGGCGAGGGCGACGTGCGGACCTACCGGGTGACCGGGCAGATTTTCTTCGCCACGGCGGAAGCCTTCCACGCCGCCTTCGACTTCCGCGAGGAAGCGCTGAAGGGCGTGGTGATCGACCTGCAGGCGGCACACTTCTGGGACATCTCGGCCATCAACGCTCTTGACCGGGTTGTCCTGAAGCTCCGCCACCAGGGCATCACGGTCGACGTCGTCGGCATGAACGAGGCGACGGCAACCATGGTCGAGCGTATCGGCACCCACGATAAACCTGGAGCGACGTTCGCCGTCGGCGGTCACTGATCCAACGCAGGCCAGTCTCGTATCGCGCTGGCGGGGACCGAGGATGGCCGCTTCCCGACAAACTCTTTCAGAAAGCAGTCAGGCTGCGTCCCCCTCCGGACCTTCCGCGGCCGGGCTCATCACGCCCTTGGGCACCCCGCCCCCTGCGACGCAGAGACCGCCCTCCGTCGCAGGAACAAAGCAGGCCGCCCGGTGGATAGCCAGACGTGCAACAGCCATGGCCTCGACCGGCCGCGCCGACGCACGTTCGGAATCCGGGGGTTCACCGCATGAAGCACAAGCCGCTCCGCGAGCAGGTCATCGTGATCACCGGTGCCTCGTCGGGCATCGGCCTCGCCACCGCCCGCATGGCAGCCGAGCGCGGTGCGCGGGTCGTGCTGGCGGCGCGCAGCGGTGGTGCCCTGGCGCGCATCCAGGCCGAGATCGAAGGCGTCGGTGGCAAGGCGATCCATGTCGTGGCCGATGTCGGCAACCGGGCGGACGTTCAGGCGGTCGCGGACCGCGCGATGGCGACCTTCGGTGGCTTCGACACCTGGGTGAACGTCGCCGGGGGTTCGATCTACGGGAAGCTGCGCGAGATCAGCGACGCCGATCACGAGCGTCTGATCCAGACCAATTTCTGGGGGACGGTCTTCGGCTCCCTGGTGGCGACGGAACACCTCCGGCAGAGCGGCGGTGCCCTCATCAACGTGGGCAGCATCGCTTCGGACCTCGCCTTCCCCTACCAGGGCATGTACGCAGCCTCGAAGCACGCGGTGAAGGGGTTCACCGATGCCCTGCGCATGGAGCTGCTTCACGAGAAGGCGCCGGTGTCGGTCACGCTGATCAAGCCGGCTTCGATCGACACGCCCCTCCCCCAGCGGGCGCGCAACTACATGGACCGTGAGCCGAGCCTGCCGCCGCCGATCTACCCGCCCGAGGAGGTCGCGAACGCCATCCTGCACGCGGCCGTGCATCCGCAGCGCGACATCTTCGTGGGGGGCGCCGGCAAGGCCTTCACGGCCGGCAAGGAATTCGCGCCGGGCGCCTACGATTACCTCGCCTCCGCAATCATCGCCCTGCAGAAGCGCGCGAGCGCACCGCGCAATCCCAACGGTGCCCTGCATGCCCCTGTGCCGGCCGGCGAGATGCGGGGCGATCCGCCCATACCCGTGATGCGCACCAGCGCCTACACGCGGGCGACCCTGCACCCGCTGGCGGCCGCTGCTGGCCTCCTCGGCGTCGGAGCCGCGACAGCGCTGGCCGTCATGGGCCCGTCAAGCCGCAGGCGGCGCCTGTAATTGGCCGTCGCAGCCGAACCCCTACCCGGACCCGCGGCACCGGTTCAGGATGAGCAGCGCGATCCCCGCATCGTGCCGCGCACGCTTGTCCGCCTCACGGAGGACCGGACGATCGCCTATGCAGAGACCGGATCCGGCCCCGATCTGGTCGCGATCCACGGGACGCTCATGTGCCTGGAGGATCTCTGGCTCGGGCCGGTGCCAGCCCTGGCCGAGCATTTCCGCGTGGTCGCGGTCGATCGCCCAGGCCACGGCTTCAGTGTGCGGCCCCGCGGCGATGCGGCAGATCTCTGGGATCAGGCCGCGCGCATCCGGGACGCGGTGCAACGGCTCGGCCTCCGCCGGCCTGTGATCCTCGGGCACTCGTTCGGCGGGGCGGTCGCGCTGGCCTACGCAATGCTCCATCCGGACGAGATCGCGGGGGTCGTCGCGGTCGCACCGATCTGCTTCCCGGAGCCGCGCCTGGAACAGGTGCTGTTCGGCCCCCGGGCCCTGCCCTTCGGCGGCGATCGCCTGTCCCGCCTGCTCGGTGCGACCAGCGATAAGGCGCTCCTTCCGCTGCTCTGGAACGCGATGTTCTTCCCCAAGACGATGCCGGAGACGGTGGCCCGCCACTTCCCCTTCGATCTCGCGGCGCGCCCCGCGCAGATCACCGCCGAGGGCGAGGATGCCGGGTGGCTCTGGCCGGGGCTCACTCGAAGCCTGCTCGCCTATCCGACCCTGCGGGTTCCGGTGCACCTTGTCGCCGGCAGCGCCGATCTGGTGGTGAATTCAGCCCTGCACGCCCAGCGCGCCGCCCGCATGATCCCGGATGCACGGCTCGATCTGCTGCCCGGTGCCGGTCACATGCTGCACCATTTTCACGCCGATGCCATCGTACGCGCGGCGCTCGCGCTCTGGGCTGCTTAGGCGGCACGCGGACTTACGTCTCGCCGCGCATGGGACGCATGAGGGCACCCAGGAGAAAGCCGAGCTGGCCGCAGACCAGCAGGGCGAGCCCACGGCGCATGCTGCCGCCCGTGCTGAGATGATGGATGTAAATCCCGTAGGCCAGTTCGCCCGCCAAAACTGGCAGGAAAGCCAGAAGCCACCAGACCGAGCCGAACCGCCCCAGAATCAGCCCGAGCAACGCGTTGAGCAACAGACCCTTCATCGCCGCCCGTCCCCGTCCCGTCTGGGTCGGGTGATAGACCGATCCCGTCGCCCGCGCCATTGCGGCCCAGGCCCACTCGCTGCGCCTCAGCGCATCGTCACCGCGCTCGTCCGACCCCCGCCTCAGCGGCTGCCGCGCTGAGCCAGGACGGCCGGAATGGTGCGCAGCATGATCGCAATATCCCGGCGCAGGGTCCAGCGGCTGGCATAGTCGAGGTCCAGTGCCACGCGCTCGGCGTAGCTCGTATCCGAGCGGCCCGAGACCTGCCACAGACCCGTCACCCCAGGGGGGACCGCGAAGCAGGTCTGGAACGCCCGGCCATAGCGGGCGACCTCGGCCGGTACGATCGGGCGCGGTCCGACCAAGCTCATTTCGCCCCGCAGGACGTTCCAGAGCTGGGGCAGCTCGTCGAGGGAGGTCTTGCGCAGCACCTGGCCGATCGGGGTGATGCGGGGATCGTTGGTGAGCTTGTGGGTCGCGGCCCACTCGGCCCGGGCCTGAAGGTCGGCGGCCAGATGGGCGGCCAGCACGGCCTCGCCGTCGCTCACCATGGAGCGGAACTTGAGGCAACCGAAGCTGCGGCCGTCACGGCCGAGGCGCATGTGGCGGAAGATCGGGGCGCGGCCATCGCCTGCCCAGACCAGGAGGGCGATGAGCAGAAGCAGCGGCAGCAGCAGGAACAGGGCGGTGACGGCCACGCTGACGTCGAGCCCACGCTTGGCAGCCCAGTTAAGGCGCAAGCCGCGTGCGACGAAGGGGGTTTCGGGTAGGACGAGGCCGCTCACGACCTCTGCCGCGCTGACAGGGCTGCTGAGGTGGCCTGTCAGCGTTTCGGTAACCTCGGTCTTATCGCCGCGACGGTGCGCTGCAGCGAAATCGGCAGAGGGCTCAGCACGAGTCAGCATGGTCTCAGCTCCTTTGGCGAGCCCAATGGCGAACGTTAAAGAATGGTTATCGTCCCGCTCATAATCTGATAATCGCAGCGCGGCAACCCGATTCTTCCGCCATTTCGACAGATCAGAAAAGTTTTCGCCCAGGAAATTGACATTCGTTAGGCACTACACACCCACGCTCGGAGCCCCGATGCGGGTCTCCGCTCGGTAATTTCTACCGACACGTATTATTTGGCAGCCTGCAAACAGGTCAGTCGTAGTCCCGCGCATGGCGGCTGCCTTCCGCGCGACACGAGGTTTGGAACGCCCGCCGTCCGCGGGCTGGGTCGCCCGGACGCGTACAGCGCGGTCGCTTTCGCATAGCAGCAAACGCACAAACGGTCGAACGGCCAAAACCGTTGCACCGCCCTGGGACCGCATCCGTCGCTGTCAGTTCGACGGCGGGGAGGGTCGCGGAGCCCGCACATTCCACGGGGCAGGACCGTGATATGAGCCCTCTGACGCCCGTCGGGTTTGGCCCCGTGCAGGAACGATGGGGTCTGCCCCTCGCCACGATGTGATCGCAGCCCCCCCGGCAAAAACCGCCGGCGGCTTCATGCGCAGCGCCGACACGCCTAGCCTAGCTCGACACAAACTGATGACGTTCGATCAACGCACCTCAGGATCCCGCCGACGCCAGATCGGCGCGAGCCCACACCGACAGTCGGAACATGGAGCGCTGCCTACAACCGAGGATGGGCGATCCAAAGATTTCTGGACACCTCCGCGGCCAGTGCGGCGCCCGGCATCTCCACCATCGGTTGTCCTTCATCCCTGCACCCGCGATGCCGGACGCAGCGCTCGACGGCCCTGACCCCCTACCCGATGAGTCGGCCGAACAGAGCGATGAGGGCCCAGCCCAGAAACCCCGTCCAGGCCACAACAACGAGCAGCACCATGGTCAGAATCGCGGGCGTGCCAACGCGCGCGAACACGCGCCGTCCCAGACTGTCTCGCACCTGCGAACCCACCATGCCCAGCCTGTCCTCTTGGGACGAATCCATGCAGCTCGCCCTGTTCGGTGGCCGATTTCGAAAGTAGTGCGGCGGTGACCGCGTGACGATAGCTCAGCGAATGGACGGTGCGGCTCGGCAATCGGCGGCGGAAGCGCCCACGCTGGCACCACCCTTCATCCGACTTCAGCCTCATGGCTCACCTGTGGCAGGTGGTACGCTGCAGAGGCGGCATAGGTTTCAACCCGGGGCTTTCAGACCTTGGGCGATCTGGGAGCAGCTCTCTACGCCCCATCGAGCAGACCGCCGCGAGCCGAAGCCCTTCCCCTGGACCATGCCAGCCGACGCTGTCCGCACCCGCGTCGAGCGCTGCTGCGGACCAGCTTCAAAACTCGGATCTTTCAGGCAGGCGGACGTAATCTCGAGCAGAAACTCTATGTTCTACCTTCCGCGTTTCATTGCGCTCGCGCTCCTCTCGACGCAGCGCTTTCTCAGCTGGGTCGCACGCGACACGCGGGGAGGAAAACAATATTCCTCCCTCAAATTGCTTTGTCAAAGGCGATAGTCAGTATTGATCACCGTGCCGCCTTCGAAGCCATCGTCTCCCGACAGGGACAGGAGCGAGCCCCGTGTTCAAAGCCACGTGATTGGCTGTCAGCCGCACGCGCTTGTGTGGAACCGGCGTCCAGTTCGACGAGGCCCATGCCCCCTGCGGCGCGGGGAGAGCGACCGATCCCGGTCGCGCTCCTCCAACGGAGACGGTCGCTTCAGCCCGGCTTGCGCTCGCCGAGGAACGTCCCCATCCGCTCCAGCGCCCGGCGGATGTTTTCCGCCGAATTGGCGTAGGACAGGCGGATGTAACCCTCGCCGTTGACGCCGAAATCGGGGCCGCCAATGACCGCGACCCCGGCTTCTTCCAGGAGCGTCGAGGCCAAAGCCTTTGCCTTCCAGCCCGTCCGGGAGATGTTGGGGAAGGCGTAGAACGCCCCCTTCGGCGCGATGCACGAGACGTCCGGCAGGGCGTTCAGCCCCTCGACCACGATCGCCCGGCGCCGGTCGAACTCGGTCACCATCTCGGTCACGCAATCCTGCGGGCCGTCCAGCGCCGCGATGCCGGCCCACTGGGTCGCCGCGTTGACGCAGGAATGCGCGTTCACCGCGAGCTTGCGCGCCGCCTCGTAGAGCGGCGTCGGCCAGACCGACCAGCCGAGTCGCCAACCGGTCATCGCGTAGGTCTTGGAGGCGCCGTCGAGATAGACCAGCCGGTCGCGGATCTCCGCGTAGTTGAGCAACGAGTGATGTCGCGCGCCGTCATAGGTCATCGTGCCGTAGATCTCGTCCGACAGCACCGCCACATCGGGATGGTCGGCCAGCCCCTTCACCAGGGCGTCGATCTCGGCCTTGGGGGTCACGCCGCCGGTGGGATTGGCGGGCGAATTGACGATCAACAGGCGCGTCTTCGGCGTGATCAGCGCCAGGGTCTCGGCCGCCGAGAAGGCGAAGCCGTTCTCCTCCCGAATCGGCACCGGGACGGGCGTCGCACCCGTGAACTCGATCATCGAGCGATAGATCGGAAATCCGGGATCCGGATACAGGATCTCGACACCCGGCGCGCCGAACATCAGAATCGCCATGAACATGGTGACCTTGCCGCCCGGCACGATCATCACGGAATCCGGCGAGACCTCGACACCGTGGCGCCGGTGGATGTCGCGCGCCACAGCCTCGCGGAGCGGCGGAATGCCCACCGCCGGCGTGTAGCCGTGATGGCCGTCCCGCAGGGCCTTGATGCCGGCCTCGACTACGTGAGCGGGGGTCGGCATGTCGGGCTGGCCGATGCCGAGGTTGATCACGTCGCGGCCCTGGGACGACAGGGCCTGGGCGCGGGCCAGCACCGCGAAGGCATTCTCTTCGCCGATGCGGGAGAAGGCCGGGACCAGGTGCAGCATCGCGCCCTCCGCGGGTTGGGCCGTCAGGGTTTGGTGCGCTCGCCAAGCTTCATGGCGGCGAACGACATGCCCACCGCGATTACGCTCAGGATCACGAAGGTCTTCACCGAGGCGTAGAACAGGGCCGGCTCGATGCCGGTGTCGGTGTAGAGCACGAGGCCGATCGCCGAGAGCGGCAGCAAGAGCAGGATGAAGAGGGGAACGAGCGGGTTCATGTTCGGCACTCGGATCCGGCGCGCGGCGGGGTGCGCGCCCGTGGGAAGCGCCCCTGCATAGCATCCTGCTGCAACGGTTGGGACCCCGGAGGCTGCAGTTTTTCGCCGATCCGCCGATCCGCTCACCCTTACTCAATCTTTCGGCCCGATACTGATTTTGGGAGATCGAATTCATATGAACCGATCGACGGTCACGTGGACAGGCAAGGGAGCGGGCGCTTCGGGCGTCGGCTCGTCGTCTGTCGAAATGCTGGCGGCCCAGATCGGCAGGCTCCTGCGCCATCCGGCCTATCGGCGGGGCACGATCGTGAGCCCCCTCCTGCTGCGCTACCTGCCGACTGATGCCGGCTATGCCTGGAACGGCGAGGCCGCCCTGCGCGCGCGCCTGAAGGCGGCCGGTCTCGATGCGGCGAAGCTCGACCACCTGATGCGCAACGTCCAGGACGAGGTCCTGCGCCTGCGCCGGCCCACCGACGCCTGAACCGGTTCAGGCCGGGACCCGGACCGTGGCGCGCAGCCCCCCGAGCGGGCTGTCCTGCAGCGTGATATCGCCGCCATGCG
Organism: Methylobacterium sp. E-005; assembly: GCF_022829725.1. GTDB lineage: Bacteria > Pseudomonadota > Alphaproteobacteria > Rhizobiales > Beijerinckiaceae > Methylobacterium. The sequence goes on along the minus strand of NZ_JAKSYG010000143.1, from coordinate 10,787 downwards.
CCCGGGCAATGTCCCGGGCGATGGCCAGCCCCAGTCCGGATCCGCCGGCATCCTGGCGCGCATCGTCGAGCCGCAAGAACGGCTTGAACACCGCCTCGCGGCTCTCCGGGGGGATGCCTGGCCCGTCATCGTCGATCGAGACGAGGAACGCGCGGGCTTCGAGCCGGCCGGCGATCGCCACCGTCTCGCCGTAGCGTGCGGCGTTGGACGCGAGGTTGAACAAGCAGCGCCGGAACGCATCCGGGCGCACCGTGATCTCGGGGGCGCCGGCAAGGTCGACAGCCGAGACGTGGGCCCCGAGGCGCTCGACATCGGTGCGGATGTCCTCCAGCAGAGACCGCATGTCCGTAGGGCTGGCGGGCTCGGCCGAGTCTCCGCGCGCGAAGGCGAGATAGCCTTCGAGCATCCGGCTCATCTCGTCGACGTCGCGGGTCAGATCCTCGATCTCGTCCGTCTGCTCGATCAGCGCCAGGGACAGGCGGAAGCGGGTCAGGATGGTGCGCAGATCGTGGCTGACGCCGTTCAGCATCGTGGTGCGCTGCTCCATGGCCCGCTCGATGCGCCGCTTCATCTCGATGAAGGCGTGGCCGGCCTGCCGCACCTCCCGGGCGCCGCGGGGGCGGAACTCGATCTCCCGGCCCTTGCCGAATCCCTCCGCCACGGCGGCGAGCCTCAGGATCGGCTTGATCTGATTGCGCAGGAACAGGATCGCGACACCGAGCAGCACCAGCGACGAGCCGATCATCCAGACCAGGAAGATGTGCGAGTTCGACGCGTAGGCCTGGCTGCGCCGGGCGGTGATGCGCATCACCCCGTCGGGGATCGCCACCCGGATCTCGATCAGGTTCGAGCGGCCGACCGTGTCGATCCAGAACGGGCGGCGGATCTGGCGCTGGATCTCGTCCGAGAGGGCCTCGTCGAGGATCGAGAAGAACGGCCGCGGCCCCGGCGGCGGCAGCTTGGCGCCTTTCAGGATATCGAGATCGAGGTTCAGCCGCTCGCCCGCGATGCGCGAGAGGGTCTCGGCGTCCCTGTCCTGCGGATAGCTCTCGTAGATGTCGATCAGCGCGGCGACGTCGGCGGTCACGGCGGCCGAGAGACGCTTGGTCACGAGCTGCCAGTGCCGCTCCATGAAGGTGTAGGCGATCACCGACTGGAGCAGCACCACGGGCGCGATGATGATGATCAGCGAGCGGGCGTAGAGCCCTTTCGGCAGGACATCACCGATCGCCCGGCTGACGCGCTTCCACAGCCGGCGCGGCGCGGAGCGCGGGGGATCCTTGCGCAGGGCGCGCGCGAGGGCAGGATCGGGAGCGTTCATGGGGGCGGGCGCCCGGACCGGGTCAATCGGGCCGGAAAGATATCGGTTCTCGCACCATCTCCGATCGGCACCCTCATTCTGCGGCGCGGCGTCGCCGCCTTAGAGGAGAAATCCAGAGGTCGCGGCGCGGTCAGGACATCCCCGTCCAGGCCTCCGCTTCGCACCGGCACCTCAGGATGAGGGGTTGGGTTGGACAAGCCGAACACGTCTTGGGACACCGCCTCCGCAAGCGAAAGGGCCCATAGCGTATTGCCGATCGCGGGTCTCCGCCATCGTGTCCTGAGAGGCGGCCGTGATTGCGGACGCCAAACCGCCTTGCGTGGCGCCGCCGGGGCCATACCTGTAGGCCTGCGGGGGGCGCCCGCCGAAGGCTTCCGCGCGCTATGCTCAGCACTGACACCGACATCCTCTCGACCGCCGAAACCTGGCGGCGCGACGGCCGCGCCGTGGCGCTCGCCACCGTCATCGAGACCTGGGGCTCGGCCCCGCGTCCGGTGGGCAGCCACCTCATCGTCGACGGCGAGGGCAATTTTCTGGGCTCCGTCTCGGGCGGATGTGTGGAGGGCGCGGTGATCACCGAGGCGATCGAGGTCATTGAGGCCGGCGCACCGCGCGTTCTCGAATTCGGTGTCGCCGACGAGACCGCGTGGCGGGCCGGCCTATCCTGCGGCGGGCGGATCCGGGTCTTCGTCGAGCGGGTCGACTGATGCGCGCCGACCTGCTGTCCGAACTCAATGCCGAGCGGGCCGCCCGCCGGGCCGCCATCCTGGTCACCGACATCACCGACGGGGCGCAGCGCCTCGTCCGGGAATCGGAGATCGCCGCCGACCCGCTCGGCGCGATCCTGGCCAAGCATCTCGCTTCGGCCAAGAGCGGTCTCGTGGAGGCGGACGGGCGCACTCTCTTCCTGACCGTCCACGTGCCGCCGGTGCGGCTTGTGGTGATCGGCGCCGTCCACATCTCGCAGGCGATGGCGCCGATGGCGGCGGGGCTCGACCTCGCGCTCACGGTGATCGACCCGCGCACCGCCTTTGCCACGCCGGAGCGCTTCCCGGGCATCGAACTCGTGGCCGAATGGCCGGATTCCGTCCTGGGCTCCCGCGTGCCGGCCCTCGACCGCTACTGTGCGCTCGCGGCCCTGACGCATGATCCGAAGATCGACGATCCGGCGCTCAAGGCGGCGCTCGCCGCGGAGTGCTTTTACGTGGGCGCCCTCGGCTCCCGAAAGACGCATGCGGCCCGCGTCGCCCGGCTCACCGAAGCCGGCTTCACCCCCGAGCAGATCGGCCGGATCCACGCCCCGATCGGGCTGCCCATCGGGGCCGTGAGCCCCGCCGAGATCGCGCTCGCCGTGCTCGCCGAGGTCGTGGCCACCCTGCGCCGCGCCCCCCGTCCGGGGGCCGCGTGAGGTTCGGACCCGTCCCGGTCGCGGAGGCGGCCGGGCTGATCAGCGCCCATACCGTGCGGCGCGATGGCATTACCCTGCGCAAGGGTGCGGTGATCCCGCCGGATCTGGCGGCGGATCTGGCCCGGTCCGGCCTGTCGGAGATCGTGACGGCCGCCCTCGAACCCGGCGATGTCTGCGAGGATGCTGCCGCCGCGCGCCTCGCTGGCCATCTGGCCGGCCCGAACCTCCGGGTGGAGGCGCCCTTCACCGGCCGCTGCAACCTCTTTGCCGAGACGGCCGGGGTGTTGACCCTCGACCCGGCCCGGATCGAGGCCGCGAACGCGATCGACGAGGCGGTCACGGTGGCCACGCTCCCCCGGTTCAAGCCGGTGGTGGCGGGTGAGATGCTGGCGACCGTCAAGATCATCCCCTACGCGGTACCGGGAACGGTGTTGGACCGCGCCTGCGTGGCGGCCGGACGCGATGCGCTCGCAGTCGCGCCCTATCGCCGCCGCCGGGTGGGTGTGGTTTCGACCCGGCTGCCGAGCCTCAAGGAGGCGACGATCGACAAGACCCTCCGGGTCCTGGCCGAGCGCCTCGCCCCCGCAGGCGCCGCCATCGTGGCCGAGACCCGGGTGCCGCACGCGGCCGCTTCCGTCGCAGACGCGCTTGCGGGGGCGATCGACGGCGCCGGAGCCGACCTCGTGGTTTTGTTCGGTGCCTCGGCGATCGCCGACAGACGCGACGTCATCCCGGCCGGGATTGAGGCTGCGGGTGGCGAGGTTGCCCATCTCGGGATGCCGGTCGATCCCGGCAACCTGCTGCTCGTTGGCGACCGCGGCGGCGTGCCGGTGATCGGCGCCCCGGGCTGTGCGCGCTCGCCGAAGGAGAACGGCTTCGACTGGATTCTACACCGCCTGCTGGCCGATCTGACCGTCACCCGGGCCGACATCGTCGCGCTCGGTGTCGGCGGCCTGCTCATGGAGATCGTCTCCCGGCCGCAGCCCCGCGCCGGGGGTGAGACTGTCGGCGACGCCGATGCCTGAGATCGGGACGATCCTGCTCGCTGCGGGCCGTGGCACCCGGTTCGGACCGGAGCCGAAGCTGCTCGCACCCCTCGACGGGAAGCCCCTGGTCCGCCACGCCGCGGAGGCCGCGTTGGGCGCTGGGCCGCGCCCGGTTATCGCCGTGCTGGGCGCCTACGCGGATGCGGTCCGGGCGGCGCTCGAAGGCCTCGACCTGATGTGCGTGAAGAACCCCGATTACGTCGCCGGCCTCGCCACATCGCTGCGGGTGGGGATCGGAGCGCTGCCGGCATCCTGCACCGCCGCCGTGGTGGTGCTGGGCGACATGCCGCGGGTGACGGCGGCCCATATCGATCGCCTCGCGACAGCCTTCACGGATGCCACGCCGGAGCCGGCCGCGGTGGTCCCGGTGCAGGACGGGCGATCCGGCAACCCGGTACTCCTCAACCTGCGCCGCCTCGGTGCCGATATCGCGCAGCTCCGCGGCGACCACGGCGCCGGGCCGATCCTCCGGGGGCGGACGGACGTTCTAGAGATCTCTGGCGACTCGGCCACAGGTCTCGACATCGACACGCCGGCCGCGCTCGCAGCTCTGCGCTGACCGATCAGGTCTCCGCCTCGGCGTGCCTGCGCGCCGTGCGGGCCTCGGCCCGACAGCGGTCGGAGCAGTAGCGGACCTCGTCCCAGACGCGGGCCCATTTCTTCCGCCATGCGAACGGCTTCCCGCATTGTTCGCAGACCTTCTGCGGGAGATCGCCCTTGCGGCGCATCGGCGGCATTGTCCGTCCTTATCCCCGCACCTGGCTGGCGGCCGGCTGGCGCCGGGCGTCTCTGCGCCGCGCCCGTGCATCCAGGACGTGCGCGAGGCCCAGCATCAATGCGAGTCCGCCGGTATTGACCGCGACCTGAAGTGGCCATGTGGCGTCGAAGGTCCGATAGAGGATGCGGCCGATAAGCGCCGCCATGCAGCCGGCCGCAAAAATCTCCAGCGAATGCCGCCCGCAGGCGTCGATCAGCCGGAGCCGGCGCCATCGGCACATGCGCACCATCGCCGGTACGCTGAGGAACAGGTACATCAACGCCAGGATGTTGAGCAGGCGCAGGGGACCGACATGGCTCTTGTCCGGCGCCTCGATCGCCAGCGGCCTGAGATCCGGCAGGCCCCAGGCATCCCAGGATCCACCCTGAAGCAAGGCGAAACCGAGATAAAGACCGGCCACGGCTGCGGCCCAGTTGCGCCAGGGCAGCAGCCCGTCCCCGGCGCGGACCGCAAGCGCCAAGGCGGCCCCGATCACGAACAGGAACTGCCACGCGAACGGATTGAAGTACCACCCGTCATCGACCGCGGCGGCGTTCGGCAGATTGAGCTGGTGATCGGCGTTGGCCGCGAGCCAAACCGTGCCCGAAAGCGCCAGCACGCCCCAGACGCCGCGCTGGATCCCGACATAGACGAGCGGGAACAGGGCGAGCAGAAGGATGTAGAGCGGCAGGATGTCGAGGTAATTGGGCAGCGCGTTCAACGCGAGCCCGCGCATCAGGCCCGGCACCAGTCCCATCTGGAGCAGCGGCGCCACGCCGAATCGCGGTACGAGCCCCGTGAGATCCATCCAGATCCGGACGATGATCAGCGTGGCGAGCAGCAGCCCGGCCTGGAACAGGTAGATGCGCAGGCAGCGCCGGGCGATGCGCAGCAGCGCCGCCCGGGCTCCGGCCCGGCGGAACAGCCCGCCATAGGCGATCATCGAGGAGTAGCCGGCCAGCAGCACGAAGATCTCGGCTGCGTCCGAGAAGCCGAAATTGTGCAGCGTGAACAGGGCCGGGGCGTTGCGCGGGATGTGGTCGACGAAGATCGTCAACAGAGCGAAGCCGCGCAGCACATCGACCCGCGCATCCCGGATGGGTTTTGCGGGACGTGGCGCCTCCGCCTGATCCGTCGCCGGTTGCGGGTCGGAATCGGCGACCGGACGTTCGAGATGGTCGATGCGCTTCAACTCAGTCCACCCCCGGGTGCGCTGCGGCCGGGTGCAGCGCGATGATACCGCAGCGCAGCGCTGGCGCCTTCGAAGACTGCGCCGATCACGCGTGTTTGTTCGGCCACCGACGGAAGCCGGCTGCGAATGGTGTCGGTCCGACGCCCTGCGGCGAACGCCGCTCGCCTCACGCGCGGAGGCGGTATAGACGCGGCGGATCGATTCCGGCCATCAGCGACGGTGCCGGGCAGGGGCAGGGTTCATGCGCGTCCTCGTCACCGGAGCCGGCGACTATCTCGGCCGCCGCCTGCTCGAGGCGCTGCGGCGCGACCTTCCCTCCGGCAGCCGCATCCTCGGCATCGACCGGACGCCGCAGCCGCCGCTCGACGGGGTGACCTTCCTCTGTGCCGACCCCTTCGAGGCCGGCCGGCTCGCGGCAGCCGTGGCGGATTTCGATCCGACCCTCGTTTTCCACCTGGCGGCCCTGGCCTCCGTCGCGCAGTCGAGCGAGACACCGTCCTATGCCTGGCGGGCCGATCTCCTCGGCACGCTGAACCTCGCCGAGGCGCTGGCGAAATCGGGCGCGACCCTCGTGTTCCTGAGCGCGAGCGTGGTCTACGGCGAGGCGTTCCGGATCCGGCCGCGTCCGGACGAGGGCGTGACGCCGCGGCCCGACTCCATCTCGGGCCGGACCAAGACAGCCTGCGAGTATATCCTGCGCGATGTGCTGGCGCATGCCGGCGTGAAGCACCTCGTGCTCCGGCCCTCGAACTACATCGGGCCCGGGCAGGCGGAGACCTTCGTGGTCGCCTCCCTGGCCGGCCAGATCGCCCGCATCGAGCGCGGTCTCGCGCCGCCGTGCCTGGAGGTCGGCGATCTCTCGGCGGGACGGGATTTCTTCGACGTGGCCGATCTCACCGCCGCGTGCATCCGCGTCGCCGAGCGGCTCGCGGATCTGCCGGATGGCGGCATCTACAACGTCGGATCGGGCGCCGTGACCCCGGTCTCCGGGATCCTCAACCGGCTGCGCGATATGACGGAGGCGACCTTCACGGTCCGGGTCGTGCCCGACCGGGTGCGGGATACGAGCACCCGCGCCGAGGGCTGCGATCCCGCGGCCTTCGTGGCGGCCACGGGGTGGAGGCCGGTCATCCCCCTGACCGAGAGCCTGTCGGCGATCCTGGGGGAGGCGCGGGCGCGGCTTGGGTGACGGGGTGCGGCTCCAGAGACGGAGCGCGCCCCCCTCCCCGCACGCGGAGTGAGGGGATGCCGGCCCTATCGCCGCCGTTCGAGCTGCAGGCGCTGTGTGAGTCTGCAGACTCTGCCGGGATGAGCGGGATGTCCGGCTGGCCTGCCCCACCCCTCAGCGCGAGAACCGCTTGTACTTGATCTTCTTCGGCATGATCGAATCGGCCCCGAGCCGCCGGACCTTGTCGGCCTCGTAATCGGAGAAGTTGCCCTCGAACCATTCCACGTGGCTGTCGCCCTCGAAGGCGAGGATGTGGGTCGCGATCCGGTTCAGGAACCAGCGATCGTGGCTGATGATCACCGCGCAGCCGGCGTAATCCTCCAGCGCGTCCTCGAGGGCGCGCAGGGTCTCCATGTCGAGGTCGTTGGTCGGCTCGTCGAGCAGCAGCACGTTGGCGCCGCCCTTCAGGGTCCGGGCGAGGTGGACGCGGTTGCGCTCGCCGCCCGAGAGGGTGCCGACCTTCTTCTGCTGGTCGGGCCCCTTGAACGCGAAGGCCGCGCAATAGGCGCGCGAATTGATCTCGCGCTTGTTGAAATAGATGATGTCGTTGCCGCCCGAGACCTCCTGCCAGACCGTGGCGTTCGGATCGAGGGCGTCGCGCGACTGGTCGACATAGCCGAGCTTGACCGTCTCGCCGACCTCGATCTTGCCGCTGTCGGGCTTCTCCTGGCCGGTGATCATCTTGAACAGGGTGGTCTTGCCGGCGCCGTTCGGGCCGATCACCCCGACGATGCCGCCCGGCGGCAGCTTGAACGACAGGTCCTCGATCAGGAGCCGGTCGCCGAACGCCTTGCTGAGGTGCTCGAACTCGATGACGTTGTTGCCGAGCCGCTCGTCGATCGGGATGACGATCTGCGCGGAGGCATCGACCTTGTTGTTCTGCTTGGCGACCAGCTCCTCGTAGCGGGTGATACGCGCCTTGGACTTGGACTGGCGCGCCTTCGGGGAGGCGGCGATCCACTCCTGCTCGCGGGCGATGGAGCGCTGCCGGACCATGTCCTCGCGGCCCTCCTGCTCCAGGCGCTTCTGCTTCTGCACGAGCCACGCCGAGTAGTTGCCCTCGTACGGGATGCCCTTGCCGCGATCGAGCTCCAGGATCCAGCTCGTGACGTTGTCGAGGAAGTAGCGGTCGTGGGTCACGATCAGGATCGCGCCCGGATACTGGCGCAGGTGGCCTTCGAGCCAGTTCACCGTCTCGGCGTCGAGGTGGTTGGTCGGCTCATCGAGGAGCAGCAGCTCCGGCTCCCAGAGGAGCAGGCGGCACAGGGCGATGCGGCGGCGCTCGCCGCCCGAGAGGGTCGCGACCGGCTGCTCGTCGCTCGGGCAGCCCAGGGCCTCCATGGCCTGGTCGACCTTCGAATCGAGCTCCCAGAGACCCAGGGACTCGATCCGGTCCTGGAGCTCGGTCATCTCGTCGGCGGTCTCCTCCGAGTAGTTCATGGCGAGCTCGTTGTAGCGGTCGAGCATGGCCTGCTTCTCGGCGACACCCTCCATCACGTTCTCGCGGACGGACTTGCTCGGATCGAGCTGGGGTTCCTGCGGCAGGTAGCCGACGCGCGCGCCCTGCGCGACCCAGCCGTCGCCGGTGAACTCCTTGTCGATCCCCGCCATGATCTTGAGCAGGGTCGACTTGCCGGAGCCGTTGATGCCGAGCACGCCGATCTTGGCGTCGGGATAGAAGGACAGGTTGACGCTATCCAGGACCTTCTTGCCGCCGGTATAGGCCTTGGTCAGGCCCCGCATGTGGTAGATGAATTCGCGAGCCATCGCGGAAATCCTCGGCGTGGTGTGCGGGGTGCGCGGTGCGTGCCAGCGGCACGGGGCAGGCGCGGGGCCCATCCCCCGTCCTGTACGCATGCCCCGACGATATAGGAATCACGCTGTTCGACTATCAGGCCCGCCGGGACGCGGCAAGGATGCCGAACTGGGCCCCCGTGCGGACCCGCTCAGGCGAATGGGTTTGGGACCGATTTCGGCGCCGCCTCGGGGGCCTCGGCCACCGCCTCGGGCAAATCCTCGCCCTCCAGGACCTTCACGATGGCGTCCAGCGTCTGCTTGAGCAGGCGCGCCTGGGCGAGGCCGGTCTTGTCCCGGGTCAGGTCGAGGGAGCCATGCAGGGCAATCCGATCGGTGCCGTTCTCGAAGCTGAGGGCACCGATCGTGCGCACCCCGGCATCGTCCGCGAAGGGCGAGAAGGAATTGGGCGGGGCCTCGGCTTTGGCGTGGCGCTTGTCCAGGTGCTTGTCCTCTTGCATGGCTCCCTCTCAGAAGATCGCGCGCAGCACGTCGCGGACGAATTTGCGCAGGGCGCGGGTGACCTCGCGGTGGAGCCAGTCCTGCCACGTCGGTTCGTGACGGGGGCGGCGCTCCTCCGCGCGGGCGGAGGCGTGGGGATCGGGCAGGGTCATCGCGGTCGCCCGGGCACCGGCCGGCAACCCGGGGAAGACGTCGATCCCGGCCTGCCGGTTGAGGTCATCGATCGAGATCGGGTGCCAGTCCCGGGTGTCATCGTTCTTCGCGAGATAGGCGCCGGCCTCGCCGCTCGCCGGGTCGTAGAGCGCTTTGAACAGTTGAGTCGGCACCAGCACGCCGCCCTTGATCTGCTGGACCGCGTCCCCGGAAAAGATCACCCCGGTCACCACGAAGATCGCGCCGCGCCGGGTCGCCAGCCGCCGCGTGCTCTCCTCGATATCGGCCCAGAGGCCGCGGTTCAGGACCCGGTTCTGCGGAACGATGTTGGCGAGGCTGAAGGATTCCGCCTGCGCGCTCAGGGTCGGCATATCGCCGGCCGGCGCGAGGTGGCCCCGGTCGTAGCCGCTGCGGACGTAATCCTCCAGCGAGGCGCGCTCATCCGCCGGGAGCCGGGTTTCCTCGTGGAAGGAATCGTCCCGCGCCACGGTGCGGGCCGCGGCGACGCTGGCGCGGGTCAGGTGCTCGGCGGAATAGAGCGGCGTGCGCGTCACTCCCGAATGCAACACGGCGAAGGCCTCGAAGCACAACGCGGTGGTGCGTGCGGCCAGCTTCGGGTTGCTGAGCGTCGGCGCCTGACCGTTGGCGAACAGGGCCGGGCACGCGTCCTCGGCCCGCGCGGCCTGATGGGAAACCGCCAGGAGCAGCAGGGCCGCGGCAAAGAGCCCCTGGCGCGGAATCACCAGCATACACGCACCCGCCGCACGCCCTCCGGCGTCGGGCGGTCCCGCCACGCGCAGGGTCGACCGAGGCTTCCGCTGAACGGCCGCACATCCCGGTCCGGGGCGCCGGGGGAGAGACGCGGCGGGCAATCGCCCAGGAAGTTGCAGAGGAAGTCCAGATTACCGTCCACCGGCCGCGGCTCGGCGTAAGCCTGGCCGTTACCCGTAATCGCCAGCGTGAGCAGGATGATGCACAGACGAGCCGGACTCAAAGGCGGACCTCTTGTGGCGGTAAGGGCACGTGACTGAAAAAAACGACGCTCTGACATTGATCGGGGCGCCGATCATCCGTAACTGGCACTATCATGACAGCGACGGACGGGCGGGTTCTAGCATGAACGCGGACCTCCGGATGCCTGCATCGCGAGGGCCGAGGGCACGCGAAGCGGCCGTCGCCACACTCGAACGAGCGGATGCGACCATTGGCGATATCACCTGAGCAATCGGCGTTGCTGGATCGTGTCCCGAACCCCGCCGCCCTGCGCCGTCTGCCCGAATCGGAGCTGCCGGCGGTGGCGGACGCGGTGCGCGCCGAGATGATCGACGCCGTCTCGATCACCGGCGGCCATCTCGGCTCGGGGCTCGGCGTCGTCGAGCTGACCGTCGCGCTCCACCACGTGTTCGACACCCCCGACGACCGCATC
>NZ_JAKSYG010000138.1 GCF_022829725.1 Methylobacterium sp. E-005 | reverse complement strand
GTGGGCGAGCGGATCATCCACGAGCTGCGCGGGCTGGCCTGCCTGCCGCTGGAGCTGGTGCCGGCCCGGCGCAAGGGCTGTGCGGTGACGCGCTCGTTCTCCGCGCGGATCGAGGACCGCGCCACCCTGGAGGAGGCGGTCGCCGCCCACGCGACGCGGCTCGGCGAGAAGCTGCGGCGGGAGGGGCTGGGCACCGACCACGTGACGGTCTTCTATCACACGAGCGAGCA
>NZ_JAKSYG010000137.1 GCF_022829725.1 Methylobacterium sp. E-005 | reverse complement strand
GGCGTTGGCCTCGACCCGGTAGGTCGAGCCCGGCGCGAAGGCGGCGTTGCCGGTGACGGTCAGCGTGCCGATCGAGTTGCCGGGCGACACGGTGCCGCCCGGCAGCGCGCGGATCCCGCCCACGATGCCCGTGCCGCCGAGCAGGCCGCCGGATCCGACCGAGACGGTGCCGGAGATCGTGCCGTTGGCGTAGAGAGCGCCGCCCTGGCCGATGCCGACGTCGAGGCCGAGGCGGTCGCTGGAATCCATGTGCAGCGTGCCGGTGACGTTCCCGAAGTAGCCGGCGGCGGAGTAGAGGTCGAGGCGGCTCCAGTAGCTGAGCGGGCTGCCGTAGAAGGCAGCGAGCGCGTTGGTCTCGGTGTTGACCAGGATCTGGTTGACTGTCGCGGTCGAGAGCTGGCCGTAGAGGCCGCCGTTCGGCGCGAGGGTCTTGGCCGCGCTCGTCGAACCGCCGTAGAGGGGCGCAAGCAGGATCGAGGCGTCGGGTCCGTTGGCGGGCGCGGCCTCGCGCGGCGCCTGGGCAAAGGTCAGGGTCGGCAGGCCGTAGGTCAGGCGGCTCTGGTAGAGGGCCTGGTTGGCGGCGGACGGCACGTAGGGGTTGCCGGCCTGGTTGGCGGCGCTGCCGGCACAGGCCGCGACGGTGTTGCCGCAATGGGCGGCGAGGTAGGCCTGGAGCTCGCCCTGCGCCTTCACGAACTGCGCCGGCAGGTTGACCGCCGTGCCGGTCACCGCCGCGTTGTTGATGTAGGCCGGGTTCGTGAAGGCCTGCGCGAGGTCGTAGGTCGCGAGCGCCCGGCTTCCGATGACGTCGAGCGGGTAATGCACGCCGAGCGCGACTCGGCTGTAGCCGTAATCGGCCGCGCGGGCGAGCATGTTCTGGTACTGCTGCGGCACCAGCATCGCCAGCAGGATGCCGTCGGTGAACGCGTAGGTGGTGTGCCCGCTCGGGAAGGACGGGTTGGTGGCGATGCCGCTGAGCGCCGTCGGATCGTAGATGTTGAACCGGGCGGGCGCCGCCTGGACCGGCCGCGAGGAGCCGTAGACGTCCTGGCCCGGCTGCGTGTTGGTGACGCCGTAGGCGAGATCGTAGACGCTGTTGGTGGTGTTGGGCAGGCCGTTATAGGTCGGCAGGCTGTAGCCGGCCGGCGCCACTGCCGGAGCCGCGACGTAGTTGTTCGGCGTGACGCTCGGGTTGTTGGCCGCACCGTTGGCGCAGTAGTTCTTGGCGACGCCCAGATTGTTGCCGCTGAAAGTGTACGCGCCGACCAGGAGATTGACCACGCTGCCGAGCGGGCCGCTCGCCCCCTGCGCGACGCCGCGCTGGTAGATCGGGCCGAGCTGGGCGCCGAGACCGCCCACGAGCTGCTGCGGGACGATCCCGTTGACCGGCGTCTGGGCCGGCAGGCCGCCCGCGAGGTTGGCGGCCACGCCGTAGGTGCCCAGCCCCACCGAGGACAGGTTGTTGCTGGCCGAGCCGAGGAGGCTCTTGTCGCTGATCGCGCGCTGCTGCTGCGCGAGGCCGGCAGCGGTGTTGATCGCCGCCGATTGAGACACGTTGAGTTGCAGCGTCTGCTGACCGGTGGCCGTCGCGTTGAGGGCGAGATACGGCGCGAGAAGATTGAGCACGTTCACGTCGGACGGCGTCGTATTGACGGTCTGTGCCCGCACCCCCGAACTGAATGCCGCGACCATCAAGGCCGCAATCGAGACCCCGTGTCGTAACGTCATCTTTGGCCCCCAAAGCCCGCGGCCGTCCGGCTGCGGCAGCAGACTTAGCGAAAACTACCGGCGCAACGACGTCATAATCTAGTCACGATAAGCAGAATCGCCCCGTGTCGCATTCAAGCAACACAGATACTCTTAGCCAACACATAAATTGATCCGGAAGCACTGCAACTGTTATTTCGAACGTCAGGGCTCGACGTGCCGTCAACGTCCGGCGGACCAACGTCCGACCGTCGCCACAACCCTTGAAGTCACCTTCATGGCCTGTTGTAGCCAAACTCAAATCTTGGGCCATCAAGAACAATGACGACGATGCGAAGTCGTTCATCGCACGAATGTTGTCCCCGCACGGCGTAATCGCTCAAAGGCGTCACCGAAGCGTCACGGGCGCATCTTAATCGGGATTTTACCAACACACCTGATTCCGCGTGAGGGTTCATGTCCGATTCCGCCGTGCTGTCGCCACCGGGGGCCGCAGGAGTTCGACCGGCCGGTCCCCCCCGCCTGGATCACGGGATGCACCCGGGCGGGGTGATCGCATTCCTCCTCGTTCTGGTGGCGGGGCTGGGCTACGCGGTCGTGAGCCTGATCGCCGACATGAATGCGGTCGGCGAAGCGCCCCTGGCGTACGGCGCCTTCGCGCTGCTGGGGCTCGCCCTCCTGATCGCCCTCGCCTTCGAGTTCGTGAACGGCTTCCACGACACCGCCAACGCGGTCGCCACGGTCATCTACACCCACTCGCTGCCGCCCCTCGTGGCGGTTATCTGGTCGGGTTTCTTCAACTTCCTCGGCGTGATGCTCTCCTCCGGCGCGGTGGCCTACGCCATCGTCACGCTGCTGCCGGTGGAGCTGATCCTGAACGTCGGCTCCCACGCGGGCTACGCGATGATCTTCGCGCTGCTGCTGGCGGCAATCATCTGGAACCTCGGCACCTGGGCGTTCGGCCTGCCGAATTCCTCGTCCCACGCGCTGATCGGCTCGGTTCTGGGGGTCGGCCTCGCCAACCAGCTGATGAGCGGCGGCGATGGGACCTCCGGGGTCGATTGGGGCCAGGCGCTCAACGTGTTCAAGGCGCTGCTGTTCTCGCCGATCTGCGGCTTCGTGCTGGCGGCGCTGCTGCTGCTCGCGCTGAAGTTCACCGTGCGCCGCAAGGATCTCTACGCGGCGCCGAAGGGCGACGCCCCGCCGCCCCTGTGGATCCGCGGCCTGCTGATCCTGACCTGCACGCTGGTCTCGTTCTTCCACGGCGGCAATGACGGCCAGAAGGGCATGGGCCTGATCATGCTGATCCTGATCGGCGCCGCCCCGACCGCCTACGCGCTGAACCGCACCATGGCGGACGACACCACGCCGGCCTTCGTGCAGACCTCGATGGCGGCGAGCCAAGTCTTCGCCGCCCGCGCGCCCGGCGCCCCGGTGCCGGAGGCCGCCGAGGCGCGCCGGACGGTGACGCAGGCGCTGAAGACCAAGGACCTGAACACCCCTCCGGTCTTCGCGGCCCTCTCGGCGCTCTCGACCGACATCGCCGCCAGCGTGAAGAATTACGGCGCGATCCGGACGGTGCCGGCCGCCCAGACGCAGAACCTGCGCAGCGACATGTATCTCGCCTCCGACGCGGTGCGGCTCCTGCCGAAAGCCGGCGCCGACCTCTCGGAGGCCGAGAGCGGGACCCTGAAGCGTTACGCGGGGCTGCTCAATGACGGCACCCGCTACATCCCGGGCTGGGTGAAGGTCTGCGTCGCGCTGGCACTCGGTCTCGGCACCATGGTCGGGTGGAAGCGCATCGTCGTGACGGTAGGCGAGAAAATCGGCAAGACGCACCTCACCTACGCGCAGGGCGCCTCCGCCGAGATCGTGGCCGCCGGCACGATCGGGCTCGCCGAACTCTACGGCCTGCCGGTCTCGACCACCCACATCCTGTCGTCGGGCGTCGCCGGGACGATGGCGGCCAATGGTTCGGGGCTTCAGATGTCGACCGTGCGCAACATGGCGCTGGCCTGGATCATGACCCTGCCAGCCGCCATCACCCTTGCGGCCGGATTGTTCTTCATCCTGCGCCACGTGTTCTGACGCGCGAGCACCATCCCGACCGGTGAGGGCCGGTTACAGGATGAGGCAGACATAATGATCGACAGCGTCGTCCCGGACCCAAGGCCCGGGACGATGCTGTCTGAGAATCTCTCTGACCCGGAAATCGGGTTTCCAAAGGGCTGAAGCCGTTTGGCGGGTTCTCAGGGCGGAGCCCTGAGAGGACGGCCAGGGCTCTGCCCTAGACCCGCGAAAGGTCCCGATCCTTCGAAACCAGGATTGGAGCCACCCGCGCGACGCGGAAGACCTTCATAACGCAGCCGGCCGGGTTCGCCGGGCCCGCCCCGTGCGCCCCCCCGGGCCCGAGCGGGCGGCGTGACGCCCGGCCAGCTGCGGCGCCCCCCGGCGCCTCAGGAACTCGCCATCGCCCGCACGAAGGCCAGACAGGTCCGGCGCGCGGCGGGGTTCTCGATCGCCGAGAAGACCGTGACGAGATTCGCCGCCTGGAGGACAGCTTCGCCGCGTCCCTGCTGCTCGGGGGAGAAGGCCGAGACCGGAACACCCAGCACGTCCGCGAGGCGGGCGAGGTTGTCCCGGATCCGGGCCGCATCCGGCAGGGGCGCAGGCGACGGCGCCGGCCCCTCAGGGTAGCCGGGCGCCATGGCTCAGGCCGCCTTGTGGCCGAGCTGGATCGCCTTGGCGATCTCGGACCGGCGGACAGCGTAGCCCGGGGCGACCATCGGGTAATCCGCCGGCAAGCCGTACTGGAGCCGGTAGCGCTCCGGCGTCAGGCCATGCGCGGTGAGGTGACGCTTCAGGGTCTTGTAGGACCGGCCGTCGATGAAGCTGATCAGGCCGTCATGCTGGATCGAGGCCTCCACCTTCGCGGCATCCGCCCCGGCCCAGCGCGCACCGCCCTGCCCCGCCCGGTCGCGCAGATCCGCGATGGCCGTGTGGACCTGATCGATCAGGCTCGGCAGCTCCGCGGCCTCGACGGCGTTGCGGGAGACGTAGGCCGCCACGATGGCACCGACCTTCTCCAGCATGAAAACGGGGTGCACTTCTTTCAGGTTGTTCATTTCGAGCTTCGCTGTCTGTTAGACCTTCGCGGAATCGTCGATCGGATTGATTTTCATCCGGTATCTCACGGAGTTAGATCGACGCCGAAAGCCGCTCGGGTGACTGGGGTGGGACCGACCTCAAGTTCGCTTCGCCTCGTTTCTTGAGGATGCAGAAGATATACAATATGTGTCGGATCGCGCTTGTCCGACGGCGCGAGGATTTTTGCTCCACGGCGCAGCCCAGCGGCATCAAGGTTGAGAATACTGATGCAGCCACTGTTTTCGACTGTTGGCCTTCACCCACGAAACAGTTTTCCGCTCTGGCGCGATATGCTGCGCCAACAATCGCTGCCGATCGAAGCAGAGCGCCTCGACGATACGCCGTTTGAAGGCCGGCTCGATGTCGCAGATATTGGTCCAATACAGCTCACTCGTATTGCGCAAGGCAACATCCGCAGCGAAGTCACACCGGAACTTCTGCAACGCCTGAGGAAGGGCGATACGCTCGTCGTGCTGTTCAAGCTCGCCGGAACCTTGACGGTCCAGCAGTCGGGGCGGATTGCGGAGCAGCAGGCGGGCGATTTCGTGGTGATCGATCACCGGCCCGCGATCCTGACATCCGGTCCGGGGAGCCAGTCCCTGTTCCTGGAACTGCCCCGGGAGCGGCTGGAGAGCCTGCTCGGGCCGGCCGGCCTCTATACGGCGCTGACGGTCGGCGCGGATCTGAGCGCGACGCGGCTGGCCACGATGTTCTTCCACGATCTGATCCGGGTCCGCCGCCAGCTCGCGCCGGACGCTGCGGCCCGCATGACGGCGATCGGCAGCGACTTGATCGTGGCCAGCATCGCCGAGCGGCTCGCCCAGGAGGTGCCCCAGCCCCTGCACGGCACCGTCGTGGTGCAGCGTGCCAAGGCCCATGTCGAGGCCCATCTCCACGCACTCGACCTCGATCCGCGCACCCTGGCCGGGGCCCTGGGCGTGTCGCTGCGCCGCCTTCAGGACTTGTTCCAGGCGTGCGGCCAGTCCGTCTCCGACTACATCTGGGAGCGCCGTCTGGAGGCCTCCGCCAAGCGCTTGGCCGATCCCGCCTGCGCCCATCTGGCGATCGGCCTCGTCGCCTACGGTTGCGGCTTCACCAGCCAAGCCCACTTCGCCCGCCGCTTCAAGGCCCATCATGGCATGACGCCCCGGGAGTACCGGCAGGCCGCCCTCGTGGGCGCCCCCTGACCGGCCGAACCGGGGCGCCCGGTGCCGCCCCTTAGGAGGCGCGATCGCTCCGGCGCAGGCTCGCCGGCAGGGCGAACAGCGCGAGCGCGGCGGCCACGAGGCAGAGCGCCCCGATGCCGTAGAGGGCGGGGGTGGTCGAGCCGGTGAGGTCCTTCACCCAGCCAACCATCACGGGGCTGACGATGCCGCCGAACTGGCCGAGGGTGTTGATCAGCGCGATGCCGCCCGCCGCGCCGACGCCGGTGACGAGCTTGGCCGGCAGGGTCCAGAAAGTCGGGATCGAGGCCACGATGCCGGCCCCCAGCAGTGCCAGGGCGAACATCAGCGGCACGATGTGCTTGTCGAACAGGCCGGCGCCGAAGAAGCCGAGCGCCGCCGCAATGGCGAGGCCGGCGACGAATTTCGGCCGCTCGCCCGAGGCGTCCGACAGGCGCCCGATCACCACCATGCTGATCGCCCCGCAGATGTAGGGGATCGCGGTCAGGAAGCCGACGGAGGCCGCCTGCCCGCCGCTCGCGGTCTTGATCAGGTCAGGCCCCCAGAAGTTCAGGCCGTAGGAGCCGATCTGCAGCAGGAAGTAGATCAGCCCGATCATCAGGAAGCCCGGCTGCCGGATCGCGCCGAGGAGCGAGTGGTCGCCGATATCCTTGTTGTGATGCGCGATGCGGCTCGACAGAAGCGACTTCTCGGGCTCCGACAGCCATTTCGCGTCGGTGATCCGGTCGTCGAGGCGGGTCAGCACAAGAAGGCCGAGGACGAGGCAGGGCAGGCCGCCGGCCAGGAACAGCCATTGCCAGCCGGCCAGTCCCCCGACGCCGTTGAGGCCGCCGAGGATCAGCCCCGCCACCGGCGCGCCGAAGATCCCCGAGAAGGCCGAGGCCACGAACATGAACGAGGTGATCCGCCCGCGATGCGAGGCCGGAAACCAGATAGTCAGGTAGTAGAGGATGCCCGGCGCGAAGCCCGCCTCCATGGCGCCGATCAGGAAGCGCAGGGCGTAGAAGTGCCACTCGCTGCGGATGAAGATCATCAGCGCGGTGGCAATGCCCCAGGAGATCATGATCCGGGCGATCCAGCGCCGCGCCCCGACCCGGTAGAGGAACAGGTTCGAGGGCACCTCGAAGATCACGTAGCCGACCACGAACATGCTGGCGCCCAGCCCGTAGGCGACGTTGCTGAAGCCAAGATCGCTCTGGAGCTGGAACTTGGCGAAGCTGATGTTGATGCGGTCGAAGAACGCGAACATGTAGCAGATCATGATCAGCGGCATGAGCCGCCACGCGACCTTGCGGACGATGGCGTTCTCGGTCACCGCGCCGGCCTCGACGGCGGCCGGCGACCCGGACAGGGCTGCGGTCATGGTTTCCTCCGTTTTTTTGGGTTTGGGGGAGCGGTGCCGCCTTCGGGTGGGCGGCTTTTCGCGGAATCAAGCTTGGGTGGGCAGGCTTACGACCGACGACGGTAATGCCGTCTTTGCCGGGCCCGGCGCGGGTCCCCCCTCCCGTGCGGGAGAGGTCTGCTTTCGCAGAAAGCCGGGTGAGGGATCAGGTCTGTTCGAATGTGGCGCCTCGCTGGCGTGCTCGATCCTGGGAGTTCTCGTCCCTCACCCCAACCCTCTCCCGCATGGGAAAGGGACTCGTCGTGCCTAATCGCAGATCCAGCCGGATCCCCGTCCGACCGGGGTGAATCAAGCTTTGCTCAACCGCCGCGCGTTGGCCTGGACCTTCCGGCGGTAGCTGCGGATCACCTTGCCGTTCGAGGCGCCGGTGGCGAGCATCAGGGCGGCCTCGCCGGCGGCCATCATCTTCTCGGTCACCATGAGTTGCGCCTCGGCCTGGGCGGCGGGTCCACCGAGGGCGAACATCGCGAGACGCTGCGCGATGACGCCCTGCGCCTCCAGTCCCAGCATGGCCATGTCCAGGCCTGTCTTCCACCAACCGAACAGCATTGCGTTCCTCATGTTGCCCATGGCAACTGTTGCATAGGGCAACGGCCGAGCCTGGTTTCGGGTCCCGGCATGCGCCCAGGTCTGCGTGGGACGCAAGCGTTATCCCGCACCGCGGCATCGTGGCTTTGCACCGCCGCGGCCAATGCCGTAAGCGCCCGGGAGACCTCCGGACAGCGCCCACCCCATGATACGCCTGGACAAGATCACCAAGCAGAACGGGCGGCAGCTCGTCTTCATCGAGGCCTCGGCCGCCCTGCAGAAGGGCGAGAAGGTCGGGCTCGTCGGCCCGAACGGGGCCGGCAAGACCACCCTGTTCCGGATGATCATCGGCCAGGAGCAGCCCGACGAGGGGCAGGTCTCGGCCGATCGCGGCATCACGATCGGCTATTTCAGCCAGGATGTCGGCGAGATGTCCGGCCGCAGCGTCGTCACCGAGGTGATGGACGGCGCCGGCCCGGTCAGCACGGTGGCGGCCGAACTTGCCGAGCTCGGCGCGGCGCTCGCCGACCCGGACCGTGCCGACGAGATGGATGCGTTGATCGAGCGCTACGGCGAGGTCCAGGCCCGGTTCGAGGAGCTCGACGGCTACGCCCTGGAGGGTCGGGCCCGCGAGGTGCTCGACGGCCTGAGCTTCAGCCAGGCGATGATGGACGGCGATGTCGGCGCCCTCTCGGGCGGCTGGAAGATGCGCGTGGCCCTCGCCCGCATCCTGCTGATGCGCCCGGACGTGATGCTCCTCGACGAGCCGTCGAACCACCTCGACCTGGAGAGCCTGATCTGGCTCGAATCGTTCCTCAAGGCCTATGACGGCGCCCTGCTGATGACCTCGCACGACCGCGAGTTCATGAACCGCATCGTCACCAAGGTCATCGAGATCGACGGCGGTGCGCTCACCACCTATTCGGGCGATTACGCCTTCTACGAGGGCCAGCGGAAGCTGAACGAGGCGCAGCAACAGGCGCAGTTCGAGCGCCAGCAGGCGATGCTGGCGAAGGAAATCGCCTTCATCGAGCGCTTCAAGGCCCGGGCCTCCCACGCCGCCCAGGTGCAAAGCCGGGTGAAGAAGCTCGACAAGATCGAGCGGGTCGAGCCGCCCCGGCGGCGGCAATCGGTGGCCTTCGAGTTCCAGCCGGCGCCCCGCTCGGGCGACGACGTCGTGATGCTCAAGGGGGTCCACAAGCGCTACGGCAGCCGCACGATCTACGAGGGGCTCGACTTCTCGGTGCGCCGCCGGGAGCGCTGGTGCGTGATGGGCATCAACGGCGCCGGCAAGTCGACGCTGCTCAAGCTCGTCACCGGCACCACGGAGCCCGATGACGGCGCGGTCACGATCGGCGGCAGCGTGAAGCTCGGCTACTTCGCCCAGCACGCCATGGACCTGCTCGACGGCGACCGCACCGTGTTCGAGACACTGGAAGACGCGTTCCCCCAGGCCGGCCAGGGATCGCTGCGGGCGCTCGCTGGCTGCTTCGGCTTCTCGGGCGACGATGTCGAGAAGCGCTGCCGGGTCCTGTCCGGCGGCGAGAAGGCCCGGCTGGTCATGGCGCTGATGCTCTACGACCCGCCGAACTTCCTGGTGCTCGACGAGCCGACCAACCACCTCGACATGGGCACCAAGGAGATGCTGATCGCGGCGCTCGCCACTTACGAGGGCACGATGCTGTTCGTCTCGCACGACCGGCATTTCCTGGCCGCGCTCTCCAACCGGGTGCTGGAGGTGACGCCCGAGGGCATCCACCAGTATGGCGGCGGCTACACCGAGTACGTGGCCCGCACCGGCCAGGAGGCGCCGGGCCTGCGGAGCTAAGGGGCCGCGCCGTCATCGCGAGGGCCGCGAACCGACCCGGGGCAGCGCGTCGTGGGCAAGCATGGCGCGACTGGATTGCTTCGCTCGCGCTCGCAAGGATGGTGAGGGTTCGGGCTGGACGCCCTGCGACCGGCGCGCCGCTATCCCGCCGGGGGTCCCCGCGCTAGGTTGCGCGCAAACGGCCCGGGTGAGACGCCGTGCGACGCCTGCTCAAGTTCCTCCATACGATGGGATCCGCCGGATTGCTCGGGGCGCTGGCGTCCCTGGTGGTCATGCTGGCGCTGACCCCGCCCCCCACCGCCCTGCTCGGCTACGCGGCGATGCGCGGCGCGATGGGCGCGGTGGCCACCTGGGTGTTCCTGCCGTCGCTCGCCGTGACGCTGATGTCGGGGCTGATCGCCATGGCGGTGAACCGGGCCTATCTCAACGCCGGTTGGGCGTGGCTGAAGCTCGCCACCGGCGTCCTGATGTTCGAGGGCGGGCTGGTCTACGTGCAGGGGCCGATGAAACAGGAGGCAGAGCAGAGCGCCCGGGCGCTGTCCGGTCTCCTCGATCCGGCGGCGCTCGCTGTCTCGCTCCCCGGCGAGCGCGGGACATTATGGGTCCTGCTCGCGATCTCGGCTGCCAACGTCGCGCTGGGCATCTGGCGGCCGCGGATCCTGCGAATCCCGAGCTAGGCGTCGAAGCCTGCTATTTGCCGATACAAAAGCCGGCAAACAACCGATCGAGCACGTCCTCGACGCCGACATGACCGGCGACCTCGCCCAGCGCCCGGACGGCGAGGCGGAGATCCTCGGCGACGAGTTCCGGCGGGCTGGTGGCCCCGGCGAGCAGGCGATCGAGATGGGCGGTGCAGGCTTCCAGGGCGGCCCGGTGGCGCGCCCGGGTGATCAGCGCATCGCCCTGCCCCAGGCCGGTCTCAGCCTGCGCCTGGATGGCATCGAGGAGATCGATCAGACCGTGGCCGGTCCGGGCCGAAACACGCAGAACGCCAACCGATCGCTGGCCTTGAAAGCCGGCTAACAGATCGGCCTTGGTGTGAACCGTCATGACGGGCACGGCGGTGCCGGTGAGGTCGGGTGCCGCGCCCTCGGGTGGCACCAGCGCAACGACGAGATCGGCGGCCTCGATCCGTACGCGGGTCCGCCGGATTCCCTCGGCCTCAACGGCTTCCGCCGTTTCGCGCAGCCCCGCGGTATCGACCAGCAGAACCGGCAGGCCGGCGAGATCGAGACGCACCTCGATCGCATCCCGCGTGGTGCCGGGCGTATCCGACACGATGGCGACGTCCCGACGACTCAGCGCATTCAGCAGCGTCGACTTCCCGGCATTGGGCGCGCCCGCCAACACCACGGTGAACCCATCGCGCAGCCGCTCGCCCCTCCGCCCATCGCGGAGGACGGCGGCGATCTGGTCGCGCAGGGCGGCAGCCCGGGCGAACAGCGCGGCATCGAGACTGGCATCGTCGACATCGCCCTCATCGGCGAAATCCAGTGCGGCTTCCGCGGCGGCGAGGCAATCGATCGCCTCCGCGCGCCAGGCCGCGACCTGCCGGCTGAGCGCACCGTCGAGCTGGCGCAGGGCCTGCCGTCGCTGCCCCTCGGTTTCGGCATCGATCAGGTCGGCGACGGCTTCGGCCTCGGCCAGATCCATCCGGCCGTTGAGCACCGCCCGCCGCGTGAACGCGCCGGGTCCGGCGGCCCGGCAACCCGGCATTCGGGCCAGGACGGTGAGCACGCCCATGCGCACCGCTGGCCCACCATGGAGGTGCAGTTCCGCCATGTCCTCGCCGCTGTAGGTGTTCGGCCCCGGAAGCCACGCGACGAGCGCCCGGTCCAGCTCGGTCCCGTCGGCCGGGTCCCGCAGCGTCCGCAGGGAGAGCCGGCGGGGGGATGGCAGAGCCCCGCACAGGGTGCAGAGGACCTCCCGGGCGGCCGGTCCGCTGAGGCGGATGACTGCCACGGCCGCTCGGCCGAAGCCGCTGGCGGGTGCGAAGAGGGTTCTGGTTTCGGTCATGGCTGCAGCGTTGCGCAAGCTTTGCCTTGTTCAGGCCGTGGGTGGGTGTTTCACGTGAAACAGGCCGGCTCCCTATACCGCATCCCGGTGCGGCGCCGATCCGTCTGATCCTGAGGAAACCCCGATGGTTCCCACGCGCCGCACGCTCTGCCGCAGCCTGCTCGCTGCGCCGGTCATCCTGCCGATACGGTTCGCCGGAGCCGAAACGGACGGGGAATTGACGGCGATCGAGCGGCGCATCGGCGGCCGGATCGGCGTCGCGGCCGGATCGGCGGATCGTGTTTTGCTCCGCAACCGGGTCGACGAACGCTTCCCGATGTGTAGCACCGTCAAGGTCCTGATCGCGGCGGCTCTGCTGGCGCGGGTCGATGCGGGCTCCGAGCGGCTCGACGCGTCGGTGACGTATGGGATGGGCGATCTCCTGAGCTATGCCCCCGTCACCCGGAAGGCCCTCGAGACACACGGCGGCACCGGGCAACTCCCGGTGGCCGATCTCTGCGCCGCCGCCCTCGAATGGAGCGACAACACGGCCGCCAATCTGCTCCTCGCCCGCGTCGGTGGACCCGAGGGACTGACCGCGTGGCTGCGGGGCATCGGCGATCCTGTGACCCGGCTCGACCGCACAGAGCCGACCCTGAACACGGCGATCCCCGGTGATCCCCGCGACACCACCACCCCGGAGGCGATGCGCGCGACCCTCGGCCGGATCCTGCTCGGCTCCATCCTGGCGCCGCCGTCGCGCGACCGCCTGGAGGCCTGGATGGTCGGCAGCCAGACCGGCTTCAAGCGGATCCGGGCCGGCCTGCCGAAGGATTGGGCCGTCGGCGATAAGACCGGCACCGGCGACACCGGCACGGTCAACGACGTGGCGATCCTGCGGCCGCCGGGGCGTGCGGCCATCATCGCGACCGTGTACATCACCGGCGCCACCCAATCCGCCGCCGCGGCCGACATCGGCCCATGCCGAGATCAGCCGGCTCATCGCCGCCCGGATCGCCGCCTGAGGCCCGTCTCTCCAGACCATCATGGCCAGATCAGTCCCCAAGACCACCCGGGCGACCCAGGTCCTCGACAAGGCCGGCACGCCCTACAGCGTCCACGCCTACGATTACGATCCCGACGCCCCGCGCATCGGCCTTCAGGCCGCGGAGGCTTTGGGCGTCCCGCCCGGCCGCGTGCTGAAGACCCTGATGGCGGCGGTCGACGGACGCACAATCTGGCTGCTGGTCGCCTCCGACCGGGAGGTGGCGATGAAGCGGGTGGCGGCCGCCTTCTCGGGCAAGACCGCCGCGATGCTCAAGCCCGCCGACGCCGAGCGGCTGACCGGCTACCATGTCGGCGGCATCAGCCCGCTCGGCCAGAAGCGCCTGTTTCCGACCGCGATCGATGCCGGTTCGCTCAGCGATCCGGGCGCCGCAATCCACGTCAACGGCGGCGGTCGGGGCCTGCAGATCCGCTTGGCCGAGGGGGATCTGGTGGCGGTGCTGAAGGCGCTGGTCGTGCCGCTGACCTAACGGCAGGTAATCAGTCATTTACCGCGATTCGCCACGGTACCGGCCCATCGAGGAGATGACGGCGACATGCGGATGATCGGGCGCAGGGACACGATGGCGCTCGGATTCGCCCTGCTGCTCGCCGTCCCCGGCGCGGCCGCGGACCTCGATGTCCGGGGTCCCTACGGACCTGAGCCGAGCGCCCGTCTCCGCTTTTTCCCGCGCAGCGACGGCATCGACCGCCCGCCGGTCTATGCGTATCGGACCCGCCCCGTGCCGGTCGGCTGCACGCCGCGGCGGGCGCCCGTGCCCACCAACGCGCCGGACGATCCGAGCTATGTCGGCTCTGAATACGGCTTGGCGCATCCGAGCTACTATGGCTTCACGCCGCCGCTCGGCGTCGATGACCCCTTCGGCCGCTCCCTGCTCCCCTACTGCCCCTGATTCCCCTCCCCGGCCGCATGCTCTAGACGGGCGGTCCCGCCCCTCCGGAGCCCGTGCCGTGCCTGATTCGGTCCCCCAGCGCTTCAGCGATCCGGCCGCTCTGCGCCACTGCATGGCCGCTTGGCGGGAAGCGGGCGAGCGGATCGTCCTCGTGCCGACCATGGGCGCACTGCACCGGGGACACCTTGCCCTGGTGGCGGAGGCGCAGCGGATCGGCGACCGCGCCGTGGTCAGCATCTTCGTGAACCCGACCCAGTTCGGCCCCAACGAGGATTTTTCCCGTTATCCGCGCGATCTGGAGGTCGACCTCGCACGCCTGGGCGAGGTGGGGACCGACGCGGCCTGGACGCCGACCGTCGAGACCATGTACCCGCCGGGCTTCGCCAGCCGCATCGAGGTCGTGGGCCTGTCCGAGGGGCTGTGCGGGCCGTTCCGACCCGGTCACTTCGCCGGGGTCGCCACGGTGGTGACCAAGCTGCTCAATCAGGTTCGGCCCGACGTCGCCCTGTTCGGCGAGAAGGATTTCCAGCAGCTCCGCGTCATCCAGCAGGCGGTGGCCGACCTCGATATCGGGGTCGAGATCCGCGGCGTGCCGACCCTGCGCGAGCCCGACGGGCTCGCCCTGTCGTCGCGCAACCGCTACCTGTCGCCCGAGGAGCGCGCCATCGCGCCGAAGCTGCACGGGGTGCTGGCCGAGATCGCCCTCGCCTCTCGCAACGGCACCGGCGTCGCCGGGCGGATCGCGGCCGGACGGGCCGCCCTGGAGGCTGCGGGCTTCCGGGTGCAGTATCTTACGGTCTGCGACGCCCGGACGCTGGCGCCGGTCGAACGGGTGGACGGCCCGGCCCGGGTCCTCGTGGCGGCCTTCCTGGGCCGGACGCGGCTCATCGACAATCTCGCGGTTTAGGATCAGCCCTGGCGCTCCGGTCCGACGGCGATCCGCTGGCGGATTGCCCGCGGCCCTGGGGACCGCGCCCCCAACCGGCGGAAGCAGGCTCCCCGCTGCCTCCGTGGCTGCTCAGCCACCCCGCTGAATTTTTCCGTCCGTCCTAACCCCATGATATTGGCGGCGCCGCATCGACCTGTTCTTTGCTGGCGGCGTGATAAGAGTTCGCCCGGCCCCGACCTTCCTGGCCGCCACCCTCGCCTGCGCGGCCCCAGCCCGCGCCGGTGATGCGATCGAGGGCATGGCGGGGCCCTATGGCGAGCGCCTGCGCTACGACGAGAAGGGCCTCAGCCTCACCTTTCCCGCGTCGGACGTCACCCTGGAGATCGGTGGCCGGCTCCATCTCGATGCCGGTGGCGCGCGCTTCAGCCGGCCCGAGGGGCCGGAAGCCTTTCCCGACACCTTCGCGGTGCGCCGTTCCTGGATCGAGCCGACGCTCACGATCGGCCGGGATTGGGTGATCGCCTTCCAGTACGATTTCAGCGACCCGGTGCTGCCAATCAACGACGCCTTCGTGGCCTGGAAGGGGCTGCCCGACACGATCGTGACGCTCGGCAACATGAAGGTGCCGCTGAGCCTCGAATGGCTGCAGAGCAACAACGACACGCTGTTCGTCGAGCGCTCCCTGGCCAACGCCTTCGTGCCGGACCGCCGGTTCGGCTTCGCCATCGGCCATCATGGCCAAGCCTGGACCGCGGTGGCCGGGGTGTTCGGCAACGCGGCCAGCAACGGCATCGCGGGGGACGGGGTGGCGGCCGCGGGGCGGGCCACCTGGGCCCCGATCCTGGAGGAGCGCGAGACCCTGCATGTCGGGCTCGCCGGGATCTATCGCCGCCGCTCCCGGGGGGATGGCGATTTCAGCGTCTCCACCACCCCGGAGGCGGCCCTGTTCACCCGCTCCTTCGTGGATACCGGAGACCTTCCGGATGCGGCGAGCGTGTCGCGGATCGGCGCCGAGTTCGCCTACCGCAACGGTCCGGTCCTGGTGCAGGCCGAGTACATCCGCGCGGAGATCGAGCGTTTCGGTGGCCCCGGTGGGCCCGCCTCGGGTCTCGGCTTCCAGGGCGGCTACGTGGAGGCCGGCTGGGTCTTGAATGGGGAGGGGCGCGGCTATGCGCTCACGCCCAAAGGCGGCACCACCTACGCGACCTTCAAGGGCGTCACCGTGCCGGAGGGCCAGCGGGTCTCCCGGGGCGGGATCGGCGTGTTCGAGCTGGCGGCGCGCTACAGCGCCATCGACCTCAACGCCCGGGGTTTCAGCGGCGGCCTCGAGCGGGACGTGACCCTCGGCCTGAGCTGGTATCCCGAGCCGAACCTCCGCCTGATCGCCAACTACATTCACGGCCGCGTGCGGCCGGGCGAGGCCCAGGCCGACACGGTCGGGCGCGCGCCGTTCTCGGTCGACACGGTCGTCGGGCGCCTGCAGATCTATTGGTAAGGTCGGGTTCCCAAAGGGCTCGCCCTTTGGCGGGGTTCGGGGGCGGAGCCCCTGACAGCGCGCCCCGGGCTCCGCCCTGGACCCGCGCAAGGGCTCGCCCTTTCGAAACTGGGACAGGCGCAGATTCTCAGACGGCCCGGCGCAGGACCGAGCGGAAGGGCCGCCGCTCGGGGGCCGGCTCCGTGGGGGGCGCCGGGGTCTCGGGGGGCGCGGTCAGGACCTCGGCCCGCACCGGACGCGGCGCCGCGAAGACCACGCCCTGCGCGAACGGCACGTCGAGGTCGATCAGGTCGGGGATGTCGGCCTCGTCGCCGACACCCGTGGCGACGAGGCGGATCCCGGCCCGCGCCAGGGCCGGGCCCGTATCCTCGACCGCGATATCCGACAGGCTGCCCCCTGCCTGAGGCCGCAGCAGCATCGCGGCCGGCACGCGGACCTGACCGATGCCGAGGGCGGCGAGTTCCACCGCGTCGAAGCGCAGGTCGTCCGGCCGGTCGAGGCTGAAGCCGATCCGCCCACGCAACGGCATCAGCAGGCCGCGCTGACCGGCATCGAGGCCCCGCCAACTCGCCTGCGGCAGGGCAATCACCAGACCGGCCAGGGATGGATCCTCCGCCACCGTGCGGCCGAGCTCGCGCAGCAGGCCGGGCTCGAACAGCGAGAGCGGCGAGAGGCTGTAGGTCAGCAGGGTGTCGCTGCCGCGGCGCGCGAGGTGCCGTACCACCAGGGAGGCCCGCTGCAGCATGCGGCGGTCCAGCTCGGTGGTGCGGCCATAGCGCTCCAGCACCGGCAGGAACGCCTCCGGCTCGGCCGGGGCCGCGGGACCGAGATCGCCGATCCGCAACCGCGCCAGCGCCTCGTAGGCCACGACCTTGCGCTGGGGCAGGCTGACCACCGGCTGCAGGTGGATCTCCAGCCCGTCCTCCTCGAAGGCCCGGATGATCTCGGCCTCGCTTGCGGGATCCCGCGCCGGCCGGGGCGGGATCGGCCGGGTCTGGATCGGCCGGGTCTGGATCGGCCCTGGGGGGACCGGACGTGGCGGAATCGGCCGTGCCGGGACCGGTGGTTCGAACACAGGCGGCGCCGGGGCGGGAGGCTGAACGTCAGGCGGCTGGAAGGCCGCGGGCTGCCGCGCGACGGCCGCGGGCGGCGGCGGAACCACGGCGGGGATGGGCGCAGCCGCGGTCCGGGGCGGAGGCGCGGGCTCGGGCCGGGCCTTGAAGCTCGCGATCTCGGTATCCTGCGTGCTCACCACCGTCGTGAGATCGCGCACGATGCCCGAGAGGAGGCCGAACTCGACCGTCAGTTCCTCGATCTGGGCGCGGAGCGCCGCCTCGCCGGAGCCGGGGGTCGGCTTGGCACCCGTGGTCTCGACCTTCAGCAGGCGCCGGGACAGGAGATCGACCTCGCCCGACAGCTTCTCGCAACGCTCCGTCAGGGTCTTGATGCGGGCGAGGGCGAGGCCGGACGCCGCGGCCGCCACGGCGCCGAGCGTCAGGGAACTCCAGAGCGGCAGGAACACGGCGAGCGGCCCGAACACGACGAGCCCGATGAGGGCGACCGTCAACAGCCCCGCGTACCGGCCGAGGACCGGGACCATCGTCTGAACACCTGCCGGACTCGCGCGCCGGTCGCCGGGAAGATCCCGCGCGAAGCCCCGCCGGGCGCGAATCGAATCCTTCGATCAATGGCCCGGAGGAACCGGCGCGGCAAGGCCGTGCGCCGGGGCCTATCGATCGGCCGCCTGTTAATTCTGGGCGGTGTGACGCCCACGCCCGCTGGAACGTTGCGGAATCATCACGGCGCGCCTGATTGCGTGGCGATCCGGGATGGGTTGTGCGCGTTGCAAATGCATGGGTCAGCAAAAGGCGCCATAAAGCGTGGCCATGAGCTCCGTACCTCCGCGTAATCCCCGACTTTGCACCGTTCTCGGCGCCGGCGCGCTGCTGGCCGTCTGTGGGACGACCGCGCCCCGTGCGGCCGATCTCACCGCTGATCTTCCGCGGCAGGCGCCGACCTTCACCATGGTCGATCCCAACACATGGATCGTGACGCTGAGCGGCTCGATCCAGGCGATCCCACGTTACCCCGGCGCCAGCGACTACGCGGCGGTGTTCTATCCCTCGATCGACATCCGGAAGGTGGGCGAGCCGCGCCGCTTCTCGACGCCGGATGACGGCTTCAGCTTCGCGCTGTTCGACAACGGGACCTTCCGGATCGGCCCGACCGCGCGGTTCGTGCCCGGGCGCTACTACGGCGACGACCGGCGCCACCTGTTCGGCTTTCGCGACGCGCGCTTCGCCGTGGAGCCCGGCGTGTTCGCGGAGTTCTACCCCGTCTCCTTCATCCGCACCCGGGTGGAGGCCCGGCAGGGGGTCTACGGGCATCACGGCACGGTCGGCTCGGTGGCGGCCGATTACCTGATCCCGGTGGAGAAGTTCCTGTTCTCGATCGGGCCGCGCTTCAACATCGGCGATGGCAGCTATGCCCGGAAGTATTTCGGCGTGTCGCCGATCGAGGCCGCGCTCAACGGCCGCGTCACCCCGTACGATCCGGCGAGCTTCTACTCCGCGGGCGTGCTTGGCGGCATCACCTACACGCAGAACGAGACCTGGGCCTATACGGCCTATGCCGGCTACACCCGCATCCTGGGCGCCTCCGGTGCCAGCCCGCTGGTGCGCCGCCCCTTCGGCAACCCCAACCAGTACCAGTTCGGCCTGCGGATCGACTACGCGTTCCAGATGCCGGCGCTGTTCTGAGCCCGCGCTTGCGCGAACCGCACCGGGCCCCGACATACCGGTGATCCCGTTCACGGAGGCTCACATGGATGCGACGCGCGCCGATCTGCTGATGCGGGTCGAAGGCATGACCTGCGATGGCTGCGCCGCCGCCGTGACCCGCACGGTGAAGCGCCTCGACCCGGCGGCCGAGGTTCAGGTCGACCGGGCGGCGGAACGGGTGGCGATCCGCACCGACGCGCAGGCACTGTCGATCGCCGAGGCGCTCACCAAGGCGGGCTACACGGCCACCGCAATGACGGGCTGAGGCTAGGTTTCGAAAGGTCGAGACCTTTCGCAAGTCCAGGGCAGAGCCCTGGAAGCCGCCTCCGGGCGAACAGCCGTTACGAGCGGGTCAGGTACATACCGGTCAACAGCAGGGCGAAGGCCGCGAGGCCGAACAGGCCCTCCTTGCGATGGGTGGTGTCGAGGAAATGGGCGGCCGCGCCGGCCGCGCAGCAGGCGGCGCCGAGGCCGATCGTGAGCGAGGACATTGGTGTCTCCCCCACCGCGCGTCGCCGGGGCGACGCTGCGAAGCGAGGTCTCCCGGGTGCCTGCCGGACACCGGCGTTCGGCCAGGAATCGGGGACGGAACAGGTTTGCACGCGTTGAATGAGCTGGCAAGCGGCATTCATCAGGTCTTTTTCATCTGTTGAATAGTAAAGCAGCGCCGTCTGCACATCTCGCGATCCAGGCGCGCAAAAAATACTATATTCAGCGTTCGGCTCGGCCCGCTCAGCGACTGAGCCGCAAGGCTTCGCACCGGGGCGCCCCGTTGACCACCCCGCCCGGCCGCCTTTAGACCGGCGGGCAACGCGCCCGGCCTGCATCATCCCTCAGGGATCCGACCCGGCGACAATCCCGCAGATCCTGTTCGAGACCCGATGTCCCTCCCCTCCCCCGACCGGTTCGACGTCGCGGTCGTCGGCGGCGGCCATGCCGGCGTCGAGGCGGCCGCCGCCGCGGCGCGTTGCGGCGCGCGCACCGCCCTGGTCACGCACGATCCGGCCACGATCGGCGCGATGTCGTGCAACCCCGCCATCGGCGGACTCGGCAAGGGCCACCTCGTGCGCGAGGTCGATGCCCTGGACGGGCTGATGGGCCGGGTCGCCGATGCGGCCGGCATCCAGTTCCGCCTGCTCAACCGCCGGAAGGGGCCGGCCGTGCGCGGGCCTCGGACCCAGGCCGACCGGAAGCTCTACGCCGCCGCCATGCAGGCGGCCATCGCCGCCACGCCGGGCCTCACCGTGGTGGCGGGCGGTTGCGAAGATCTGGTTCTCGACGCGGAGGGCCGGATCCAAGGCCTCGTCCTGGCGGATGGGCGCCGCCTCGCCTGCGGCGCCGTGGTGTTGACCACCGGTACCTTCCTGCGTGGCCTGATTCATATCGGCGAGCGCCAGATCCCGGCCGGCCGGGTCGGCGAGGCCCCCGCAATCGGGTTGGCCCAAACCCTCGACCGCCTGGGCCTGCGCCTCGGACGCCTGAAGACCGGAACGCCCCCACGCCTCGACGGCCGGACCATCGACTGGTCCGGCCTGGAGATGCAGGACGCCGATGCCGATCCAGTGCCGTTCTCGACGCTGACGGAGCGCATCATCAATCCGCAGATCCGCTGCGGCATCACCCGGACGACCCAGGCGGTCCACGACCTGATCCGCGCCAACCTGCACCGCTCGCCAATGTATTCCGGCGGCATCGCCAGCCGGGGCCCTCGCTATTGCCCGTCGATCGAGGACAAGGTGGTGCGTTTCGGCGACCGGGAGGGCCACCAGATCTTTCTGGAGCCCGAGGGGCTCGACGATCCGACCATCTACCCGAATGGCATCTCCACGGCCCTGCCCGAGGCGGTGCAGCACGACCTTGTGCGGCTGATCCCGGGGCTGGAGCGGGTCGAGATCCTGCGGCCGGGCTACGCCATCGAGTACGATTACGTCGATCCCCGGGAGCTCGACACCGGCCTTCAGGTGAAAAGCTGTCCCGGCCTGTTCCTGGCCGGGCAGATCAACGGCACCACCGGCTACGAGGAGGCGGCCGGCCAGGGGCTGGTGGCCGGCCTGAACGCCGCGCGCCGGGCGGGCGGCGTTCAGGCCGCGACCTTCGACCGGGCCGAATCCTATCTCGGCGTGATGATCGACGACCTCGTGACCCACGGGGTCAGCGAGCCCTACCGGATGTTCACCTCACGGTCGGAGTACCGTCTGTCCCTGCGGGTCGACAATGCCGATGCGCGGCTGACCCCGCGGGGCATCGATCTGGGCTGTGTCGGCGCGGCGCGAGCCAGCCATTTCGCGGCGTCCCAGCAGGTGCTCGATGCGGCCCGCACGCGGCTGGACACGCTCGCGCTGACGCCGAGCCAGGCCGCCCGCCATGGGATCAGCCTGAACCGTGACGGCATCCGGCGGACCGCCTTCCAGCTGCTCGCATACCCTGAGATCGAATGGCGTGACGTGGCGGCGATCTGGCCGGACCTCGCCGCCGTGCCGGCTCAGGTCGCCGACCGTCTGAAGACCGATGCGACCTACGCGGTCTATCTCGACCGGCAGAACGCCGATATCGCGGCCTTCCGCCGGGACGAAGCCGTGCGACTTCCGGTGAGCCTGGACTACGCGGCGATCAGCGGGCTCTCCAACGAAATGCGTACCAAGCTCGAGACTGTCCGGCCCGGGACCCTGGGGCAGGCGGCTCGCATCGAGGGTGTGACACCCGCGGCCCTGACACTGCTGGCCGCCCATGCCCGACGGGGCGAGCGGGCAGCCCTGGTTCACCCGTCGGCATGATCGACCGGGACCGCGCCCGCATCCTCGCCGCCTCCGGTGTTTCACGTGAAACAGCCGAGCGTCTGGACCTCTATGTCGCCCAGCTCCGCCGTTGGCAGCCGATCAAGAACCTTGTCGGCCCGGCTACTTTGGCGGAGGTCTGGAGCCGGCACATCGACGATGCGCTCCAGCTGCTTGACCTCGCTCCGCAGGCAAAAACTTGGCTGGATCTCGGCTCCGGCGCCGGCATCCCCGGCCTGATCCTCGCCATTGCGGGGCTGGAGCGGGGCATCCGGGTCGATCTCGTCGAGAGCAACGCACGCAAATGCGCCTTCCTCACCGAGACCGCCCGGCTCACCGGGGCGCCGGCCCGGATCCGCAATGCGCGGATCGAGGCAGTGATCGGCGAATACGTCGGAACCGCCGAGATCGTCTGTGCCCGGGCGCTTGCCCCCCTCTCTCAACTCCTTGCCTGGACCGAGCCATTGTTGAAAACGGGCACCACCGGACTGTTTCCGAAGGGCCGGGATGCGCATGCTGAATTGACCCAGGCGGCCGCGCAGTGGACAGTCGTTAACGACCTCGTGCCGAGCCGGACCGATTCCGAAGCCCGAATCGTGCGCGTCACCGCCCTCGCCGCCCCGAGTCACCGATGAGCGAAGCCATCCTCGGCGAGCCCGCCGACCGGTCCATGGAGTCTGCCGTGCGTCGCCCCGTGCGTGTCCTCGCCCTTGCCAACCAGAAGGGCGGCGTCGGCAAGACCACGACGGCGATCAATCTCGGCACCGCGCTCGCGGCCATCGGCGAGGATGTGCTGGTGATCGACCTCGATCCCCAGGGCAACGCCTCGACGGGCCTGGGCATCGATCGGGCGAACCGCCGGGTCTCGACCTACGAGGTCATGGCGGGCGAAGCCTCGCTGGCCCAGGCGGTGATCCCCACGGCGGTGCCGCGGCTGTCGATCGCGCCCTCCACCATGGATCTCCTCGGGCTGGAGCTGGAGCTCGCCACCCTGCCCGACCGGGCGCATCGCTTGCGCGGCACGCTGAAGAGCCTGACTCAGGCGCCGAGCCTGAGCCGGATCAGCTACGTGCTGATCGACTGCCCGCCCTCGCTGAACCTGCTGACCATCAACGCCCTGGCGGCGGCCGATGCCGTGCTGGTGCCGCTGCAATGCGAGTTCTTCGCCCTGGAGGGCCTCAGCCAGCTGCTGCGGACCGTCGAGCAGGTGCGCGGCGCCCTCAACCCGAAATTGACGATCCAGGGCATCGTGCTGACGATGTACGATCCGCGCAACAACCTCTCGGCCCAGGTTGTGGCGGATGTGCGCGGCTTCATGGGCGACAAGGTCTACGAGACCGTGATCCCGCGCAACGTGCGGATCTCGGAGGCGCCCTCGCACGGCAAGCCGGCCCTGCTGTACGACCTGAAATGCGCCGGCAGTCAGGCCTATCTGCGCCTCGCCTCGGAGGTGATCCAGCGCGAGGGCCGGGTTCCGGCGGCCGCCTGACGGCGAATGGAGAGACCCCCGACAAAGGGGGGCGTGTGGAGCGTGAGACGGGTGGCAAGCATGGCGGAGGAGGGGGCAAGACCCCGGCTGGGGCGCGGTCTCGCCGCGCTGATCGGCGATTTCGGCGATGCCGCGCCGGCGCCCGAGAAGGTCGAGGGGCAGCGCAAGGTCGCCATCGAGTTCCTGCGGCCCAACCCGCGCAACCCGCGGCGCAGCTTCGGTGAGGTGGAACTGAGCGAGCTCGCGACCTCGATCACCCAGCGCGGCCTGATCCAGCCGATCGTGGTCCGCCCGATCGGCGACGTACCGGGCACGTTCGAGATCGTGGCCGGCGAGCGGCGCTGGCGGGCGGCCCAGCGCGCCGGGCTCGACGAGGTGCCGGTGGTGGTGGTCGAGATCGACGACCGCGCCTCGCTGGAATTCGCCATCCTGGAGAACGTCCAGCGCAGCGACCTGAACCCGATCGAGGAGGCCTCGGGCTACGAGCGCCTGATGCAGGACTTCTCGTACACCCAGCGGGATCTGGCCGAGATCCTCGGCAAGAGCCGCAGCCATCTCGCCAACACCCTGCGCCTGCTGAACCTCCCGCCCGCCGTGCAGGATCGCGTGTCGGCGGGCGAGCTGACCGCAGGCCATGCCCGCGCCCTGCTGGCGGTGAAGGACCCGGAAGGTCTGGCCCGGCGGGTCGTGGCCGAGGGCCTGTCGGTGCGGCAGGTGGAGGCCCTGGCCTCGGCCGAGGCCGAGCCGTCCGAGACGCCCCGCCCCGGCCGGCCGCGCCTCTCGGCCGAGCGCTCCGCGCCGGTGCGCGATCTGGAGCTGCGGATCCGGCGGGCGCTGGGGGTGGAGGTGACCTATCGGCCGAAGGACGAGGCTTCGGGCGAGATCCGGATCCGCTACGAGACCCAGGACGAACTCCAGGGGCTGCTGAACCGGTTCAAGGTGTCGGACGGCTGAACGAAACCGGGGTTTCCAACGGGCGAGCCCTTTGGCAGGGCGTCGGGGCGGAGCCCCGACAGCGGCCTTGCCCGAATCCAGCAAGGCTCCGCCCTGCACCCGCAAAAGGCCTCGGTCTTTTGAAACCCGGAACTTCTACCGCCGCCGGCGGGCGCCCGCCTCCGCGACCCGCAGCAGCGCCGCCGAGGCCAGGGCGTGGGCCAGTTCCGGCTCGGCCCGGCGGCAGGCCAGGACGGCCGCCTGGAGGGCCACCGCGGCCTGACGCAGGGTACCGGGCGCCCAGGTGCCGAGCTGCCCCTCCAGGCTGGCCTTGCGCTTGAAATGCAGGCCCCGCCACGTCGCCACCATCATGGATGGCGTCTTGTCGGGGTTGTCGAGCCGGGTCGTCAGCAGCGTCAGGGCGTGCCGGAGGGCCGAGCCGAGCACCACCCCCGGATCCAGCCCCTCGTGCCGGAACCGCCGGTAATCGCGCTCCACCGCCTCCCGCCGCCCGTCGAAGGCGGCGTCGATCAGGGTGTTGAGCACGCTCGCCGCCACGTCGCTGGTGATGGCCTCCACGTGATCGAGCGTCACGGTGCCCTCCCCCGCGGCGTAGAGAGCGAGCTTCTCGATCTCCATCAGGCTTGCCCGGCGGTCGCCGCCGAGGCTTCGCGCCAGGACCTCCCGGGCGGCCCGGTCGATCCACAGGCCGCGCTCCTGCAGGGTCCGGTCGATCAGGTCTGCGAGGGTGCGCTCGTCATCCGCGTAGCAGGGGATCGCCAGCGCCTTGGGTGAGCGCTCGCACAGGGTGCGCAGGGGGTTGTTCTTGGCGAGATCGCCACCCTCCACGACGATGCGAGCCTCGGCCACCGGCGCACCCAGCACCGCCTCGACGGCCGGCGCGTAATTGCGGCTCCCGGGCCGGACCCAGATCGACCGGCGCCCGCCGAACAGGCCCATCGTGCCGGCCTCGTCGCAGAGGCGTCCCGGATCGGACGCCAGGGCGTCGCCGTCGATCCGCACCAGCGCGAAGGGATCGGACGGGTCGGTGACGAAATCCTCGGCGAGCTTGCGGGCCCGCTCGGTCACGAGGCCGGTATCGGGGCCGTAGACGAGGATCACCGGAATGCGCGG
The DNA here is from genome assembly GCF_022829725.1 of Methylobacterium sp. E-005. GTDB lineage: Bacteria > Pseudomonadota > Alphaproteobacteria > Rhizobiales > Beijerinckiaceae > Methylobacterium. The sequence goes on along the minus strand of NZ_JAKSYG010000137.1, from coordinate 24,212 downwards.
GTCGGGCCCGCGCCGGATCAGCCCCTCGATCTCACCAGCCTTGGCGGCGACCATTCCGGCTTACGGCTTCGTCGACAGCACGGCGGCCAGCCGGCTCTTGATCTGATCGGACAGCACGCTGGCGAGCCGGATCTCGGCGTCGCGGGCGGCCCGCTGGCTGGCGAAGCGCTGAACGGACCGGTCGTAGGTCGCGGTCGAGGTCGCCACACCCTCGGTGTAGACCTTGCTGCCCGACATGTCCTCCAGGCTGTACTTGATGTTGGCCACCAGGGTGCCGGCCTCGGCGCGGCCGGTGGTCGAGGACACGATCGGGGTCTGCACGATCTCGGAGCCCGAGAGCTTCAGGCGGTAGGTCTTGGTCGCGGGCTGGCCCGATCCGTCGAGGTCGAACACCAGCTCGCTGCGCAGGTAATGGCCGAGCCGCTCCTGGCCCTGCGCCATGGCGACGTCATCGACCTGCACGGAGGCCAACAGCGCCTGGACCGGCACGCCCGAGGCGGTCGGCCCGTAGAGCGGACGGAAACAGGCCGACAGGCTCAAGCAGAGGCCGCCGATGCAGGCGAGGCGTGCGATCCGCCCCACAACCGATACGCTCGAACTCACCATACGCCGTCGTTCCGCCCCGCTCTCGAGGATCATTCTAGCGCGGACAGGGGTGGCCGCGCCACAAGCTACGCGGTGCGGGCTACGATTCCTCTGCGGCGGGAGCGTGGTCGTTCGGTTTCTGAGCCGGCTTCATTCGGAAACCGGTCCTGAACGCCTCCGAGTCAGGCCATCCAACCCGATGCCCGCATCCTGAGATGCCGAGGCGCAGCGGAGGCCGGGAAGGAGATCTCCAGCCAGCACAGCGATCCCTGGGCCTTCCTCCGAGGCCCGCTACCGCGGGCACCTCGGGATGAGGCCGGGGATAGGAGGAATCGGGGCGATCGGAGCCTCAGAGTGTCGCCAGGTAGCCGGAGACGGTGACCACCGCCAGCACGGTCGAGACCAGCACCACGGTGGCGGTCAGGTCCGCCTCGCGCCGGTAGAACTCCGCCAGCATGAACGGCCCGGTGCCGGTGGGCAGCGCCGCCATCAGCACGGCGGTGTGGAGCAGGAGTGGTGGCAGGCCGAACACGTAGCGGCCGAGCCCGTAGGCGAGGAGCGGATGGGCGGCGAGTTTCAGCCCGACCAGCAACGCCGCGATTCGCGCATGCCCGTCCCGCCCCGGCCCGCCCCGGTTCCGGCGCTTCTGGGCGAGGAACAGGCCGAGCGCCACCAGGGCGCAGGGCGAGGCCGCCCCCCCGAGGAGCTTCAGGAAGGTCTCCACGGACCCCGGCACGGCGAGGCCGAGGCTCGGCACCAGCGCACCGAGGGCCGGGGCCACCAGCAGCGGGTTGCGCACCAGGGAGCGGCCGACCGCCAGCCAGATTGGCAGGCGCCGCTCCCCCTGCCCGCCCGCCGGATCCGCCCGGCGCAGCCCGGTCTCGATCAGCACGATCGCCACCGCGAACACGGCGCAGACCGTGAGGATCACCGCCACCGTGGTGGGGGCGAGCGCCTCCGGCCCGAAGGCCACGAGGGCCAGGGGGAATCCCATGAAGCCGGTATTGGCGTAGCCCGCGTTGAGCCCGTCCAGGGCGGCATCCGCCAGGGGTCGCCCGGCCCCACACCGGATCAGGACCGTGAAGGCGAAGACCGCGAGGCTGCTCAACCCGAAGGCGCCGATGAAGCCGGGCTTCCAGAGGGCCGCCCAATGGGCATGGGCCGTGACGTCGAACAGCAGCGCCGGCAGGGCCAGGAAGACCACGAACCGGTTGAGTTCCGTGGTGGCGGCGGCGCCGAGCACGCCGATCCGCCGGGCGAGCCACCCGGCGAAGACGAGCGCGAAGATCGGCAGCACGACCGGGAGGGTCGACAGCATGGCGGGTCCGGATCGAAGGACGAGGCTCCGGCCTTAGGACGAAGTGCCCGCCGATCTCCAGTGCCGGGGGCGGGGACCTGCCATGCCGGTGGCCCCGTGCCCCCCGATCCCTGCCCTGGCCCCCTGCCCCGTCGGCTACCAGCGGTAGATCAGGCTGCCGATCACCGTGGCGGGGGCACCGCGGAAGCAATTGCCGAACGCGCAGGTATTATAGGTCCGGTCGAACACGTTAGTGGCGTTGATCTGCGCGCGCAGGCCCTGATACTTCGGGTCGATCGCGGCGAAATCGTAGGCCACCAGCGCGTCGTAGAGCGTCACGGTGGGGTTGCGCACCGTGTTGTCGTCATCGGCGAAACTCGTGCCGATGTAGCGGATGCCGCCGCCGATCGTCAGGCCGCGCAGGGGCGAAGACGTCGGGAACGCGTAGGTGAGGAACGACGCGTAGGTGTCGGCGGGGATGCCGGAGACGCGGTTCCCGTCCTGCGTCGCACCTGTGAACGCGGTCTGGCTCAGGAAGCGGAAGTCGAGGTGCGTGTAGGCGATGGTCAGGTTCGTGCCCGGCGCGAGATTGGCGGTCGCCTCGGCCTCGAAGCCCCGGGAGCGCACGGCCCCGGTGGCGGATTGGAAGGCGAGGTTGGTCGGATCGGTGCGCAGGATGCTCGACTGCTCGATGTCGAAGCCCGCGAAGGCCGTCTGGATGTTGGTGCCGGGGATCAGGTATTTCACGCCGGCCTCGATCTGGTCGCCGGTCGCCGGCTTGAAGGCCTGCCCGCGCACGTCGGTGCCCACCTGCGGCGTGAAGGTCGTGGCGTAGCTGGCATAGGGCACGAGGCCCGGCGCGAGGACGTAGCCCAGGCCGACGCGGCCCGTGAAGGCGGTGTTGTCCTGGCGGGTCGCCGTGCTGACGGGCGTCGCGCGGTTGTCCTGTGAGACCCAGTCGTGCCGCCCGTTCAGGGTCAGGATGAAGTTGCCGAACCTGGCCTGGTCCTGCAGGTAGACGCCGATCTGATCCTGCGCCTGGCGCGTGGGGCTGGCGAGCGTCGGCGTCGGGATGAATTGCCGGCCGTAATTCTGGGTGACCAGATCGAGGTCCGGCGCCGGGCCGGCCCCGAAGCGGTTGCTCAGGCCGTAATGGGCATAATCCACCCCCGCCAGCAGGGTGTGGGCGACCGGACCGGTGACGAGGTGCGCCTCGATCTGGTTGTCCAGCGTCTGCTGCACCAGCCCCTCCCGGATGTAGCCGGTCGAGCGCGAAGCGAGCGTGCGCGCCGCGTTGATGGAATCGATGCCCGTGTACTTCGCGCTGAGGAAGACGCCGTAGTGGCGGAAGTTCTGGCGGACGATCAGATCCTCCGAGAACCGGTGCTCGAAAGCGTAGCCGATTCGGTACTGGGTCTGGTCGAGGCCGGCGAAGCGCGGATCGCCGCTGTAGTACTTGGTCACCCGGAAGCCGGGATCGTTGTAGTAGAACACGGTTGCGGGCGTGTTGCGGACCTGGAACTCGCTCAGGACGGTGAGGGTGGTGTCGGCCGAGGGCTTCCACGTGAAGGCCGGGGCGATGTTGAGCTGGTCGTCGTTGGTGCCGCGGCCGATGAAGGTGCGGGCTTCCCGCCGCACGCCGGTGAGCCGGTACGCCATGGTGCCGTCCGAGCCCGCGACCGGACCGCCGAGGTCGAAATTGCCCTGGAAGCGGTCGAAGCTGCCGGACTGGAACCAGACCTCGCCGAAGGGCGCGAAGACCGGGCGCTTCGACGTGACGTCGAGGATGCCGCCCGGTGAGCCCAGGCCATAGAGGCCCGAGGACGGGCCGCGCAGGATCGTCACGGCCTCCAGCCCGTAGGGCTCGATGCGCGGGAAGATGAAGCCGCTGCCGATCTGGCGCAGGCCGTCGCGGTAGACGCCCTGGTTGGAGAGCACGTCGAAGCCGCGGATGAAGACCTGATCGAAGCGCGGATCGAAGCCCGACACGTTGATGCTCGCCCCCGGGACATAGGCCAGGGCGTCGCTGAAGGACTGGACGTTGCGGTCGTTCAGCTGCTCGCGGGTGACGACCGAGACCGATTGCGGCGCCTCGATCAGCGGCGTGTTGGTCTTGGTGGCGGTGGGGCTGATCCGGGCGACGTAGCCGGTGACGCCGGAGGGCCCGCCCCCGCCGCCGCTGGTCGCCGCCGTGCCGCCGTCACCCAGGCTCAGGTTGCCGCCCAGCCCCGCACCGGCCGGAACCACGGGCCCGGGGCCGACGGCTTCCACGGAGATCTCGTTGAGCTGCACGCTCCGGTCCTGGGCGATGGCGGGGCCGAGGGCGGGCGCCACGAGGGCCGTGGAGGCGAGGAGCAGCCCAAGGCGGGCGGAACGCATGAACATCGAAAACCCTGTTGTGTGCCGTTGGAGTGGCACCGGGCTCACGATGGTTCGATCACGGGTTGTTGATCAAGCCAAATACGTGTTGTAAATCACACACTTAGAAGACTTAAAAAGTGGAATCGTTCGAGCCTAGAATTCCAGCGGCGGTTCGCGCAGGGCCTCGCTCTCCCGGGTGCAGATGGCCTGATCGGGGGGCGTCCCGGCCCCCGCCATCGCGGCCCGGAGTTCGGTGCGGGCCTTCTCCAGGTCGGCCCGGAAGGTCGGATCGCCCATCAGGGCGGCGAAGACCGACGTGCCGGTGAGGCGCCCCGCCACCACGTCGCTCAGCCAGTGCACCCCGCACACGACGCGGCTCTCGCCATAGGCCCGCCCGCGCACCAGGATCGGGGTCGCCTTCTCGGGTACCAGGGCGGCCAGGATCAGCGCGTAGGCCCAGCCCTGCGTCGCGTGACCCGACGGGTAGCTGAAGCTGTCGGCGAGCTTCTCGGTCCGCTGCACACAGATCGGTGCCTCGTTGCCCACGAAGGGGCGCAGGCGCCGGTAATGCACCTTCGGACCCCGGGTGGCATGGGCGAGGTCGAGACGGGCGCGTTCCAGAAGGTTGATCACCGCCGGAACCCGGGTCTGGTCGATCCGGGTGCCGAGCACGCAGGCGAAGTTCTCCAGCACCGCGGCGGCGCCCTCGGCCACGTCGTTGGCGGCGATCTCCCAGCGGGGGCTGCCCTTGAGGACGCGGGTGTTGGCGAAGGCCGCCCGGTCGGCCTTGTCGAGGGGTGCGTCGTGGCCTGGCGGCGGCGGCAGGATCTGGACCGCGTCCGGCAGCGCCGTATCGGCGAGATAGGGTTTCACCGCCGGCTTGCCGGGCTTGAGCGTGTCGGCGCCGAGCGAGGGCGGGGCCGCGGGGGCCGGCGACGGGGCGGGGCGGGGCGCCTCTTCGGCCCGGGCCGGGATGGCGGAGGCCAGCAGAAGGACGAGGACCGCCGAAGGGAAGGGGGGCCGGAGCGGGAGGCGCATCATCGGATCCGGGGCTCTCTCGGATGCTTCCGCGGGGTGCTCCCGCCCTGCCGGATGAACGGTTCAGCCAGCCCGGTCAGTCCGTGCACAGGTGGAGGATCGTGTCCAGGGGTGCTCGACCCCGGCCGGGGTGGGGTGGTTGACCCCAGGTGGGGTGGTTGACCCCAAGGGCGCGCCGTCAAGCTTGAAGCGAGCCACATGATCTAAGCGGCATCTCCCGGGGATAGGATCAAGCTGCCATGACCGAAACGGACCCAACCCTTTCACTGGCCGAACAGGCCCAGATCGCGAATCTGATGACGGCCCAGATCGATGTGCTCCTCATGGACCTGCATCGGCGACGCGCCGAACTGGCGGCGCAGATTGCCAGCCTGCACGGGCAGGATTCGAGTGGTCTTACACGGATCGACAAGCTCCGCACCGACCTGAACGCTGAGATCAACAGCAGCTTGGCGGCGATCGATGCGCTGATCGAAGAGACCGAGACGGCCGCCCAGGGGCTCCGGCGCGAGGCCGCGTCGGCGTGAGCCTTTAGCCGGGACGCGGCCGAAGCGCCCTGATCGCGATGCCGCCGAGCCTCCGCCGGGCGCCCTGCCCCGAGGATCCTCAGGCCGCCCGGATGGCGGCCGCGACGGCGCCCGGATGCTCCTCGTGCGGGCTGAGCGCCCCGGGAATCGCGGCGCCCGTCACCCGGCCGGAGGCGATCAGCGCGTCCATCTCGGCCCCGGAGCGCCGCGGCGCGCCTTCGGGGCGCAGGACCAGGGTCGGCGGCAGATCCCCGGCGAACAGGTCGAGGAAGTCCATGCGGCTGCCCACCGGGTCGAGGCCGCCGGTGACGAAGGCCGCGGTGCCGAACCGGCCGTTGCGCTGGCGGGTGATGGCGTGCTTCTCGCGAACCAGGGCCGGGGTCACCCGGGCGGAATCGGCGTAGACATGGGCGCGCAGCATCCGGCCGATGATCGGCGGGCTGATGTTGATCCGATAGAGCGCCTCGCCCAGGAGCGGCGCCTCCACGGCCCGGCGGATCCGCGGGAACCAATGGGCGCGCCCCGGCATCGCGGTGGGCAGCGGCCCCCGCCAGGTCGGCGCCACCAGCACCAGCCGGCCGAAGGTTTTTGGGTGGCGCCGTGCCGCCGCGACCAGATAGCCGGCGGCGTGGCCGGCCGCGACCCCGAGGGCGTAGGGGCCCGGGGCGGCCTCGAGCAGTGCGTCCAGGAAGGCGTGGAAGGTTTCGGGGGCCAGCGGCACCCGCGCCCGCGGACGCGCGCCGAAGCCCGGCCAGTCGGGGATGCGGCAGCGATAGTCGGCGCCGAGCGCGTGGGCGAGGTCCCGCATCTCGGCCCGGGCCGAGATGGTCGAGAGGGCCGGGAGCAGCAGCGCCTCCGGCCCCTGTCCGATCCCGTCGCAGGGTGTCGGCACCGGCCGGCCCGTCACCGTGAGGTTCAGCGCCTGCGTGTCCATCCGGCGGTCCACCGATCGGGGATCCCAAAGGGCCGGGCCCTTTGGTGGGTCGCCAGGGCAAAGCCCTGGCGTATGGGGACGCGCGTCAGGTGCGCAGCAGCTCGTTGATGGCGGTCTTCGACCGGGTTCCGGCATCGACGCGCTTGACGATCACCGCACAGTACAGGCCCGGGCCCGGCGAGCCGTCCGGCAGGGCCTTGCCGGGCATCGTGCCCGAGACCACCACCGAGTAGGGCGGCACGCGGCCATACATCACCTCACCGGTGGTGCGGTCCACGATCTTGGTGGAGGCGCCGATATAGACGCCCATCGACAGGACGCTGCCCTGGCCGACGATCACACCCTCGGCCACCTCGGCGCGGGCGCCGATGAAGCAATCATCCTCGATGATCACCGGGTTGGCCTGGAGGGGCTCCAGCACGCCCGCGATGCCGGCGCCGCCGGAGATGTGGCAGTTCTTCCCCACCTGCGCGCAGGAGCCGATCGTCACCCAGGTGTCGACCATGGTCCCCTCACCCACATGGGCGCCGAGGTTGACGAAGCTCGGCATCAGCACGGCGCCCGGCGCGATGTAGGAGCCGCGGCGCACGAAGCAGCCCGGCACGGCGCGCAGGCCCGCTTCCCGGAATTCCGCCTCGCCCCAGCCGGCGAATTTGGAGGCGACCTTGTCCCACCACGGCGCGCCGCCGGGGCCGCCCTCGATCGTCGCCATGTCGTTGAGGCGGAAGGAGAGCAGCACCGCCTTCTTGAGCCACTGGTTGACGACCCAATCCTGGTTGCCGGATTTCTCGGCGACCCGGGCCTTGCCGGAATCGAGCAGGTTGAGCGCGGCCTCGACAGCCTCGCGCACCGCGCCCTTGGTGGCGGTCGTGATGGTGGCGCGGTCCTCCCAGGCGGATTCGATGGTCTGGGCGAGATCGGAATGGGGCATGTCAGCCTGGGACATGAAGGTCGAAACACTCTCGTGGCGGGTGCCCGTGCTTACAAGCGGGCACCGGGGCTGTCACCTGAGGAGATGCCGTCGATCACCTCAAGGAGCCCGCGCACCTGATCGAGGTCGGCCACCAGACCGGCGAGGTCGTCGGCCAGCGTATCGTGGACCGCCTGCGCGGCCTGCGGGAACTCCTCCAGCACGCGGCGCATCAGGGTGGGCGTGATGCGCATGACCTCGGCGGCGCTCTCGGCCCGCGCCCCAGTCGGGCGCGTTCCACGGACGAACAGGGCGAGCTGCCCGATCAGGGCGGAGCGGCCGGCCCGCACCGGCTCGGTCCGGGCGTCCCGGGGTTCGAGCCGGATCGTGCCCGACAGCACCACGAAGCCGCCATCGGCCGGGTCGCCCCGGGAAAACAGCACATCGCCATCCGCGAGTTCGCGGCGCTCGGCCGCGAAGGTCAGCAGGCGCAGGGCATCCCGGTCGAGGAAGCCGAACAGCGGCGCGGCGGCGAGGATCGCGATATCGTCGTCGAGCCCCAAGAACGCCTCACCACCCTGCGCATACGCGAACCGATTGATCGCCTATACGGTAAACGTCTTTTCGTCAGGGCAGCAACTTGTATCCACCGCCTTCCGTCACCAGGATCGCGGCGGTGGCGGGGTTCGGCTCGATCTTCTGGCGCAGCCGGTAGATATGCGTCTCCAGCGTGTGGGTGGTGACGTGGGCGTTGTAGCCCCACACCTCGGCGAGCAGCGTGTCGCGGTTCACCACGGCCCGGCCGGCCCGATAGAGGAAGCGCAGGATCGCGGTCTCCTTCTCGGTGAGCTTGAGCTTCGAGCCGCGCTCGCCGACCAGCAGCTTGGCGCCGGGCCGGAACGTGTAGGGGCCGATCTGGAACACCGCGTCCTCGGAGGCCTCGTGGCTGCGCAGATGGGCGCGGATCCGGGCCAGCAGGATGCCGAACTTGAACGGCTTGGTGACGTAATCGTTGGCGCCGGCCTCCAGCCCCTCGACATGGTCGGCCTCGGAATCCTGGGCGGTGAGCATGATCACCGGCCCGCGGAAGCCGCCGGCGCGCATCCGGCGCACGGCCTCGCGCCCGTCGAGATCGGGCAGGCCGACATCCATCACGGCGAGGTCGATGCGCTCCGTGGCCGTCCGCCGGATCGCGTCCGCGGCGTTCGCCTCGGTGAAGACCGAGAACTCGTCGCAGAGATCGAGCTGCTCGGTGAGGGTGTCGCGCAGGATCGCGTCGTCGTCGCAGATCAGGAGGCGGTAGGCATTCGGCATCGTCCGGGCCCCAGGACAGGCCGCCGGCGGGGGAGGGTGATCCTCCCGGGGGGCAGCACGCAAGACTAACGGTTCTCGGCAGGATCACGGCGATTCTGCGGAGGCTTCTGTTTCCGCAGCATTGCGCCGCCGTGGTGGCGGACGGGATTGCTGCGGTGGCCGAGCCGCCGTGCCGGACTCCGAAGGTGCCCATCCCGCAGGGGCGAGGGGCCGAGTTCCTCCCGGGTCCCGGCTGGCTCCCGGGTTGCAATCAAGGATAGAGCACACTTTGTGGCCGGAAATTGCCTTGTGCGCAATTTTCATCCGTCCGGTCGCGAATATCGGGCATAAGGCGCGCCGATCGGGCGGAGGGCGGACATGCGGCGGGCGCGGGGCCAAGCGGAGGACGGCGTGCGCGTGACGCTGCGCGAGATCCGCGTGCGCCCGCTGGTCGGCGACCGGCGCCGGGGCCAGTTGCTGGTTGGGCCGGCGGTCATCCCCTGCGCACTCGGCGCGGGCGGCATCGTGGTCGACAAGCGGGAAGGGGACGGCGGCTCGCCCCGCGGACGGTTCCGGCTGCGCGGTGGGGCCTATCGGCCCGACCATCTGGGGATCCGCCCGCGCACGATGCTGCCGCTCCGGGCGACGCAGCCCGGCGATGGCTGGTGCGACGAAAGCCGCGACCGGCGCTACAACCGTCCGATCCGCCTGCCGGCGCCCGGGATCAGCGCTGAAACGCTGTGGCGGGACGACGGACTCTACGACGTGGTGATCGACCTCGATTACAACCGCGCCCCGATCCGGAAGGGGCGGGGTTCGGCAATCTTCCTGCACCTCGCCCGGGACGGCTACCGCCCCACGGAGGGCTGCGTGGCGCTGGCCCGGGCCGATCTGCTGCGCCTGCTGCGGCGGCTCGGGCCGCGGACCCATCTGCGGATCGGGTGATTCTTAAACCTTCGGCCGCCGAGCCCCGAAGATTGCGGTTCCGACCCGGACATGGGTGGCGCCGAGCTGGATCGCGGCCGGAAAGTCCGCGCTCATGCCCATGGAGAGGATCGGCAGGTTGTGCTCCTTGGCGAGTCGGGCCAGCAGGGCGAAATGCCCCGAGGGCGGGTCCTCCGCGGGGGGGATGCACATCAACCCCTGGATTGCCAGCCCGTGGGTCTGGCGGCATTCGGCGAGGAGGGTGGCGAGCTGGTCCGGCAGGACGCCGCCCTTCTGGGGCTCCGCGCCCGTGTTGACCTGAATCAGCAGCTTCGGGGTCCGACCGGACCGGGCGATCTCCTTGGCAAGCGCGGCGGCCAGCGACAGCCGGTCCAGGGAGTGGATTACGTCGAACAGCGCCACGGCTTCGCGGGCCTTGTTGGATTGCAGCGGCCCGACGAGGTGCAGCTCCACATCCGGGTAGCGGTCCCGCAAAGCCGGCCATTTGGCCGTGGATTCCTGCACGTAATTCTCGCCGAACACCCGCTGCCCCGCTTCGAGCGCCGGCAGGATACCCTCGGCCGGCACGGTCTTGGAGACAGCCACGAGCTGAATTTCGGCCGGGTCGCGCTCGTTATCCTCGGCTGCCTGGGCGATCGCCGCCCGCACCTCGGCGAGCCCGGCCGCCACGTCGGCCTGCCCGACCGGCGGCTTTTCCGCCCGATGCCCCATCCCGTCCGCCGCCGGGGCGTTCGTGTCGATCGCCTGATCGTCCATGGCGTGTCTGTCCTGTCGCTGCCGGGCGCCGGGTCCGACCTATGCGCTCGCGCGCCCCGCGCAAGCCCGAATCGCGCGCTGCGTTGACCGGCTCCCGCGCAGATATGCTATCGCGGCGCAACCGTGCCGTCGGTGTTCCGCAAAACGACCGACGAGCCCTTGACCCCGCCGGATCCATGACCAGCACCACCGCCCAACCCGTCGAGCGCTACAACGCCAAGGATGCCGAGCCGCGCTGGCAGGAGGCCTGGGCCGAGCAGCGGCTGTTCGAGACCGACAATGCCGATTCGCGTCCGAAATACTACGTGCTGGAGATGTTCCCCTACCCGTCGGGGCGCATCCACATGGGCCATGTCCGCAACTACGCGATGGGCGACGTGGTCGCCCGCTACAAGCGCGCCCGCGGCTTCAACGTGCTGCACCCGATGGGCTGGGACGCCTTCGGGTTGCCGGCCGAGAACGCCGCCATGGAGCGCAAGGTCAACCCGCGGGACTGGACCTACGCCAACATCGCCTCGATGCGCGACCAGCTGAAGGCCATGGGCCTGTCGCTCGACTGGAGCCGGGAGATCGCGACCTGCGATCCCGACTACTACAAGCACCAGCAGCGCATGTTCCTGGACTTCCTGGGGAAGGGCCTCGTCACCCGCCGGACCGCCAAGGTGAACTGGGACCCGGTGGACCACACGGTGCTGGCCAACGAGCAGGTGATCGACGGGCGCGGCTGGCGCTCCGGCGCCTTGGTCGAGCAGCGCGAGCTGACCCAGTGGTTCTTCAAGATCACCGATTTCGCCGAGGATCTGCTCACCGCCCTCGACGGTCTGGACCGCTGGCCGGAAAAAGTCCGGCTGATGCAGAAGAACTGGATCGGCCGCTCGGAGGGGCTGGAGGTCCGGTTCGCCCTGGCCCGGCCTGTGGCGGGCGCCGCCGATTCGGTGACCGTCTACACGACCCGGCCCGACACGCTGTTCGGTGCGAAATTCCTGGCGATCGCCGCCGACCATCCCCTCGCCGCCGCTCTGGCCGCGGACCGGCCGGAGCTGCAGACCTTCATCGAGGAGTGCCGCCGCACCGGCACCGCGCAGGCCGCGATCGACACCGCCGAGAAGCACGGCTTCGACACCGGCCTCACCGTACGCCATCCCCTCGACCCGTCCTGGGAGCTGCCGGTCTACGTGGCGAATTTCGTGCTGATGGACTACGGCACCGGCGCGGTGTTCGGCTGCCCGGCGCACGACCAGCGCGACCTCGATTTCGCCAACAAGTACGGGCTCGGCAATACGCCGGTGGTCTGCCCCGAGGGGCAGGACCCGGCGACGTTCGTCATCACTGACACCGCCTATGTCGAGGACGGGCGGATGATCCATTCCCGCTTCCTCGACGGGCTGAGCACGGACGCAGCCTTCGAGGCCGTGGCCCGGCGCCTCGAAGGGGAGGGGGTTGCGACCCGCAAGGTGCAGTTCCGCCTGCGCGATTGGGGCGTCTCGCGCCAGCGCTACTGGGGCTGCCCGATCCCGATCATTCACTGCGAGTCCTGCGGGCCGGTGCCCGTGCCGGTGGCCGACCTGCCGGTGAAGCTGCCCGAGGAGGTGTCCTTCGACCAGCCCGGCAACCCGCTGGAGCGGGACGCGGCGTGGCGGAACGTCCCGTGCCCGCAATGCGGCGCCCCGGCTTGGCGCGAGACCGACACGATGGACACGTTCGTCGATTCGTCCTGGTACTACGCGCGCTTCACCGCGCCCTGGCTGACGGACGCCCCCACCGACCGCGCCGTGGTCGATCGCTGGCTGGCGGTGGACCAGTATATCGGCGGCATCGAGCACGCGATCCTGCACCTGCTCTACGCCCGGTTCTTCATGCGGGCGATGCGCGAGACCGGCTGGGCCGGCGTCGCCGAACCCTTCGCCGGCCTGTTCACGCAGGGCATGGTCGTCCACGAGACCTACAAGGATGCCGCCGGCGCCTGGGTGCCCCCGGCCGAGATCCGCTTCGCCAGCGAGGAGGGTGAGCGCCGCGCGTTTCACGTGAAAACTCAGGCGCCGATCGCGATCGGCCCGATCGAGAAGATGTCGAAGTCGAAGAAGAACGTGGTCGACCCCGACGACATCATCGCGAGCTACGGGGCCGACACGGCGCGCTGGTTCATGCTGTCCGACTCGCCGCCCGAGCGCGACGTGATCTGGACCGAGGAGGGCGTGCAGGGCGCGGCCCGGTTCGTCCAGAAGGTCTGGCGGCTGGTGAACGCGGCCGGGCAGGGCACCGGCGACGGCGCCGCGGATCTCGCCCTGCGCAAGGCCGCCCACCGGGCGCTGGCCTCCGTGCAGGACGATATCGAGCGCCTGCGCTTCAACCGCTGCGTGGCCCACATCTACACCTTGGCCAACGCCCTGGAGGACGGCTTGCGCGGCCCGGTCTCGCCGGCTGCGGCCAAAGAGGCGGCCGGGATCCTGGTGCAGCTCATCGCGCCGATGATGCCGCATCTCGCGGAGGAATGCTGGGCCGCTCTCGGACGCTCCGGACTCGTCGCGCAGGCGCCCTGGCCGGAGGCGGAGGCCGGTCTTCTGGTCGAGGACGAGATCACCCTGCCGGTCCAGATCAACGGCAAGAAGCGGGCGGATGTCACCGTGAAGCGGGACGCCGACGCCAAGGCCGTCGAGGCCGCGACCCTGGCGCTGGAGGCAGTCCAGACGATCCTGGAGGGACGGGCGCCCCGCAAGGTGATCGTGGTGCCGGGGCGGATCGTGAATCTGGTGGTGTGACAATCCGGCTTGCGCGGCGCTTGATGAAAGCACCCAGCGCCGCAGCGGTCCGAAGCGGCGATGACCGGGGCCTCGCCGGCCTTCGCCTGAAAGGCACAAGCGCCTTGTCGTGCTGTACCGGTTTTGATACATCCTGCAGCATCGAACTATGAAGTCCGTCACGTTCCTGGGGGATAGCCGAAAGGTGCTCCAGAGCTTCCCGGAAACGGTCCGCTACAGAGCTGGCGTAGAACTCCGCGCTGTTCAGTCAGGCCTGGACCCGGACGATTGGAAGCCGATGTCGACAGTCGGGCCGGGGGTCCGAGAAATCAGGATCCGAGACCGCCGCGGTGCCTTCCGGATCCTCTATGTGGCGACGTTGCCGAACTGTGTTCTGGTGCTTCATGCGTTCCAGAAGAAGACTCAGCAGACCACGCAGCACGATATCGATCTGGCAGCGAAGCGTCTCAAGGATTGGAATGCCGGACTATGACCGCAGAAACCTTCGCTAGTGTCTTCGAGGCTCTGACCGATACACCCATTGAAGCTGCCAACATGACGGCGCGTGCCGACCTGCTATTGGCCATTCGGGAACGCATCCGCGCCTGGGACCTATCCCAGGACAAGGCCGCGACGCGGCTCGGTCTGACGCGTCCACGCCTGAACGACCTGATGCGCGGCAAGCTCGACAAATTTTCCCTCGACGCACTGGTCAACATTGCCAGTGCGGCAGGTCTCATGCTGCGTATCGAACTGATCGAGGCGGCGTGATCCGCTACGGCGCCGCCAGCCCCGGATCCTGCCCACTGGCTTCCAGACCCCGGCGCACGAGCCCGTCCCGCTTCGCCTGCGCGATGAACTCCGCGAGATACGCCGCCCCCGCCGGGCGCCCGACCGGCAGGCCCATCGCCTGCGGGATCTCCATGAAATGCCCCGGCAGCAGCCGCACCTCCGGATGCGCCGCCGCGTAGGCGGCGAGCGGCTGATCCACGCCGGCCGCCACCTCCAGCCCGTCCCGCGCGAAGGCCGTCACCGCCTCGGCCGAGGTCGGCGCCCGCACCAGGGTCGCGTGCGTGAGGCTGCGGCTCAGGAACAGGTCGTAGGCGCTGCCGCGCCCCACCGAGACCCGCACGCCGTCGCGGTCGACCGCCTCCAGGGTCCGGATTGGGGACGCAGCCGGTACGAGGTAGCTGCCGGCGATCAGCACGTAGGGGGCCGTGAAGGCGATGCCCTCGGCCCGCTTCGGGTCGATCGCCAGGAAGCAGATGTCCCAGCGGCCCGACCCCGCCGAGCCCGAGACCGCGCCGGCCCCCGGAAAGGTCACGAACGCCACGGGCACGCCGAGCCGTGCGGCGAGCGCCCGGGCGAGATCCACCGAGACCCCCGCCGGTCCGCCCGGACCCGCCTGCGCCAGAACCGGGTTGCCGAGGTTGATCGCCGCCCGCAGCGTGCCGGTGGGGGCGAGGTCGTGCAGAACCGCAGGATCGGGAACCACGGGCTTCGTCTCCGCGTGCGCGAGCGCCGGGGCGAGAAGCCAGCAGAGCGCCGCGAGGATCCGCATCAGGCTCGCTCCACGCGGCCGGGCGCCGACCCTTGAGCGCCCCGCCGCCGCCGCCGGGCCAGCATGTTGAGGCCCTCCACCCCCGCCGAGAACGCCATGGCGGTGTAGATGTAGCCCTTCGGCACGTGGGCCCCGAACCCCTCGGCGATCAGCACCATGCCGATCATGATCAGGAAGCCGAGCGCCAGCATCACCACGGTGGGGTTGCGGGCGATGAAGGCGGAGAGCGGCTCGGCGGCGATCAGCATCACCGCGACCGCGACGATCACCGCCACCATCATCACCGGCACGTGCTCGGTCATGCCGACCGCCGTGATGATCGAGTCGATCGAGAACACGAGGTCGAGGAGCAGGATCTGGCCGATCGCCGCGCCGAAGCCGATTCTGCCGCCGGACGCTTCCGATTTCGGCTCCGGATCCACGGTATGATGGATCTCCTGGGTGGCCTTCCAGAGCAGGAACAGGCCGCCGCCGATCAGGATCAGGTCGCGCCAGGAGAAGTCCTGGCCGAAGACCGAGACGACCGGCTCGGTCAGGTGCACGATGAACGCCACCGTGCCGAGCAGACCCAGCCGCAGGATCAACGCCAGCCCGATGCCGATGCGCCGGGCCCGGGTCTGCTGCTCGGCCGGCAGCTTGTTGGTCAGGATCGAGATGAAGATCAGGTTGTCGACGCCGAGCACCACCTCCATCACCACGAGGGTCGCAAGGGCGGCCCAGATTGCGGGCTGGCTGGCAAGCTGGATCAGGTCGCTCACGAGCCGGGGGCTTCGCTGGTCGGGAACAGGCGGCTGCCCAGCGCCATGAGGTCGAACGGGCTTGGACCGCGCACCGGTTCGGGGGCGAAGACCTGCAGGATCTTCGGGAAGACCTTAAAATGCGCGGGCGTGTGCGTGGTCAGCTCGCCGTCGGTGTTCACCGGCCGGGGCCGGCGGGTCGAGATCCGGATTTCCTGCGCGTGGAAGGCACGCACGTCGGCAGCCCGGCCGTGCGTGCCCCGCCGGAGCGCCGGCAGCAGCGCGATCAGCCGCCACCAGTGATTGATCTCCAGGCTGTAGAAATCGAGCTTGCCGTCATCCACCGCGGCGCTCTCCGCGACCGTCATGCCGCCGCCGTAGTGCCGGCCGTTGCCCACCGAGACCTGGATGGTGGTGACCTTCTCCACCACGCCGTCACGCTCGATCGTCACCGTGAAGGGCCGCACCCGGCGCAGCACCCGGATCGCCGCCACCGCGTAGCCCAGCACGCCGAACATCTTCTTCGAATCCGCCGTCAGCTCGCCCGCGAGTTCCGCCGAGAAGCCGATGCTCGCCACGTTGAAATAGTAGTGGCCGTTGACCCAGCCGAGATCCACCGGCCGCGCCTGCCCGGTCGGGATGAAGCGGGCCGCCTCCAGGGGATCGAGCGGCAGGTTGAGGGAGCGGGCGAGGTCGTTGGCCGTGCCGAGCGGCAGGATGGCGAGCGGCAGGCCGGTCTCCACCAGAGCGGGGGCGGCGAAGTTCATGGTGCCGTCGCCACCGCCGAGGATCACGAGATCGACCGCGCCGGCGTGTTGGTGGATCGCGTCGCGGCAATCGGCCTCCGGTGGCGGCTCCACCGGCTCGATCCCGCCTGCCCGCAGGATCCGGCGGACCTCGTCGAGGTCGAGGCCGCCGTTGCGGGCCTTGGCGTTGCAGATCAGCAGGGCGCGGCGTGGCGCGTTGCTCATCGGGGGCTCCCGAATCCCAGGGACGGGAAGGCCTCTGTTTCAGGTCGGACCACAGGACCCTCGGTGCGCGGTGGGGGAGCGGGCGGAACGGAGCCTGGGGACGGCCAAAGCCAAGACTGTCCCCGACTTGGTACCCAAACGCACGAACGCAACCCCATCATCCCCGCAATCCAGGGCTGGTCGCCGCCGTACGATCGGGCAGGATGTCAGCCGCACCCGAGACCGGCGTGGAACTCTCCACCCCCGCGGGCGCGTTCACGTTGATGTCCGCCCCGGCCGCCAGGAAGGCACCGATGTCCGCCACCCGCCTCCCCAGACCTCAGGCCCTCGCCCTCGGCATGCTGCTGCCGCTCGCCCTTGCGGGTACGGCCGTGGCCCAGCAATCCGGCGCGGCGAATCCGGGGGGCTGGGTCGACCCGCCGCCACGCACGGCCGCGCCAGCCCCCGGGGCTGCGAAGGAGCCGATGAAGGCCACCGCTCCCCGGAGCCAGGAGACGGTCGCCGCGAAGGCCCAGCCCGAGTCGCTGCGCGACGTCGCGCCGATCCGAGAGGCCGCCAAGCCGGAACCGGGCGAGGATGCCCTGCCGAAGGCCGCGGCAACGCGCATGCCGGGTCCGAAGCGGGCGGCCGCCCTGGAGCGTCCGCCGGTCCGGGAGAGCCTGCGCCGCCGGGAACACCACGACGCGCGCCAGGAAGCACGCCAAGAAGCGCGTCACGAGGCCCGGCGCCCGCACCGGCTCGCCGAGACACCGGCCGCGATCGGCCCGGCATCGGGCGTATCCGCCGAGCGCGCCGCCGCCGCGTGGGCGCTGACGGCCAGCTATCTCGCCACCGTCTCGGGGCCCGACGACACCATGGTGGGCGCCGCGACCCGGTACTACGCGACGCGCGTGCGCTTCTACGGCCGCCCGGTCACCACGGCGGGGCTCGTCGCCGAGAAGCGCAGCTTCGTCCAGCGCTGGCCCCAGCGGCGCTACGAGCCGCGGGCGATGCGCGCCGCCTGCGATGCCGAGACCTGCACGATCCGCACGCTGGTCGATTTCCGGACCGCCAATCCCGGACGGGGCGCCGTCTCCAGCGGCGAGGCCGAGCTGATCCTGGAGGTGGGCTTCGCCGGCACGCGGCCTTACATCCTGGGCGAGACCGGCCGCGTCCTGCGGCGGAGCATCCAGGCCGGGACCCTGGCCGCCTCGCCCGGCAAGGCGTAAGGAGCCTGTCGCCGCATGCGGCGGATGGCCGGGGGACGGATCCCGGCGATCGAACGTTTTGTGAGGCGCCCCCGCGCAGGTCCCGGCCGGTCAATTCCGGGCCGCGCCAGGGTGGCGCCGGGATCGGGTGAATGACGTCTTCGACATCGGTGGAACAGGAGGCGGAGCCGGCCCGTCCGGCCCTCGACGATCCGGGCCGCCGCGCCCTGCGGGTGGCGATCCGGGACGCGATTGCCCGTGCCCGCCCGCGTCCCGTGGCGGTGCAGACCCTCGAACTCCTGGCCGAGGCCGCCTGCACCCCCGACGAGGCCGGGACCGGCCTCCGGGTTCTCGACCGTCAGGGCAATCCGCGCCACCGGGACGGCAGCGATGCGCCGATGTCCCTGGCGGATCTCGTCGCGGAGCTGCGCGTCCGCCACCCCGCCCTGTTCCTCCCCCCGGAGCCGGAGATCGAGTCGGCCGCGCCCCTCGCCGACGAGGCCCGGGATTCCGCCCTGCTGACCGGCGCCTACGAGATGACGGCCGCCACCGCGCGCTTCGTCGGGGCGCAGTCCGAGCGGGCTCGCTCCCTGGCGGAGCGCTCCTCGGAGCAGGGCCGCGTCCTGGCCCAGAACGCCGCTGGCCGGTTCGCCACCCTGCAGACACGCCTGCGCGGCCGGTTCACCCGCCCCGTCGCGGTCGAGGATGCGGCCACCTCCGGGGCCGCCCCGGCGGTGGATCCGGCGCTGGCCTGGAACAGGGGGCCGGGCCGGTTCGGCGAGACGATCCGCGATGGCCTGGGCCGACTGCGCACCAGGCTCGGCACCGGCAGCGTGGTGGATGACGGGACCCACCGGCAGCGCCGGCTGCTCCTGGGTGCGGCCGCCGGCACCCTGGCGGCGGTGATCGCCGCCGGTCTCGTGCTGGAGAGCCGCGGGCCCGAAACCCAGCGGCCTGCAGCCTCGGCCACGCCCCGGAAGGAGGCCCCGGGCGGCGCCGTTCCGAACAACGCGTCCCCCAACACGGCGGCGAGCGCCCCCTCTGCCGCCCCCGACACGGTGACGCCGCCCCCCGAAACCGCTGGTGACGGGGAGCCCGACACGCCGCTGCCGCCGAACGCCGTGGCGGGACCGACCCAGGTGATCGACACCGCGACCCTCAAGGTCGGCGGCAAGGTGGTGCATCTGTTCGGCGTCGAGTGGGTGCGGGGCGGCCAGGCGGAGGAGCTGGCCCGCTACATCGGCAGCCGGCCGGTGACCTGCCAGCCCGCCCCGGGCAGCACCACCATGAACTGCCTCGTGGACGGGCGCGACCTGTCCGAGGTGGTGCTGTTCAACGGCGGCGGCCGCGCCTCCCCGGAGGCGAGCCCTGAACTGGTCGCGGCCGAGGACCATGCCCGGAGTGAGCGCCTCGGCGTGTGGAAGCGCTAGGGCATGGCGGCCGAATTGTTCGGACGAACCGCGGATGGCCGCCCGGTCAGCCGCCATAGCCTGAGCCGGAACGCCTTCCGCGTCGCCGTCATCGAGTTCGGTGCCGCCGTCACGGCCATCGTGGTGCCGGATCGGGATGGGCGCGTGGCCAACGTCGTCCTCGGCCTCGGTACGCTCGAGGGCTACGAGACCGTGAGCCCGAGCTTCGGCGCGATCGTCGGCCGCTATGCCAACCGCATCGCAGGCGGCCGGTTCAGCCTCGACGGACACAGCTACCAGCTGCCGGTGAACGAGGGGCCCAACACCCTGCACGGCGGCCCGCGGAACTTCGGCAAGCAGCTGTGGCGGACGGACGAATCGAACGCGACCCGCCTCGTCCTGAGTCGCCGCTCGCCGGACGGGGAGGAGGGGTTTCCGGGCAATCTCGATGTCCGCGTCACCTACAGCCTGCCGGCGGACGGCGTGCTGCGGATCGACTATGCCGCCGTGACCGACAAGCCCACGATCCTGAACCTCACCAATCACAGCTACGTCAACCTTGCCGGGGAGGGGGCCGGCAGCGTCCTCGGCCATCGGGTGCAGGTCGAGGCCGATGCCTTCGCGCCGACGGACGCGACCCAGATCCCGACCGGCGCGCTTCAGCCGGTCGCCGGGACGCCGTTCGATTTCCGCACCCCCCGGAGCCTGGAGGAGCGGATCCGCACCGGGGATCCGCAGCTCGCCTACGCCAAGGGCTACGACCACACCTTCGCGCTGCGCGGCCCCGCCGGGACCCTGCGGCCGGCCGCGACCTGCATCGATCCCGGCAGCGGGCGCCGGCTCGACGTCTGGACCACGCAACCGGCGTTGCAGCTCTACAGCGGCAACAATCTCGACGGCACGCTGATCGGCCCGTCGGGCCGGATCTATCGCTCCGGCGACGGGGTCTGCTTCGAGACGCAAGCCTTCCCCGACGCCCCGAACCACCCGAATTTCCCCTCCGCGGTGCTGCGGCCGGGCGAGACCTTTGCGGCCGCCACGGAGTTCCGGTTTTCGGTGATGTGAGGCCTCGCTGGCCGCTTCGATCCGGCTGCAGAAGCCCCTGGCCTCATGCGGCCATGCGATCGGGCTCCCATGATTCGAGGTCCCCTGACACGGGCAGCGCGGCGGCCGGCGCGGCCGGGTGGGGGTGCCAGGTCTCGCCGAGCGCCAGCAGCGCGGCCTTCACGGCGTCGAGCTGCGACGGCTCGCCCTCGGCCATGCCCTCGGCGGCCGCCACCTCCTTCAGGTGCTCGTCCCAGGCCCAGCGCCGCAGGATCTCCCGCTTGCAGCCGGGCAGCAGCCGGGGATGGTCGAGCACGTGCCTGGGCGTGGCGAACACCGCCGCGGGGTTGATGAGCGCCCGCTCCAGGTCCGGAAGCGCGGGCGCAGTCCTGCGGCCTCCCGAAGCACGTCGGACCGGCGGGCGCGGGGGCCGCGGCCGCGGGCCGGGCCGCCAGGACGGAATCGTCGGTGTGACCGGCGTGGGTCCGGTGACCCCGGTCTCGGGCTCGACCGTGTAGGCCAGCCCCTGGCGCTCGGCATAGGCGATCGCCTGCGCCCGGGTGGGGAAGCTGAGCTGGACCTGCGTGGCGAGGGGATCGTCGCCGGCCGTCCAGCCCATCAGGGGCTCGATCTCGGGCGGCGTCTCGCGCTCGAAGGTGAGGAGCCACGTCCCCGTCCGGGCCCGGCCCGCCGTGTCGACCGGGCGCCCGCGGCGCCGGATCCGGGCCGTGCGGCCGGCGAGCCAGCCCGGCGGCACCGCCACGGGCGGGTTGTTGTGGCCAAGTCCGATCGTCCGTTCCTCCATGGTAACCTCCCGTTATCTCTCGGTCTCTCGTTCGGGATCGGTGCCCCGGGGGACCCGGTCCCGGCTCATCCCCGGGGGCTGTGGCATCCGCCGGGACGCGGCGCATGGGCATCCCTCATGGGCATCCCTCATGGGCATCAGGCCCCGAGGAGCCCGAGCCGCGCAGCCGCCTGGAGGCCGAAGCTCGCCGCGAAGGACAGCAGCGCGGCGTCCCAGGCCGTCAGGGTCGGGGACGTGGCCGGTGCCTCGCCCCGCGTGAGGGCGACGCCGAGCCACGCGAAGCCCGACAGGCTCAGGAGCCCGGCCGCCACCCAGGGCAGGACCGGCGGCGGGCAGGGCGCCGCGAGGGCGAGGCACATCACGGCGGTCAGCAGCCAGCTGACCAGCACGGATTCGTTGGTCGCGCCCGCCGGGGCGCGGGCGCGATGCCGCCGCCGACGCCAGAGGTCGGTCCGGTGATGATTCAGGTTGAACGTCGCCATGGAACGTCCTCCCGGTTCAGTTCAGGACGGATCCGGGCGCGCCCCGTCCGCGGCCCCAGCGCCGGGTGAAGGCCGCCGGGAAGAGCGGCCGGCGCGGTGCGGCGGGCGCCGGAGACTCCGCGTCGAGGGCCTGGAGGGCTGCCAGGACCGCGTCGATGGGCACGGGCTCGGCTCGGCAGCCCGGCAGGCAGCGTAGGGTCGGGTTGGACTCGACCGCCCGGGCGTCGGAAGCCCAGGAGGCCAGCACCGCCCGCTTCTCGGCCTGGGACAGGCCCGGATAGGACAGCACCTCGTGGGGATGCCGGAAGACGTCGCCCGGGGCCACGAAGGCCTCGAACGGGTCGACCGCCGGTGGCCGGAGATGGGCCGATGCCACCGGGCCCAGATGGTCGATACCGGTCTCGACCGGACCGGCCTGAGGGGAATGGGTGTCGATCTGCTGCATGAAACCCTCCTCGGAATCTTCCGCGTGCGGGTAAGGGCGGGGGCGGCCGGCGCGCCCTGTCGGCGCGCGCCGGCCGCCGGGTCATGCGGTCCGTCTCACGGCAGCCCGGCGGCGCTCAGTGCTTGGCCGCCGAAGCGCCGCTGCCGTTGATCGCGATGCGGCGCCGACGCTCCGGCGCATCGGCCGAGCGCGGCAGCGTCACGGTCAGCACGCCGTTGCGGAAGGTCGCCTCGGCCTTGTCCTCCTGCACCGCGAAGGGCAGGGCGATCGACCGTTCGAAGCGGCCGTAGCTGCGCTCGGAATAGCCGCGCTCCTTGTCGGTGGTCTCGGCGCGCTTCTCGCCCTTCAGGGTCAGCACGCCGTCCTCGATCAGAAGCTCGACATCCTTCTCCTCCAGACCGGGCAGCTCGGCGGAGACGCGCAGGGCGCCGCCATCCGCCTCCACCACCTCGACGTTCGGCCAGCCGAAGCTCCGGGCCGCCGGATTCGAGCCCGCCAGGCTCGGCACGCCGAACCCGTTGAAGACATCGTCGAACAGGCGGTTCACCTCGCGGTGCAGCGCCAGGAACGGGCTCGTCGGCTCGTTCGACAGGCTGGCCGGCAGGCCGGCGGGCGCCGCGGTGCCGGTGCTGCGGTTCCAGGGAATCAGATCTCTCACGCTCATGGTCCAATCTCCTTCGCAAGACGCATCGTCGCGGGAGCAGGCCCCCGGGTCCGGGGACCCGCAAGAGAGTGTCGTCTGAGACAGCGTCCGCCGGCCCCGGCGGGGCGCGGGCCGGCGGATGCAGGATCAGGCCGCCATCAAGCCGCCTTGGCCTCGCGCTCGCGGGTGATCTGCGCCGGGGCGTTGTCCTGATCCGCCGTCGCCGAGACGCCGCCGATGGCGATGCGGCGGGGCTTCAGGGCCTCCGGCACCTCGCGCTTAAGCGCGACGGTGAGCAGGCCGTTTTCCAGGCTCGCGCCCACCACCTTCACGTGCTCGGCGAGGTTGAACGTCTGCCGGAAGGTCCGGGCCGCGATGCCGCGGTGGAGATAGTGCTTCTCGCCCTCCTGGGCGGCCTTCTGGCCGGCGACGAGGAGCGTGGTGTCCTGCTGGGTCAGCTCGATCTCGTCGGCCGTGAAGCCCGCCACCGCCATGGTGATGCGGTACTGGTCGTCGGCGACCTTCTCGATGTTGTAGGGCGGCCAAGCCGTGGACGGCTCGACCCGCTCGGCCTGATTGAGCAGATCCAACAGGCGGTCGAACCCGACGGACGACCGGAACAGGGGCGAAACGTCGTACGTCCTCATAACCACATCCTCCACTGAGCAACGTGACTACAGGCGACGCCGGACACCAGGTCCGGCGCCCTCACGCGAGCCCGTTTCGGGCCTCGCACGCGCGTAACGTGCGGATGGCGGGCGGGTTCCGCAAGAGGACGGAAATTTTGTGGCTGGTTTCCCCTCCCCCTTGTGGGGAGGGGCCAGGGGTGGGGGTGGTTCAGGATGAGGCGCAGCGGTGCCTTCTGCACCACCCCCACCTCCCACTCCTCCCCACAGGGGGAGGAGAGCGTGCCCCAGCCCGCAAAACGTGAACATCGTCGCTCTGCCGAGGAATAGGTGCCGTGGACGCAACGGCCCCCTCGCTCCTCAGCCGACCGCGTCCTCCACCAGAATCTCGCGCTTGCCGGCGTGGTTGGCCGGGCCGACGATGCCCTCGACCTCCATCCGCTCCATGATCGAGGCAGCGCGGTTGTAGCCGATCTGCAGGCGGCGCTGGATGTAGCTGGTCGAGGCCTTCTGGTCGCGCAGCACCACCTGCACGGCCTGCTCGTAGAGGTCGCCGCCGGCCTCGCCGAACGAGCCCTGGTCGAACACCGCGCCGTCGAGCTCCAGTTCCGCCGCGCCGGCCTTGCCCTTGGCGCCCTTCTCGGGCGCGCCCTCCTCGTCATCCGCCGTGACGGCGTCGAGATAGGCGGGCCGGCCCTGGCGCTTCAGGTGCGCCACGACGGTCTCGACCTCGCTGTCCGAGCAGAACGGCCCGTGCACGCGGGTCGTGCGACCGCCGCCGGCCATGAACAGCATGTCGCCCTGGCCGAGCAACTGCTCCGCGCCCATCTCGCCGAGAATGGTCCGCGAGTCGATCTTGCTGGTCACCTGGAAGCTGATCCGGGTCGGGAAGTTCGCCTTGATGGTGCCGGTGATCAC
>NZ_JAKSYG010000125.1 GCF_022829725.1 Methylobacterium sp. E-005 | reverse complement strand
TCACCAAGTACCTGATGTGGCGCGATCTCGTCGACCGCGCCGACCTCCTGAAGCGCAACCCGGTGGTGCGCCACCTCATCGACACCCCAAAGCATTCCTACGGCGACGGTGCGCCGTTCCCGGAACCGCAGCGTCTCGACCAGGAGCATCCGCCCGAGACGGTGTTCGCGCCCCTGTCCGCGGACTCTTCGCAGCTCTCGGCCGTGATCGCGGCGGCCGGCGGCAGGGACTTCGTCCTGTTCGGGCCGCCCGGTACGGGCAAGAGCCAGACGATCGGCAACATGATCGCCCAGTGCCTCGCGCAGGGACGGACCGTGCTGTTCGTCTCGCAGAAGACGGCCGCTCTGGAGGTCGTTCAGCGTCGCTTGAACGAGATCGGCCTCGGCGACTACTGCCTGGAGGTCCATTCCACCAAGGCGCAGAAATCGAGCATCCTCGCGCAGCTGCGTCGCGCCTGGCACGAACGCGCAAGCCCCTCGCAGGGCGACTGGGACGCAGCGACTCGCGAACTCGCGAGCCTGCGCGAAGAGCTCAACAGCCTCGTCGGCGCGCTTCACCGCCGCCGCGAGAACGGGCTCTCGGCCTACGAAGCCTTCGGTCGGGTCATCGCAACCGGTGGCGGCGAGGTTCCGATCCCCCTCGCTTGGCCCGACCATCGCGCGCACGACGTCGATACGCTCGCAGCCTTGCGCGCGGCCTGTCGCGAGCTTCGGCCGGTTCTGGCCGCGGTCGGCACCCTGGTCGATCATCCCCTGCAGGGTGTCGAGGCGACCCAGTGGTCGCCACTCTGGCGTGCCGAGATCGCCGACGCGATCAAGGTGTTCGAGGCGGCGCTGTCCGACCTGCAGGCCAGCGGGACCGCGTTCGCAAACGCCATCGGTCTCGACGGACTTCTCGCCACGTCCGTCGGAACGCGCGGTCTCTTCGTCCTCGGTAATTGCCTGACCCGGCCCGAGGCGCGGTGCGGGGCGGCCTTCCTCGCTGACGGCAGCGGTGATCTACGCAGCGCCGTCGAGGCGCGCGAGCGCTTCCAGGGTGGCAAGGCTGAGCGGCTCGCACGGCTGAGGGGGCGATATCGGCCCGGGATCCTTGATCTCGACCTGCCTGGCCTCCTCGCCGAATGGATCGCCGCGCAAGCGTCGAATTTCCTGGTCCGCGGCGGCAAGACCAAGCGCGTGATCGCCCAGGTTCAGCCCTATGTCGAAGGGCCCTTGCCGACCGATCTCGGTCTGGACCTCACCGGGCTGATCGATGTCGCCAAACACGTCAAAGCGGAGTGCGTCGAAGAACTGCTGCTCGGTCGCCTCGGTGCGCCTTGGGCGGATACTGAGACGCCAACCTCCGCCTTCGAGCCGGCGTTCGCTTGGGCGGCACGCGTCGAGCAGTTGCTCGACATCCTCGGGCCGCAGAGCGGGATGGGCCCGGAGGGGCTGCGCACGCACATCGTACAGGTGGTCGAGCGTCAGGGTCGCGCACTCGCCGAGGGTGGTCGGATCGTGCAGGCCTATGCGACCTTCGCCCGGGATCGCGCGCGCGAGACGGAGGCGTCGAAGACACTGTGTCGACTGGCCGGCCGTGCCGAGATCGCGGAACCGCTGGTGGACGGCCCGGACTGGATATCGGCGAGCCTGAACCTCGCCCGTCGCTGGTCAACCGGGCTCGGACGCGCGCAGTCCTGGTGTGCTTGGCAGGCCGTCGCTCAAAGCGCGCGGGCCACCGGTCTCACACCGCTGATTGAAGCCCTGGAGGACGGCCGCGTCGCCCCGGGTCGCGCCGAGCGGGCGTTCGAGACCGCGTACGCGCGGTGGTGGATCGATCGCGTCGTCAGCGCGGATCCCGTCCTGTGCCGCTTCCTCCCCGAGCGTCACGAGGATGCGATCGCGCGCTTCCGGGCGGCCGACGCGCGGGTGAGTGAGCTCTCGAAGCGTGTCGTGCGCTCCCGCCTCGGCGGCGGCATCCCAGCCCCGACGGCATTCGGTTCGGATCCGGAATGGGGCACACTCTCGCATGAGTTGACTAAGAAGACGCAACACATGCCGCTGCGCAAGCTGTTCGGCCGGATGCCGACGGCGCTGACCCGGCTCACCCCGTGCGTGATGATGAGCCCGCTCTCCATTGCGCAGTACCTACCGCCGGACAGCGCGCCGTTCGACGTGGTCATCTTCGACGAGGCCTCGCAGATCTCACCGTGGGACGCCGTCGGTGCGATCGCGCGCGGCAAGCAGGTGGTGATCGTCGGCGACCCTGAGCAGTTGCCGCCGACCAACGTCGGAGACCGGGGCGTCGATGATATCGAGGACGGGGCCGATGTCACCGATCAGGAGTCCATCCTCGACGAGTGCCTAGCGGCGAACATCCCCCGGCGAAACCTCGACTGGCACTACCGCAGCCGCCACGAGAGCCTGATCGCGTTCTCGAACGCGCGCTACTACGGCGGACGGCTCGTCACGTTCCCCTCCCCCGTCACCGACGATCGCGCGGTTCGGCTCACCCTGGTGCCGGACGGCGTCTACGAGCGCGGCGCGGGCCGGGTGAACCGCCCGGAGGCCCGGGCCGTCGTCGCGGAGATCGTGCGCCGCCTGCGCGATCCAAGCTTTGTCGACGAGCGCCGCTCGCTCGGCATCGTCACCTTCAACGGCGAGCAACAGCGCCTGATCGAGAACCTGCTCGACGAGCAGCGGCGGTCGTACCCGGAACTAGAGCCGTTCTTCGACAAGGATCGCTGGCACGAGCCGGTATTCGTAAAGAACCTGGAGAACGTCCAGGGCGATGAGCGCGACGCGATCCTCTTCTCGGTCGCCGTCGGGCCCGATCAGACCGGCCGACCGGTCAGCACCGTGTCGTCGCTTAACAAGGACGGCGGTCATCGCCGCTTGAATGTCGCGATCACCCGTGCCCGGCGCGAACTCGTCGTGTTCGCCTCGCTTCGTCCCGAACAAATCGATCTCGGTCGTACCCGCGCGCGCGGTGTACGTGACTTCAAGCACTTCCTCGAATTTGCCGACCGCGGGGCGCGGGCGCTGGCGGAGGCGTTCGCGCCCACGGGTGCCGACGTGGAATCTCCGTTCGAGGCCGCGGTGATGGCGGCCCTCGAAGCGAAGGGCTGGACCGTGCACACGCAGATCGGAGTGTCGGGGTTCCGCGTCGACCTCGGTGTCGTCCATCCCGATGCACCTGGGCGTTATCTCGCCGGTGTCGAATGCGACGGCGCGACCTACCACAGCTCGGCGACGGCGCGGGATCGCGACCGCCTGCGAGAGCACGTGCTGACCGACCTCGGTTGGCGCATCCGCCGGGTGTGGAGCACCGAGTGGTGGATGGACGCCGAGGGCGCGCTAGCCAAGCTCGACGAACGTCTGCGCAAGGATCTTGAGGCTGACCGGGCGCAAGCTGCGGCTGCGGCGGTCCCAGCCGACGACGTGGTCGAACCCATTGCGGTCGAGCAGGACCGCGCAAAGCCCCAGGACGAGCTTTCGCCTGTCCCCACCGCCGAGGAAGCACCGCCGGAGCCAGCGAACGATTCGCAACCCGCTGCCGAACCCCTGCCAGTCCGCATCTACGCGGATCGGATTGGGCCGACCGCGATCACGGCTGCGCCCATCGTGCCGTCTCGGGAACAGCGAGACTACCGGATTGCTGATCTGGGAGAGCTGGGCCTGCCGATCGAGCCTGGGCGATTCTACGACGCCTCCTATCGTCCGGCGTTGAGCGCGATGGTCGCCCACGTGCTCGCCGTTGAGGCACCGATCTACGAGGAGCTTCTCGTTCGCCGTATCGCCCGCGCGCACGGCTTGCAGCGGGTTGGTCCCCTCGTTCGAGGTGCTATCGTCGAGCAGATCGATGTCGCCATCGCACGGACGGACGATGACGGTCGCGCGGTCTTGTGGCCGCCTGGCGTGGAGCCGCGGACGAGCTACCCACATCGGTCATGTGATCCGAGCATACGGGGGCATGCCGAAACGCCGATGGCGGAGCTCGTTGGGCTTGCGGGAACCCTCCAGTCCAACGCGTCGGAGGCTGAGCGCGCCAGGATGATGGGCCAAAGGCTCGGGTTGTCCCGTATCGAAGCGTCCGCACGCGCGCGGTTCGAACGCGCCAGTGGGATGGCGCGTCAGGCACCCGTTTCGTGAGACGGCGATGCGCGTCGGGATACTCTCGCTCTTCGTGCTGCTGGGCAGTTTCGAGACTGCATTGGCTCAGGGCGTTCAGGATGATCCGCGCCGAAGGCGCGTCGTCCTGCCCTCGGTTCGCGCAGCGACGGACTGCATCGCACGCGAAGCTCTGAACGAACCCGGTATAGAGGGCGCGACAAAGTCCGGTCCGTTTCGCGCCGCCCTTGGGCCGCCCATGCGGCGGTGCGCCGATGAGGTCGACGCGATGATCGCAGCGCACGATCAGGTCTATTACCCTGGCTACGGTGAGGCCTTCTTTCAGGGACCGTACCTACAGGATCTTGTTCGGGCCATTCAGAAACGTATCGGCCCCGAACTCGCCAAGCGAGCTTCCCAACTCCAGCCAGATCGCTTCGTGGAGGTTCAGCGACCGATCTCGGGCTTTCAAGTCGTCCAGCCGGAGCCAAACCCAACGGATCAGAATGCCGATCAGACTAAGCATGAGGCGGAAAATCGCGAGAAGCGCGAGGTCGACGCGATGTGGCAGCACACCCGCCAGGCGGCTGTGGCCCCTGCGCCGGCGGCTAGTCCGCCGACAGTTCAGCCGACCGGGCAATCGCCAGCGCCGCGTCAATCCGGAGAGGGGGGATCCGCTTTCGCTGGGATCGCCGTACTTTTCCTCGTTGTGTTCGGCCTGCGTGAAACAGCCAAGCGTCGTGCGAGGAAGCGCCGCTTCGATCGCCTGATGGCGAAATACGGGGACCAATCCGTCGTCGAACAAATTATGGCAGCCAAGATGTGGCAGGGTATGACTGAAGAGATGCTCGTGGACTCCTGGGGTTCGCCCGTTGATCGCGATCGCGAGGTCTACAAGAGTCGGACGACAGAAGTGTGGAAGTATGAGCAGACCGGACGCAATCGATTCAATAATAGAGTGACTATCGAGAATGGGATTGTCGTGGGGTATAAGCGGCGGTAGGCGCGGTCGAATTTGTGGCAATTGTGTTTCATCATGACGAAGCGCCGAACTCATTGCCAGCACAGAACGCAGTCAATTTGGAAGACGATGACAGCGCCGCCTGCCAATCTTACCAGGGGGCGACCATGTTGTCCGGGATCTGTAGCCTTGAGAGCTTGCCGATTGACATGGAACGACTCACGGTAAGTCCAAACACGCCGCGCGAATTCGAAGTGGCGACGCGGCATGTTCGGTCGCGCGCGGCGTGGATCAGCATTGCGATCGTGGTGATGGCCATCGGCCTCGCCTGGCGCTTGGTGCCTTTTGGGCTGAATGGGTTCGCGCTGAAATACGGTGGCTCGATGCTCTGGGCGGCGATGGTCTACTGTCTCTGCGCGGCGCTTCTCACCCACCGGTCAATCGCACAAACGGCAGGCGCAGCAATTCTAATCGCGCTCGGTATCGAACTGCTACGCCTTTACCATGAATCTTGGCTTGATGCGTTTCGGCTGACGCTACCGGGAGCTCTACTTCTCGGACGGATCTTTTCGCCATGGAACCTCGTCGCGTATGCGATTGGGATCGGTATGGTCGCCCTCTGCGAAGGGCTGGTCGGACGGCAAGTGAGACCGGGCTAAACCAGGGTGGGGCGGACGCGATCGGAATCTTCCCAGGATAATATCGGCTTCGCTCTCCTTCTATCCGGCTACACCGACAACAGGGATCCGTGCGTACGCCCGCTCAGGTCGTTTTCTTCAGTCTCCCCAACCGTTCGGCGATGAAGATGCCGCCCAGGACAAGCGCCAGGGCGATCGCGTTGTATGGGCGGAACGGCTCCCCGACCAAGACGACGGCGAGAAGCGCGCCGAACACCGGCAGCAGGTTCACGAACACCCCGGCGCGGTTCGGACCGATCAACTCGACCCCGCGCATGTACCAGAGCTGGGAGACTAGCGATGGACCCAGCCCGACGAAGGCGACGATGGCCCATCCAGTCGGACTCGGCCAGAGCAATCGTCCATTCGCCCATTCCAGCGCGACGAGAGGCAGCGATGTCAGAAACGCGACCAACGCCATCGCCGTGAAGAAGGTGATCCCCGATACGGCCGGTCGCTCTCGCAGCGCCACGGTGTAGCCGGCGTAGAACACGCATGCGACGAGCATGAAGACGTCGCCGGTGTTGAAGGCCATCGTGCGCAGCACGGCCACGTCACCGTGGGTGGCTGCGATCACGACGCCCATAAGCGTGACCAGCACCCCAAGAGCTTGCATCAGGCTCACCGGCGTGCGGTAGACGAGGAAGCTACAGATCAGAACGACGACGGGGATCGCCCCCTGGATCAACGCGATATTGGCTGCGCTGGTGTACGCTCCGGCAGCGTAGAAAAGGGCGTTGAAGGCCGTGTAGCCGCAGCAGCCCATGAGCAGGATGCGACGCCAGCTCGGCAGGGCCAGCCGCCACTCGCGGGCGACCTGTCGGCCCGCGAACGGTACGAGCGCGATGCACGCAACCAGCCATCGCAAGCTGGTGAGCGCAAGGGGCGAGACTTGACCGACTGCCCATTTGCTCGCCACCGCATTGCCGGCCCAGACCAAGGCCGTGAAAGTCAGGAGCGCATAGGCCTTTGTAGCGGAACTGCTGCCGATGATGGTGTTATGCGGTGGGGATTGAGCGTTGGGCATTCTCGCCCGTAGCACGAAAAGGTGGCTGCCAGCCGTTCGAAGACAATCGTCCGCCTCGCACGACGCTGCGTCAGCGGACACGATCCGATGCCTTTGGCCATGAGCCCCATGGAATGCGGTGTTCTCGGCATCATCACCGTTTCGGCGCGAACCTGATTTCGAACGCCGTCCCGCGTTCCACCGCATCGAGCTGGATTGATCCGCCACATGCTTGCAGGAGCGCGCGCACGATGCTCAGCCCCATGCCGGTACCGCCCTCCTCGCGCCGCGTCGTGTAGAACGGCTCGAACACCCGGTCTCGGTCGGAGGTAGAGATCCCAGGTCCGTCGTCGGCGATGCGCACATGCAGCGCCTCTTGTACGATGGTCGCCTCCAGACGCACCGTTGATGCCCCGTGCCGAGCCGCGTTGTCAGCCAAGTTCCCGAACACGATGCCAGCGTCCTCCGGCGACAGCGGCAGCGGCCGGTCGAGTGCACCCTCGGCGCGGATCTCGACCTCGGTGAAGCGGGCGATCAGATCCGCTGCGACCTCCCGCAAGGTTGTGCACGCGGTGGTCGAGGCGATCTCGGCGCGGGCGAGTTCGCGTAGCCGCTGCAGCAAGGCGTTCAGGCGAACGGTGTCGGTGACGATGTTGGCGAGGAAGCGCTGCCGCTCGGCCGTACTCATCGTCGATCCCGGCCCAGCCTCATCATCCTGAAGCAGCTCGGCCGCCCCTTGGATCGCGGTCAGTGGTGTCTTGAGCTCGTGCGAGACGTGATTGGCGAACGTTGCGACGTAGTCGGAGCGCTCGCGCAGGCGCAGCGCCATCACTTCGAAGCTATGGGCGAGCGCCGCGATCTCGCGCGTGCCGAACCGTGAGTCGGGGTTCGCTGCGACCGGCGCGCCCTGCCCGATCGCCGCCGCACGCGCCATCAGGGCCGCGATCGGACGACCGATCGCCCGCGTGAAGACGAACGCGACAGCCCCCGTCACGGCCAGCACCAATAGCAGAGCGAGGCCGACTTTGCCGCGCTCGGCGTACAGCAGCCGTACGACGTTGTCGGGCGTGCGCGAGGCGTACACGACCCCGCCGATGCGGCCATCGACCAGCACCGGCATCGCCACGAACACGCGCACGCCGGTGCCGCGGCTGAGCGCGTACAGGGGCGGCGGCGGGTGTTTTGAGATGCGCACCCGCATTACGGCCCGAAACCGACCCTGCAGCGCCGTTGCGACCTCCGCGACGTCCGCCAGTGAGCGGCCGACTTCGTCGCCGCCGGCGAGGACGATGCCGTCCCGGTCGAGGATCCGGAAACCGGCGAGCGTGACGGTGCGGATCGGCGGCAGGAGCGGCGCGAGGCGCGCGGCCAGCGCCGAGGCAGCAGATGAGAGGCTCAGGGCGTCAGCAGCGCCCGGGCGGCGACCGAGGATTGGGTCGGTGGTCAGATCCAAGGCCGGCTCGATCGCAGCCGGATCCGGCATCGGTACGGCTGGGCCGAGCAACGCGTCGCGCGCGGGATCCTCGGCGATTTCACGCGCGATCACGGACGCCAGCACCGTGGTCTGGCCGATTAGATCGCCCTCCGCTTGCCGCACGAGTTGATTCTCGTAGAGACGGACGAACGACAGGCCGATCAGGGGCAAGGCGGCTACGGTCAGCAGCATCGCCAGGACGACGAGACCGAGCGTCGGCCGCCATTTCTCGCCCGGCGCTCGCGTGACGATGGTCTCGGCGCTCACGCCAGCGAACCGCACGGCCCGAGCCGGAAGCCGACGCCGTGCACGGTCTCAATCACGTCGGTACAGCCGACCCCAGACAGCTTCGCACGAACGTTTCGAACATGGCTGTCGATCGTGCGGTCGGATACGTGCACGCGCCCATCGTAGGCGGCATCCATCAACTGGTCTCGGTTGAGGACATGGCCGGGATGTACGGCCAGCGCACGAAGCATGGCGAACTCGACGGCCGTCAGTGCCACGGCGACGCCGCTGTAGGCCGCAGCGTGCCGCGGCGGATCCAGGACGAGGCCGCCACGGCGCAAGATCCCATCGCCCTCCCCCACCGAGCGCTGCCCCTCGAATCGCCGCAGGATGATGCCGACCCGGGCGACGAGCTCGCGCGGGCTGAACGGTTTAGTGACGTAGTCGTCGCCGCCAATCTCCAGCCCGAGCACCCGGTCGATCTCCTCGTCCCGGGCAGACAGGAACAGGATCGGCACGTCGGAGTACCGTCGTACCCGGCGGCAAACCTCCAATCCGTCGATGCCGGGCAACCCGACATCGAGGACGATGAGGCGCGGCGGCTCCCGGTCGAACTCGGCCAGCGCCGCCTCGCCGCCGTCGGCGGTCCGGGTCACGTGCCCCGCCTTGCTCAACGCGAAGCAGATCACCTCGCGGATGTGCGGGTCATCGTCGACCACGAGGATGCTACGGTCCATGGCTGGTGTGCTGTGCTGATCGGTCGGAGGGCTCACCGCGCTGGGGACGGCGCGTCGGGGTGGACGGCAAGATAGTCCAGAAGGCGCTGGTCGCGGAACGTCCAGGCGCGCCAATCCCCCATCCGTTGCCGCAGGTCCGTCGCGAGTCTCCACCGCCACAGGCGAGCTCGCTCCTTGAGCGGACCGTCGTAGTCGATCAGCACTCGGTCGACGGCAGGGATCGCCGCAGATCCGAGGCTCATCGCGTACGGCAGATCGAACGCCTGCTCGGCGTCGAGCCGGTGCGCGGCATTGAATTCTGCCACCGTGCTGGAGAAATCGGCGAACGCGCAGGCGTACAACGTCGCAGCCAGCACCAGGGCGTTGGTCCGGATGAGCCAACCGTTGCCGCGTCGCAGGGTGATGCGGGCGAGGATTAAGGCGAGCCCAACGCCCACGAGCGCCATCCAAATTAGGGCCGCAAGGCGTAGGAGCGACAGGCCGTAAGCCTCGACATAGAGGTCGAGCCGTAGCATCGCCGAGGCCACCAGCAGGACGTTTTGGCCGATCCATAGACACACGAGGATGCGGATTGCCGGTGAGCGCTCGCCAGCGCCGCCGGGACGCAGCGCGACGAGAACGAAGCCCGCGGCAAGCAGCGCGGTCGCAATCAGCGGGTAAGCCCCACGATGCGCATAGGCGGCATGGGTCACGCCGGGCGGCAACGCAAGCCCGGCCCAGAGATAGGTTGCGTCGGTGGCCGACTGCACGGCGAAGAGCAGATTGAACAGAATGAGGCAGCGTAGGATCACTGTCAGGGTCAGCAGACCCGAGAGTGGGGGTACGATGTCCGTTGGGGTAGCCCGCGCGAAAGCCGTGCCTACGACATCCCATCGTCCGGGCATGCGTGGAGCGACGAAGGCCCATGCGACTGCCAGGAGGGAGAGCAACAGGAGGATGCGCGGCAGATCCGGGCTCGGGATCAGCGCCGACCACGGGATGTCTGAGAGCCACCCGGCGATGAGAGGGTTGGCCGCGGAGAACAACCCAGCGAAGGCGGCGCACAGCGCGACCGGTATGAGCCAGCCCATAAGAAACGCTGCTCGCGGCGTGTGCCACCGTCCGACCGCCCGGCGCGCGACGTCATAAAAATCCGGGGGGAGGTCGAAAGGGCCGGTCAAAAGGATGCCGAAGGCAGCCCGAATCGTCGCACCCACACCTTGGTCTAGGCCCCCGGTCAAGATCGCGACCGATAGGGCGAGGCCCGCCGCACCGGAAGTGACTGACAGGGGGCTGACCGTCTCAACGATCGAGGCGAGGCCGGCGAGCAGCGGAAAAAGCGCGATAACACCGGTTCGCCAGCGCAGCTGCGCACTCGCTGCCACGACGGCGGCAGCCGCAATCAGGGTGAGGAACACCGCGAGCGAGATGCCCAGGGCATGCCCGTAAAACAGGTGGTCGCCGATCAAAGCGATGCCTGCTGCCAGCACGAGCTTGGGGCCGGGGTGCGAGATTGCTGGCGCAGGCGCGTTCAAGGTAGGCATTGACATGTCGGGCCTCTGCGGTCGGGAGCCCGTGCGGTGCAGATACGCCGGGCGGTAGAAACGGCCGTCACCGTGCCCAAACGCAGTCTTGGTCTGGAGATGTCGGTCGTAACTCACGATCGCAGAATGGGGCTCACCTGCGCATTCTCGAGGGACGGCCAGTGCAGGGTCTCAGGAACTTTGTGCAAATTCCTTGCAGCCGCATGCGATGGTGCGGAAATTCGTTCGACGGCTGGATACCCCAAGGCCGTTGCTTGAGGTATCCAGCGACGCAGCTTGCATACAGCGACCGGTATCGACAGGCCGGAAGGTGTGGGTTGCGTATTCGTCGACGGTGTTGCAAGGGTACTTCGGCCGAAACGAAGAGCGCCGGACTTCGAAATAATTCCGAGCTTTTCCAGGCCTGCGTTGGGTATCACGATGTTCGTGGCTTAGCCCAGTGGCAGTGCGATCGCTTCGACGTACCCCCAGACGTCAACGACGGGCTCCGCCGTCGCCATTAGGTTCAGCATTGGCGCGGCGAAGCAGGCGGCGAACTCGTCCTTGGCTATGCGACGTAGCGAGCGCTTCAACCATTCCACTCGTCAGTCCTGGGACAACGTGCGCACGATCCACTTGACCATCGCGACCGAACGATCAAAGTCGGCGACGTATCAGTTTCAACGATGGCAAAAATCGAAGTGACTATAAATCGTGCTTGACGCCGGGTGTTCGATGTTGCGCGGCTTCCCCCGGTACCAATGCGATTACACAGGGGTGCCTACGTCGGGGTGAGCAAAGCAAATACGACTGGGATATGCTCGTCGAGTGACGGCCTCAAAGACCCTACAAGTTTACCCGGTTTCATTACAAAATAATGGACGTGCCGCGAATGCGGCACGGAACACGATCGAAGTTAGAACGACACGCTAAACATCGCTCGACTTAGATGCGAGACGACGTGTCCGTCCAAGCATGGAAGCTCCAATTTCCAGGGCAGTAAGGCATCAACAAAAAAGCGGTTGCTGCTACCGCGGAAGCGCCAGAATCTCGGCCTCGTACTCGGAGCATCCGCGCCAGCCATTCGGCAAGGGACCGCGCTTGAAGACCCGTGATCGACACATCGCAATCGCCTGCTCATGTGTCAGCAGACTTGCACATGTATCGAATGTATATTCCGGGAGAACAGTGTCGGTCCTCGAATTGCTAACTCGTGCCTGACAGGCTGTCTCCTGCTCAACTCTGTAGTCCTCGGATGCATCGCGGTCTCGCTGAATGTGACTGGCAGCGAGGGGGCCTATCGCGACGATCGACACAAGTGCGACGATAGTGCGCGTCCGCGGCTTTGCTCCTGCATGATACCGCGGGCGCGCATAATTGTACCAAACCGCCGAGACCGGAAGGAGAATGACGGCGAAAACGTCGAGGTTCTTGAGCGACCACTCATATGCCGCCACCATCGATGCAGTAACCGTGATAAAAATTGCGAGCGGTAGCAGTGACATTATTGCGGGGCGCTGATACAGCGCGATGTGAATTTCTTCATCCCCTTTCAGCATAGCCACCTCCCTAAGTACAGCGACAATGAGAGCGGTTTCTGCCTTGTCAAGCCGTATTAATAGCAACTGAAGCGAAAGGGTCT
This sequence comes from Methylobacterium sp. E-005, assembly GCF_022829725.1. Taxonomy (GTDB): domain Bacteria; phylum Pseudomonadota; class Alphaproteobacteria; order Rhizobiales; family Beijerinckiaceae; genus Methylobacterium. Next base: position 12,406 of record NZ_JAKSYG010000125.1, on the reverse strand, counting down.
GGAACGAACGACGCTGCTGTACGAGTGAATACCGTCTTGATCAGCATGCGACCGTTTGCGTCGGTAGGGTCTGACTCAAGTCCGAGCCATCGGTAGGCGAACGCACGAGAGCCTCCGCGTCTGTAAAAGCCTCGTTGCCAACTGGATCCGGGGGATACTGCATAACAGCCAGCGCGCACTGGCTATCGAACGAGTGGGGAAATGGACGTAAGTGTCCGTCGCTATTCGACGGGACGCGGTATCGCAGTTGTGGTTAAAGCGTCGGGGGGGCGCTATACGTAACCCAGCTCTCGATCAACCTTTGGGCTGGTCCTTCCCGCTCGCCAGTCACTGGTATCTTGGGGAACAGGATCGGGCTGGCAATTGATAGGGCGCGCATTGAGTCACTCGCAGGCTCCGTCGCAGAGCCAAGCTTAGGTGCGTTCCTCCTAATATACTCCTGATTATGAAGGTTCATGAGCGGTATCTATAGAGGTGAAGATTTGATTTTGCGCGTCACCGCTTTTTCGGCTCCCTCTGCAGCATTGTGCTGATTGCACAGATGTCAAATCGCGGTGCCGAGCTAGTCGACGGATTCGCTGCCTCGGCGCGCCGTCCGTGATCATGCTGTGAATCGAACTATAGCAAAGCAATGTCGATTGTACTTTCTTCAATGGAGCTAGCAAAATCGGGCTAATTTGAGAGAATTTGGAGATAATATAAAGTCGCTGCGACGAAGCAGCGCCGTTTAAGAATGAAACACGAAGGATATTTTGCAGCGAGCGCCCTCGATAGGCAATCAACTTATTGTGCTAGGGCCGATTTCATTGTCGATGCCCGGGAGACTGTGTTACCTAAAAGTAGATGGCTGAGCTCATGGCTCGGCATGGGCCGCCCAAGATGATAGCCTTGAAAAAGATCGACGCCAAACGAGGAAACAAGCTCGATTTGTCGAGCCTCTTCGACACCCTCAACGATAGCTTTTTGCGCGCAATTGCTGACGAGATCGACAATATTCTTTAGGAGCTTTGCGCCACGGGGTGTATCACAGCTTTGTACAAAGAAGCGATCAATTTTTACCATATCGAAGCGGAGTTCGCTTAGGCATGTCAATCCTGCAAACCCAGTCCCAAAGTCGTCCAGCCATACCCGGATGCCCGCGGCGGAAAGTTGTTCCATCAGCTTAGCAACTTCAGGGTTGCCGCTGATCTGCCCGCTCTCGGTAATCTCAAGGGCTAAACGGGATGGTTCGATGCCTGCTGCTTGAACGATCTCTCGGACAGTGCTCACGAATCTAGGATTAGCGATCTGACGCGCGGAGATATTCACGCTGACTACCGGCAGGTTCGGTTCGGCGGCGAGGAAACGACAGGCTTCTCGTAGAATCCATTCCCCCATCTCGAGGATCGCCCCAGTACGTTCAGCGACAGGAATGAACGCTTCTGGCGAAATTGAGCGCCCTTCAGCATCCCGAAGCCGCATCAGCGCTTCGGCAGCCCAGATGTGGCCAAGCGATACGTCAACGATGGGCTGAAAGACGGCAGAGATGCGCCCATCTCCTAGAGCCGATCGCAGGATTTCGGCGTTGAGTTCGTTATTAGCGCCGTCGTCGAGCATTCGTGCATCGAAGATCCGAACGCAGTCGCGACCTTCGTCCTTTGCGGCGTAGAGCGCTAAGTCCGCCGCAGTCACCGTGCGCTCGGGCTTCTCGCCCGCAATATCCGTTGAATACGCTGCGCCAATGCTGACCGTAACTGATGATCTCTGGTCGCGCCTTGCCGAGTGAGGAATGCAAAGTGTCTCGACCACCTGACGTATTTCTTCCGCCACGGCGTGAACCTGCGTGGCTGAGCTGACCGACAGCAGCGCAACAAATTCTTCTCCGCCAAAGCGGCCGAGCGCACATCGCCGACGCTCAGCGACCTCGCGCATCGCCTTGCTCAGCATGGCGAGGCAGCGATCACCTTGTTGATGTCCGTAATGATCATTATAGAGCTTGAAAAAGTCGACGTCGATCAAGATTACGCCGAACGGTTCGCCAAGTTCGACGCTCTTGACCCAAAGATTTTGCAGGACGCCGTCGATCGCTCGTCGATTGGCTAGGCCCGTCAACGCATCCGTTGTCGACAGGCGATAGAGTTCTTCTCCACGCCTAATCGCCTCCTGATGCCCAATTTCTGCTCGACAGGAATTTAAGTAGACGCGAAATCTCTCGCGATTGTATTTGAAATTGAGGAATAGGGTCAACAGCAAGCTAAAAGCGTACAGCGATACGAAGCTAGATATGTATGTCCGGTCATTAGCATATTCAAGCGCCCACGCCAAGAAGGTAAAAGCAATCAAACCAGACGAAATCAACGCTAGTTTAAAGCTCAAATCAAAGAATAAATTAGCGACAAACATAAAGATAAGGCCGTACCCAGCATAGTACAACATTGCCGTCGTGTCAGAACTTTGTGCGGCTAAAAACAGCCAAGCGGCAAAGCCAACGTAGATGCCCAGCGCGGACTCGTATTCCAGTATTCGCGTATCAACCTTGTTGCGAACCTGCATCACGATCGCGGCTACGTAGAGGCTGCCGATGATGAGGCGAAGCATTAGCGTATAGGGGAGCATGTCACGGATGAGGACTGCGTCGATCGCGCCGAACGCAATGTAAAGCAGCCCGACCCATTGACAGGCTTGGCCCATGACGATGCGCGTTGCTTGCTCATGCGCAATGCGAAATGATTGATGCAACTGAGGCGAGCGGCGCTGAAACCAGCGCTTCCCCAATTCATCGTCGAGTTGATCGAGCGTTGCGATGCTCATGGCGGCCCCGGCCTTCCGCAAAGGCTCTACCAGGGCTGCGTCCCGAAATTCTTAATGACTTCGCGGTTTGGCGGCGTCACCGCGTAAGGCGGGCGCAGCCAGCCCTGATGACTCAAATTCCACGAACGTGGTTAACCATCGTGTCGGCTTGGCGCTCAGCAGCGTCCGCCACTGGGCGGTCCCACCCGGCCAACAAATTGCTGGAGCAGGGCGTGGCAGCGAAACGCATCGATTCGCGGCGCTGGGACAATCGATTTTTCCGAGTCCTGTGCGTCCTGCCCATAGACAAAGCTTAACCATTCGTTAAGCTTAATTCGTCGCTGAGCGGTCTTGGCGTCGGATCGGGGTGGTTCCAGATGGCTAGCAAGGGACTTCTGCTCTCGCGTGAGCGCGAGGGCTTGCGAGGTTTTGCCTCGCTTCTGGGCCGGGAGCCCGCACAAGGGGGAGGTACCCGGACCCCGGTCGAACTGCCAGAAACTCTTTATCCGGTCGTTGACGGTGATGTCCGCGCGGCGCTGACGGAGCTTGTCGGTCTAGCGGCTCCAGATGACTACAGCCAGCTGACACAGGCGGTCATTGACCTGCTTGGACTGCTCAAGGAAACATTTAGCGATAAGACGTGGCAAGACGCGGTACTGCCGGCGGCTCGTGCCCATGCCCTCGCCGGTCTCATTCACGAATGTCCGTTCACCCACCATTCTTTCATCCGGCCACGCGGATATCCCGGCGACGCCGGGCTTCTGGACTTCGTCTATCGCCATCCGGCCGCGCGGCCCGCACAAGAGGCCGCGTCGGACGCCGGACGCACGGTGATGACCTCGACGGTCGACGTCACGGCCTGCGAAGCCGTGCGGCTCCGGCGGTCGATCCTTGCTGGGAAGATCGATGACGCCGCGTCACGCCGAGATCGACCGCGGATCCTTGCCGTAGCCAGTGGCCATCTGCGCGAGGCAGAACTCAGCGTTGCCTTGAAAGAGGGGCGGATCGGGCGACTGCTCGCGGTCGATCAAGATGCGACAAGCCTCGCCGCCGTCGATGGCTATCGCACATCGATCTCTGGAGTGATCGAGACCAGCCCGAACACGGTTCGAGCCATCCTTGCCGGCAAGACCGATCTGGGTCGGTTCGATCTGGTTTATGCCGCGGGCCTGTACGACTACCTCGATGCACGGGTCGCTGCACGCCTGACACGTGTCCTGTTTGACCACCTCGACCCCGGCGGACGGCTCTTGATACCTAATTTCCTCTGGGGCGTTCCCGAGGAAGCATACATGGAAGTGTACATGGATTGGTACCTCCTGTATCGGACCCGTGACGAGATCGAAAAATTCGCCGAGGAGATCCCATCTGCCAATATCCGCCGGACGACGTACTCAGAGGACAGCACTGGCGTCATCGGCTACCTTGAAGTTGAACGAGTCTAGGCCTTTCGCGCCGAGCAGTGCGACTGCGTCGATCTCGATCCTCGTCGTCTATGCAGGGGAAACAGATGCAGTACGCGTAGCCCCCTGTAAGCGAGGGACGGAATTAAACGCCTCGAAAGAACAAGCATGGCAAGTGTCGCACATCCGTGAGGGGGTGTGATGCAAATCGGGGCGCTCGCAGCTAGCTTGGTGTTCACAGCAGTCGCTACGGCTGCGGCGGCGGCGGATCTCGCCTCGCCGCCGCCGGAAGTCGTGCCGATAAGTGGGCTGCCATCCTTCTATGTCCATGTCGGGGTTGCCGGGATCTTCAACGATCCCAAAGCACGCATCAGTTTGGCCGGTACACCTGTCGCGGGAGGTGCAGTAAAGATCGACGATCGCGTAACCTTCGCGGTCGAAGCGGGATATTTCTTAGCTCCCGCGATCGCCGTATCGATCAGCGGTGGCGTCCCACCGATCTCTAAAGTCGAAGCCGCCGGCACCTTGGCCGGTCTGGGCCCTGTGGGGAAAACCCAGGGTGGTCCGATCGCGGCGACGGTACACTACCATTTCTTGGGCTTCGGCGCATTCCAGCCCTACGTCGGCGTAGGGCTCGCCGCCCTGATCGTGTTCGGCGACGAAGACCGTCTCTTGCGCCGCTATCGAACCGACGATGCAGTCGGCCCCGTGATCCAGGCGGGCTTCGATCTCATGCTAGACTCGCACTGGGGCGTCTTTTTCGACGTCAAGAAGGGTTTCCTGACCACTAATACCAAAGGTTATCTGCTCGGTCTGCCGGTCCGTTCGAGCGTCAGCCTGGATCCGGTCGTGCTTCACTCAGGCCTTACATATCGCTTCTAGAAACTGTTCAACTAGCTGCCGTCGTAGCAGTAGCGAGGCGGTGGGCTCTAACTTCAACTGCCACGAAGCAGTGCGGGACTTGTCGCACCGCTTTTGTGAATCCTCAAATAACTTGTGCCGCCGTGTTTTGTGTAAAAGCTTTTACTGACGTCCCCCCATCGCTTTGGTCCGGCGTGAGCGTGAGTTTTCCGGTTTCGTGAGACTCTTGAGGGGAGGAGCAGAGCCGTGAAAATGAGCAGATTTTCAGAAAAGCAGATCGCCTTCGCACTGAAGCAGGCCGAGACCGGGACACCGGTTGTGGAGGTGCTGCGCGGGAGGGGCATCTCCGAGCCGACATTCTACCGCTGGAAGAAGCTCTACGGCGGCTTGGGCACAGGCGAGTTGCGGCTGCGGAAGCAACTCGTAGACGAGAATTGCAAGCTCAAGCAGCTCGTGGCCGATCTGAGTCTCAACAGGCATATCCCGCAGGACATGCTCGCAAAAAAGCTTTGACGCCTGCTCGGCGATGCGAACTCGTACATCAGGTTTAGGAGGCGCACGGGGTGAGCGAAGGGCGCAGCTGCGCCGCGCTCGGCGTCGGCCGGTCGGGCGTCCGCTACCGCTCGATCAAGCCCGATCAGGCACCGCTGCGGATGCGCATCTGCGATCTGGCCAAGAGCCGGGTGCGCTACGGGTACTACCGGATCTACATCCTGCTGCGTCGGGAAGGTTGGCGGGTGAATCGCAAGAAGGTTTACTGCCCCTACAGGAATGAGGGGCTTAGCCTACGCCTCAAGCGACCGCACCGGCACGTCAGCGCGGCACACTGTGAGCGTCAGCCTGCTGCACTCCGACCGAACGAACGCCGGTCGATAGACTTCGTCTCTAACGCGCTGTTCGACGGCCGTCGGCTGCAGGCCCTGATGGTCGTCGATGCGTTCACGCGGGAGGCTCCGGCGATCGAGGTCGACCAGGTCATCTAAGGCGAGCAGGTCGTGGATGTTGTCGCCTGCTTGACGCTGCTGCGCGTAGTGCCGGTGTGCCTTCAATACGATCAAGATTGATCGGTCATTCATCCGCAATAATGCTGATCGGATACGGCGGCGATCGTGCGGGCCGTGGTCGGCCTCAGCGACCGCCTGGGGATGGGGATTGTCGCCGAAGGCGGCGAGACGGCCGAGCAGCTCGATCTCGTGCGTCGCGAAGGTTGCACGGACGTGCAAGGCTTTTTGTACAGCTGCCCCCTGTCCCCAGCGGACATCGCCGCCTTCATCATCACTATGCCCACCGCCGGCTAGGACGCTTCCCGAACCCCTTCGGCGAGCGACGCTCCCTACATGACGGTCGTGTGTCACCAAAACGCCGAGCATCTCGATCCGCGCCCTCCATCCAGCCAGGCGGGCCAAGCATTAAACTGTACTACCGTGGGGATAATGCCAGATCAATCATTCGCCTATAGGGTGAGATTTTGTGGCCTTGCTTGCCTCTCCACCCTCAGCTGTCATCTTTCGAAATGAAAAACCTTCATCTTGCATGAAGGTTTGACGCGTAGCGTCGCCGCCACAGATCAAGTAGTCGGACTCCACGTCATGCCTGTCGCTGCACGTCTTAGTTCTAAGGTTGTCGTTGGCTATGCGGCCATCCTCTCCACCATGGCCGCGCTCACGATCTTCAGCATTGCCGAAGTTCGATCGATTGATGATAGCCTGACGACGATCAATGACTTAAATTCTGTCAAGCAGCGATACGCGATCAACTTCCGCGGTAGTGTCCACGATCGTGCGATCAGTCTTCGCGATTTTACCCTGGTGCCTGATCAGCGTTCACGCGAAGCCATCCGCGCCGACATCCTGCGGCTGACGGATGCGTATGCAGCCTCTGCGGTCGGCATGGATAAGATGCTTGCCAACCACGCGAACACGTCTGCTGAAGAGCGGTCGATCCTAAGTAACATCAAACAGATCGAGATGAAAACTTTGCCGCTCATGAAAGAGGTCATGGAGCTGCAGCAGGAAGGCAACCGGGACAAAGCCCGTTCGGTCTTGATGCAGGAAGCTCGGCCAGCCTTCGTCGAATGGCTCGTGCAGATCAACCAATTCATCGATCTTCAGGAAGCCCGTAATCAGCGCATCGGCGCGGAGGTGCGATCCGTCTCCCACGACTTCACCCTCCTCATGCTCGGGCTCTTCGCGCTGGCCGCGACGGTCGGCATCGGTTTCGCGCTCTGGGCCTACCGGGCGATCCGGCCGCTCCGCCCGCTCACTGCCGTCATGCTCAAACTTGCCCAAGGCGACCTCGACATCGTCGTACCCGCGACCCGGCAGCGAGACGAGGTGCGCGACATCACGCAAGCCGTCCAGGTCTTTAAGGACAACGCTCGCGCAGCCCAGGCGGCCACGGCGGAGCGGCAGGGTGAGCAGGCGCAGAAGATCGAGCAGGCCGAGCGGATCGACGCTACGACGCGCACATTCGAGAGCACGGTGAACGCCATCGTCGGGCATGTCGCGGCCGCTGCTGAGGAGATGCAGAATACGGCTCGTGTAATGGATACCACCGCCACTCACACGGCTGAGCGATCCAACTCGGTCGCCGCCGCCGCGCAGGAAGCTGGCGTCAACGTCACCACGGTAGCCGCGGCTGCGGAGGAACTCGGCCTCTCCGTCCAGGAGATAAGCCGTCAAGTCGCCGGCTCCGCGGAATTGGCCCGGACCGCGGTTGTCGAAGCTGACCAGACCGGGACCCTCGTCCACGAACTCAGCGCGGCCGTCTCCCGGATCGGCGACGTGGTCGGGTTGATCTCGAACATCGCTGGGCAGACCAATCTGCTTGCGCTCAACGCGACAATTGAGGCGGCGCGCGCCGGCTCAGCAGGTCGCGGGTTCGCGGTGGTGGCCACCGAGGTCAAAGCCCTCGCCGAGCAGACCTCCCGGGCGACGAGCGAAATTTCCGGTCAGATCGCCCGCGTACAGGCGTCGACCAACCAAGCCGTCGCGTCGATCGGCGGGATCACGGAGCGGATCCGCGAGATCAGCGACGTGGCGACCTCGATCGCGGCGGCCGTCGAGCAGCAAGGCGCGGCGACCCAGGAGATCGTCCGCAACGTGGCCCAGGCGGCGACCGGCACCGACGATGTCTCGAGCAATATCGCAGGGGTCGCCGCAGCCGCCGGGGAAGCTGGCGGCGCGGCAGGCCAGGTTCTGGGCGCGGCGTCCGAGTTGTCGCGTCAGTCTGAGCACCTCGCCGTCGAGGTTCGTCGCTTCATCGATACCGTTCGAGCGGCGTGAGGGCGTGATGCGAGAGGGTCTTGCACAGGAGAGAGCAGTTCCCCTCAAGGGGCTCGCGGACCTAACCGACGCCTTGGCCGGTGCGTTTGCCGACGGCGTCGATCTGGGGCCACGGGGGGCACAGATCCGAGCTCTCGGGCGATCTTTGGAGACGGCGATCGCGGCCCTGCGCAAGTCGTTGGTTGGACTCGGTGACGCGACGGGCGAGGTAGAGACACTCGCCCAGCTCGACGGGCTCAACCGGATGGCACGAGCTGCTCGGACCTACGGTATGATTGGGGTGGAACTCATTCCCTGACCCCGGTGAGGTGATCCGTGCGACGGCTTTGTTACGATCGATGCGCGAACAGGCCACCCGATCGATTCGCTGACTGTCTCTCCTGGGCATACAAGAAGGGCTGGTGTTTTCGGATCCCGATAGGGTTTCGTCCTGATTTCGGGCCAAATGAGTACAACGATTTGCACAGTGGAATATCGTAAACCATCCCGGGCTTTTCCCTTTGAATCTAGCCTGGGTTATTGAAGTCATACTCAAGGTCTGTGGCATAGTTCATTGCAACAACGGGCTGTTGGAGCGCTCGTCTACCTCCTGATCAGGATGCCCCATGTCCGTTGAGGATGCTAAATATCGGGAGGTGGAACGCTTGGCGGCTCTCCGCGAGCTCCGATTACTCGATACGCCACCGAGCGAAAGTTTCGATCGCATCACACGAATGGCGAGCCACGCCTTCGGCCTCGCAACCGCGGCCGTATCGCTGACGGATCTCGATCGCCAATGGTTCAAATCCCGCGTCGGCATCGATGTCGAATCGATGCCCCGTGAGGGTGCGCCGTGTTCCGAAGTCGCCACGAACGGCAGCGTTCTGGTAATACCCGATCTCGCGTTGGATCCAGAGTATCGCGATACGGCGCTAGCTGGCAGCGGTGCGCGGTTCTACGCTGGAGCCCCGTTGTTGACGCGCGATGGGCTCGCCATCGGTGCGCTCTGTGTGGTTGGGTCGACGCCACGGACATTCTCGGACGCGGAAACCGCCATGCTTCGCGACATGGCCGCCATGGTGATGGCCCAGGTCGAATTACAGCATGCCTACGGGCGCATCGATCCCATGAGCGGTCTGCCCAACCGGACGCAATGCCTTGATGACCTCAACGACCTCGTGCGCACCGAAGCGAAGGGAGGTCGGCGGCTCGTCGTACTCGTGGATCTGGCATCGCCGAATGAAATCAACCACGCTACCCGTGTCATAGGTGCGAACTTCCTCGACGACCTCATCAAGGAGGCCGCCGACATCCTTCGGTCCGTGCTCGGTCCATCGCGGCTGGCCTACATGCTCGGCCCAAGCCAGATCGCATTTCTCGCGCCGTCCGGCGTGGTCGAGGCGGAGTACCTGCAACTCCTATCGATGATGCTCGGTGCGATCCGTCAGAATGCCAGCTCGCGCTTCGTCACGACGGTCGCGCTCGGTGTCGCGCGGCTCGAGATCGGGGTTACCGATCCCGTCGATGTCTTGCGCTTCGCGCATTGCGCGGCGCAAGACGCACGCGACACGGAGGGTAAGGTCAGCTTGTACTCGTCCGAGCAGGACACCCTCCATCGGCGACGGTTCGACCTGATCAACGCATTCGGACAGGCCCTCGACGAACCCGATCAGCTCAACCTCGTGTTCCAGCCGCGCATCGCTCTGGCAACCGATGTCTGTGTCGGTGCAGAGGCGCTGCTGCGATGGACCCACCCGACTCTTGGAGCGATCTCACCGGGCGAATTCATCCCGCTGATCGAGCGGACGACATTGGCTAAGTCGACAACCATGTGGGTCCTGAATGCAGCCATGGAACAGCTCGCGGCCTGGCGGGCGTCAGATCGCGATCTGGTCATGGCGGTGAACGTTTCGGCCGGTAATCTCAATGAGCCGGATTTCGCCGAACGCGTCATCGCCGTGCTCGAACGCCACGACGTTCCCGCAGACAGGCTTGAACTCGAGATCACGGAAAGCGCGATCATGGAGGATGCCGGACGCGCTTTGGAGCAGCTCCGCAAGCTCTCTGGGACAGGGATCCGTCTCGCCATCGACGACTTCGGGACTGGCTATAGCTCCCTGTCATACCTCCAACTCTTGCCGATTGATACGGTCAAGATCGATCGGGCATTCATCGCCGACTGCACCGAGGGTGCCAAGCAACGCAGCCTCGTCGAGACGATGACTAAACTGTCGCACGATCTTGGCTTTCAGGTTGTGGCGGAAGGCATCGAAACGCAAGCGATTGCCAACTTGCTGCTCGAGATCGGGTGTGATGAAGGGCAAGGCTACCTGCTCGGACGCCCGATGGCGCGCGATACCTTCGAGCGGTGGTTCGACGGGGCCGACGCGGCGAATGATACGATCGCCGCCTGACGTCGTGAGCATGTTTAGGGCGAACAGACTGGCGAAAAATCTACAATTGCAACCCGGATGCGAGCACCCTCACACGATAGCGGGTGCGGAGAATTCGTTTACAAAACGCCTGATAGCCCCGTGGTCAACCGCCTCGGCCGATAGGGAGCTACCCGTGTCGAGATCTGAGTTCCAGCACGACACCCAGGCCGCTAGTGACCGGTGGTTGCGCACGCTGACCGATGCGCTGCCGCAGATGGTCTGGGTATCCCGCGCGTACGACGGCGTGACCATCTACGCGAACGCGCGCTTCGAGGCCATTTTTGGCACCCAGGGTGATACCTGCGCGGATCACATCGCCGCGCATCATCCCGACGACCGCCAACGGGTCGCCGACGATTGGGCTACCGCCGTCGCGGCAGGCGATAGGTTCGAGGTCGAAGCGCGCCTGCGCAGTCCGGATGGCGGCCACCGGTGGCACAAGATCGTCATCGTGCCCATCCGACGAGAGGGGACGGTCGTCGAATGGCTGGGAACAGCCCTGGACATCGAGCAGATCGTTAGCGCCCGCCAGGACGTCCAGAGAAGCGAAGAGCGATTGGCCCACGCATTGAACGCTGCCAGTGATGGGTTCGTCGACTGCGATCTGATCTCTGGACGCGCATGGGTGTCAGATCGCTATTGGGCCATGCTCGGCTATGCTCCGGGAGAGATCGAAGCTCACGCAAGCACGTGGCGCGCGCTCCTTCATCCTTCCGAGGAAGCAGACGTCATGCAGCGTCTCCACGCGCATTACGAAGGTGTTGAGCCCCTATTCGAATGCGAGCACCGCCTGCAACGCAAGGACGGTAGCTGGGGATGGTTCCTGACGCGCGGCTGCGTCGTCGCCCGAGACACCGACGGACTGCCTCTGCGCTATGTCGGTATCCACATGGATATTGGTGTGCGCAAGGCCACCGAGTTGAAAGTGGCGCATATGGCGAGCCACGACGCGCTCACAGGGCTCGCCAATCGTATCCTTTTCCACGAGCGCCTGGAACGCAGGCTGATCAAACTGGAGCGGGACGGCCGCGCTTTCGCGCTGCTATATCTCGATCTGGACCGGTTCAAGCTCGTCAACGATACGCTCGGCCACGCGGCAGGCGACGCATTGCTGCGCGAGGTCGCACATCGGATGCGTGAAGTCCTGCGCAGCTGGGATGTGATCGCACGGTTGGGCGGCGATGAATTTGCGATCCTGCTCGACCGGGCCCATGACGAACAGGCCGCCGCTGGTGTCGCCGAGCGCCTCTTGGCAACAATGGCCGCGCCCGTGCACTTGGCTGGTCAATCAATACAGGTCAGCCTCAGCATCGGTCTAGCGATTGCACCGCTACATGGACGCGATGCCGACACCCTCCTCGCGTGCGCTGACGTCGCCCTCTACCGCGCGAAGCTTGAAGGACGGGGAACCTGTCGGACCTACACCTCCGTCTCGTCGCTCAATCCGGCACAACGGTTACCGCGTCATCTGACGACACGCGATCTCAGGTAGTCGGGATGAGGAAGCGCGAGTTTGTTCGCTGCCGTAACAGCGGGTTGGCCTGCCCCCTGAAAAGTGGTCCTCCCTGAGGTATGGCTTTGAGCCATGTGGAGGATGTCGTCATGGGACGGAAGAAGCATACGGCTGAAGAGATCGTTGCTAAGCTGCGGCAGGTCGATGTCTTGATCTCGCAGG
>NZ_JAKSYG010000108.1 GCF_022829725.1 Methylobacterium sp. E-005 | reverse complement strand
CCCGCCGCCTCAGCCCTCGATGCCGGCGATCCGGCAGGCCATCTTGGATCACCTCAGTCGGCCGCCAGCGCAGCGATGCCCGCACTGTGACGCCGATCTCAACCTGCCACCCTGAAACCAATCTGCCAAAGTAGTGCTAGGACTCGCCTTCACGGCGGTTCAGCAGGTTGGTGAATGAGACCGAGAAGCTGGCCGATTGGCCAGACCAATATTGGGGATCCTGAGGCCTACCGCGCAAAGACTTTGATTTCGGACCACGTTGTGGAGTGCCGATCAGCGCCATCCTTCCTACGCCGAGCTCCTGTGACTTCGGTCGCAATCTGCACGCCAAGATCAGCCGCGCGCGATCAGCGCCTGATGTTCCTCACCTATGCCAGACAGGTCGAACCGACGAACAATGACCGCGAGCGGCTCCTACGTCCGGCTGTCGTGCCGCGGAAGGGACCACAGGCAGCCGCGCCATGTGGGCCGCTGAGGGCGAGGCTGCAATCCGTACCGTCGACACCCTGCGCCTGACTGGCGCCAATCCATTCGGCACCATCCGCAAAACCGTCGGCGCCTAACCGCGCCATTATGAGCCTGAGTGGATACGCGTCGAGCGCCGGATCCGGCTTCCAACGAGAGCTCACCCAATATCACCATGAGCTTGAGCAGTTAGGAACTCAACACGTCGTCGAACTGAGTTTGGTTCAGCGCGACAATCTTCTCATAGCCCGCGGCCAGATTTGATCGGAACTGATCGAACTCAGCAGGATTGAAATCGGACGACGAAAAAAAGCGAAGAACCTCGTCGTGCTTATCGAAAAAATAGCCGAACGGTCCGATTATCTCGGCCAATTCCTCTCCAAAATCGGTTCGCAGCCCAATGATTGGCGTGCCTGTTAGCAGCATGTCCATCACGGCTCCGCTTGCGTGGAGGCGATACGGATCGCTTGGAAGGTGGAGAAAGAAATCGGCTTTGGTGATCTCCTTGAGTCGATCTGCATAATCAATGGCGAAGGATTTAACTTTCTGATTGCTGACAGATTTAAAGCTGTTCGAGAGAGAAACAAGCTCAAATCGGCTGCTTGATGAATCGAGACGTTCGAGTTCGCCCAATAATTCTTTGTTTTTTGGCGACAAACCATGCCAGCCCGACATGAATATGACGCGGGGGCTTCTGGTACGTATGTCAGAGGCGTCGAGGGCGGGTCCTGGTAGCTTTCTAATTCCGACCGGATGCATAAGAGCTGCGATATTGCTACGGTAGAACAATGGGCCAATGGCGGTTTCGATATTTGCGCGAATTCTGCCTCCCAATGCAATAAATTTAACCTTACGGAACGCGCAAAATAAAAAATACCATTTTACGAAGTTTTTGATACGCGTTACTCGGCTGGTGAGTCCCAGATTCACCAAGTGACTATGAAGCGTCCAGAGGATCGGTCGTTGGGTTATTCCCCTGTGGAATACATTCATATATACAAAAATACCATACTCAAGATTTGTAAATAGAACGAGATCGAATCGGTCTTTTGCAATTAATTTATGTACAATACTTCTGATCTCAGCCCTGCGACTCCATGGAATAAATGTAACGCGGCTGGCAATGTTTAAATCCAGGTATTGTTCGAGCGCATCGCAGTGTGTGCTCTCGGCGATAACTGTGACACGTGTATAGCGGGAGGCGGCAAGACATACCATGCCTGTATTAACCAAAATATGCGACTGTCCAACGACGGAGGGATCAATCAGTAGGGCATTTTCCTCACTCATAGAAACAGTGTGACTGCTCATATTCAAATGCCTCGGCGGCAGTGATCTAAAAAAAATGAAAGAAGTTGTGGTACTTGAACTGAGCTAGGCCGGAACGCAGAGCCCCATGCGAGACTGGTCCAGCAGCGCTTAGGCTCAATTTTTCGTAGCGCAGTGCACCTGCCATGTCCAACAGCAGCGACCCTCGTCGCTACCGCTCATCGGCCCGGATAAATGTGCCTTCTAAGCCTGACCCACCACACCCTGTCTAAGCAGGTTGCCTGAGGGCGGACGCGCCTGACCGATGATCGCTGGCCGATGCATGATCTTAGAATGGCGTGTCGCGGAATGCGCCGCCGTCTTCTAGAGAGTGGACAGAGCGCCCGAGTGGATCGGAGGTTGAGTCCGTGTGATCTGCAGTAGCTTGGCAAAGACGGGCGCGACCTCGCTTGGACCAACACGACGGCATCTCGGCTTTGCACCGGCCTTCCCTGAGCCCCAAGCGAAAATCGTGCAAATCGTCTCCGGCAATCCGATTGAGATTCGGTTTTCTGATAAGGCTCATGTCGACTGGAAGAACACGATCATTCGTATGCCGCCGAGAGCCGTCTTGTGTGGTGTGTCGAGCGGCGTTGGGAACAGTGCGTACGGACAGCCATACGGACAGTGTACGGCGCGTTCAGCCCTCTGAGATCGTCGAGATCGGCCGCCTTCGGTGCTGGTCGGAAGACGCGAAGCTCCGCATCGTGCTGAAGATCCGCAGAGGCCACGGTTGGTGTCGGCGACGGCGTGCTGGCTCGGGATCTCGCAGCCGCTGCTGTTGATCCGGCGGCACGCATTCGCAGCCAGTGGATCATCGGCAGTGGCCGAGCCGGGCGCCCCCTCGGAGCATGGCACTCACCCGCCCGCGTCGCCGGCTCCGGGCCGGAGAGTGAGCGTACTGGATCGGGGCCGGCGCGTCGTCAAGGCCGGGGTGTATGGCGCAGCGCTCACCCGCGTCCTCGACGTTGCTGGCGCGGCACAACGACCCCGGTCCCATCGGCCGCCCGGGTGTGGATTGGCATCGGCGTCACCGACATGCGCCGCAGCATGAACGGTTTGGCGCTGCTGGTGCAGGAAGGGGGTAGTCGCAATCCCCATGCTGGCGATCTGTACGTCTTCCGCGGATGTTGCGCCGACCCAATCAAATGCCTCTGGCTGGGCGGCTGCCTTTCCACATCTGCTTCCCTCTCCGTCGCGCTAGGCGGACCTCGTGTCTGCACGCGAGACAAATAAAGGCGGCCGGCTGAGGGACTCAAACAAACTCTGAGGCTGACGTAAGAGTCTCATCCTCAGCCAATATCGCACAATCCGTTACTTACATGAGCACGTCGTGCGAAGGCCTTCCGCTTTAAAAAGGCCCGCTCCTACGAGCATGCACCTATTTTACCAACCCCGAACAAATATCATAACAAAATTTTGTGTCGGAAAAACGCAGTGAGTGGTCGTTCGACAGCTATCCAGACAACGATACCGGACATAATTACCATAATAGTAAGCAGTAGAACCAAGCAATCAAAAGGGACGTATCTAACATTTAGATAGTTGATTATTTTAGCCCAGAAAGGAAGGGCAAATACTTGCGATAGATAGATAGAATAAGATGCTGCGCCAACCTTACGCAAAACTGTCCCTCCCAATCCCGGAATACAAAATTTATAACCGGTAAGGACAATTAAGATTGATGGAATACCCCAGATGATAAAGCGTGACACTTCAGTTTCGACCGGGGGCCAATACGCACTGTACGCGATTGAGCCCAGACCGAGGGCAAATAAGCAGCCGCGCAACCCTTGATTGATGGGTTTGCGGTATAAAACCAACCACGCTACCCAAACTCCTCCGAGGAAATCTAGAAACAGCCAACTCGTGTAGAAAGTTATTAGATTGGATCCGTGAGGTAGCGTTCTACCGATTAAAACGAGTGATAAGAGTGCCCCAGTGATTATGCGCAGAGCTTTATTTTGATCAAAGCTCAGAGATATCGCAAATAAATAATAAAACATAAATTCATAATTCAACGTCCATCCGACGCCGAGTGTGGGAGCGATAACACCTGAGGGAGAAGGAAAAGGAATAAATAGATACGACGCCACGAACCAAAAAACATCCACATCACGACCGTTGCTAAAAATGCTAGGCGCAAATAGTAAAATGAAAATCGTCAGGCTCGTTAGGAGCCAATAAAGTGGGATGATCCTTACGGCCCGCTTTAATAGAAAGCTGCGTATCGCACCGGGCCGTCGAAAATCGGATCGATGGGTATAAAACATGATAAATCCGGAGATGACGAAAAATAGATCCACTCCGAAGTCACCAACAATCCACTGATTGCCATCGGCAGATTTAAAAAAAGAGCTTTCCGGATTGCTGTTGATAGAAACCGAAACGCGAGTAATCGAATGGGTGAAAACGACAGCAATCGCTGCCACTGCACGCATAACTTGAATGCCTTCCAAACTCGGCATCTGATCGCGAATTTTGCTCGCAGTCGGCCTGGTCGTAGTATCCAACTTAAGCCCCATTCATTGATTTGCCGGCGCCAATGTTGCGCTGTTTAGTGGGATCTGAATGCAAAAAAGTCCGGCATCAAACAAAAATTCGATCGACGTTCTGTGCCGGTCTCGAGTCGCATTCTTAAACAGAGAGGTCCTTTATCCTGATTTGATGCTCTTGTCGGAACTGCGGGGTCGGTCTGCCAGAAATCCTATAACCATTCAAATATCGAGTAATAAAATTTAACTCAAGTTATTACCGATTATCGTAAGCCTCGTATCTCTGATCGGGGAATTTTTAGAATTGATCCTGAATGATAAAGTATAAAGCGACAACATTAATCCTCCGTATGTTGCAATTTGCAACTATTGAATTACATGTTGCCGCGATACGATTTTCGCTTTTGCAATTCGAGTGAACCAAAACGATGTATCGACAAACGTACCTGTAATTACATGATTTTCTCTCGTTTCAATATTGGGTTTGTACATTTTTTAGTTGGTTCTAGGGATGGCTGAATCAGGTGCGGATCCTTCCGGCGTTGGATCAGCCGTGAGAGGCCAACACATCAATCGCATCAGCGTTCGGCCGTCGTTCTCATTCGCTGATCTCAAGGGGCAAGCGCGCGATCATTGTCTGCCCTTGCCGCGGTAAGCCGTAGGCCTAGCGTTCGCGATGCCGGGGGCGAGCCTTCTTCACACATATTGTATCGAAAGGGGCAGCGGAAGCAGTGCTCAATGGAGTAATAGGAATCTGCTCCGCGCCCGCGGCCGCGATCGGTTGAACAAGATGAATCACCGTCGGTCGCTTCTTGCAGTCCGGGGCGGCCGACAGGATGTGCGGTCGTGCCAACTCCTGTCGCCGCACAAAAGCGACCCCGCCGGCCCGCCGCCGTGGAAGTCATGGAAGTGGAAGTCATGGAACCGGGAGGGCAGCCCCACGGCTCGGGCAGCCGGGACACCCAGGGATGCGATGCGAGGGGCACGGCTCAACCGCGCATCAGTTGGGCGTAGGCCTGCGCTGTCGTTTTCCATGAAAAACGATTGATCCTTTGTCGACCCGCGGCGATCAATTCGCTCCTCAGTTGAGTGGAACTACGCAACCTTTCGATGTGCCGAACCCAGGCCATCGGATCGTCCGGCGCGGCCATCAGGGCAGCGTCTCCGCAGACTTCCGGCATGCTGGCGCGATCCGATGAAATAACAGGACAGCCGCGCGTCATCGCTTCGAGGATCGGGAGCCCGAAGCCTTCAGTCCATGAGGGGAACAAAAGACATAGCGCACGCTCCAATAGAAAAGCCAAGTCGTTATCGTCCATCCGACCGGTGAAATGGACGTTCTCCCCCCCCGTCAGAGCATCGTCGGAATAAATTTTGGCGGATCCGCCCACGATGATGACGTCGATCCCCGCATCGCCGAGGCGCGGAGCTATGTCCATGACAAGCCGGAGATTCTTGTGCGGCGCGCGGGAGCCGAGGGCAAGGACGAACGGGCGCCCTGCACCAGCACGGCGGTTGTTCAGAATAGAGGGAGCGGATTGGGCGCCTTGAGGATCCCAAGCAAGTGCGTGTTCGTGCCCGTTGGGGAGAACGATAATATCGGACATCTTCAGTGGAAGGTGTCGGGCGATCTGTGCCGCTGAGTCTGTCGAGACGCTCGTTATCCGACTGGCTCTGCGAGCCAGGGCAGTTTGGAGGCCGCGATAATAAATACGAAACGAGGTGCTGTAACTCTCGGGTCGAATGAAGACATTCGCGTCGTGAATGCACAAAACCTGTCGTGATTTTATAACTGGCGCGATATTGCATAGGTTGAGCAAATCGCCACGCCACCGCGCAGGTAAGATGAACTGCTCCCAAGCATGGCCGCCGACACGTCCGAACTCGACGAGGGGCATCCGCGACAGATTCGGGTCCGTCGCGCCGTTTGGTGTTAAGATTGGAGCTGACTGGTTCGCTGCGCCAAGAATTTCATTGAGATGATAGGCGACGTTCCAGGCGTATCTCTGAACACCAGTCAGATTCTGAGTCAGAAAGCGGCCGTTCAACGCAAACCACGGTTTTGATTCCATCTTACTGTTCCCAATGGCGCACACGCCGAGTTTGTGCGAGCGCTCGCGATCCCATGAGATTTGCGGTGCTGGTCATGCTGGCAAAGCGTTTAGGCGTACGGGACACCAGGGTTTGGGGCATACCTGTCTGACTCGGTGTTCGCTACCAGCCTGCTGGAATAAGACCCGCATCATGAAAGAGCGAACACAGCCGAGCCTCTGTGGGACCGAATTTGCGCCCTGGCTCGGGTTCTTCGAGGTTTGCCAGTTCAAACGGGCGGAGAGCTGTGTTGGGGCCGAAACCTTGAGCGCTTTGGCCGGTGTGGACACGCCCCAGGCTTGACAATGGAATATGCAAGGGCTGCAGTCATATTCATAGGCGCTCGAAT
This sequence comes from Methylobacterium sp. E-005, assembly GCF_022829725.1. Taxonomy (GTDB): domain Bacteria; phylum Pseudomonadota; class Alphaproteobacteria; order Rhizobiales; family Beijerinckiaceae; genus Methylobacterium. The sequence continues at coordinate 92,265 of NZ_JAKSYG010000108.1, read as the reverse complement.
GCGCAGAGCCTTCAAAAATTTGCCGTGATGCGGCTACAGGGGAATGCACTCGCGGGCGCTACTTTCGATCGCTGAAATGCGTCAGCAATCCCACCCCTTTTCCTGGCGTCCGGCAAAGTCTGATAATTCCTTCGCTTGCCATCAATCTCGAAGCGCAGATTTAACCCCCCACGCCCGAAAGAGGGGATGCTTCGTGCGGGTTGCGCCGTATTGATGATGTTCGGCGTCTGACTTTATAAAATACGCAACTACGGGCACCGCAAAATAAACAATTTGCGTTGGGCGCAGCCACCGAGGCTGCGCCGCGCACTCCGGAAGCTTCGTCCTGTAATTCTGTGGCGGGATTAGGCGTCGGAGGAATGAACAATGGACTTGTGCATCCGTCAGCTCGATCCAGTGAGAGTAACGCCGCTTCACCGGCTGATACCGACCGAGATGCTCGAGCAGGTCACGCCAGCGCCCGCCATCCAGAGAAGCCCAGCAAGGAACCGACGTTTGTCGCTGCGCGGACCGCCCTTGCCCTTGGTCCCCCCGGGGACGAACTCTTCGATTCACTGCCACTAATCCTTCCGAAGCGCGTCGCAGTTCATCGCCAACCTCTTCGGCCAGCGTTGAATCCAATCTCAGACTGGAGGGGGATCCCAACAGCGTTGTATCGTCACCACGCCCTAGCGATTGGGGCGCTAAAGGCCGATCCTCGCGGGCCTCCAGAGTCGGTTTTTACGGCTGCCTGCGCCGTCTTCGGCCACCGGATCCGGCTGCGCGCGGTCGATGCTCCACTTCCGGCTTGGGAAACGTCAGCCAGGATTGAAGTTTGAATGGAGCGGGTACCGGGAATCGAACCCGGGTATTCAGCTTGGAAGGCTGCTGCTCTACCATTGAGCTACACCCGCGCGGGCGGATCGTTAGCATGCCGGCCCGCGCGTGAGAAGGTGGTTCAGCGCAAGCCGAGCGCGGCTCGGGCCTCGGCGGTCGTGGCGACGCGGCGGCCGTGGCGGGAAACGGCCGCCGCGGCCAGCCCGACCAACTCGGCGTTGCTGCCCGCGAGCCGGTCCTTCGTCACCCGAATGTTGTCCTCCAGGCCGGTGCGCACCGCATCCGCCCCGCGCCTGAGCGCCCAATCCATCACCACCCCTTGGTTGCGGCCGATCCCGGCGGCCGTCCAGGTCGCCTCGGGCAGGATCCGATGCGTCTCGGCGAGCAGAATATCGAGGAGATGCTCTTCGGCCGGCATCGCGTTCTGAACGCCCATCACGAACTGGACGTGCGGACGCGTGTCGATCAGGCCCGCCTCCACCAGCCGTTTGGCCCCGTGCAGATGCGACAGGTCGAAGATCTCGATCTCGGGCCGGACACCGTATTGCTTCATCTGGCCGGCGAGTTCGGTCACGAGGCTCGCGGAATTCTCGTAGACGATCGTTGGGAAGTTCACCGAGCCGGTGGACAGGGAGGCCATGTCGGGCCGGTGCTTGAGCGGGAGGCCGCGGGCGGCCGGATCGCGCCCGCGCCCGCCGGTCGAGAACTGCACGATCATCCCGGGGCAGTGCTTGCGCAGCCCCTCCTGCACGGCGGCGAATCTATCGGGGTCGGAGGAGGGCGACTCGTCGTCGTTGCGCACGTGGATGTGGCAGAGCGTGGCGCCCGCCTCGAAGGCCTGATGGGTCGACTCGATCTGCTCCGCCACCGTGACGGGCACGGCCGGGTTGTCCTTCTTGCGTGGGACCGAACCTGTGATCGCTACCGCGATCACCACGGGGGTGTCGCTCCGAGATGTGGCCATCCGTGTATCCTCCCTGTCTCGTCCCCCGCGCCGTCCGGGATAGCGCTGCCGAGCACGGATCTGAACCAATCATTGCGGGCGTCGGGTCCGCAGGCGGGACATCTCCGGCTGGATGACAGCCCGGACTTGTGTCGCGACGGCGCTTGTCGCACCTCTTCGGGCCGCGAGGCACATGATGAACCACACCATCCTGGTCCTGAACGGGCCGAACCTGAACCTGCTGGGCAAACGCCAGCCGGAGATCTACGGGCGCGAGACGCTGGCCGACGTCGAGGCCCTGTGCCGCGAGACCGCCACCGGCTTCGGACTGGCGGTGGATTTCCGCCAGAGCAACGCCGAGCACGTGCTGATCGACGCGATCCAGGCGTTCCGGGTCGGCTCGGCCGGCATCGTGATCAACGCGGGCGCCTACACGCACACCTCCGTGGCGATCCTCGACGCGCTCAACACCTGCGAGGTGCCGGTGGTCGAGTGCCACATCTCGAACGTTCACCGGCGCGAGGCTTTTCGCCATCATTCCTACGTCTCGCTCGCGGCCACGGCCGTGCTCGCCGGTTTCGGGACGCATGGCTATGCTCTGGCGATCCGGCACCTCGCGCATCTGCGGGCCGGTCGGACTGCGTGAAGCGCGGATAGCGTGCCGCGCAGGGTTGACGCTGGCGGAGACAGGGCGGAGGAGGGCGGTCAGGCCCCATTTCCACACGCTCGCCCCGGCCGGACAAGTCTCCAGGCCCCCGGCGAGCGCCCCAGCGGAGCGCGCACGCCGCATGACCAGTCCCTTCCTGCCCCTTGACCGAGCGGTCATCGCCCGCGAGGCGGCCAAGATGTTCCTCGAGATCGGGGCGGTGCTCTTCTACAAGGACGAGCCGTTCAAGTTCACCTCCGGCTGGGCGAGCCCGGTCTACACCGACAGTCGGAAGATCATCTCGTTCCCGCGCCTGCGCTCGACGCTGATGGATTTCGCCACCGCCACGATCGTGCGCGAGATCGGCTACGAGAAGCTGACCCACATCGCGGGCGGCGAGACCGCCGGCATCCCCTTCGCGGCCTGGATCGCCGACCGGATGATGCTGCCGATGCAGTACATCCGGAAGAAGCCCAAGGGGTTCGGCCGCAATGCGCAGATCGAGGGTGAGATCGTCGAGGGTGCCCGGACCCTGCTGGTCGAGGACCTCGCCACCGACGGGCGCAGCAAGGTCAATTTCTGTAAGGCCCTGCGCGATTCCGGCGCCCAGGTCGATCACTGCTTCGTGCTGTTCTACTACGACATCTTCCCCGACAGCGCGGCGCTGATGCAGGAGATCGGCATCAAGCTCCACTACCTCACCACATGGTGGGATGTGCTGGCTGTCGCCAAGGAGATGGGCACGTTCGATCCGAAGACGCTGGCCGAGGTGGAAAGCTTCCTCAACGCGCCGGCGGAATGGTCGGCGGCGCATGGCGGCATTTCCGCCTTCGGTCAGGCCTGAGGAGTTTCGCGATGGGCGTCGCCGAGCTGTTCCCCGCCGAACGTCAGGAGGCGAAGTCGGTGGACCGGATCACGATCCGCCGGCCGGACGATTGGCACATCCACCTGCGCGATGGCGCGATGCTGAAGGCGGTGCTGCCCTACACGGCGGCGCAGTTCGCCCGGGGCATCATCATGCCGAACCTCGTGCCGCCGGTGACCACGGTGGCGGCCGCCAGCGCCTACCGTGAGCGCATCCTCGCGGCCCTGCCCGACGGCATGGATTTCACCCCGCTGATGACCTCCTATCTGCGGGACGATACCGATCCGGACGAGATCGAGCGCGGCTTCAAGGAGAAGGTTTGGATCGCCGCCAAACTCTACCCGGCCGGCGCGACCACGAACTCGCACGCGGGCGTCACCGACCTCCTCGGGATCGCGCCCGTGCTGGAGCGGATGGAGCGGATCGGCATGCCGCTTTTGATCCACGGTGAGGCGACCGACCCGGAGATCGACATCTTCGACCGGGAGGCCGCCTTCATGGAAGGCAGCCTGATCCCGCTGCTCGGTCGCCACCAGGGGCTGAAAGTCACGGTGGAACATGCCACAACGGCCGAGATCCTCGACGTGGTCCGCGAGAACCGAAACCGGTGCGCGGCGACGATCACGCCGCACCATCTCGTGATCAACCGGACGCACATCTTCCAGGGGGGGCTACGCCCGCACCTGTATTGTCTCCCGGTGGCCAAGCGCGAGCGGCACCGCCTCGCCCTGCGCGCGGCCGCGACCTCGGGCGAGGCCTGCTTCTATCTCGGCACCGACACGGCCCCGCATGTCCGCGGCGCCAAGGAGACGTCCTGCGGCTGTGCCGGCGTGTTCTGCGGGCCCTCCGCGCTCCAGACCTACGTGCAGGTGTTCGACGAGGAAGGTGCGCTCGACCGGTTCGAGGCCTTCGCATCGCTCAACGGCGCACGGTTTCATGGGCTGGAACCCAATGCCGGGACGGTGACGCTGGAACGTCGGCCGGACCGCGTGGTGGAGGCGGTCGCGGTGGAGGATACGGCGGTCGTGGTGTTCCGCGGCGAGGAAACGCTGCCCTGGTCGGTGGCGTGACAGCCTAACGCCAAGGCTGCGCCCCGTCATTGCGCGCGCAGCGAAGCGGCAGAGGGCCGCGCGAGGTCGGCCGGCGTAGCGCTGCTGGATTGCGTCGCTCCGCTCGCCAAGACGGTCGCTGATCTTGCATCGCGGCGTGATCGGTGAAGCCCACCAGATCGAAGGAGCGGTACGATGCAGGACGCACGACCGGACGGTGTCACGGCTATGGGCGCGGTGGACCTCGCTGCCGCCATCCGCGGCCGGGTCGTGTCCTGCGCCGAGGTGATGCGCGCCTATCTGGGCCGGATCCACAGGATCAACCCGCAGGTGAATGCCATCGTGGGGCTGCGGGACGACGCTGCGCTCCTTCAGGAGGCGGAGGCTGCCGACGCCGTCCTGGCGCGCGGCGAGGCTGTCGGACCCCTTCACGGCTTCCCGCTGGCTGTGAAGGATCTCGATGCGGTACGCGGCCTGCGGTTCACGCAAGGCTCGCCGATCTTCGCCGATCGGATCGCCGAGGCCGACTCGATCATGGTGGCCCGCCTGCGTGCCGCCGGGGCGATCTTCATCGGCAAGACCAACGTCCCCGAATTCGGCCTCGGCTCGCACAGCTTCAACCCGGTCTACGGCACCACCGCCAACCCCTACGACCTGACGAAGAGCGCGGGCGGATCGAGCGGCGGTGCGGCGGTGGCGGTGGCTCTGCGGATGCAGCCGGTCGCCGACGGCAGCGACCATGCCGGCTCGCTGCGCAACCCGCCGGCCTTCAACAATTGCTACGGCCTGCGCCCGAGCTGGGGCCGCATCCCGGCCGAGGCGAAGGACGTGTTCAGCCCCAGCCTCGCCGTGCTCGGCGCGATCGGGCGGACGCCCGCCGATATCGGCCTGATGCTGTCCGTCCAGGCGGGGTACGATCCGCGCTGCCCGAATTCCATCCGGCAGGATCCGTCCGCCTTCGCCGGCCCGCTCGTCCGGAACTTCCGCGGCACCCGGATCGCGTGGCTCGGCGATTGCGGCGGCCAGATCCCGTTCGACCCAGGCGTGCTCGAAGTCGGTCGCGCCGCCCTCTCGACCTTCGTCGAGATCGGCTGCACCGTCGAGGAGGCGGTACCGCGCTACGACATGGAGCAGCTCTGGCAGGATTGGCTGGTGCTGCGGGCACTGACCGTCGCGGCAAACCTCCGCCCCTTCTACGACGAGCCCCGGCACCGGGCGCTGCTGAAGCCGGAGGCCGCCTGGGAGGTCGAGCGGGGGCTCGCCCTCGGATCCGACCGGATCATCGCGGCCCTGGAGGGGCGCACGCGCTGGTACGAGACCCTGCGCCGCTTCATGGAGCGCTACGACTACCTCGTGATGCCGACGACGCAGGTCTTCCCCTTCGACAAGGATCTCCGCTGGCCCGAGGTGGTCGGCGGCCGGGCGATGGATACCTACCATCGCTGGATGCAGACCGTGATCCCCGTGACCATGTCGGGCCTGCCGGCGCTCGACGTCCCGGCCGGGTTCGGCGAGGCCGGTCTGCCGACCGGCATCCAGATCGTCGGCCGCAACCACGGCGAACTCGCCTGCCTGCAGCTTGGCGCCGCCTACGACGCGGCGAGCAACTGGGTCCGCCGACATCCGCCGCCGCTGACGTGAGCGAGCCGCTCGCGCGGCTTGTTTTCGTGCATACGCCCGGGAAAGGGCCGCGTGATGCAGTGTCGACGGCCCCTTGCCCGGACAGGTGGAGCGCCAGCGGAGAATGATCTGGGATCCGGCAGACGAAGCGCCGCACAGCGGCTCGATGATCGAACCCGCCCAAACAATCGCCGGATGCGTTGACCGGCCCCGCGCACTCCGCTAAGAGGCCCGACACTCTGCGCGTCAACCCTGATTCAGTTCCGGATCATGTGGCCGCCGCGGAGCAGGTTCGGATATCCGATGACGACGGTCCTTATTGTAGCGGTAGCGTCACCGACGGGGCGGCCCTGAGCTAGGGCCGCGATCCGGGCGGTGGCGCATGCAGGGTCCCTCGGGGCCCTTTTTTGTTGCCTGCGTCCGGACGGGACTGGGACGGAGATTCGAGGCGAGAGACACCTTCGGGCGAGGCGGAGACCGCCCCGCATGACGAGGGTGCCGGGAGAGAGGACGGGGCCGGGCGGCGATCTAAAGGATCGCGGTGGCTCCGGAGAGCGCGAGGAGACGAGCATGGGCGGCGAGGTCATGACCGGGGCCGAGATGGTCATCCGGGCCTTCCAGGATCAGGGTGTCGATACGCTGTTCGGGTATCCGGGCGGCGCCGTACTTCCGATCTACGACGCGCTCTTCCACCAGAACGCCGTCAAGCATATTCTCGTCCGCCACGAGCAGGGCGCCGTGCACGCCGCGGAGGGCTATGCCCGCTCCTCCGGCAAGGTCGGCTGCGTCCTCGTCACCTCGGGCCCCGGTGCCACCAACATCGTCACCGGTCTCACCGACGCGATGCTGGATTCGATCCCGCTGGTCTGCATCACCGGCCAGGTCCCGACGCACCTGATCGGCACCGATGCCTTCCAGGAATGCGACACGGTCGGCATCACGCGCCACTGCACGAAGCACAATTACCTGGTCAAATCGATCGACGACCTGCCGCGCATCCTGCACGAGGCGTTCTATGTGGCGGCCAACGGCCGGCCCGGCCCGGTCGTGGTCGACCTGCCCAAGGACATCCAGTTCGCCTCCGGCCTCTACGAGCAGCCGGAGATCGCCAGCCACAAGACCTACCGTCCGGCCGTGAAGGGCGATGCCGACCGGATCCGCGCGGCCGTCGAGCTGATGGCCACCGCGCGCCGACCGGTCTTCTACACCGGCGGTGGCGTGATCAACTCGGGCCCGGAGGCCTCGCGCCTCCTGCGTGAGCTCGTCCGCGAGACCGGTTTCCCGGTCACCTCCACCCTGATGGGGCTCGGCGCCTATCCGGGCACGGACGAGAAGTTCCTGGGCATGCTCGGCATGCACGGGACCTACGAGGCCAACCTCGCGATGCACGAGTGCGACGTGATGATCTGCGTCGGCGCCCGGTTCGACGACCGGATCACCGGCCGGCTCGACGCGTTCTCGCCGTTCTCCAAGAAGATCCACATCGACGTCGATGCCTCCTCGATCAACAAGGTCGTGAAGGTCGATGTCGGGATCGTCGGCGACTGCGCCTCGGTGCTCGCCGACATGCTGGAGGCGTGGCGCGCCCTGCCGTCGCGGCCGGAGACGTCCAACCTCGATCCGTGGTTCCAGAAGATCCGGGCTTGGAAGGCGCGGGACTGCCTCGCCTACTGGCCCTCGGGCACGATCATCAAGCCGCAATACGCCGTGCAGCGCCTCTACGAGGCCTGCAAGAGCCGCGAGACCTACATCACCACCGAGGTCGGCCAGCACCAGATGTGGGCGGCCCAGTACTTCAAGTACGACGAGCCGAACCGCTGGATGACCTCCGGCGGCCTCGGCACGATGGGCTACGGCCTGCCGGCGGCCATCGGCACGCAGCTCGCGCATCCGAACGGGCTCGTGATCGACATCGCCGGCGAGGCCTCGATCCTGATGAACATGCAGGAGATGTCGACGGCGGTGCAGTACCGGCTGCCGATCAAGGTGTTCATCCTGAACAACGAGTATATGGGCATGGTCCGGCAGTGGCAGGAGCTGCTGCACGGCTCGCGCTACTCGCAGAGCTACTCGGAGAGCCTGCCGGACTTCGTGAAGCTCGCGGAGGCCTACGGCGCCAAGGGCATGCGCTGCGAGAAGCCGGGCGACCTCGACGGCGCCATCGCGGAGATGCTCGCCTACGACGGCCCGGTGATCTTCGACTGCATCGTCGACAAGACCGAGAATTGCTTCCCGATGATCCCGTCGGGCAAGGCGCACAACGAGATGCTCCTGTCCGACTACCTCGGTGAGACCGGCGTCGAGCTCGGCGACGTGATCTCCGAGGAAGGCAAGATGCTGGTCTGATCGGCTGACATCACAGGATCGATCGCGAATATCCTGGTTTCAAAAGGTCGAGACCTTTTGCGGGTATCGGGCTTCACCCGATGTCGGGGCGCCGCCCCGACACCCCGCCGAAGGGCACGTCCTTCGGAAACCCCGACGAGGACGAAGCCGGCCATGAACGCGATGAACACCCACTACCCCGATGCCGTCCGCGTCGAGCCGGTGAACCGGCACACGCTGGCGGTGATCGTCGACAACGAGCCCGGCGTGCTCGCCCGCATTTCGGGCCTGTTCTCCGGCCGCGGCTACAACATCGAGAGCCTGACTGTCTCGGAGACCGAGGAGGCGCGCCACATCTCGCGCATCACCATCGTGACCACCGGCACCAACGCCGTGATCGAGCAGATCAAGGCGCAGCTCGACCGGCTCGTGCCGGTGCACCGGGTCGTGGACCTCACGCTCCAGGGCAACGCCATCGAGCGCGAGATCTGCCTGGTGAAGGTGAAGGGTGAGGGCGAGCACCGCAGCGAGGCCCTGCGGCTGGCCGCCGCCTTCGGCGCCAAGACGCTGGACGCCACGCTCAACTCCTTCGTGTTCGAATTGACCGGTGCCACGGAGGAGATCGACCGGTTCGTGCGCCTGATGAGCGTGATCGGGCTGGTGGAGATCTGCCGGACCGGGATCTCCGCGATGGGGCGCGGGGCGGAGCCGCTGTAACCTCCCGGCCGACGCCTCTGCGAGGATGCGCGTCCCCGCAGGAGGGCGGCGCGCTGGAAGCCAGGGTCATTGGCTGGGGTGACGACCTCGCCGTGCGGCTGGGCAGCGCGGAGACCGAGGAACTCGGCAATTGCGACGGCGCGACAGCGGCGATCGTGTCGAAGCGCCTGGCACAGCCCGAGCCCACGCAATGCGCCGGGCGCCGGTCTTCGACGGGCTGCCGATCTACACCCGTGAGGCGATGGTGGCCGAGATGCGTCATCTGGGCCGCGAATTAGAGCCGGCGACGGTGGATTGGGGTCCGGATGTCGGCTCTGAGATCATCGATGACGACGATCCCCGCTGATTCGTCGCTGGAAGCGAGACAGCTGATCCGCGTCGTGTCCGGACCTGTGCGTGAGACCGAACGGGAGGGACGCCGCCCGGCACTGATCGTCTCGTAGGTCCAGATGAACGCCGCCGCGCGCCGTGTCATCAGCTATCGGCCCTCGGTCGGACAGATCGCCGCTGTCCTCTGCAGCTCGGAACAGCAGCGACGGCTCGCGGATTCGACCGCCATGCCCCTCGCTCCGATTCAAACCGAAACCCACCGGCGGACCGGCCGAAAGATCGACCCCTTCCCCGGCGATCCCGCCCTCGCCGAGAAGGCGCTCGCGATCCACGGCCGGCTCTGCCCGGTCTATGGCTGCCCGATCCCGTACTTCCACAGTCTCGATCCGGTCAGTGAACTCGTCTCCTCGCTGCTGTCGCACCGGACGCGTAACGCTGAATCCGGCCGGGCCTTCAAGGCGCTGCGGGTGCGCTTCCCGGACTGGGAGGCGGTGATCGACGCCGACGTGCCAGAGATCGAAGCTGCCATCGCGGGCGTGACATGGCCGGAGTTGAAAGCGCCGCGCATCCGCGACGTGCTCCGGACGCTCCGCGACCGGTGCGGGACCCTCGATCTCGCCTTCCTGGCCGATATGGAGGTCGAGGCCGCGCGAGGGTGGCTGCAGGCGATTCCGGGCATCGGTCCGAAGACCAGCGCGGCGGTCCTGTCCTTCTCCACCCTGCGGATGCCGGCCCTGCCGGTGGACAGCCACCATCACCGGGTCGCCCAGCGCCTCGGCCTGATCGGGAAGCGGGTCGATGTCGGACCGTCGCACGCGATTCTACGGGCGCAGCTCCCGGCCGATTGGAGCGCGCAGGATCTCTACGACAATCACGAGATCCTGATGCTGCACGGCCAGAAGGTCTGCCACCATCAGCGCCCCGCCTGCGGGCGCTGTGTCCTGGTCGACCTCTGCCCCAGCGCGAAGCTGCCCACGCGGGAGCCGTGATCGCATCCTTGACCGGTCCAGCCTACGGGTGCGAGTAACCCCCGCCCGGCTGGCGCGGAGCCCCGGCCTTGTACTGCTCAGGATCGGCGCCGATGGCCGCGTTCACCGAATTGGTCTTCTCGGGCGTCCAGCCCACCGGCAACCTGCACCTTGGCAATTATCTCGGGGCGGTGAAGCGCTTCGTGGAAATGCAGGCGCGTGAAGCGCAGTGCCTGTACTGTGTGGTCGACATGCACGCGATCACGCTCTGGCAGGATCCGGAGGCCCTGCGCGGCCAGATCCGCGAGGTCACGGCCGCGTTCCTCGCCGCCGGCATCGACCCGAAGCGCTCCATCGTGTTCAACCAGAGCCAAGTGCATCAGCACGCCGAACTCGCCTGGATCTTCAACTGCGTCGCCCGCCTCGGCTGGCTGAACCGCATGACCCAGTTCAAGGACAAGGCCGGCAAGGATCGGGAGAACGCCTCGATCGGGCTCTACGACTATCCCGTATTGATGGCAGCCGACATCCTGGCCTACCGCGCGACGCATGTCCCCGTGGGCGAGGACCAGAAGCAGCATTTGGAACTGACCCGAGACATCGCCCAGAAGTTCAACACCGATTTCGCGGGGTCGATCGCCGCGCATGGCCATGGTGACGCGTTCTTCCCGATCACCGAACCGCTGATCGGCGGCCCGGCCGCCCGGGTCATGTCGCTGCGCGACGGCACCAAGAAGATGTCGAAATCGGACCCGTCCGACAATGCCCGCATCAACCTCACGGACGATGCGGATGCCATCGCGCAGAAGATCCGCCGGGCCAAGACCGATCCGGAGCCTCTCCCCTCCGAGGTGGCCGGCCTGAAGGAGCGGCCTGAGGCGGACAATCTCGTGGGGATCTACGCGGCGCTCGCCGGCATCACCCGGGAGGACGTGCTGCGCGATTTCGGCGGGGCCCAGTTCTCGACCTTCAAGCCCGCTTTAGCCGACCTCGCCGTGACGAGCCTCGCGCCGATCGCCGGGGAGATGCGCCGCCTCACCGCCGATCCCGGCCATATCGACGCCGTGCTGGCCGATGGCAGCGCCCGCGCCGAGGCCATCGCCGCCCCGACGCTGGACGCCGTCAAGGACATCGTCGGCTTCGTCCGACGCGGTCCTAGCCTTCAGGCGGTGCGATGACCATCCGGGCGCTGGTCTTCGACGTCTTCGGGACACTGGTCGACTGGCGCTCCGGCGTCGCACGCGAGGCCGCGCGTCTGCTCGCGCCCGTCGCGTCGAACCTCGATGGGGGCGCCTTCGCGGATGCATGGCGGGCTCAGTACAATCCATCGATGGAGACGGTGCGCTCGGGTGCCCGGCCCTTCGTCGACCTCGACACGCTGCAAGCCGAATCCCTGCCCGACGTGCTGGCGCAATTCGGAATCGCGGACGTGTCCGCGGAGGTTCAGCGCGAATTGGTCCAGGCCTGGCACCGGCTCGACGCATGGCCCGAGGTGCCGGACGCGATGCGGCGCTTACGCGAGAAGCACCTTCTGGCCCCGAACTCGAACGGGCATATCCGGCTGATGGCCGACCTCGCCCGCCGGAACCGCCTGATCTTCGACGCGGTGCTCGGCGCCGGCTATTCCCGCGACTACAAGCCGAAGCCGGCGCTCTACCGCGACGCGATCGCGGCCTTCGGCTTTGAGGCGAGCAAGACGATGATGGTGGCCGCCCACTCGAACGATCTCGCGGCGGCGGCGAGCCACGGCCTGTCCACGGCCCACATCGCCCGGCCGCACGAGCACGGCCCGGCCGGGGGCGAGACTGCGCCCACCGTGCCGGTCACCCACGCGGCACGAGATCTGGCGGATCTCGCCGACCAGCTCGGCTGCTGAACGGGACCGACGAAGGGTTGCGATGGCCGACTGGAACCCCGCCCTTTACACCCGCTTCGAGGACGAGCGGACGCGCCCGGCAGCCGAACTCCTCGCCCGCGTTCCCCTCGACACGCCGCGTCTGGCCTACGACCTCGGCTGCGGACCCGGTAATTCCACCGCGCTGATCGCGGCCCGCTTCCCCGACGCCGAGGTGATCGGCCTCGACTCCTCACCCGCCATGCTGGAGAGCGCCCGGGCCCGGCTGCCCGGTCTGACCTTCGCGCAGGCCGATGCCGCGAGCTGGGTTCCGGACCGGGCGCCGGACCTGATCTACGCCAACGCCGTCCTGCAATGGCTGCCGGACCACGCGACCCTGCTGCCGCGGCTGTTCGGTCTCCTCGCCCCGGGCGGCGTGCTGGCCGTGCAAATGCCCGACAACCTCGCTGAGCCCACGCACCGCCTGATGCGGGAGGTTGCCAGCGCTGACACCTGGGCGGCCGCGATCGGAGACCCGGCGGTGGCAGGCCGCCTCGGGCGGATGCTGGAGCCGGCTGGTTATTACGACCTGCTGGCGCCCTCGGCCGCAGAGGTGGATGTCTGGCGCACCGCCCATCACCACCGCATGGCGGATGCCGCCGCCATTGTGGATTGGGTGAGCGCCACGGGGCTACGACCGTTCCTCGAGCCGCTCGATCCCGAGGAGCGAACCGGCTTCCTGGCCGCCTATGCCCGCGCGATCGACGGGGCCTATCCTTGCCGCAGCGACGGACGCCGCCTGCTCGCCTTTCCACGGGTGTTCATCGTCGCCCGAAGGGCTGCGTAACGCGCTCGCTCAATGGGTGTCAGGCCGCGCGCCCCGTACCGAGGAAGCGGCCGACTTCCGCCCGGAGAAGCTCGGACTGGCGCGACAGGTTCGCGGACGAGTCCAGCACGTGGTTCGCGGCCGAGCCGGTCATGTCGGCGGCGTCGGCCACGCGTGCGATGTTCGTCGTCACCCCGCCCGTGCCGGCGGCGGCCTGAGTCACGTTGCGGACGATCTCCTGGGTTGCCGTGCCCTGCTGCTCGACCGCAGCCGCGATCGTCGTGGTCACGCCGCTGATCTCGTCGACGCGCGTCGTGATGCTGCCGATCGCCGAGGCCGCCTGCGCGGTCGAATCCTGGACACGGGCGATCTGGCCTGCGATCTCATCGGTCGCCCTTGCGGTCTGCTCGGCCAGCGCCTTCACCTCGGCGGCCACCACCGCGAAGCCCCGGCCGGCCTCCCCAGCCCGGGCAGCCTCGATGGTGGCGTTGAGGGCCAGCAGATTGGTCTGGCCCGCAATACCGCTGATCAGCGCCACCACGTCCCCAATCTTCATCGCAGCCGCGCTCAGATCCTCCACCAGCCGCACCGTACGCCCGGCTTCCTCCGCCGCGGCCTTCGCGAGTTGCGCGGAACCCTGGACCTGACGCCCGATCTCCTGCACGGAGCTGCCGAGTTCCTCGGCCGCCGAGGCCGCGGCCCGGACATTGGAGGCGGCCTCCTCGGCCCCGGCCGCGACGGTCGTCAATTGGCCGGCGGTCTCCGACGCCGTGGCGGCCAACGTCTTGGCGGTTCTCTGCATTTCGGTGGCCGCACGCGTAACCGTCTCGACGATGCCGCCGACCGCCTGCTCGAATGTGTTCGCCAGATCCGACGTCATCCGCTTGCGCTCCTGATCGGCTGCGGCCTGCGCTACCGCCCGCGCCTGCCCGTCGGCTTCCGCCTGCGCCCGCAGGCCGTCGCGCAGCTTCAGGACGGCCCGCCCGACCAGCCCGACCTCGTCGCGGCGCCGCGCCTCGGGCACGTCCGCCCCATAATCGCCTGCCGCCATGACGCCGATGGTGCCGCCGAGAGCGCGGATCGGCTTTCCGACGAGGCGACTCAGCGCGGTGAAGATGACCGCGCATCCGATCAGGACACAGAGGACCGAGATGCCAATCAGCATCGCGCGCGCCTGATCGGCGGCGGCCGTGAGTGTCGCCACCGGCACCGCGACCACGATGGCCCAGCGGTCCGGGGCCTCCCCCGCTTGGATATGCTGCGCCATGTAGCGCCAGAGCGCCCCGTCCGGGCCCGGGGCGTCGGTCACCACCATGGCCCCCGCCGCGATCGCCTGCCTGGCCGCGGTGGCCGTCGATGCGTCGAAGTCCTGCAACGGCTTCCCAGCCGCGCCGGTCGGATGCGCGACGGTCGTTCCGCTCGCCGAGACCATGGCGAGATAGCCGGTCCCGAACGGCTTCACCGCGCCGAGATGGGCATTCAGCGATCCGAGATCGATGTCGACGCCGGCGGTGCCGCGATACACGCCGTCCACGATGATCGGTGCGCCGAACGACATCATGACGACGTCCCTCCCGGCCACCGGGTAGATGTAGGGTTCGATGGCCACCAAACGGTTCAGCGTCTTCGGCTGGAGGTAATAGGCCCCGTCCGGCTCGGCCTCGTAGCCGGTAAGGACCTCCCGCTTGATCGCGCCGCTGCCGCGATTCCAGTAGGGCATGAAGCGACCGCTCCTGTCCGAGGAGGGCGTGCCTGCGAACGCGCTGTCGCGCCCGTCCAGGGCGTTCGGCTCCCATCCCGTCCAAGTCGCGATCAGGTTGGGATTTGTCCGCAGCAGCTCGCGCAGCATCGCATCGTAGACTCCGCGATCCTGGATGCCGCCGGCGCGCAGGGAAGAGGCGGAGGCCGCAATGGTCTCGGCAGCCTTGGCCGCGACGGCGAGGCGAATTCGGACCTCGTGCGCTTCGTTCGACAAGGTTTCCGACTGTCTCTTGGCTGTCTGCTCCTCGAAGGAGGCGCTGATCCGGCGGGTAAGAAAAGTCGTCCCACCCGCGAAAACCGCAGCGATCAGGACGCTGCAGATTACGGCAACGCGCAGTGGCAGCGAAAACATACTCGGAATGCCCGTGAAGAAGCGGGTAACGAAATTCGAGCTGTTTTTTAACAAGACCCTTTCATACCGTCAAGAAATTCGGAATTATAATACGATCAGTTGGGACGAAAGACACATACACATATTGTGCTTTATTTGCATCCGCTCTAATTCGATTTATCTCTCTTGGATTGAAATTTCGGCGCAAGAATTGAGTGCCAGCCGTCCGACTTTGCTAGGGCGGCCCGCAGGGAACAATTAAGCCTCGCCGCGGGCCATCAGCGCCTCGTACTCAGAGACTTCTAGCCGGCCCTCCTGGGCGACCCGCGCCTTGTCGGCATCGCTGATCACGTCGCCCGCGAGATCGAGACGCTTCCAAGCGGCAAGCGGGGTTTCGCGGTCAGGCCGCGGCACATACTTGTTCTGCTCGAGTTTCTGGTACTTGTGGATGTAGCGCGGGCAATTGACCCAAATCTTCGTCACCGCAACCTTCACGAGGTATTTGGCCTCGGTGTACTCGGCGATTATCGCATCGTCGCGCAGCAGCGTCGCATGGCCCTGGACACGGATGCGGTGGGGCGTCTCGAAATCGATGAACAGCAGGCCGACCTTGGCCTGCCCCTCGATGTTGCCCATCGAGTAGAACATGCCGTTGCCGTCGAAGCCGGGGAACACGAGCGTGCCGGCGTCGAGCACCTTCACGAAGCCCGTGGGGCCGCCCTTGTAGGAGACGGTCGGCATGCCGTCGGGGTCGACGGTCGAGAGGAAGAACATGTCGCGGGAGCCGATGAAGGCGGCCTCCTCCGGCTGGATGCTCTCGTGGACCCAGTTCTCGTCGAGGCGCACCGCGAGCTTGGTGGTGCCGAACTCCTCCTGCAGCGCCCGGTGCGCGTCGGAATAGAGCGATGCCATGCGTGTCCTCCCCGCTTGCCGGTCCTCGTACCGGCGGGACCGCTGGGGGGCTTATGGCCGGGATGACGCGCATCGGGCAACCTGGAACGCGAAGGGCCGGCTACGCCTTCGCGTAACCGGCCCCGCGCATCCGCGGCCGAGCAAGGCCCGGCCGCGTCGTCCCGAAAGATCAGTTGCGGGTCTTGTCGACCAGCGCCTTCTCGGAGATCCACGGCATCATGCCGCGGAGCTTGGCGCCGACCTCCTCGATCGGATGGGCGGCGAGCTTGGCGCGGGTCGCCTTGAACGAGGTCTGGTTGACCTTGTTCTCCAGCATCCAGTTGCGGGTGAAGGTGCCCGACTGGATGTCGTTCAGCACGCGCTTCATCTCGGCCTTGGTCTCGGGCGTGACGATGCGCGGACCGGTGACGTACTCGCCGTACTCGGCCGTGTTGGAGATCGAGTAGTTCATGTTGGCGATGCCGCCCTCGTAGATGAGGTCGACGATCAGCTTCACCTCATGCAGGCACTCGAAATAGGCCATCTCGGGGGCGTAGCCCGCCTCGACCAGGGTCTCGAAGCCGGCCTTGATCAACTCGACGAGGCCGCCGCAGAGCACGGCCTGCTCGCCGAACAGGTCGGTCTCGCACTCCTCCTTGAAGGTCGTCTCGATGATGCCGGCGCGGCCGCCGCCATTGGCCGAGGCGTAGGACAGGCCGAGATCGTGGGCGTTTCCGCTCGCGTCCTGCGCGATGGCGATCAGGGTCGGCACGCCGCCGCCGCGGAGGTACTCGGAACGCACGGTGTGGCCGGGGCCCTTCGGGGCGACCATCAGGACGTCGAGATCCTTGCGCGGCTCGATCAGGTTGAAGTGGACGTTGAGGCCGTGGGCGAACAGCAGCGCGGCGCCCTGCTTCATGTTGCCCTCAAGGGACTCACGGTAGATGTCGCCCTGCAGTTCGTCCGGGGTGAGCATCATCACCACGTCGGCCCACTTGGCGGCCTCGGCGACCGACAGGACCTTGAAGCCCTCGTGCTCGGCCTTCTTGGCGGTGGCGGAACCCTCGCGCAGGGCGATGACGATGTCCTTCACGCCCGAATCGCGCAGGTTGAGCGCGTGCGCGTGACCCTGGCTGCCGTAGCCGACGATGGCGACCTTCTTGCCCTTGATCAGGTTCAGGTCCGCGTCGCGATCGTAATACACCCGCATGTCTGTCTCCTCTTAAGTTTGGTGGTTCGGGTCGGGTTTGGCCCGGCCGTAGAGGGCCAGGAACTGCTCGACGGCGCGGCCCGCATCGCGCCGGATCCCGACCCCGTCGAGGTCGAGGGTCTCGCCGAGCAGAAGTCGGATCTGGATATCCCGGCCGACGAGGCCGAAGAAGGTGCGGAAGGCGGCTTCGCTGTCGGCAAAGGCCAACAGGCCGGCGGCGCGCCCTGCCTCCAGCACGGGCTTCACCCGCTCGCCGATGGCGAAACGTCCATTCGCCAGGACGATGCCGCCGAGATTGCTCTTGCGCGAGCCCGCATGCGCGATGGCGATGCGGTTCAGCGCCACCGAAGTCGGGCCGGTGATGACCTCCAACCATGTCACGGCGAAGTCCTGCAGGCGTTCCCGCAGGGTCGCGCCGTCGAGCACCTGCGCGGCGTCGTGCCCGGCATGGACCCGGGAGGCCTGCCAGCGCACCGTCGCGGTCAGCAGCCCGTCGCGGTCGCCGAACCACTTATAGAGCGTCTCCTTCGAGCAACTTGCCCGGCGCGCCACGGCGTCCATCGTGAGTTGCTCGCTGTCCTCGACCATCAGGCCGAGAACGGCATCCAGCACCGCCTGCTGGCGTGCCGAGGGAGCGTCCTGCTGTGCTGTCGCGCTGGCCTGCATCGTCTCGAAGTAGCGTACCGTACCGTACGGTACGCGCTGTAGGCTGATTCATAGGGCGCGGCAAGGGGGCCGCGACCGAACCCTGTCAGCGGGGGAGGGGCAACCCCTCGCGGGCGAAGACGGCCTGAACGGCCGGGCGCTCGGCGACGCGGTGGGCATGGGCGGTCCAAGCCGGGAAGCGCCCGGCCATGTCGAACCGCAGCGTCGGTCCATTCGCCCAGAACCAGAAGACCATCAGGTAAGCGTCCACCACACTGAAGCGGTCGCCCACCGCCCAGCCGCCGTCCGAGAGGCGTACCTCGGTCATCGTGGCGAGATCCGCGTAGGTGTTGGCCGCCTTCGTCTTGATGCCTTCGAAGGCACCCTCGTCGTCGGTATAGCGCTCCGGGCGGCGGACATGGGCGTAAGTGATGTGATGGTTGCAGGCGAGCCAGCCGAGCCACTCGTCGGCGGCGGCCTGCTCCCGGGCATCCATGGGCCACAGCCCCTTCTCCGGTACCTGACGGGCGACGTGGCGCAGGATCGCGGCGCATTCGGTGAGCACCCAGCCGTCCTCGGTCAAAGCCGGCACGCGGCCTCGATCGTTGATGGACAGGTATTGCGGCCGCCGCTGATCGCCCGCCGCGAGGTCCAGCTTGATGCCCTCGTAGGGCAGGCCGGATTCCTCCAGGATGATGTGGGCGGCGAGCGAGCAGGCGCCGGGGGCGTAGTAGAGGGTGCGGGCGGTCATGGCACCGCTATACAGCGTGCCGCGTCAAAGCCCGAGCAGTTTCGCGATCTGGTGGCGAACTTCAGCGAGGACCACAGCTGCAGCAACGCCGATGGGTCTGAGGATGCGCGTCCGCTGATCGTGCGATCGGACCTGATCCGTCCCTGCTGCGCCGCGGACAGCCGGACCGATCGGAAGCACGACCCAAACTGGCCAGGGTTCGATCATGCTGGGGATCGGACAGATTCGGGATCGAGGGCTCCGTGCCGCGCGCATCTCCCTTCTGCAACGGGGGGAGATGCGCGGTTCCGCGAAGGGCAGCCTGCTACTTCACCAGCGCGTAGATATTCACATCGAGATTATCGTCGGTGCTGTCCTTCAGATCGGTTGCGTATTCCTCCACGAACCGGTCCTGCACAACGATGTCCTTGGCATCGAGATAGGCGGTGAGCGTCTCGTAGGTGCTGTCGATCGACTCGTACGAGCCCTTGTGGGCGAAGCGCAGCGCCTTGCCCGAGGGTGTCGTGCCGAAGCGCAGGCCGTCTGTCTCCGCTGGGGGCGGGGTCGGCGCCGAAGCAACCGGGATCATCGCCTCGAATTCGAAGCCGTCATCGTCCGTTCGGGTGAAAACCGCGAGGGGCCGGCCCGCCGGGGCGATGCCGAGCTTGGCAAGATCGGCCTCGATCCGGGCGAAGGCCTGCTTGAGGTTCGGCACCGCCTCCTCCCATTTGGTCTTGCCCGTGACGATGGCGGCGGGCTTGGCCGGCAGCGTCACTTCGTCGACGTCGCCGGGCTCGCCGGGCTTGTCGATCAGGGTCGGTCGCGCGGGCGTCCCGACGGCACTCTGCCCGGCCGGTGGCGGCGCCACCGCCTGCTCGGGGGCCGGTGCCGGGCTCCTGCCCGGATCGGCCGCCGGGTTCGGAGCCGTGGTGGTCGGCAGCGGGTTCGTCTGAGCGGGCGAGGGTGCGGTCGAGGGCGGCGGGGCCGGCTGCTGTGCGGCGAGCGGGCCAGCCACCAGCGCGAGACCGATGGACAGAACGGCGAGCGGACGAAGGCGGATCACGATGGGCGCTCCGGTCGGGGCCCGGCGGATCGTCCGCCCAGGCTTCCCACTACATAGGGTAGCGGCGATCGGGATCGCCCGCGAGTGGGCCGTGCATGAGGGCCGCATCAGAGGGCCGCGGATGCGGCGCATCTGCCACGACAGAGGGCCCCTCGCGCCGGCCCCGCGGTTTTGCCATATAGCCGGCCGACCCCCTCCGAGCCGCGGGACCGCATGAGCGCACTGGCCCACAGACGCTTTTTGAAGATGCACGGCGCCGGCAATGCCATCGTGGTGCTGGATCTGCGTGGCTCCAGCGCACGGGTTCAGCCCGAAGACGCACGGGCGATTGCGCGGGATCCGGGCTCGACCTTCGATCAATTGATGGTGCTGCACGATCCCGTGAGCCCTGGCACGGACGCGTTCCTGCGGATCTACAACACCGACGGCTCGGAATCCGGCGCCTGCGGCAACGGCACCCGCTGCGTCGCCTACGCGATGCTCGACGATCCGGCCATGGCGCGCCCCGCCGAGGGCAGCCGGCTGATGCTGGAGACCCGGGCCGGCCTCCTCGGCGTGCGCCGGGTCTCGGAGCGCGCCTTCACGGTCGATATGGGCCAGCCGAAGCTCGCCTGGGACGAAATCCCCTTGTCGGAGCCGTTTCCCGACACACGGCGGATCGAATTGCAAGTCGGGCCGATCGACGATCCCGTGTTGCACTCGCCGGGCGTGGTGAACATGGGCAACCCGCACGCCGTGTTCTTCGTCGAGGCCGACCCGGAGACCTTTGATCTCGGCCGGATCGGCCCGATGCTGGAGAACCACCCGCTTTTCCCCGAGCGGGCCAACATCTCGATCGCCCAGATAACGAGCCGGGAGACGATCAAGCTGCGCGTGTGGGAACGCGGCGCCGGGCTGACGCTCGCCTGCGGCACCGCCGCCTGCGCCACCGTGGTGGCGGCGTCCCGGCTCCGGATGATCGGCCGGCAGGCGCAGGTCGCGCTGCCGGGCGGCGAGCTGTTCGTGGAATGGCGCGCCGACGACCACGTCCTCATGACCGGCCCCGTCGCGCTCGTGGCCGAGGGAACCTTCGCGCCGGAGCTTTTTTCCGGCCTCACCGGATGAGCGTCGAGACGCTGACCTTCGGCTGCCGGCTCAACATCGTGGAGTCGGAGGCCCTGCGGGCCCATGCCGGCGCGGACGGGCGCGACCGGATCGTGGTGAACACCTGCGCGGTCACCGCAGAGGCGGGGCGGCAGGCCCGGAAGGCGATCCGCCGGATCGCCCGCGAGCAGCCCGAGGCGGAAATTGTCGTCACCGGCTGCGGCGCCGAGGTCGAGACGCAGGCCTACGCCGCCATGCCCGAGGTGGCGCGCCTCGTCGGCAACGGCGAGAAGCTGCGGCCGGAGGGCTGGTCGGCCGTCGGGACCGGGCCGGGCGCCATCATGGCTGTGCGTGCCGCCGATCCGACCCGGGTCGCGGCCATCGCCGGGCATACACGGGCCTTCGTACCGGTGCAGAATGGCTGCGATCACCGCTGCACCTTCTGCGTCATCCCGTTCGGACGTGGCCCGTCGCGCTCGGTGTCGGTCGTCGATGTGATCGCGCAGGTCGAGACGATCGTCGCGCATGGCGGCCGCGAGGTCGTGCTGACGGGCGTCGATCTCACCGCCTACGGCCGTGATCTGTCCGACGCTCCCACGTCGCTCGGTACCCTGGTGCGCGCGATCCTCCGCGCGGTGCCGGACCTGGCGCGACTACGCCTGTCCTCGATCGACTCCGTCGAGGCGGACGACGACCTTCTGGCGGCTCTGGCCGAGGAGGAGCGGCTGATGCCGCACCTGCACCTCTCCCTCCAGGCGGGGGACGACCTGATCCTCAAGCGTATGAAGCGCCGGCACAGCCGCGCGGACGCGATTCGCTTCTGCGCGACGGCGCGGCGGCTGCGCCCCGACCTCGTGTTCGGGGCGGACCTGATCGCCGGCTTCCCCACCGAGACCGAAGCGCAGTTCACCCGTTCCCTCGAACTCGTCGCCGAATGTGGCCTGACGCATCTCCATGTCTTCCCGTATTCGCCCCGGCCGGAGACCCCCGCGGCGCGGATGCCGCCCGTGGCACCACAGGCGATCCGCGAGCGGGCTGCCCGATTGCGGGCGGTGGGGGCGGAGGCTCTGCGGTGGCACCTCGACGCGCAGGTCGGGCGGCGGCTGCCCGTCCTGGCGGAGCGCGGCGGGACGGGGCGCGCCGAGGATTTCACGCCGGTGCGACTGGCGGCGGAGCCTGAGCCCGGCACGTTGTGCGCCGTCGCCATCGTGGCTCACGATGGAGCGCGGCTGATTGCGGCGTGAGGCGCACCCTTTCCCCGAGCGTATGCCGCGACAGCGGAATGCGCCTTAGGATCCCGGGTATGATGGCGCGACCTGTCCGCTGAGGACAGATTGGGCCGCTTGCGCGACGCTTTCCGTGCCGGTTCCGGAATCGCCGTCCACTGCGTTACCGGCGTCCGGGGAGAGGGCGCGCTTCAATGGGTCGTCGGCAAGCCGGGCTCAACAGCTTGAAACGGCTGCGCCTATAGCCCCATCGGTGCCGCGGCCTCGGCGATATGCGCCGGCGGTGGCGCCGTCACCGTGATCGGATCGCGCTTCGGATAGAGCGGGACCGACAGTGACCGCGCGTGCAGGTGCAGGGCGCTCCCGCGCGGGGCCGCCCCGTAGATCGCATCCCCCAAAATCGGCCAGCCGCAGGCCGCACAATGCACGCGAAGCTGGTGGGTGCGGCCGGTGACCGGCTTCAACGCCAGCCAGGTTCGCCCTTCGGCCCGGCCGAGCACGCGCCAATGGGTCAGCGCCGGGTCCCCGGCGGGATCGGCCTTCATCCACCAGGAGCGCGGATCGTTTGAGCGGCGGGCGAGCGGCAGGTCGATTGAGCCGGACTCCTCGGAGGGTCCACCCTCGACCACCGCCCAGTAGGTCTTGTCCACCGCGCTTCCGGCGAACAGCTTGCCCAACCGGGCCAGCGCCTTGGCGTGGCGGCCGAGGGCAAGGCAGCCCGACGTGTCCCGGTCGAGCCGGTGCGCAGCCTCGGGCCGGCGGGGCAGGCCGAACCGCAGGGCGTCGAGATGGTCGGTCAGCGTCTCGCCGCCGCGCGGGCCTGGATGGACCGGCAGACCCGGCGGCTTGTCGATGACGAGCAGCAGGGCATCGCGGTAGAGGAGGCGCGCGCCTATGTCGAAGGCGTTGGACATCCGGATCGGCTAGAGGGTCGGCGCCGGGTCGGCAAGGTAGGGCGAGGACGCGATTTCATGGCGAGCGAGGAGAAGCCCGGCTGGTTCGGACGCCTGTTCGGGCGCAAGGGCCCGACGACGGACGAGGAGAAGCCCGAGGCTGAACTGCCTGCCGAAGCGGCGTCCCCCTCCGAGGGCCAGCCCGATTTCGCCACCGGAGCGGAGGATGTCGAACACATTCCGCTGCCGCCCGAGGAGACCGGCGAGCCGGTGGCCGACGTCATCGAGGGCGCGGATCTGCTGCCGATCGAGGGTGAGCCCGAGCGCCCGCCCGCGGGCACGGCCGGTGACGATCCCGCCCACGGCGCCGATCCGGTGGATACGGGGGACGCGAACCGCGAGCCGGTGATCGAGCCGCAGCCCGATATCCAGCCGGTCGATGCCGCCGCGGCTTTGGCCCACGATGCCGGGGCCGGGCCGGATCGCGAGCCGGAGGCGAAGGGCTGGTGGGGCCGCCTTACCTCCGGGATGAAGCGCACCTCGTCTGCGCTGTCCGAGCGGGTGACAGGGCTGTTCACCAAGCGCAAGCTCGACGCGACGACCCTGGAGGATCTGGAGGACGCCCTGATCCAGGCCGATTTCGGCCTGGAGACTGCGATGCGGATCTCGGAGGCCGTGGGCAAGGGCCGCTACGAGAAGGGCATCTCCCCCGACGAGGTTCGGGCGATCCTGGCCACCGAGGTCGAGCGGGCCCTCGAACCCGTGGCGGTGCCGCTCGCCGTCGATGCGACCAAGAAGCCGTTCGTGATCCTCACCGTCGGGGTGAACGGGGCGGGCAAGACCACGACCCTCGGCAAGCTCGCCTCGAAGCTGCGGGCCGAGGGCCGGACCGTGATGCTGGCGGCGGGCGACACGTTCCGGGCGGCGGCGGTCGACCAGCTCAAGGTCTGGGGCGCGCGAACCGGCACGCTGGTGGTGAGCGGCGCCCAGGGAGCGGACGCTGCGGGCCTCGCCTTCGACGCGCTGAAGCAGGCCTCGGCCGCCGGCACCGACGTGCTGCTGATCGATACGGCCGGGCGGCTCCAGAACAAGGCCGGGCTGATGGCCGAGCTGGAGAAGATCGTGCGCGTCCTGCGCAAGCAGGATCCGGAGGCGCCGCACGCCACGCTCCTCGTCCTCGACGCGACGGTCGGCCAGAACGCGATCAGCCAAGTCGAGCTGTTCTCGCAGGCGGCGCCGGTCTCGGGATTGGTGATGACTAAGCTCGACGGTACCGCCCGGGGTGGCATCCTCGTGGCGCTGGCCGCGAAGTTCGGCCTGCCGGTGCATTTCATCGGCGTCGGCGAGGGGGTGGAGGATCTGGAGCCCTTCGCGGCCCGGGACTTTGCGAGGGCGATCGCCGGGCTGGAGAAGGATTAGAGCGCTCTCTGCCGAAGTGGACACCGGTTCGTCACGCAGGATCGCGAGGAACGGTTAGAGATCCTGCGCGACGATTACACCGGAAGTCCGTTCTCGTCGTAGGCGAGGATCTCCTCGATCGGGCGCGGGTCCGCTACGGGACTTGCATTCCAGCGACGGCGCATCGCCTCGTCGGCCGCGAGACCCTCCGCGATGCGGCGCTCCGTCTCGTCGGACATCTGCTCCCGCGCCTGCCGCAACAGCGCCAGCAGCAGATCCGGCGCGCTCCGCCGGGTCGTCTGTGTGAGGTCGGCCAGCAGCGCCTCGACCTCCGCATTCTCGATCGTGATGGACATCGCGCGCCTCGCGTTACACACACCCCGACGAATCCAGTCCGGCGCGTCCAGCCTACCAAGCGCCGCATCCGAGCCAACTGACGCGCATGCAGATCGAATCCGTCCCCCCGCGCCGCCACCTGCCGCCGCTGATGAAGCTGGCGCTCGAACTCGGCCCGCTGGTGCTGTTCTTCCTCGGGAACGCCTATTCGGAAAAATTCGGCGTCGCCCCCGACCAGAAGCTGTTCGTGGCGACCGGCCTGTTCATCGCGGCGACCGTGGTGGCGCTGGCGATCCACTATGTGCTGATGCGGCGCCTGCCGATCATGCCGCTCGTGTCCGGCGTGGTCGTAGTGGTGTTCGGCGGGCTCACCCTGGCGCTGCAGGACAAGACCTTCATCATGGTCAAGCCGACCATCGTGAATGCCCTGTTCGGCACCATCCTGCTCGGCGGCCTCGCCTTCGGGCGGCCACTCCTGTCGGTGGTGCTCGATTCGATGTTCAGCCTCACCGAGGAGGGCTGGCGCAAGCTGACCTTCCGCTGGGGCCTGTTCTTCTTCGTCCTGGCGGCGCTCAACGAGATCGTGTGGCGGACGCAGACCGAAGATTTCTGGGTCAATTTCAAGGTGTTCGGCATCATGCCGATCACCGTGCTGTTCGCCCTGGCCCAGACCCCGCTGCTGACCCGCTACGAGAACAAGGCGCCGCAGCCGGAGGCGTGATTACTGCGCCGACGCGACCTTGCCGGCGGCCCGGATCCGCGTGAGCACGCTGGCAAAATTCTCGGGCGTCAGGATGCCGACGAGCTTATCGCGGATCACCCCGTCCGGCCCGATGATGAAGGTCTCGGGCACACCGTAGACGCCGAAATCGATCGCCGCCCGCCCGCTCGCATCGGCCCCAACGGCGCTGAACGGCACGCCGTGCCGGGCGAGGAAGCGTTGCCCGGCCTCGGGGTTCGGCTCCTTATAGTCGATGCCGACGAGCCGGATCCCCGGCTCCTTGGCGAGCCGCATCAGCATCGGATGCTCGACCTGGCAGGGCGCGCACCACGAGGCAAACACGTTGAGCACCGTGATCTGCCCTTTCAGGTCGGCGCTCGACAGGCCCGGCACGGGGGCGCCCGCGGCGGTGAGCCCGGGCACGGCCGGCAGATCGAAGCTCGGCGCCGGCCGACCGATCATGGCCGAAGGCAGGGCGGCCGGATCGACCCCGGAGCGCAGGCGCAGGAACATGACGGAAGCGAGGGCCGCGAAGGCGAGAACCGGCAGGATCAGCAGCAGGGAGCGGCGGACCGGGGGAGGCCGGTCCGTCACGTCGTCATGCGGGTCGATCATCGCCGGTCCTCACCGAAGCCCTTCAAAGTCCGCACCTGCGTCCGCCGGTCGCGGATCGCGTTGCCGACGAGCGCGGCCATCACCAGCACCGTGAAGGCGTAGGCGGCTAGGATGAAGCCGCCGTGAGATCCGAGATCCATCGCGGTGCTCCTAGACCGGTTGTCCGACAGGCAGCCCACCCGAGGGCTGCGGTGTTATGCGGGGTTGGGTACGATCCAGGCGCTCGGCTTCGCGGATCGTCAGCGTCCGGACCCGGCGGCGCATGATCTCGGTGCGCATCGTGTAAAGATGCAGTGTCGTGCCGCCGAGCGTCGCGGCGGCGATCATCACCAGCAGCGGATAGAGCATCGAAGGATCGATGGTCGAGCCACCCATGCGCAGGATCGAAGCCGGCTGGTGCAGGGTCGACCACCAGTTCACCGAGAACTTGATGATCGGCAGGTTCACGGCGCCCACCAGCGTCAGGATCGCCACCGCGCGGGCGGCGCGGTTCGGGTCTTCCAAAGTCCGCCAAAGGGCGATGATGCCGCAATAGATCAGGAACAGGACCAGCATCGAGGTCAGCCGCGCGTCCCAGACCCAGTAGGTGCCCCACATCGGCTTGCCCCAGAGGGAGCCGGTCACGAGGCAGATGAGGGTGAAGGCCGCGCCGATCGGCGCGGCCGCGCGTTGGGCCACGTCGGCCAGCGGGTGACGCCAGACCAGGGTGCCGATCGCCGAGACGCTCATGGCGCCATAGAAGAACACGCCGAGCCAAGCCGCCGGGACATGGATGTACATGATCCGCACGGTTTCGCCCTGCTGGTAGTCGGGCGGCACGACGTAGAAGGTCTGGTACAGTCCCACCGCCAGGACGGCGAGCGATAGCGCCGTAAGCCACGGCACGAGGGCGCCCGACCACCGCATGAAGTGGCTGGGATTCGACAGGCGGGTCCAGAGGGAGGGCGTCATCGCGGCTGCTGTCTCGGACATCGTAAGGCCCGGTCTACCTTAGGGTGCGGTGCAGCAACAATGCGGGGCTTCAACGCGCCGGATCACGGGACCGCGCGCGCGTCGCCGCGTCGTCATTCGTCGCGCGTAGACCCGAAAACGCGCATGCGCCGCGCACCCGCCCTTGCGGAAGGCGGGTGAATTACGCATATAGATACGAACAAAAAGAGAACGAAAGAGCGTCGCCGTACAAAGCTGTGGATGACGCGGCCCTTCCGCCGGATCGAACTGCCATGCGAACCGCCGACAAGCAGATCGCCGACATCCTCGTCCGCTACGGCGAGCCCTTCGGGGGCAACGTCTGGCGGGTCCAGGGTACGGCCGTCATCTATCACAAGACGTTGGAGCGGATCGCCGCGCAGGCCGGGATCGTGTTCGAGCCGCCGACCATCATCCGGGCCGAGCGCGACGAGGCCGTGATCCTCGTGACCGGCCGCCTGCCCGGTGCGAAGGCCGGGACCGCGCGGGTCGAGTGGTCGCTCGGCGAGGCTTTGGTCAACGTGAACTACCGCGTGTCCGGCAAGCAGGCGGCCTACGTCTACGCCATGGCGGAGAAGCGCGGGAAGGACCGCGTCATCCTCAAGCTGATCGAGCTGCACGGGCTCGTCTACTCCGAGGAGGAGGCCGACGAGTTCCGCGCCCACCAGATACCCGTCCGGGCCGTCGACGAGGATTTCGAGGAGGCGCCCGCTTTCGACGACGTCACCGAGGCCGAGGGCGACCTCAAGCGCCGGATCGACGAGGCGGAGACCATCAATGCCGTCACCGATCTGATGCTCGACGGCGCCACCCAGACCATCCTCGCCGCGATGCCGCCCGGCACCCGCGACGAGGTCCGCGACTACGCCAAGGCGCGCCTCGTGGCGCTCGGCTGGCCGAAGCGCCCCGGCCGCCGCAGCGCCGCCTGACCCCGAATTCCCAACCGCAGGAGACCGCCATGCATCGCGCCACGCGCCGCACCGTGAAGACCCGCCGGGACTGGAGCATCGAGACGCTGTCGTACTCTCCGTCGCGGATCGTACGTCTCGGCGACGAAAAGGTCGCCATCCTGTTCCCGCCGCTGGATGAGGGTGGGGCGTGGCAGCTCTACCCACACCCCGACACGTTCCCGGGGCTCAACTTCGAGGGCCTGCCGGCCCCCCTGCAACCGGAATTCCTGGCCTTCTCGGATCTGCCGGAGGTCGAGCGGTTCCTCGGCATCCGCGACGAGGCGCCGACCGCCCTGGCGGCGTGAGGGCCTGTCCGGCCCGGGTTTCCAAAAGGCTCAGCCCTTTGGCGGGTCCTCAGGGCAGGGCCTTGAGACGTCCCCAGGGCTCTGCCCCGGGCCCTTTCGCGGGCCCGCTTTTTCGAATCCAGGACTCAAGCCCCGGTGGAGCGCTTCGGCCTCCGGGGTGAAGGCGCCATCGCGGCCATGGAGCACGAGGGGCGGCAACAGGCTCAAGGCCGCGCGGCTGCCCTTCGTGGCGGTGATCAGCACGCGGATCGCCGGGGCTCCGGCCTGAGCATGGACAGGGCGGATCGCCAACCCACCGAAGCGGCTTCGGAATGCATCGAGGCAAGCGGGGAGCGCATCGGCCCGATGGATCAGACCGATCTGCCCGCCCGGCCGCAGGATCGCCGTACAGGTGCGGATCCAGGCGTCCAGGCTTCCCGCGGGAAAAGTGTGGGCCGAGGCCCGGCCCGGCTGCGGCGAGACGCGGTGCATCCCGGCCTCGAAGAATGGCGGATTGGTCAGGACCATATCGAACCGATCCGGCCGCAGACCGGCTGCGCGGCGTTCCGCCGCGGAGGCGAGCACGTCGGCCGTGAGTACCTCCGCGTCGATACCGTTGAGGGCGGCATTCACCTGCGCCATCGCGGCGAGATCCGGATCGCGTTCGACCAGGGTTGGCCGGAGGCCCGGCACCAGTGCAGCGCAGGCGAGGCCGACCGCCCCGGTCCCGGCGCCGACGTCGCACAGTCGGTCGCCCGCCGCGGGAACAAGCAGCCGGGCGAGCAACACCGCGTCAGTCCCGGCTCGGTGAGTCCCACGCGGCGGCTGATGCAGCCGCAAGAGCCCGTCCAGCAGGGCGTCCGGCGTGTTGGTCACGGCTGGCGCAGCTCGTGGGCGAGGCCGGCATCGCCCAGGAGACGCCGCGCCTGGGCCTCGTGGTCGCGCGGCACCAGCAGCCGCTGCCCGAACACGCCGATCGAGCCCTCCATCAGGCTCATATGACTGTCGGCCACGAGGACCGGGATTTCGGCCGCTTCGAGGATGGTGCGCGCGAACCCGATCAGCACGACATCGTTGGCACGGATCAACTCAACCATCAGTGGTCTCCGCGGGCCGGCGGTTTCGCCGCGTCGGCTCCGCACCCCGGAGAGCCCATATGGTACGGGAACCGATGTTGCGGCGCCGCGGGGCCCGTGCGAAGGGATCGCCCGCCGCCCGGGGCGGAACCGGTCTGGAGGTCACGCATCTTGGGTATGGCCCTGTCCATCGAGAACCCGAAGCCTGAGGTCGAGGCGGGGCTGACCGACCTCGTCGCGCTGGTGGCGGACGGCATGGCGCGGGTCAACACCACGATCCTGTCGCGGACGGGCTCCGAGGTGACGATGATCCCGGAGGTGGCCAACCACCTGATCGCCTCCGGCGGTAAGCGCCTGCGCCCGATCCTGACGCTCGCCTGTGCCAAGCTCTGCAGCTATGCGGGCCAGACGGATGGCGACGTGAAGCTCGCGGCCAGCGTCGAGTTCATGCACACGGCGACGCTCCTGCACGACGACGTGGTCGACGAGAGCGACATGCGCCGCGGCCGGGTTGCGGCCCGGATCAAGTGGGGCAACGAAGCCTCGGTGCTGGTGGGTGATTTCCTGCTCGGCCAGGCCTTCCGCATGATGGTGGAGGTCGGTTCCCTGAAGGCGCTCGACATCCTGTCGGCTGCTGCCACGGTGATCGCCGAGGGCGAGGTGATGCAGCTTACCAACGCCAAGAACTTGGAGACCGATGAGGCCGCCTACCTCGCGGTGATCCGCGGCAAGACCGCCGAGCTGTTCGCGGCAGCCTGCGAGGTCGGCCCGGTGCTCGCCGGGCGCCCGGAGGCCGAGCAGGCGGCGGCGCGGTCCTACGGGATGAGCCTCGGCATCGCCTTCCAATTGATCGACGACGTGCTCGATTACGGCGGCACCTCGGCCGAACTCGGCAAGAATGTCGGCGACGATTTTCGCGAGGGCAAGATCACCCTGCCGATCGTCCTGGCCTATCGCCGGGGCAGCGAGGGCGAGCGCGGCTTCTGGCGGCGCACGCTCCAGCAGGGCGAGATCCAGGATGGCGACCTGGAGACGGCCCTCGATCTGCTCCAGCGCCACGGTGCGCTCGAAGAGACCGTGGCTCGCGCCCACCACTACGGAACCGAGGCCCGGGCGGCGCTCGACGTGTTTCCGGACGGCCCGGTGAAGGCAGCGCTCAACGGGGCCATCGATTTCTGC
This sequence comes from Methylobacterium sp. E-005, assembly GCF_022829725.1. Classification (GTDB taxonomy): domain Bacteria; phylum Pseudomonadota; class Alphaproteobacteria; order Rhizobiales; family Beijerinckiaceae; genus Methylobacterium. The sequence goes on along the minus strand of NZ_JAKSYG010000108.1, from coordinate 61,965 downwards.
GTCGCGCGGGCGCGCTGAGGCGGCGTTTCCTGCCGTTTGATCGATTGGTTGCGGGTCTGCCGGCTCCGCGGGTGAAGGTGGGCAGCGCGCTCCACGTTACGCCAAAAAAGCATGCGAGCGACGCGCCGGGGAATTTGGCACGTCAACGCGTTGCGGAAGCCAGCGCCTCCGCCAGCCCCCGCAACTCTTCCAGGTGGGCCGCCGTCAGGGTTCGCAGCAAAGCCTCGGCGCGGGGCGTGAGTGCCAGTTCGCTCCGGCGCCGGTCCTCCACGGCCCGCGTTTTCGTCAGCAATCCGGCATCGACCATGCGGGCGACCAACTCGGCGGCGCTGTGGGGCGCGATGAGCAGGTGCTCCGCCAGAAGGCCGACAGTGGCGGGGGTACGGCCGAGATGGCCGGCCAGAGTCAGCAGCGCCTGATGCTGCTGTGGCGGCAGCCCGGCCCGGGCCGCCGCCGCTTCGCTGAACGCCAGGAAGCGCCGCAGCTGAAAGCGGAAATGTGCGAGCGCCGCATACTGCTCCGTTGAGAGGTGCTCGCCGTCCGGCGCGTCCATCGTAGACCCCCAGGTGATCGGGCTACCATGCGCATCCCATGCCGACAGGCGCGTCGCCAAGCTGTCAGCCTGCGCTTGAATAGATCGTACTACGATATAAATGGCTTGCGATTGGCGGGGGAGACCTTGATGGACGGAGGGACCGAGTTCGGGCGCGGCGGCGAGGGGCCTCGGCGCCGGGCGCTGGGCGATTTCAGCGCCGATCGGCGTGTGGTGATCCTGGCCGGGATGGCGATCGTCACCGGTACCGCAGCGAGCGGCACGGCCTGGATTCTGCTCACGCTCATCGGGCTCGTGACCAATTTCGCCTGGTACGGCCGTTTCGACACGGCTTTGACCTCCCTCGCCGGTGCCGCTCCGGGCCCCTGGATGGTGGCGATTCCAGTCATCGGTGCCCTGGTCGTCGGCACCATGGCGCGTTACGGCTCGGAGAAGATCCGCGGCCACGGCATTCCGGAGGCGATGGAGGCGATCCTGATCGGCGGGAGCCGGATGTCGCCCAAGGTGGCTCTGCTCAAGCCACTCTCCTCCGCGGTGGCAATCGGCACCGGCGGGCCGTTCGGCGCCGAGGGGCCGATCATCGTCACGGGCGGCGCGGTCGGCTCGCTGTTCGCGCAGTTCTTCCACCTCAGCGCCGCCGAGCGGAAGACCCTGCTGGTAGCGGGCGCGGCCGCGGGCATGACGGCGATCTTCGGGACGCCTGTGGCCGCCGTGCTGCTCGCCGTCGAGGTGCTGCTGTTCGAATGGCGGCCGCGCAGCCTTGTTCCGGTGACGGTCGGTGCGGTGACGGCGGCCTGCTGGCGACCGGCCCTGTTCGGGGCAGGCCCGCTGTTTCCCTTCGCCGACAACCCGGTGCTGCCCTGGTGGGGGCTACCGGCCTGCGCGGCCCTGGGCCTCGCCTGCGGCCTGATCTCCGGCCTCCTGACCCGGGCGCTCTATGCCCTGGAGGACGGGTTCGGCCGGCTTCCTGTTCACTGGATGTGGTGGCCGGCACTCGGCGCCGTCGTGGTGGGCTTGGGCGGTCTCGTGGAGCCTCGGGCGCTCGGCGTGGGCTACGACGTGATCCACGATCTCCTGTCCGGACATATGCTCGTCGGCGCGGTCGTGACGATCCTGGTGGTCAAAGCGGTGATCTGGCTCGCCGCCTTGTCGTCGGGCACCTCCGGGGGCGTCCTCGCGCCGCTGCTCATCCTGGGCGGGGCGGTGGGATGGCTGATCGGGCTCCTGTTGCCCGGCGCGCACGGATTCTGGGCGCTGATCGGCATGGCGGCAATGCTCGGCGGCACGCTGCCGGCGCCGCTGACGGGCGTGATCTTTGCGGTCGAAGTGACGGGCGATGTCGCCGCACTCGGGCCGCTGCTGGCCGCCACCATGACGGCCTACGCGGTGACGGTGCTGCTCCTCAAACGCTCGATCCTCACGGAGAAAATCGCCCGGCGCGGCCAGCACATCACCCGGGAATACGGGATCGATCCGTATGAATTCACCCGGGTCGAGGCGGTGATGACCCGCTCGGTGGCGACCCTCGGCGCCGACCTTCCGCTGCCGGAGGCGCTCACCGCCATTGAGGCCGGCGCCCATCATGCCTATCCGGTCGTCGACGCGGTGGGCCGACCGGTGGGACTGGTCTCGCGCGGCGACGCCCTGCGCTGGACCCTGGAGGGACAGGACAACGATACGGCAACGGATACGCTCGGCGAGCGCTTGTCCGACGCCGACCTCGCGACGGTCCATCCGGGCGACGTTGTCTCGCATGCGCTCGACGTGATGCTTTCGGCCGGGCAGGGCCGCCTGCCGGTCACCGATCCGCAGAGCGGGCGCTTGGTCGGGATGCTGACCCGCAGGGACCTGCTGCAGGTGCGTGCCACGATGGTCCGGGCCGAGGCCGAGCGCCGCGCGTTCTTCCGGAGAGGCCGGGGCGAGCGCCGCGCGGGATCAGGAGCATGAGTGTGGAGATACGGATCCCGGGACGGACGATCAGCCTGGATCGGCTCAAGCCCGGCGCCTGTTATCTGGCGGCGGGCTCGGACGGACCGGATTTGGCCCTCGTCGTCACCCGGGAGGGACGGCGCGGGGCGCTGCTGCTCAATCGGCGCAGCGCAGAGGGCGATCTGCTCGTCCTGCCCGGTCTCGCAACCGATGTCGACGTCCTGGAAGTGCAGGGCGCGGTCCTGACGCCCAGCGGTGCGATCGGCGACGTCGCCTTCGGCCCGGCCGCCGCCGCCCCGGCGGCGCTCCATCTCGGGGACGGCAGCGCCTATCTGTGCGGCCGCGATGGTGCCGGGCGTCTGGCGACCTTCGATGTCGTCAGCGGCGTCGCGAGCGCGATCGATCCCGGGGACCTGCCGCATGCGCGGCGCTGGCGCGTGATCATCCCGGAGGCGGGCGGCGTCGTCACGCTCTACGAGGCGGAACCGGCCTGACTCCGATGGGCTCAGCGCAGGAAGGTCGGCGCGACCCACCAATCCGGATGGGCGGCGCGCAGGCTTGAGGCTGCCCGGACCGCCCCGCGCCGGTCGGCGAACAGCGCGAACACCGTCGCACCGGAGCCCGACATACGCGCCAGCCGGCAGCCGTGGTCGCGCAAGGCGGCCAGCACAATCCCGATCACCGGCGCCACGGTGAGGGCCGGCGGCTCCAGATCGTTGCGGGCCGGTCCGATGGCCGCCACGACGGCGTCGCCGCCGAGGCCCGGGCTGATCACGGGATGCTCCGCCCCCGGCAGGCTCTGCCCGACCGCGAGGCCCAGCGCCTTGAACACCGGCGCCGTGGGCACCGGGATTCCGGGATTGATCAGCACCGCCGGCAACGGAGCGAGATCGAGCGGCGCGCCGATCTGTTCGCCGACGCCGCGCATCATCCGCGCCCGCGGGTCGAGGCAGACCGGCACGTCGGCCCCCGTCTCCCGCGCCGCCGCCACGACGGTCGCGGCGTCGAGCGCCAGCCCGTTGAGGCGCGCGAGCAGCCGCAGAGCCGCGGCGGCATCGGATGAGCCGCCGCCGATGCCGGCTGCCACCGGGAGGCGCTTGGTCAGATGGAAGGCACCTGTGAGCAGGCCCGGTACCCGCGCCCCGAGATGGCGCGCCGCGCGCAGGACGAGATTGTCGCCGGTCGGGCCGGCCGGTCCGGCGGTCGGACCCGAGACGGTCAGTCCGAGGGGCCCGGCGGGATCCAGGGTCAGCCGGTCGGCCGTGCCCGCGAAGGCCACAAGGCTCTCCAGCGCGTGGTAGCCGTCATCCGCCCGCCGCCCGAGGATGTGGAGGGTGAGGTTGACCTTGGCGGGGGCACGGTCTGCGAGCAGGGGCACGGGATCTCGAAGGGGCGTGGCGGACGTGTGCGACGCTCTACAGGTTGGAAACGGAGAACAACAGGTCAGCCGAGATCCCCATGCGGCCGGTACGGCAGCGGATCACCGACGCGGATCGCGGTCAGGTCCTCGGCGAGCTCGACAAGCCCGTCACTGGCCGACAGGCCCGTCAGCGCACCGCCCGGCGCGATGGTGGCTTCCGGCAGGCCGGCCTCGCCCGGGCGGAGGCACACGCGCAGGTACTCCCGTCGGCCGGGGCGCTTCTCCAGGGCGAAACCGCTGCGCACGGTCAGGACCGGCGTCATATCGTCGGCTCCTGAGAGGTGCAGCACGAGGGGCTTGAGCACGGCGAGCGCCGTCACGTAAGCCGCGGCTGGATTGCCCGGCAGCCCGATGAAGGGCGTCCCCGCCACCGTCCCGAGGGCGACCGGGCGGCCTGGCTTGATGGCCAGACGCCAGAGCGTGAGCGCCCCGGACGCCTCGACGGCGGCGCGGACGTGATCCTCCTCGCCGACCGACACGCCCCCCGAGGTCACGACCAGATCGTAATCCGTGGCGGCTGCAGCGAGGCGGTCGCGGACCTGGCCGGGCGTATCGCGCAGGATGCCGAGGTCGAAGGGCGCGGCCCCGAGCCGACGGAGGAGCGCGGCGAGCATCGGCCGGTTGGCGTCATGGATGCCGGCGGGTGGCAGGGGCTCGCCCGGTGGAATCAGCTCATCGCCGGTGGAGAACAGTGCCACCCGAAGAGACGCGCGCAGGCGCAGGTCGGCGAGCCCGAGCGCGGCGGCGAGTGCGAGATGCCGGGGGCCGAGCCGGGTCCCGGCTGGGACCGCGCGGCTGCCGCGGGCGATATCCTCGCCGGCCCGGCGCCGGTTGGCGCCGGGTGCGAGGCCCGCTGGAAGCCGCACGGCCGCGCCGTCGACCCGGACATCCTCCTGCATGGCCACGGTATCGGTGCCCGGGGGCATCGGTGCGCCGGTGAAGATCCGCACCGCGTGACCTGCCCCGGTCCCAGCCGGCGCATGGCCAGCCGGCACCCGGCCGCCGAGGGGCAGGTGGCTCCGCCCGTCTGTCAGATCGGCGGCCAGGAAGGCGTAGCCGTCCACCGCGGCGTTGTCGAAGGGCGGTAGGTCGAGCGGCGCGATCAGATCGTCTGCCAGGATCCGGCCATCCGCACGCGCCAGCGGCACCGCCTCGATACCGGCGAGCACCGGCAAGCGTTCCCGGATCAGGGCCACCGCGTCGGCGACCCGCAGCAGCGCGGGTGCCGTATCGAAGCAGTCGGCGTTCAGGCGACCCATGGCGGCACAGGATCTGGCTGGGGCAGGCGGGTCGGCACGGGGCGGCCTCGCGGGCGGTGATGTCCCGGCTTGCGGCATCGTCATCGCGCGATCAAGCCCCGGGCGATAAGCAGGAATCATCGCCCGGGCGGGTTCGATCCGCTACGGTCCGGTTCGCCATGCCCGCGACCGCCCTGCCGCACGTCGAAGACCTTCCCTGCCAGCGCCATCTGTTCGAGGTGCCGGCGGAGGTCAGCTATCTCTATGCGGCCGCGTGGTCGCCGCTGCCGCACTGCGTGCGCATTGCCGGGGAAACCGGTCTCCTGACAAAGCGTCGCCCTTGGGACCATCCACGCGAGATGATTCCTGCCTGGGTCGAGAGGGCACGGGCCGCTGCGGCCGGACTGATCGGTGCGCAGCCGGATGATGTCGCGATCGTCGGCGCGGTCAGCCACGCCATGGCGGTGGCCGCGCGCAATCTCGCGCCCGTCCCAGGCGGCCGCCTGCTGCGGGTGGCCGACGAGTTTCCGTCCCTGCGCTTCGCCTTCGACCGGCTGGCTGTCGTGGAGGGGCTCACCGTGGAGGAGGTTGCGCGTCCCTCGGACGGCGACTGGACCGCCGCGTTGCTCACCGCGATCGCGCGCCCGGGCGCGCCGCCGCTCGCGCTCGCCACGCTGACCCCGCTGCACTGGACTGACGGGAGTCTGATCGATCTCGACCGGCTCGCACCGGCGGTCCACGCGGCGGGGGCGGCTTTGGTGATCGACGCGACGCAGGCGGTCGGCGCCATTCCGGTGGACGTGGCTCGCTGGCGGCCCGATTTCCTGGCGTTCCCAACCTACAAGTGGGCGCTCGGGCCCTATGGCCTCGCCTTCCTGTACGCCGCGCCGCACCGGCAGGACGGCTCGGCGCTCGATGAGCATGTTGGCAACCGTTCGTCAGCCGCGGGCGCCCGGCGCTACGACCGGGGCGAGCTGAACAACCCCGTAGCATTGCCCATGGCGGCGGCCGGGCTGGAGCTGATTGCCAGCTGGGGCGTGCCCGCCGTGGCGGCGCGCTTGCGCGGGCTGACGGATCGGCTCGCGGATGCGATTGAAGCCCTCGATCTTCCGACTGTGCCGCGGAGCCTGCGTGCGACGCATATTCTCGGCGTGCGGCCGCCGGGCGGGCTGCCTGTGGGGCTCGTTGAGAGCCTGCGCCGGAACGCGGTGTTCGCAAGCGAGCGCGCCGGGGCGCTGCGGCTGAGTCCCCATGTCTGGGTGAACGATGAGGATCTCGCGCGCTGCGTCGACGCGATCCGGGTCGGTCTCGGCGGCCCGGTGTAGCCCGCCATCGTCAGGCCGCGATATCCGCGGTCGCTGTCTCCCCGACCACCCCCCGGGATTTCCGGAAACGCTGGCGCCACGCATGCTGCGCCCGATCCACGAGCTGGGCCGCGCTGCCCTGGGGTGTCCGGGCGCCGGTCATCGAGGCCAGGGTCAGGGACTCGGTGCCGAAGCGGCCCTTGAACCCTTCGTCGCCGCACAGGAAATCCACCGTGTGCAACCCGTGGTCGATCGACCACATGATGTAGTCCATCATCAGCACCATGCCGGGCGAGGCGCGCTCGACCTCCGGATCGTAGGTGGTGACGAAGGCCATCATCGCGCCGGCCTGGACGAAGTTGATCGAAACCGCCACGACGGCGCCGCCGCATTTCAGCACGAAGGCGTGCAGCAGCCCGGCCTCGGCCAGCACCTGCACCATCGCGGGCAGCGCCCGGGACCCTTCGTCGTAGAAGGCCGTGGACGCCAAATCATGGCGCTGGAGCCACGCCCGTTTGAAGGTCGTCAACCGGTCGAGCACCGGGCCGAGGGGCTCATCCGGCCCGAGCTGGCGGAAGGCGAGGGGACCGCGCTCGCTCAAGGACTTCTGACCGCGGCGGTAGTTCTGCCGCGTCTTCTTCGATTGCGCCTCGAACCACGCTTGGCCCGTCGTCCAGGGGCCGCGCACCCGCCAGTTCGCCTCGTCGCGGTGATTCAGGCGCAACCGGACCCCGCCGCCCTCCTGCTGAAGCAGGCTCCGGGCCGCGGCATCCGGCAGGAGCCGGTTGAGGTAGGCGAGATCGAAGCCGCCGGCTTGCCCGGCGTGGCGCCACATCCCGCGGACGAGCGTGTGGTCCGCCCGGTCGGCCAGCAACGCGTCACCGAAATCCGAGCAGTCCTTGGCGGCCCATTCCAGGACCCGGAACCCCCTCCGGCGCACGATGGCGAGCGGCAGCACGCCGACAAGATCATCTCCGCGCCACGCCAGCACGATCGCGAGCGCTCGCCGCTCCCGGTCGGGCGCGCTCGCCCACCATGCGGAGACCCAGGCATGGCTCTGGAAGACCAGGGCGCCGCTTGCCGCCCACAGGGCCATCCAGGCGGGGCCGACCTCGGCCAGCCGCTCGGTTGTGCGGATCGCTTCGAAACGCGCCGTCGTCATGCTCCCGCTCCCGGCCGCGGCTGAGCCGGCACCCCGCGCAGGCGCCGCACCTGTCGCGCGATCCGCCGGCCCATCTTCTTCAGTGGCAGCACGTAAAGCCCGGATAGGGATTGGTAATCGGCTACGTCCCGGTCGACGAGCCCGAACTTGAAGTCCTCGCCCGGCCTCGGGACGCACAGGGTTCCGAACAGCCGGTCCCAGAACGAGAACAGCAGGCCAAAATTTTTGTCGTAATGCTCCGGCGCCGTGGAATGGTGGAGCTGGTGCCAATGCGGGCACAGGATGATCGTGTTGAGCCGTCCGAACGAGATCTTGAAATGTGTGTGCCGGACGAAGTCCATCATCAGGATGTTGCGCATAATGTAGACATTGATGCCGAACACGGTCAGCTCGACCGGGTTCAGCGCCAGCAGACTCCAGATCCCGAAGCAGATGCCGGGGATCACGCCGTCCCAGATGCGGTTCATCAACTCGTCGAGGGGGTGAACCCGATCCTTGGTGATCCCGACCATCACCTCGGCCGAGTGGTGGACCTTATGGAGTTCCCACAGGAACGGGTACCGGTGCTGCGCCGTGTGGTAGAGGTAGTAGGACAGGTCGTAGGCCAGCAGCATCGTGGCGGTGAAAACCACCACGGTCACGGTCACGGTCACGGGCCCGGGGTCGCCGAGGATCGGCTGATCGATCCCGAAGAGCGCGCCCAGCACCCGGTTGGTGGCGTAGCCGACTGCGACCACGAAGGTCACCCCCGCCGGGATCAGCAGGAACGGCATGATCGCCTTGCGGGTGACGTAGAACAGCAGATCTGCCCGGGCTGAGGGGTGGGTCATGACCTCCCGCGGCAACGCGAACTCGAAGAACTCGGCGAACGAGTATCTCTCCGCTGTGCGCAGATAGGCGATCAAGGCGCAGCCGATCGCGGTTGCGAACAGCAAACCGGCGGCGAGCAGGTTCTCGCCCGAGAGCTTCGCGACGATCCGCTGGATGAAGTCAGCGACATCCATGTCTACGCGTTCCCTTCATCCAGGAGGGTTGGAGCCGGACGTGCGCCGCCCCGATGCCGCTGGCCGGATATCCGTTTCGGTAGTCTGCTCCGCCCGCAGGCCCTGGCGGGTGGACTATCTTGCTCCGATGAACGTCTGCCGAACATTGGTTTCAATTGCGGACTCGTGCATCGGACGTCATGCAGCGCAAGGCACAATCCGATTGCGCGGGCGATTTCTTCGCGCATTGCGGTTCATCCGACCGGCAATGTTGGGCGGATCCCGGCTTTCGCGCGCCGCAGGGTGTCGCGCACCGCGGCCGTGATGCCCGCGGCCGCGGAGGCCTCGGCGAACAAGGTCTCGTAGCGCGCACGGGCCGCCGGCCCGAAGGCGTGCCAGCCGGCCGGATCGGCGATCATACTGGCCAAGGCCTGCGTGATCGGTTCAGGGCTGCCGTGCGGGACGACCCATCCCGTCCGCCCATGGTCCACGACCTCCGGGAGACCGCCAATCGCCGTCACCAGCGGCGGCACGCCGTACGCCATGGCTTCGATCGCGACCCGGCCGAGGGATTCCGGGCGCTGCGAGGGCATGGTCACGACATCGGCCCAGCGATAGAGTCCGGCCGGATCGGCCACGAAGGGCTCGAGGCTCACCTGTTCCGACAGGCCGGCCGCAACGATCCGTGTCGCCAGGGCGCGCTCACGGGCCTCGTCCTCGAAGGCGCTGCCGACGATGCGCAGCTTGACCTGCCGCCGCAGCGTCTCCGGCAACGCGGCGACCGCATCGACCAGCACGTCCTGTCCCTTGATCCGGCTGATGCGCCCGAGCATCAGCACCCGCAGCGGGCGGCTGCCGTCATAGGTGGTCCGGTTCGCCTCCGCGGGTCCGGCCACGCCATTATAGACCACCCGGGCGGTAGCTTGTGGGGGCAACGCGTAGGTCCGGGCGGTGGCGTGCGAGTTGAACACCACGTCGGCGCCGCTCCAGCGGATCAGCCCCCGCAGGACCGTCAGCACGGCCCCCTCCGGGATCTCGTGAACGTGGACGATGCTGCGTCCCGCAATCAGGCGCGCGGCGAGCAGGTAGTCGGCCACCACGGTGGTGTTGATGTAGACGAGATCGCTGGCGCGGATCCGCCGGAGCGCCCGCAGGATCGCGATCGGAAGAGCCATCAGTTCGACGGTGAGACGCCGCGCGAGACCCTTGCGCCGGAGGATCCACAGCGGCTCGATCAGAACGCGGCTGGCGAAGGGTTCCAGGGCCGCTACGATCGGCCCCTGTCGCGGCAGAATCACGTCGATCCGCGCGGTCGGATGGGCGGCGCGGAGGGTGCGGACCGATTCGATGAAGCAGCGGTCGGACCCATAGAGTTCGAAGCCCTGATGCACGCAGGTGATGATGCAGGCCCGTGCGGCGTCCTCCGGTCTGGCGGACGCCGGAACAATCCGGTCGTCGGTCGCGGTGGCATCAACGGACTGCAATATCGAAACCTCTACCGCAGGACTATATTTTCGAGAATTGGCAAACCGAAGGTTGAGAGCCCCGCGACACCGCTTGGCTGACATGTCCTGTTACAATATAAGCGCTGGATTGGGAAGGAAGGACAATGCCGGACCGGGTACCCATGGTGCTTATTCTGGGAACGCGCGGTATCCCGGCCGCTCACGGCGGGTTTGAGACTTTTGCGGAACGGTTCGCCCGCTACTTAGTCGACCGAGGCTGGCGCGTCGGCGTGTACTGTCAGCGGGAGGTCGAGCGGGTCGGCACGCGGGTTTCGTCGGATGTCTGGAACGGCATCGAGCGGATCACCGTGGAGGTGGGCCTGACAGGTCCGGCCGCCACCCTGGCGTTCGACGCCCTCTGCGCCCACGATGCTGCCCGGCGCGGCGGCGTCTGCCTTGTGCTCGGCTACAACGGCGCGGCGTTCCTGCCCTACCTGCGCGCCCGTGGCGGCCGGATCCTGACCAACATGGACGGGATCGAGTGGCGGCGCCCGAAATGGTCCCTGCCCATCCGTGCATACTTCTACATCAGCGAGTGGATCGCCGCTTGGGCCTCGCACCGGCTCGTCGCCGACCACCCGGCCATTGCCGACCATCTCGCCACGCGGCGACCCCACCGGGCCATCGCGACGATCCCCTATGGCGGCGACCCGCTGCCTACGGAAATCGGGCCCCCGCCGCTGGGGCTGGAAGCCGGCCGCTACCTCATCTCGATCGCCCGGATCGAGCCCGACAACAACATTTTGACGATCGTGGAAGCGTTCTCGCGTCGGCCCCGGGGCGTCCGACTCGTGGTGCTGGGCACCATGAGCGTGCGCAACGCCTACCATCGGGCCGTCGAGGCGGCCGCCTCGCCCGAGGTGCTGTTCCCGGGCGCCATCTACGAGCCCGATCAGGTCCGGGCCCTGCGGGCCCATGCGCTGGCCTACCTCCACGGCCACACGGTCGGCGGCACAAATCCGTCGCTGGTGGAAGCCCTGTGGGCGGGCAACGCGGTGATCGCGCACGACAATGCCTTCAACCGGGGGACCGCCGGCGAGGGGCAGTTCTATTTCACGGACGTCGAGGCCTGTGCAGCCGCGATCGAGCGCGTCCTGTCCGATGCGTGGGCGGTCGACGGCGCCCGCGCGGCCGCCCGGCGGCGGGCCGAGCATTTCCAATGGGGCGATGTCCTGGCGGCCTACGAGGACGAGGTGCTGCAGGTTGGGGATTATCCGCCCGCGGAACGGATCCGGCCGGTGACGCCCGGGCCGATCGGTGCCACGGCCGGGGCTGATTGGTGAATGCCAGCCGCCGGACGCTGCTCACGGGCGCACTGGCGGCAGCCGGGATGGCGGCTTACCCGGCCCTGGGTGCCCCGGAGCCGCTCAGGCTCCGCCGGGGCATCGCGCTCTGGCCCTGGTTCTCGCTCACCACCGAGTATCCGGCGCCGCGCATCGATTACGCCTGGCCGCCATTCCAGGCGGACCGACCCGTACCCAGCCACGCCGATCTAAGGCGGCTCGCCGCCCTCGGCTTCGATTTCGTGCGCCTGCCCCTCGATCCCGGCCCGTTCGTGGCCTTTACGGGCGCCCGCCGGGGAGAACTCCTCGGAAGCCTCTCGACCGCGATCGACGCGGTGCTGGCGACCGGGCTGCGGGTTCTGCTCAACGTTCAGGCCAATGCCGCGACCCACCATTACACGCCGGAGGCTTTCTACGGCACCGACCGTGCGCCGCTCTTTCCGGCCTACCGGGATCTCATCGGCGAACTCGCCCGCCTATGCGCCCGGAAGGGGGCGGACCGGGTGGCGTTGGAGCCGATCAACGAGCCGCCGCAGGCCTGCGGTGCCCTCGTGTGGAACCGGGTTCAGCACGCGCTCCTCACCGCCGCCCGGATGGCGGCGCCCGGGCTGACCCTGGTGGCGACGGGCTCATGCGGCAGCCTGATCGCCGGCCTGACAGCGCTCGATCCGGCGCCGCTCGCGCGGTTTGCGCCGCTGCTCTACACCTTCCACTTCTATGAGCCGTACCTGTTCTCCCACCAGGGTGCGACCTGGCTCACCGATGAGCCGTTCTATCGCTGGCTCAACGCCGTGCCCTGGCCGGGGACGCGCGGTCGGATGCCGGAGACGTTGAGTGCCGTCCGGGCTCGTATGCAGGCCGACCGGTCGGTCCCGCCGGCCGAGAAGGCCCGCGATCTGGCGGTGATCGAGGCCAAGTTGCGCGAGTACGGCGCGGCCGAGCCCGGACCCGCCTACCTCGCCGCCGCCATGGATCCGGTTTCGACCTGGGCCGACCTCTACGAGATCCCGCGCCGGACCGTGCTGATGGGCGAGTTCGGGGCCCTGCGCACCGACGTCCGCTACACGGCCGCGCGGGCCCCCGACCGGGCCGCCTATCTCCGCGACGTGCGGCTGGCGGCGGAGCGGTCAGGGTTCGGCTGGTCGTTCTGGAACCTGTTCGACGGGCTCGGCCTGATGGACGAGGCGCATGCGGTCGATCCCGCCCTGGTCGCAGCGCTGGGCCTGAAGGCCGCGCCGTAGAGCCGTTTAGCCGGCACGTCCCCGCAGCGGTCCCCGGGGGAACAGGACGATGAGCATCAGGGCGAACTTGGCCAGCAGCGTGGACTTGCCCGCCAGCCCCTCGAAGGTGTTGACCAGGATCACGAAGGCCAGGATCGGCAGCCACACGCCGTGCCGGCAGGAGCGCGCGATCTCCGCGAGGTAGAGGGCGACCGCCACGACGAGGAGCGTGGTCACCAGGATGCCGTTGTAGAGCAGGGTCGAGAGGATCGAGTTCTCGATGCCCCATTCCAGACCCCAGATTCGCCGCAGGGTGGTGACCTGAACCAGATCCGGGCCCAGCAGCAACTCCCGGAACGGGATCGCATCAAAGACTGCCAGCATGTCGACTCGGGCCTGCGCGCTGCCACCATCGGAGGAGAACCGTTCCAGCAGGGTATCGAAGAAGCCCAGGGCGGCCAGAAGAGCCACGGCGACCGGCACCAGCGTCAGTGCGAAGCAGGCGCAGGCCGCGCCGATCAGCGGGATCCGCCCGCCCCGCAGGACGCGGCCGAGGGCGACGAGGCCGACAACACCGCCGAGGACGAGGGTGATGATGGTGGCGGACCGGCCGCCGAACGTCACCAGTGCCACGAGTTGCAGGGCGATCATCGCGGCGCGCTGAGCCGGGCCGAATCGTCCGCCGCCAGCAGCGAGCGCCAGGATGTAGCAGGCGGTGACGGTCGCGTTGCTGAGCGGATGGCCCTGTAGGGCCGCCGAGCGCGTGTCCCACGCGAAGTCCGCACCGTCGAGGCGGAACGGGAAGAAGCGCTGGCCACTGGCGAGTTCGTACAGGCCGAGCAGCGCATTGGCGAGCATCACGACGTGGAACACGGTCTCGATCCGCGCCAGCGTCGCGGCGTCGCGGTCCATGAGCAGGATCGGCAGGAGGCCGGCCAGCACGAAGGTATCGATCGAGCCGGCGAGGCCGTTCCCGCCGCGGATCGCGATCAGGGCGAGGAGCAGCACGCCCGAGATCGTCACCAGCACGCTGGCGGGGCGATGGATTAGGGCCTGCGCCACCGGTCTGACCGGGTTGCCGGCGCGCAGCAGCATCCATCCGGCGAGGACCACCGCGAGATAGGTCGCCGGATGGATCTTGGACGCGGCCGAGCCGGTCAATCCGTCATAGTTGAGCCCGACGACCCACAGCACGCCCCCGGAGACCCCAACGAGGACCGCGGCCCAGAGGACGAGGAGGTGGGATTCGAGGCGGGCAGGCACGCTTCGCTGGGTCGCGCGCGATTGCGCGGGCGCGGCGCGGCGCGGAATGGGCTCGGCCCGCGCGATCCTCACGCCCGGCGCCGCGTCAGCAGCAGCGAGCCCGAGATCGGCCGGCCCAGCGCTTCGGAGGTGTCGACGAGGTCGATCAGGTCGCGCTGGCGGGTCGCACCGTTGCAGGCGACCATCAGCACCCGGTCGGCCGCGGCCGCCAGGGGACCGAGCCGCAGGTTCTCGCTGAGCACGCCGCCATCCACGATGACCAGATCGAACCGGCCCTTCACGCCGGCCACGAAGCGCTCGATGTTGTCGGTGGTGAGGGCGTCGCGGACCGGTTTGCTCGCATCGCCAAGCCCCATCCGGCGTGCGCCGGATTTCGGATCGGTCTCGGTCACCGCGTTGAGGCTCTGCTCGCCGCGCAGCACGTCGAGGAGGCCGCCCGCGCTTGAACCGTCGCCGCGCAGGTCCGCATCCACCAGCAGGACCCGATCCCCGCGCCCGACCGCCACCGCGGCGAGCAGCCCGATCACGGCCCGGCGCTGCAACTCGTCCGAGTCACCCGACGTCACCATCAGCACGAGGGAATGCCCGTGGCTGCCCGTGGTCGCCGCGAGATGGTCCAGTGTGAAGCTTGCGGCCGCCGCATTGGCGCCCCGCGGCCGCAGGCCCGGCAGCACCGCCACGACCGGCGCATTCGAGATCCGCTCCAGCTGGCGCGGCGACAGCACCGTGGGCGCCAAGTATTCCCGCATCAGCGCGAGCCCGGCTCCGAGACCCAGCCCGCCGAACAGGGCTGCGGCCACCAGGACCAGCCGCGGCGGCCAGCTCGGATCCTCCGGCGGTCGGGCCGCCGTGATGATCCGCGCGTTCGAGCTGTCGATGCTGGTCTGCTCCTTGATCTCGCGGGCGCGGACCAGGAAGCTGTTGTAGACCGAGCGCGCCGCCTCGACCTCACGCTCCAGCTCGCGCTGCTGCACCGAGGACTGGGAGTTGACCGCCGCCTGCTGCCGGAGACGCCCCAGTTCGGCGGTGAGCGTCCGCTCGTTGGCCTGGGCGCGGTGGAACTCTGTTTCGGCGGCGCCCGCGATCCGGTTGAGTTCGGCATCGATCAGGCGGCGGACATCCTGCATCTGGGTCCGCACGGCAGCGATGAACGGGTGGCGCTCTCCGAGATTGGTGCGCAGATCCGCCTCTTTGGCGGCGAGTTCGGCGTACTGACCGCGCAGGCGTTCGACGGCCGTTGACTGGACCGCCTCCGGCATCGCGCCGGCCCCGACCGCCCGGCCGCGGGCGTCCCGGATCCCCTGCAGGCGAGCCTGCGCGTCGGCGGTCCGAGCCTGGGCCGCCACCAGCCGGGTGTTCAGGTCGGTCAGCTGCTGCTCGTTGACCAGCCGGCCGCTCGCCGTGATCAGACCGTTGCGGGCCTTGTAGTCCTCGAGCTTCTTGTCGGCGGTGTTCACCGCGTTGCGCAGCTCGTCGAGCCGGCCCCGCAGGTCGCCCGCCGCGCGGCGGGCGGCCTCGGCGCGTGCCGCGGTCTGATCCGCGAGGTAGGCATTCGCGATGGCGTTGACGATGCGCGCCGAAAGGTCGGGGTCGATCGTCGTGACGATCACGTCGATCACGAACACCTTGTCGGCGCGCTTCACCGCGAGCTTGCGCCGGAGCTGGTCGAGGGCCCGGCCCTGCGCGTCGATCTTCCGTTCGGGCCGCGGCCCATTCACCAGCTCCCGCAGGGCGGCCGCGGCGCGGACGTACCAGACGTTGCGGGGCACGCCGAAGCCCGGCTCCGTTTCGAGCCCCGTCTGGGCGACGGCCCGGCCCAGCACCGCGTCGGACTCGATCACCTTCACCTGGCTCTCGACCTGCGCGATCCCGCCATCCGGCGAGAGGGTGCCGGGATTGACGTCGTTGGAGACGACCTGACGGTCGCGGGGGTCGATCAGGATCTGGGCGGTCGCCGTGTACAGGGACGGCGTGAGCAGGGCATACGTCAAGGCCAGGAGGGCGAGCAGCAGCGCGGTCCCGATCACGACCCGCTTCCGCCGCCAGAGGATGCGCCACAGATCGCCGGCCTCGGCGCTCGTCTCCGGACGGGCGGGCCGCTCGGGCAGAGCCGGCTGCACCGGCGCCAGCCAGGTCGCGACAGCGAGGTTAGGGTCGATCCGTGTCACGATCGGTCACCGTCGTCTCAATCCAGGGCAGGTCCGCATGGGCTACAGGACCAGTTGCAAGAGTCGCGCATGTGGCTGGTAAGCTGCAGAAACTGAGATTGTCCCGGCAAGACGTACCCATTACTGAACATGTCGTAAACGCCCGGTGCAACTTCGGATCAGTTATACCGTGCAATCACCCTGCTTACGGTTAGGGATTGGATCTGGGGCCGATACGGTGATCAACGGATCACGGGGCAGCGAAGGGGCGTCCAGATCGATGCATGTGCGTGTGCGCCTCGATGGCACCAGGCCGCGCCGCTGGCATAGCACGCTGCTCCAGCGGATCAGCGTGATCCCCGGCATCGGCCCGGTCAGCGTAGCGGATGCACCCGGAAGCGGGAAATGGCCGGACACGGCCGATCTGCTGTTCCGGCTCGAGGCCCTGATCCACAGCCTGAGCCGCCTCGATTCGGGGCCGATCGCCAAAGCTGAGCTCGATCGCTGGCGTCAGGCGGATGGCGCCCCCGATCTCGTGCTCGACCTGTGCGGCGATGTCCCGTCCGGACCCAACATTTGGCATCTCGCCTATGATGGCAG
Organism: Methylobacterium sp. E-005; assembly: GCF_022829725.1. Lineage (GTDB taxonomy): Bacteria > Pseudomonadota > Alphaproteobacteria > Rhizobiales > Beijerinckiaceae > Methylobacterium. The sequence continues at coordinate 45,358 of NZ_JAKSYG010000108.1, read as the reverse complement.
GGCCGGCGAGGACGCGTTGTTGGCAAGCCTGCTCGCCGGGGCGGTACCGCGTCTCACGCTGGTTGAGAACGGGACGCTTCGCGCCGCCGGCCGCCTCGGCGCCGACCGGCCCGGAATCGTGCTGGCGAGCTTCGAGGACGCCCTGGCGCGGACGATCACGCTGATCGTTGCGGCCCTGCGCGACCGGATCGCCGGACGGGGCGGGGCGGAGGCATGCGGCGATAGTGCCCTAGAGCATCCGGCGGCCCTCACGGTGCCGCGCCTCGGCGCGCGGGCGGGGCGCATGCTCGCGGGCGCGCTCATCCACCGGCTGTATCGCCTCTGCTACAAGGCCCCGCACTGGCGCTGCGGCTGGCGCCCCCTCGCCGGGCCGGACCTCATCGATCTCGGGCGCCATCCCGAAACGGGCTGGATCGTCCTCCCGGATGACGGAAGGCGCTTCTACGCCGATCCGTTTCCGATCTCCGTCGCGGGACACACGCATCTCTTCGTTGAGGACTTTCCGCACGCCACCGGCAAGGCGCTCATCTCGGCGGTGCGCTTCGGGCCGGACGGTCCGGAGGGGCCGCCCGTGCCGGTGCTGGAGGAGGCGCATCATCTCTCCTACCCGTTCGTCTTCGAGCGGGAGGGATCCGTCTGGATGGTTCCGGAGAGTTCCGCTGCCGGAACGGTCGACCTTTACCGCGCCACGCGCTTCCCCGGCGGCTGGGTCAAGGAGGCGACGCTTCTCTCCGGCGTGGTGGCGAGCGATGCGACCCTGATCGAGCATGCCGGCCGCTGGTGGATCTTCGCCACCGTCCGCGATGCGGGGCTCGATGCGCCGGCCGGGGCGGGCTGCTTCCACGACGCCCTCCACCTCTGGTCGGCGCCCGATTTCCGCGGCCCCTACACGCCGCATCCGGCCAACCCCGTTCTGGTCGATCCCGCTCTGGCGCGCCCGGCGGGCCGGATCGTGTGGCGAGGCGGCCACCTGATCCGCCCGATCCAGGATTGCGCCACCGGCTATGGCCGTGCCCTCGTGCTGGCGCAGATCGACCGCCTCGATCCGGAGGGCTTCGGGCAGACCGTGATCGGACGGATCGAGCCCGGCCCGGCCTGGCCCGGCAACCGTCTGCACACCCTGAATGCGGGCGGCGGGATCGAGTGCATCGACGGGGCCGGGCGGGCCCCGCGCTACAGAGGGCTCATCGGCGCTTGAGCGGCGGCCAGCCGTGAATCTCAGCCGGCGCGATTTTCTCCGCCGTGCGGCCCTGGCGGGAATGTGCCGGGATCGCTACATATCAGTGGCGGGGCTGCAGAGTTCGTCAGGAGCACTATCCCCGGGGCCTTATCGACTCCCTCGGGAGCTGTCCCTGGCCTCGTCCCTGGACCTGGCCAACACGGCGCCCACCTACGCTGTAGGTTTCCCGGGATCGATCCTCCAACGGCTCACGTGGCTCCGCACTCGCCTTCCTCTGAGACTACCGACGCTGCGCGCAAACAGGAACTGCGCCGCGCGGCCCTGGCGGCCCGCGACGCCCTGGGCGTCGAACGCAGGCAGGTTGCCTCGGCGACGATCGCCCGGGCACTCCTCGCCTTGCCCGAGCTGACACAAGCCCGGCTCGTTGCCGCCTTCTGGCCGATCCGCAGCGAGGTCGACCCACGCCCCGCCGCCGAGGGACTGCTGGCCCGCGGGCAGGCCGTGGCTCTGCCGCAGGTCACCCGTGAAGGGCTCGTGTTCCGGGAATGGCGGGCCGGGGACACGCTGGTCTCCGGGGGCTTCGGCCTGAGCGAGCCCGACCCGTCCCTGCCGCCGGTGGATCCTGACGCGCTGATCGTGCCGCTCGCGGCCTTCGACCGGTCTGGCCAGCGGATTGGATACGGCCGCGGCTATTACGACGGCGCGATCGAGCGCCTGTCCCGGAGCCAGCCGCTCTTTACCGTCGGCATCGGCTTCGCCGTGCAGGAGGTCGAGCGCGTGCCGGCCGAGCCGCACGACCGGCCCCTCGACTGCGTGATCACCGAGGCGGGCCTGATCCGCTTCGACAGGACGGCCTGACCGATGCGGCTCCTCTTCCTCGGCGATGTGGTCGGCCGTTCGGGCCGCACCGCGGTGTGCGAGCAGCTGCCGCGCCTGCGGGAGCGCTGGCGGCTCGATTGCGTTGTGGTGAACGGCGAGAACGCGGCCGGTGGCTTCGGCATCTCCGAGTCGATCTGTGACGAGTTGATCCAGGCCGGCGCCGATGCGGTAACGCTGGGCAATCACAGTTTCGATCAGCGCGAGGCGCTGGTCTTCATCGCCCGCCAGCCGCGGCTGGTGCGCCCGGCCAACTACCCGCCCGGAACGCCCGGTCGGGGCGCCACGGTGGTGGAGACGCAGGGCGGTGCCCGCGTTCTCGTGGTCAACGTGATGGGCCGCGTCTTCCTCGACGCGATGGACGATCCCTTCGCCGCGGTGGAGCGCGAGATCATGGCCTGTCCGCTGGGAGCGGCGGCCGACGCCGTGGTGGTGGATGTCCACGCCGAAGCGACCAGCGAGAAGCAGGCCTTCGGCCACTATCTCGACGGCCGGGCAAGCCTCGTGGTCGGCACCCACACCCATACGCCGACCGCCGATCACCGGATCCTGCCCGGCGGTACGGCCTACATGTCGGATGCCGGCATGTGCGGCGATTACGATTCGGTGATCGGCATGCAGAAGGACGAGCCGATCCGCCGGATGATCCAGAAGACGCCGGGCTCCCGCTGGGAGGTCGCCACCGGCGAGGGGACGCTCAGCGGCATCGCCGTCGAGATCGATGCGCGGGGGCTCGCCACCAGGGTGGCGGCGCTCCGGCTCGGCCCGCATCTCGAGGAGAGCGCGCCGCATTTCTGGGATGAGGGCTGATCCCGATTGCGTCAGGCGGGCGAGGTCCGGATCCGCCTTCCGTTCACCACGCGATGCGCCTGCGTCCTGGGCGTGACTTGATCGCATCCGGCCCTGCCGCCACAGTGAGCAGGACGGACGCCGCCGGCGACCGCATCTTCTGAGATCAGGCTAGAGCGACCGATGGCCGCCCGCGATACCGGCGAGAACACCAAGGAACCGCTGGCCAAGCCCGGAATTTATCTCGGGCGCATGGTCGTCTTTCTGATCCTCGTCGGCTTCCTCGCCTTCATTCTGTTCAAGCAGATCACGCCGGCCTTCCTCGCCAATCCCGGTCTCAACGGCCTCATCCTCGGGGTCCTGCTGATCGCGGTCGTGATCGCCTTCGGGCAGGTCATCCGACTGTTTCGCGAGGTCGCCTACGTCAACGCCGCCGCACGCGGCGCCCAGGCCAAGCGCCCGCCCGCCCTCCTGGCGCCGATGGCGTCGATGGTCGCCGCCCGGACCGGGGGGGTGACGCTGCCCGGCACCGCCGGCTACCTCGACACGATCGCGGCCCGCCTCGACGAGGGGCGCGAGATCCTGCGCTACATCGCCGGCATCCTGATCCTGCTCGGCCTGCTCGGAACCTTCTGGGGCCTGATCGACACGCTCTCGGCCGTGGGCGGCGTGATCAGGGGCATGCGCGGCGGCGGCGATGCCGGGGTGATGTTCGATGAGCTGAAGTCGGGCCTGGCCGTGCCCCTCTCGGGAATCGGGCTCGCCTTCTCGGCCTCCCTGTTTGGCCTCGCCTCGTCGCTGATCACCGGCTTCCTCGAGCTGCAGGCCGGCCAAGCCCACGCACGTTTCCACAACGAATTGCAGGATTGGCTGATGTCCGGCGAGGCGTCAGTGGCCGCTGAGGCCGCCGTTCCCGTCCGGACTGGGGGAGCCGGCACCCAGGAACTGAAGGAGGCGATCGATCGCCTGGCCACCCTGGTGGCCGAGGGCGGCGGCAGCCGCGCCGCAACGCTCGCCATGACCAACCTCGCCGAAGGCATCCAGGGTCTCGTGCAGCACATGCGTGCCGAGCAGCAGATGATCCGTGACTGGGTCGAAGCCCAGGCGAGCCGCGAGCGCGAGCTGAAGCAGGTGCTCGACCGGCTCGGCCGGGAGCGGGTCTGATGGCGTCCACGGCGGCGCGGTCCCGGCGCACCCTCAACGTCTGGCCGGGCTACGTCGATGCCCTGGCGACGCTCCTGCTCGCGGTCGTGTTCCTGCTCACGGTCTTCGTGGTCGGGCAGTTCTTCCTCTCGCAGGAGCTGACCGGCCGGGACGAAACGCTCGTCAAGCTCAACCGCCAGATCGCCGAACTCACCGATCTTCTCGCCCTGGAGCGCTCGAACCGCCGCAATCAGGAAGACGAGGTCCGCAATCTGCGCACGACGCTCGCCGGCGTCGAGGCCGAGCGCGATCAGGCGAAGACCCAGGCCGAGGCCGCAACCGTCAGCCAGGGGGCGGCGGGCGCGTTCGACAAGCAGCTCGAGGCCGAGCGGGGCGCGACCAAGCGGGCCCTGTCCCAGATCGATCTGCTGAACGAGCAGATCAGCGCCATGCGCCGCCAGCTCGCCGCCCTGGAGGATGCGCTCGCCGCCTCCGAGAGTCGCGACCGGGAATCCCAGGCCCGCATCGCCGAGCTCGGCAGCCGGCTGAACGTCGCCCTGGCGCAGAAGGTCCAAGAGCTGGCGCGCTACCGCTCCGACTTCTTCGGCCGCCTGCGCCAGATCCTCGGCAACCGCCCCGACATCCGCGTGGTCGGCGACCGCTTCGTGCTGCAATCGGAGGTGCTGTTCCCCGCGGGTTCGGCGACCCTGAAGCCCGAGGCCGGGCCGGAACTCGACCGGATCGCCGGCGCGATCTCGGACCTCGCCAAGCAGATCCCGGCGGATCTGCCCTGGGTGCTGCGGGTCGACGGCCACACCGATGCAAGGCCGATCAGCACGTCGCAATTCCCATCGAACTGGGCGCTCTCGGCGGCCCGCGCCATCGCGGTGGTGCAGTACCTCTCCGGCAGGGGCATCCCGCCCCAGCACCTCCTGGCCGGCGCTTTCGGCGAATTCCAGCCCCTTGATGCCGGAACCACCGAGGAGGCCTACGCCCGCAACCGCCGGATCGAGATGAAGCTCACCGAGAGGTAGGAGCGGCCTCCCTGTCCGGGCGGCCCGACAGCACGCTCAGCCCGCCAGCGCGTCCTTGTAGGCGAAGATCCCGGGCGTGCCGCCGGTCATCAGGAACAGCACCGCTGATCCCGCCGGGTAGAGTCCGGCCCGGACGTCGTGCAGCAGGCCCGCGAAGGCCTTGCCGCTGTAGACCGGATCGAGGAGCTTGCCCTCGGTTCGCGCCATCAGCCGGACGGCCTCCAGCATGCCGGCCGTCGGGATCCCGTAGCCCGGGCCGCGATGGCCGCCGTCGAGGTTGATGTCCTCCGGTGACACGCGCTGCTCCGTTCCGATCAGCGCCAGCGTCGCGTTGGCCTTCTCCAGGACCTCCGCCCGGGCACGTTCCTCCTCGGCGAGTACCGCGAAGGATTTCGCCAGGCGCGGGTCGAGGCCCATCGCGGCGAGCCCCGCGACCAACCCGGCATGGGTGCCGGCGCTGCCGTTCGCCGTAACGATCTGGGCGAAGGTCACGCCCAGCTCGTCCGCCTGAGCCAGAATCTCGGCGGCGCAGTTTGCGTAACCGAGGCAGCCGGTCGGGCTCGAGCCGCCGGAGGGGAAGGTGTAGACCGTCCGGCCCTGCGCCCGCAGCGCGTCCGCCCGCGCCTCGGCGGCTGCAAGGGAATCGGCCTCGCCCGGCAATTCGTGAACCGTGGCGCCGAACAGATCGTCGAGCAGGCGATTGCCGTTGCCGGTATAGTCGGGATCCTGGCGCGGCACGCTGCGGGTCAGGAACAGCTCGCAGGCGAGGCCCGCCCGGGCGGTCGCCGCCGCGGTGAGTCGCGCGTGGTTCGACTGGATGGCGCCGACAGTGATGGCCGTGTCGGCGCCCGCAGATTTTGCGGCACCGAGCAGGTATTCCAGCTTGCGCAGCTTGTTGCCGCCGAGGCCGATCCCAGCCACGTCGTCGCGCTTCACGAAGATCCGGACGCCGTTGAGCGCAGCCCCAAGATGGGCCGTGAGGCCGTCGAGTGGCTCGATCGGCGTCGGAAGGGCCAGGAGCGGCAGGCGCGGGAAGCGGGTGACATCGAGCGTCGGCATGACGGCCTGTCTACACCGTGCCGCGACCCCTGTCCCGGGTTTGGCTCACTCGGCCGCCGGCAGCCGCTCGCCGCGTGTGCGGGGCTCCTTGCCCCGGGCGGTCTCGTCGAGCGCATCCGTGAACTGCAGGTTCGCGAGTTGCGCGTAGAGCGCGCCCTGGGCCAGCAGGCTCTCGTGGGTCCCGGTCTCGACGATGCGGCCGTCGTCGAGGACGAGGATCCGGTCCGCGGCGCGGATCGTGGCGAGCCGGTGGGCGATGACCAGGGTGGTGCGCCCGCGCATCAGGGTATCGAGGGCGGCCTGGACGGCGCGCTCGGATTCCGCGTCGAGCGCCGAGGTCGCCTCGTCGAGGAGCAGGATCGGTGCGTCCTTGAGGATCGCCCGGGCGATGGCGATCCGCTGCCGCTGGCCGCCCGAGAGCGTCACGCCGCGCTCGCCGACCTGCGTGTCGTAGCCCTGGGGCAGGGCTGTGATGAAGCCGTGCGCGTGAGCCAGTTCGGCAGCTTGCCGGACCTCCGCTTCGCTCGCCTCCGGCCGCCCGTAGCGGATGTTTTCGCTGACGCTGCCGGAGAACACGACCGGATCCTGCGGAACCAGGGCGGTGCGGGCGCGCAGGCGCTCGGGGTCGACCTGCGTGATGGTGGCGCCGTCGACCAGGATCCGGCCGCCCTGCGGATCGTAGAAGCGCAGCAGCAGCTGGAACACCGTCGACTTGCCGGCCCCGGAGGGACCGACGATGGCGATCCGTTCACCGGGGGCGGCCGCGAAGCTCAAGCCATCGAGGGCGGTGTGGCCGGGCCGGGTCGGATAGGCGAAGCGCACGGCCTCGAAGGTGACGGCGCCCTGCGCGGGCTCGGGCAGGGGAAGGGCCGGCACCGGCGCGCGGATCGCGGGCTCGGCCGCCAGAATCTCGGTGAGCCGCTCGGCCGCCCCCGCCGACATGGCGAGGTCGCCGTAGACCTCGGAGAGCTGGCCGAGGGCGCCGGCGCCGAACACCGCGTAGAGGACGAATTGGGAGAGTTCGCCGCCCGTCATCGTGTGGGTGAGCACCCCTTGCGCGCCGTACCACATCACCCCCACCACGGAGGCGGAGATCAGGAAGATCGCGACGCCGGTGAGCAGCGCCCGCGCCCGGATCGAATCGCGGGCGGCCCCGTAGGCTTCCTCGGAGGCCTTCGCGAACCGGGCGGCGGTGCTGCCCGACCGGCCGAAGGCCTGCATGGTCCGCACGGCCCCGACCGCCTCGGCGGCATACGCGGAGGCCTCGGCCAGCCGGTCCTGGGCGGCCCGGGACCGCCGACGCACGCCGCGACCGGACAGGATCAGCGGGAAAACGATGACGGGGATGGCGGCCAGCACCATCACGGACAGACGCGGGCTCGTGATCACCATCATGGCGGTGGCACCCACGAACAGGAACAGGTTGCGCAGCAGGATCGAGACCGAGACCCCGAAGGCCGACTTGATCTGAGTCGCGTCCGCGGTGAGCCGCGAGACGATCTCGCCCGATTGCGCCCGGTCGAAGAAGGCCGGGTCGAGGATCGTGAGCCGGGCGAACACGGCCGCCCGCAGATCTGCCACCACCCGCTCGCCAAGTGTCACGACGGTGTAGACCCGGGCCGCGCTCGACAGCGCGAAGGCCGCCACCACCCCGAGCAGGGCCAGGAAATAGGCGTCGATCACCCCCGAGCCGTCGACCGTGAAGCCGTGGTCGATAACCCGGCGCATCGCGATCGGGACCACCAGGGTCGAGGCGGACGCGCAGGCAAGGGCGATGAGCCCGGCGACGATCCGGCCGCGATAGCGCAGCGCGAACGGGAGCAGCGGCCGGAGCGCGCTCAGCGGCGCTTTCGGCCGCCCCTCAACGGCCACCTTGGGTCTACGGGCCATTACGCCTCTCGTGTTCGTCACTCTCCCGGTCCGCGGCGCTTGTGACCGGGGCGAGCCTGCGGTATACGCCGCCGCTCATCCGATTGCGTGTGTTCAATGGCCGCGGGCCGCCACCACGGTCGGCTTGTACGTGCCGTTGCACGAACCCACGGTTCGGTGCAACCGGTGACATCTTCCGCATTCCGGGCCGGGCGGCGCCTCCTGCGCTTCCCGCCGGCGTGCCAGATCAGGGACGACAGGTCATGGCGAAGGACGCGGCCGCGAAGGCCAAGGGGACAGAGCACCCCGATTACCACTTCATCAAGGTCGTGATGACGGACGGCACCGAGTACCGGACCCGTTCGACCTACGGCAAGGAGGGCGACACCCTCAACCTCGACATCGATCCGCTCACCCACCCGGCCTGGACCGGCGGCGAGCAGAAGATGCTCGACCGGGCTGGCCGCGTTTCGCGCTTCAACTCGCGCTTCGGCAACATCGGCAAGCGCTGAGTCATCCGAACGCTGCACCCCCGGGTGCGATCTGTTTCAGGGCGGGCGGCTTCCTCAGGGGGCCGCCCGTTTCCGTTGTGATTGCCGCGCGGCCGTGGACGCGCCCTCGTCGGTGGTGCCGCGATCGGCCATCCGCCTGTGTTCCACGAAACGGTACCGCGAATGCCTGCCCCGCCGTGCCAGAACGCCGCTGTCCGGCGGTCGGATTCCAGTCGATCCGTCCCGGGATGGTCGCAGATCGGCTTCGGAACGCAGTCCCCTCTGCGCCGTGGGCATTCTCATCGCAGTCAACGCATCGTGGATCCCCGACCCGTTGATCCATCATCGGGGAATCCTGGGATGCGTGCGTTGCGCTCTGCTGGAACTCCGGTTTTGCCGCGGCGTGAACGTCTGCGCGGTTAAACGGCGGATCCGTCTCAGATGATCCGGACGCTTCCCCTCGCCTTCGCCGTCCCGTGGATCGTATCGGCACCGGCGTGCGCCCGGGACCGAATCAGGCGCGGCATCTGGGGCGGCGATTCCGAGATTCACCGGGCGACGGCCAAGGAAATCGTTACCCGGGACGGGCTTGGTCCCGAGCTCGTGGTCTTCTCCGACCACCCGTTGCCGAACAAGGGTCCGGTCGCGCTCGAATCGGCTTTGGCCAATCCCTACAACACCGTCGTCGGGGTCCGTGAGGCGGACAGGAACGCCGATCGGGTGCCGCCACTGGTGCGCGCCTTCCGGAACGACGCCATCCGCCAACTCCTCAAGGCGCGGTTTCCCAGCCAGTTACCGGCGTTCTGAACGCCGGATCCGCTTTCGAGAGCCTCAGCCGTCGCTGAGGCGGAACGCCATGCGGAGCAGGCCGTGCTGAGCGGCGACCGGACTCTCCACCGGGGCGGGCGCCGGCCGGTCCTCGGTGATCAGGACATCCAGATGCAGGATGCGGCTGTGCAGGCGCCGCGCCCGCATGATCAGCTGCTGGAGCCGCATCGGCAGAAGGTTGAAATCCTGCGGCTTCGGTGGCTCGCTGCTGCCGAGCTTTACGCGGTGCTTCTCCAAGAGAGCCTCGGCCGGCGTCATTTCACCCTCGGCGACGGCACGCTGCACCAGCAGCCAGGAGGCGACCTGCATCAGCAGCGTCGTCAGGCGCATGCTCTCGGCCGCGTAGCTCAGCGTCGCGTCGCGCGAGATGAGGCGTGATTCGTCGCGTCCCTCGCCGTCGAGATAGGCGGCTGTCTCCTCGACGAGCTTCATCCCCTCGCGGAACAGCGACTTGAAGGCCTCCGAATTGACGTAGGACTTGCCGAAATCGACCCAGTCCTGATCGTCCCGGAACGTGACATCGAAGCCGTTCATCTTGCCTCTCCCGTGCCGTCCGACGGCTTTGTCTGCCCGGAAATGGGACGCCTCGTCCCGTGCTGTCCGACGACGCTGCAATCCTAGCGCCGATCGGCGCCGGGATCAGGCTTCAACCTTTTTTAACGTTAACCCCGCGCGGGACTCCAAGATAAGCGGTCTGCCCGCGGATGCCAGCATTCAAAAGGCGGCACGCAAGCCCGCGAAGACGCTGCGACCGTTGCCGGGGTAGAAGGCGGCCAAGCTCGCCGTGCCGCCGGACGTCCGGGCGTTCGCCACCACGGCGATGTCCGATACGTAGCGCGCGTCCGTGAGGTTGCGGGCGTCCACGAACAGGGCGACCCCGTTGGGGAAGTCGATCCCCGCCTCGATCCCAAGCAACGCGTAGCCCGGCACCCGCAAGGTGTTAGCGTGGTCGGCGAAGGCACCCTCCGGTATCCAATCCACCGCCGGGGCGATGTGGAAGCCGCTCGGATGGCGGTAGCTCAACGCCGTGCGCAGCACATCCGAGGGGATGCCGGCAATGCGGTTGTTGCCGAAGACCGGGTCGCGCACGAACCGGAAATCGTTGTGCGTCCAGATCTGCGTCAGGCTCAGGCCGTCACCGGCGCCAATGAGATCGCCCGCAAGGTCGAGGGTCACGGCCGCCTCGACGCCCTGATGGATCGAGCGCGGCGTGTTGAAGGTCGCGGCCGGGATGTTGAGGCCGGGATTGGTCGAGAAGTTGATGAGCTCGTCGCGCAGGTCCGACCGGTAGAGCGTCACGTCGAAGGAGAGGCGGTCGATCCGGCCACGGGCGCCCGCCTCGTAGGTCCAGGCGCGCTGGGCCCGCAGCGGCACGAACGTGGTGTTGAAGAGGTTCTGCTGCACGAGGTCCCCGAAATCGGGCACGTCCCGGGACCGGGTCACGTCGCCGAAAACCTGCACCGTGGGCAGCGGCTGCCAGAGCAGGCCGATCTTCGGGTTGATGCCGGCATAGGTCAGCGTGGCGAAGCGCGGGTTCAGGTCGCCGGGCAGGCCGCCCTTGTCGCTGTAGGCCCGGTTCGACGAGAAGGCCTTGGCGCCGGTCATCAGCGCCACGTCCGGCAGGAACCAGAACCGGTTCTCGCCATAGGCCTCATAATTCGATGCGCTCTGCAGCGCGTTGAGCGTCTGGGCCCCCCGCTGGCCGCGGATGTTGGCGAATTGCAGCGCCGAATTCTGGCCCGCGAAGGCGCGCAGGCCCAGCACCACGTCGTCACGAAACCCGCCGAGGTCGAAGGTGCCGGCCCAATGCGGGCTGATGCCGTAGGTCCAGCCATCCTGGTCGAGCGCCTGGAAAATCGGGTGATAGAGGCTCTTGTGGATCGCCCAGCTGTCTACGTCGAGCTTGCCGACATCGAGCAGGAACGAGGTGCGGTTGGCGATCCGCTCCGTCTCGACCTTGCGCGACTGGTTGCCGGTGATTGCCGTGGGATTGGCGAGCGTCGGCGTGGTCAGGCTCTGGCCGAGGGTCAGGCTGCCGGGCAGCTTCTGGTCGGTGAGATAGGTGCCGAGATAGAACCGCGTCTCGATGTCGGGGGCGATCCGGTAGCCGATATTGGCATTGAAATTCTTGGTCGCCTGCGCCTCGTGGGCGCGGAAGCCGTCGGAATTGGTCAGCGTCGCGTTGACCAGCACGTCGAGCGGCCCGTCGATGCGGGACATCTGCGCCTGCTCGCGGATCGTGCCGAAGCTGCCACCATCGATGCGCAGGAGGTTGGGCGCGATGGCCGTGTAGGCCGTGGGCGTGACGAAGTTGATCGCGCCGCCGAGCGTCGTCGCTCCGAAGGTCAGGGCATTGCCCCCCTTGTAGACCTCCACCGAACGCAGGGCGAGCGGGTCGATCTGATAGAAGTCGCCGCTCCCGTCCGCGAGGTTGAACGGAATGCCGTCCTGCAGGATCTCGATGCCGCGCAGGTGGAAGTTCCGGGCGACGCCTGAGCCGCGTACCGACAGGCGCAGTTCCTGGCCGTAGCGCTCCTGCACGTAGACGCCCGGCACGTCCTTCAGCACGTCCCGGATCGTATTGGTGTAGCGATCCTGAAGGGTCGCGGCGTCCACGAAGGCGACCGATCCGACCGTCTGGTAGAGCGTCGCGCGCTGGCGGTCGACGCTCGGCACCGAGAGCGACCCACGCGCCTCCCCCGGAAGCGGACCGGTGGGCGTGGCGTCGCCGACGACGCTGAGTTCGGGGAGGGTGACGGCGGGGTCCTGGGCAAGGACTGCCGATGGCGTCGCGCAGACGAGGAGCGACAGGGCGGCGCGGTGGCCGGCCCGGCTGGGGGAGGGCATGGACTCGTATCCGTGTCTGAGGATCGGGGAGGGGCGATCGGGTCAGAAGACGGGGGGCGGGGCTCGGGCGCGGTGACCGGTTTCAGGGGGTGCCCGCGGCAGGGCGACGCGCGCCCACCGCGCCGGGACGAGCGCGACCGGGTCGGGAACCGGCATGGCTTCGGCCGGCCTGGGGGCGGGGAGGGCGGCCGGACTGGCGATGTGGCAGGCGACGCAGCAGGCCATCGGCCTGGGGGCCGGGTGATGCGGATCGTCCAGACCCGACCTGTCGATGTCGCCGGCAAGGCACAGCACGTGCTCCGGCCCTGCCGCGGCGGCCATCGCGAGGCCGCCGAGGACACTTTGGAGTGCGAGCACGTACAGGACGAGGATCGCCAGCAGACGGCGACCCGCCGGGATCAGCCGGGTGTGACGCCCCAGTGATCCGGTCCGGTTGCCGTGGGGTTGGGCGCACGCCATCGGGCGCTCGTGGCTGTTCGTTCTCGGTGCGCGGCTTCTGCTGAACCGCTAGTGCTGGTGCTGGTGCTGGCCACCGGGCGCGGATGCCCCGATCGGCGCCACCGAGAAGGTCACCGGAACGGTGCCGGCCCGCTGGAAGGTGAGCGTCCCCGCGATGGTCTCGCCGGCCTTCGGCGCACCGGTGAGACCTTCGAACATCAGGTGATAGCCGCCGGGCTTCAGTTCGACGGTCTCGCCGGGCTTGATGGTCAGCCCGTCGGAGACCGGCGCCATCTTCATCACACCACCTTCCATCGACATGGAATGGATGTCGCCCGACTTGGCGAAGGGCACCGCGGCGCCGGTCAGCACGTCCGGCGTGCTGCCCGTGTTGGTGATCCGCACATAGCCGCCCGCCACCTTGGCGCCGTTCGGCGTGGCGCGCAGCCACGGCGTCTCGATGGTCAGGTCTCCGGCCTTGATGGGGGCCGCCTGGGCTGCCATCGCCCCGCCCGTCTGGGCGGCCTGAACGATGCGGAAGGCCGGGGCCGCCGCCTTCAGGTCATGGGCGTCCTGGCCTGGCTTCGGGATGTCGGACCAGGAATGGCTGCCCTCCGCGCAACCCTGCTGCACCGGCACGTAGACCGTCGCGCCGGGCTCGAACGTGTCGGACACCTGCGCCAGGAAGGTGAACTCGTCGACCTCGTCATCCGGCAGGGAGCCACCGCTCCACGTGATCGATTTCACGCCCTCCGAAGCGGTGCCGTGATGGGTCGTGTAGGTCTTGGCGTAGGCGCCGCGGGTGGTCGCCAGCGTCCAGCCGGGCTTCGGCATCGGCTTGGCGCCGATCAGCCCCTCGGGGATGCTGACGCTCACCTTGGTGGTCGGCTTGCCGTCGCAACCGTGCATGATCTGGACGACACCGCGATAGGTCGAGCCGGGGATCGCCTGCTTGCGCTCCAGCACCGCGTGGGCCTGCGCCGCCGATGCGACGAGGCCGAGGCCGATCACGGCCGAGACAGAAATCTTCATGGGAATGCATCCGTTCTGAGGGAGTCGTCGGGGAACGATCGCTCAGGCGGATGGGGGCCCCCGTGGTGATACGCTGCGGTCGGGCGGGGCGCGGGCGCCGACCCGGCTGACGGATCGATAGGCGGGCCCGCCACGATTCTCGGACGTCCACGCGACGATGGCCGGTGCGACGCGAGCGGGGAGGACTGTGCCGGTTGCCTGCGCCGCCGTGCAGCAATCGCCGTGACCGTGGGCGGGCAGCCGGTCCGACACTAAATCGGAGGCCGCGTGCTGCGCGCAGAGCCCGGCGGCGGTGGCCGGGATCGGCATCAGCCCGCCCAGGAAGGCCTGGAGCACGAAGGCGTAGAGCGCCAGCACAGCGATCACGCCGCGCAGGGGCGCCACGGGATTGCCGTCGGATCGTATCGATCTGGCCGAAGCCCGGTCCATGCTGCGCCCGTTCCCGGTTCGACCCGGATCACTATGGCATCCCTGCCACACCGAAACGCCCGTGGCTGTTGCCAGGCTGCCGCACCTGAAGGCTGCGTGCGCTGGCGCACCGCGATGCCATATTCCGGCCCCTTCGATAGGGAGTCTTAAGCCACAACCCGACAGCGTGGCGGCCGAGACCAACTTCTCCCGCCACGATCCGAACAGACTCCGGACCAGAGCCAGCGACCGATGCGCAAGACGGCACATAACCGGTTCACCACCTTCCTCAGCGTGGCCGCCCTCGGCACCCTGGGCCTCGGTGCCGCGGAGGCCCGTGACCAGGGCAACTATGCTCAGGCCGAATGGGCACAGGACTACGCCTCGCCCGCCGGCATGCAGGTGCAGCGCGAGACCGTGCCGATCCTCTCGCCCCAGACCGTGGCGGCGACCGAGCAGATGGTCGAGCGCTACAAGGACATCGTCACCCGCGGCGGCTGGAAGCAGGTCTCGGGCGCCGAGCACCTGCGCATCGGCTCCCGCGGCCCGGCCGTGGCCGCCGTGCGCCAGCGCCTGATTGTCACCGGCGATCTCGATTCGGCGGCCGGCGGCTCGGGCGTGTACGATTCCTACGTCGCGGCCGGCGTGAAGCGCTTCCAGGCCCGGCACGGCCTCAGCCAGACCGGCACGATGAGCCTTGCCACCCAGCAGGCCATGAACGTGCCCGCCGACGTGCGCCTGCGCCAGCTCGAGACCAACGTGGTGCGGCTGCGCTCCTATTCGGGCGATCTCGGCCGCCGCTTCGTGATCACCAACATCCCGGCCGCCCTCGTCGAGACGGTCGAGAACGGTCAGGTCGTGACGCTTCACGCCGCGGGCGTCGGCAAGATCGACCGCCAGTCGCCGATCATGAACACCAAGGCGACGCAGATCAATTTCAACCCGACCTGGACGGTCCCGGCTTCCATCGTGAAGAAGGACCTGATCCCGAAGATGCAGAAGGATCCGAACTACCTCACCGACAACCGGATCCGCATCCTCTCGAACGGCCAGGAGATCTCGCCGAAATCGGTGAACTGGTTCTCCGAGGAGGGCACCCGCTACACCTACCGGCAGGATTCGGGCGCGGACTTCAACTCGATGGGCATCGTGCGCATCAACATCCCGAATCCCTACGGCGTGTTCATGCACGACACGAACACCAAGGGCGTGTTCGGCGACGATTTCCGCTTCATCTCCTCGGGCTGCGTGCGCGTGCAGAACGTGCGCGAGTACATCACGTGGCTGCTGAAGGACACGCCCGGCTGGGATCGCCAGAAGGTCGAGGAGGCGATCGAGAGCGGCAAGCGTGTCGACGCCAACATCGCCCAGCCGGTGCCGGTCTACTGGACCTACATCACCGCGTGGTCGACCCCGGACGGCATCGTCCAGTTCCGCGACGACATCTACAAGCGCGACGGTGTGAACGTCCCCTCGACCATCGGCGCACCGACCCCGGTCGCCAGCGCCGAGCCGATGCCGCAGACCTTCGAGCCAAGCGACGAGGAGTAATCCTCCGCCCGACCCGCTCCGGATGATCCGAGGCCCGCATCTCCCCCGAGATGCGGGCCTCGCGCGTTTGGAAGTGCGTCTGTCATCGCCCGGTCAAATGCGTCTGCTTGGCCGTCACAGCACACGTCGTGGAGACCGCTTTGCCGGCTTCCTGCGACGCAGCAGGACACCGCTAGGAGCCCCGATGTCGCGCGAATCCCCATCCGGAGACGGAAGCCTGACCCGCCGGGAGACCGTCGTGGGTCTCGCGGGCCTCAGCCTCCTCGCCGGCCGTGCGGAGGCGCAGGGCGTCGTCGAGGCGACCGGGATCGTCTACGCGACCGACGGGACCGGCATGGACCGCGCGCCGCTGCCGGGTGTGCTGGTCTCCAACGGGCGCGAGATCGCGCGCACCGACGACCAGGGTCGCTACCGCCTGCCGCTGCCCGGCGACGGGGCCATCTTCGTCATCAAGCCGCCGGGCTATGCCCTGCCGCGGGACGCGGACAACGTGCCGCGCCACTCCTACATCCACCAGCCGGAGGGCACGCCCGCCAGCTTGGGCCTGCGCTATCGCGGCGTCGCGCCGACCGGAAAGCTGCCCGCCTCGATCGACTTCACCGTGACCCGCGTCGACGAGCCCACGGATTTCGACGTCGTCCTGTTCACCGATCCGCAGCCCGAGAGCCGGTTCGAGCTCGACCACGTGCGCGACACCGCGATTGCCCGCGCCATGGCGATCCCGGCCGCCTTCGGCATGACCATGGGCGACGTGCTGTTCGACGACCTCTCGCTCTACGGCCGGTCGAACCGGATCGTCGGGCGGATCGGCCTGCCCTGGTACAGCCTGCCGGGCAACCACGACCTCAACATGCAGGCGCCCGATGCCCGCTACAGCCGGGAAACCTGGAAACGGGTGTTCGGCGCGCCGACCTACGCCTTCCGCCACGGCCGCGCGTGGTTCGTGATGCTCGACAACGTCGAGTGGCTGGGGCCGCCGGTGCCGGTGGGGGCCAACACCTACCGCGGCCAGATTGGCGAGCGCAGCCTGGCCTTCCTTTGCAACCTCCTCGCCGAGATCCCGCGGGACGATCTGATCGTGCTCGCGATGCACATCCCGCTCTTCACCGACACGACGCCGGACGATCCCCACGGCATCACCACGGACCGGACCGCGCTGCTCGACCTGCTGGCCGGGCGCACGGTGCTGAGCCTGTCCGGCCATACCCACACGACCGAGCACCATTACCCGGCCGAGGGGCACCACCATCACGTGCTGACCGCCGTCTCGGGTTCGTGGTGGAGCGGGCCCGACACGCGCACCGGCATCCCCTCGGCCGACAGCCGCGACGGCACGCCGAACGGCTTTCACGTCCTGTCCGTGCGCGGGACCGACTACACGACCCGCTATGTCCCGGCGCAGGGCCAGCCGGACGAGACGATGCGCATCCTCTTCGAGAGCGAGGCGCGGGTCGGCGCCGTGGAGGTCATCCGCCTGACCCGGCCGGTGCAGGGTCTCCGGCCACCGGTGCCGCAGGACGCGCTGCCCGACACGACTCTTGTGGTGAACGTGTTCGACGGCGGCCCGCGCACGAAGCTCAACTCCGGATCGGTGACCGCCCGGCTCTGGCGCTGGCCCGGACCCGTCGAACCGATCCGTTCGTCGCCGAACTGTTCGCCCGCTATCCAGAGACCAAGAAGAGCTGGGTGCAGGCCACGCCCTCCAGCCATATCTGGACGGCGCGGTTGCCTGACGACCTCACATCAGGCGCCCACCGCGTCACCGTGGAGGGAACCGACGAGTACGGGCGTCCGATTCGGAGCTGCACCGTGCTGGAGATCCACGGCGAGCGCGGACGCGGATAAATCCTCTCCCCGCACGTGGGGAGAGGGGGGATCCGCTCGATAGCGGCTTCAGGCCGCGAGCTGACGCGTGCCGTGGCCGCCTTCCTGGATCTCCTCGATGATCTTCGCACAGAACGCATCGAGGTCGCCGGGGTTGCGGCTCGTGATGATGCCCTGATCGGTCACGACTTCCTTATCGTGCCACCGACCGCCGGCATTAATCACGTCGGTGCGGATCGAGCTGAACGAGGTGAGGTCGCGGTCCTTGGCCGCGCCGGCCTCGATGAGGAGCCAGGGCGCGTGGCACACGGCGGCGACCACCTTGCCGGAGGTCAGGAACGTCTTGATCACCTCCAGGGCCTTGGGCTCGAGCCGCAGCTTGTCCGGATTGATCTGGCCACCCGGCAGGACGAGCGCGTCGTAGGCTGACGGATCGACCTGCTCGACATCGGTATCGACCGCGACGTCCTTCCCCCAGTCGGTCTTGTCCCAGCCACGGATCGTGCCCTTGCTCTGGCGCGATTGCGGGGCGGCGACCGTCACGGGGGCACCGGCCTGGGACAGTTTGGATTGCGGAACGGTCAGTTCGCTCTCCTCGAAGCCGTCGGTGGCGAGGATCAGGATCTCGGCTTGGCGGATGTCGGGCATGGAGTACCTCCTGCTGATCGGGTTTGGCCCGATCAACCAAGCGCCCCGCGGCCTGTTCCCGCCGATCCGAACCGACCTGCCCTGCGGCGAACACCGGTCGGAACCCACCGGAGCCCGATCCGTTGGTCCCCATCCCGAACCGATAGGAGCCGCGTCATGGCCAATCCCGGCCTACCCGAGCCGACGCCCGGCGATCTGCCGCCGCCCCCGCCCATTCCTGATGAGGAGCCCGATATTGGCCCGACCGGACCGCGCACGCCCTACCCGGTGAACGATCCCGGCATCGGCGAGCCGGGTGGCCCGGGCTCGGAGCCCGACATCTTCCCTGGTACGCCGACCGATCCCGGCACGCGGATGTGAAGCGAACGGTCAGTGACCGCCGTGCGAGGTGCGTACGTCGCGCGGTGCGTTGAGGATTTCGGAGAGGCTCGTCACGACGTGGCGGGCCTCTTCGTCGGTGAGGCGCAGCTGGAACGGCGGCAGAGCCCCGGCCTGGAGCGCGACCACGGCCTGCCCCTCCTCGTCGGTTCCGATCTCGATCGCCGAGGACGTCACGTCGAGCATGGCGATCTCCTCATCGCCCATCTCATCGGCCATATCCGGCTCGTCGGTATCGTCGATCGCTGTGAGCAACTGCCCGACGGCCCGCACCAGGGCGCGGGCGGCTCGGGCGTCCATCACCACCGCTGTCGCCTGATCGTCCTTCTGGAAGGACAGCTGGATGTTCGCGCCGTCCAGCGAAACCGATATGCCTGCCATGTATCGTCCAGAGCCGCGCGCCGTAACTGTTTGCGCGTACTCCGTATATGCATCGTGAAGGCTCGAAATCCCAGGGGGCGGCGGAGCAGGGTTGCGCCTTCACCCCCGCCTGCGACGCAGAAGATACGCGCGCAGTGCCTTGTTGCGGCCGCAGCCCACGCCTAAATACGTCCTCGGGGGGCTTACCCACCGAGGCTGACGCTGTTCAAGGTTCAGCGACTCGCGCCCCGCCGCACTGGCCAAATCCAGAAAGACCGTGGTGCACCACGCGGCGCTTACGCCGCGCCGGTGGCCTATGGACGAATGAGGTACACTACGTGAATACCGGCACTGTGAAGTGGTTCAATGAGACCAAGGGCTACGGTTTCATCCAGCCCGACGACGGCGGCAAGGACGTGTTCGTGCACATCTCGGCCGTCGAGCGCGCCGGAATGCGCAACTTGATCGAAGGTCAGAGGGTCACCTACGAGATCCTGACCGACAAGCGCAGCGGCAAGGACGCTGCGGGCAACCTCCAGGCGGCCTGATCCGTCGGCGGGTCCTGCCCCGGCGCCCCCTGATGCGCATGACGTGACAGGGGGTTCTGCCTAGCGGAACGCCGGGTCGGGACGACGAACCGGCCGCACGATGCGGCTCCCCCTTCCGACGCTACCGGTCCGGACAAACCCATTCGGAAACAGGTTGCGCCGGAGGCAATATCCCAGAAACGACGCCGGACGGAGCTAATGTCCGGTCCAGATAAGAAAAGACGCTTATGTTATTCGAGTACACACGCCGTCGCGGCCTCCGGTCCCCCGTGACCGACGCCCCAACCTTCCGGGTTGGTAAGCTGGCGGAGGCCAAGACCGCGAGTCAGACGGGGAGCGACATCAGCCACCTGATCGACCGCTCTTACAACTACCATTCCTCACGCGAGCTGCATTGGCATCTCGCCGACCGCCTCGGGATCGCCCCCGGCGCGGTCACGCTCCGCGAAGTGCGCGCGGCCTGACGGGCCCGCATCAGCCTCGGCGGCCCCAAATCGTCAGCGATCCCACGCCGTGAGGACGGGATCGCGCAGGGCCGCCGGAACCGCGAGCAACTCGCCGTGCACCGGCTCGGGCCGGTTGTAAGGGGTCGCTGCACCATCGAAAGCGCAGACGACGCCACCCGCCTCCCGCAGGACCAGATCGGCGGCCGCAAGGTCCCAATCCCGGGCATGACCCGAGATCATGCCGACATCGACGCTGCCCTCCGCCACCCGTGCGAGCCGCAGGGCGAGGGATGGAATCCGGGCAACCACGCTGAAATCGGGGTTCGGCCCGGCGCCCCGCGTCAGGCGGTCGAGCATCGGCTTCGGGCCGGTGATGCGGGCGCCTGGCAGAGCCTGCCGGGAGTCCACGCGGATGGGAGTGCCGTTGCGCGTCGCGCCGCGTCCGCGCACGGCCTCGTAATCGGTCTTCCCCGCCGGTGCGTGCACGAACCCGATCAGCGGCTCGCCCCTGGCGAGCAGCGCGACCGCGATCGACCAGTCGGGATGACCTGACAGGAATGCCCGGGTGCCATCGATTGGATCCACGATCCAGACGAGGTCGTGGCCGAGACGCGCCGGATCGTCCGCGGTCTCCTCCGACAGCCACGCCGCCTGCGGCACCAGCGCGCTCAGGCGGACCTTCAGGAAGGCGTCCACCGCGACGTCGGCCTCCGTCACCGGTGAGCCGCCGGCCTTCGACCAGATCCTCGCAGAGGTGTGGCCGCCGAGCCGGAAGAACGGCTGCGCGATATCGGCAGCCTCGCGCATGACGGCACGCAGCTCCGGCATCAGGGCGGATACGGCGTCGTCGGTGAGGGGCTCGGGCATCGCGCTCCGCGTGGGATCCGTTGAGGGCCGGACAGTCCATCGCGCCATCCATCCGGTCGCCCGGATGGCAGGACGATCGAGCTGTGGGGGCCGGCCGCGGATGATCGCGCACCCGGCCCTGCCGTTGTACGGCGCCGCCCGCACCGCCACAAGGATGCTGGTTGATCAATCGATAACGACCAATCCGCGCAAGGAAATGTTGAGCATTCAAGGAAGCATTGAGCATTCCGCAAATGACAGGCCTGTCCAGATTCGCTTAACGACGGCTCTTAAGCGGTGCGGAGGAGTTCGGGTGCGATTTTGCTTGGCATAACGGACGGCCCGACAGGGGCCACCACTTGCCCCAGGGACTCGGACCGATGAACACTTCCCCGCTCACGGACGAACGTCACGCAGGACATTGCATGCAGGGTGCCGAGGGCCCGCTCCACCTCACGGTTTCGCCGCTCCCGGTGATCGGCCGGCTCCCGGGCGCACGTCGCGCCGCCGGGATCGCGCTGGCCTACGCCGCCGAGGAGGCCGAGATGGCCGGGGCCGACCGGTTCAGCCTGATCCTGGTCGATGCCGAGGGCGAAGAGCTCCACCGGCTCGGCAGCTTCGATGAAGACGATGTGGTCGCCGTCTGGCGCGACATCGCGGCGCGGGCCGGGCTGGTGCGCATGATCGTCCGGGAGGACGGTGTGCTCATGCCGGTCAATGAGCAGATTGGCCGGCTGATCCTCGGCCGCGTGCGGATCCGGCGCCGGCATGCGGGGCTGGGTGGTCGCCGCCCGCGCTTCCTGGCCCGCCGCAAGACCGGCCGCCTGCCGGCACGCCCGCAGATTCACCGGGGTGAGAACGAAATCATCGCCCGGACCTGATCGCGTCGGCCGACTTAAGGAAGGTTGCGCAGCAGCGCGTCGGCGGTGAGGCCGACGAACAGGATCAGGCCGGCATCGCGGTTCGAGCGGAACAGGGTCAGCGCTCCGCGCCCATCACGCTCCCGCAGCGACAGAACCTGCCAAGCGAGGTGCCCGGCGAAGGCCGCCACCCCCAGGTATCCCACGGGGCCCGCCCCAGCCCGCCACGCCGCCAGGGCTACCAGCAGGGTCGCCAGCGCGTAGCACAGGCCGACCGCCCCCCGCACATGCCGGCCGAACAGGCGGGCGGAGGAGCGAATCCCGGCCATCTCGTCATCCTCGATGTCTTGGACGGCGTAGACCGTGTCGTACCCGACCACCCAGAACCACGCGCCCGCGTAGAGCAGCAGCGGCGCCGCATCGAGGCGTGCGAAGACCGCCGCCCAGCCCATCAGCGCGCCCCAGGCGAAGGCCAGACCGAGCACCCCCTGCGGCAGGGGCATGACACGCTTCATGAACGGGTAGATCGCAACCGGCAGCAGGGAGCAGAGCCCGACCAAGATTGCCTGCTCGTTGAATTGCAGCAGCACCGCAAAGCCCACCAGGGCCTGGACCACGAGGAACAGGGCGGCATGGCGCGGCCGGATCTGCCCCGAGGGCAGGGGGCGCAGGCGGGTGCGCTCGACCTGCGCGTCGAGGTCGCGGTCGGCAAGGTCGTTGTAGGTCGAACCCGCCCCGCGCATCGCCACCGCGCCGACCAGGAACAGCAGGCAGTGCCAGGGATCGGGGAAGGCTTGGTCCGCCGCGATCGCGGCCAGTGCCGCCGACCACCAGCAGGGGAGCAGAAGCAGCCACCAGCCCACCGGCCGGTCGATCCGCGCGAGGCGGAGATAGGGGCGCCAGGATCGTGGCGCGAGTCGCTCGACCCAGTGGCCGGCCACCGCATCGGCCGGACGTGGATCCTGCCTCACGGTTCCGCCCGTTGGCTGCGCGCTCATCGGCCGGGTCTCCGGTCGTCCCGCATGGCGATCCTTTCTCCGCAGCGGAGGAAGGATCCGCGTTGAATCCGCAATCCCATAGGGCCACGGCCGATCGCGTTGCAATCGGCCGTGGCTTTAAATCCCCGGGGCGACGCCTGCTCCTCTGTCGGGGCGGCGTCGACGCCGCTGGAGCGCGCGGTCCTTACAGCGCGCCCTGCGGCAGCTTGAAGCTGCCGGTCAGACCCGGGCCGCCGAGCAGGCCGCCGCCCTGGCCGCTGGCTTGGGCTTGAGCCTGGGCGCGGGCCTGCGCCTCCATCTTGGTCGCCTGAGCGGCGACGCTGCAGATCTTGGTGCGGATGCCGCTGACCTTCATGTGGTCGGCCTTGAAACCCTCGGCGAAGGAATCGGGGATCGAGCACCATTCCTTGTTGGCGGTGATCCACTTCAAGCCCTCGGCACCGTTGGCCTGAAGCCGTCCGAACAGCGCGCAAGCCTCCTGCGGGGTCATCTTCTTCTTCGACTGCGAGGCCGCGTTGGCCTTGCCGACCAGCGCCTTGCGCTCGGCCAGGGTCTTCTGGATGGTGCCGCATTCCGGCGCCGCACCCTGCGCGGAGGCCGCCGTTCCGAACAACACGGTGCCGACCAGCACCGCGGCTCCCAGGCTCAAGCTCCCCTTCACCATCCCGCAACTCCCTCGACGCCCCTGCCGAATCCGCGCACGGCCGGCCCAATTCCGTATTGTTGGGTTCGCCATAGGAATGTGGCGTCAATCGAGCGACAAACCGGCTCTTCAAGACCTCTGTGTCTCGGAAGCCGAAAAGCCGCGGTCGTAACCCTTTGGCAACACTTTCGCGGGGCGACGGCGCGTTGACAGGCTGGACCCGCCTTGCGACCACGCCGGCATGCCGGCCTACGATTTCACCGCTCCGCGCCTCTACGTCGCGGCCGACCTCGCCGAGGGCACGCGCCTGCCACTCGATCGGGCGCAGGCGAACTATCTCCTGAACGTTCTGCGTCGGGGGCCGGACGATCCGGTGCTGGTCTTCAATGGCCGAGACGGGGAGTGGCGTGCCCATCTGGTCCAGACCGGGCGTAAGGGCGCCGATCTGCACGTCGCCGCACAGACCCGCCCGCAGCCCGCGGCCGCCGATCTGCAGTACCTGTTCGCTCCACTGAAGAGCGCGCGCCTCGACTACCTCGCCCAGAAGGCGGTTGAGATGGGGGCCGGCACGATCCGCCCGGTGATCACCCGTTACACGCAGGGTGACCGGGTCAACATGGACCGGCTGCGGGCCAACGCCGTCGAGGCCGCCGAGCAGTGCGGCATCCTGGCGATCCCCGATTGCCCGGCGCCCGAACGGCTCCCCGTGGTTCTCGCGGGCTTCGATCCGGCACGGCTCCTCGTGTTCTGCGACGAGGATGCGCCGGTGTGCGATCCGGTCCGGGCGCTGGCAGGCGCGGCCGATCCGCAGGCGCCGCCGCCGCTCGCCGTGCTGGTCGGGCCGGAGGGGGGCTTCTCCGAGGAGGAGCGGGCTTCGATCCGGGCCCGGCCGAATACGGTCGCGCTCTCCCTGGGTCCGCGGATCCTGCGGGCCGACACCGCCGCGGTCGCCGTCCTCACCCTGGTCCAGGCCGTACTCGGCGACGCGCGGTAACGTGGTGACCCGCGGCCTTTGATGTGTGCCCGCGCACATCGGGGTGCGATGGCGGCCGATTGTTTCCGGAGATCGGACGTGCCGACCCGCGTCAGTCCACGGCGCCGCGTTGTGGGTTTTGGGCGGCTCGACTATGTGCGTGAACGGACGCCGCCTGCGCCGCGCGCTCGGCGGGGTCGGGGGCGGGTGTCCGCCCGGACCCCGTTCGCGAGAGGGGGGAACCGGACGGACCCGCTGGATCAACCCGGCGCGTTCATTCCAGGCTCAGGTCAGACGCACGGACGGGTAGCGCATGGCGCGCGACAGCAACGACAGCACGCCGCTCACCTCGCGTGCCGAACTGATCGAATGGTTCGCGGCGGGCGAGAAGCCGCGCGCGCGGTTCGCCATCGGGACCGAGCACGAGAAGATTCCCTTTTACCGGGAGAGCCGGGCGCCCGTACCGTATGATGGGGAGCGGGGCATCAAGGCCCTGCTGGAGGGGCTCGCCCGGGAGACCGGCTGGGAGCCGATCCTCGACCTCGGCAACATCATCGGCCTGGCTGCGGAGGAAGGTGGAGCGATCTCGATCGAGCCCGGTGGCCAGTTCGAGCTCTCCGGGGCCGCGCTGCCGGACGTCCACGCCACGGCGTCCGAACTCGCGACCCATCTCGCGGCCACGAAGCGTGTGGCCGACCCCCTGGGCATTGGCTTCCTGACGCTGGGCATGAGCCCGAAATGGCGCCGGGACGAGACCCCGGTGATGCCCAAGAGCCGCTACAAGATCATGGCCTCCTACATGCCGAAGGTCGGCTCCCTCGGCCTCGACATGATGCTGCGCACCGCCACCGTGCAGGTGAACCTCGATTTCGCCTCCGAGGCCGACATGGTGCGCAAGATGCGCGCGTCCCTCGCGCTGCAGCCGGTGGCGACCGCGCTCTTCGCCAATTCGCCGTTCACCGACGGACGGCCGAACGGCTTCCTGTCCCGCCGCTCCGAGATCTGGCGCGACACCGACGGCGACCGCACCGGCATGCTGCCCTTCGCGTTCGAGGCCGGGTTCGGCTACGAGGCCTATGTCGACTGGCTGCTCGACATGCCGATGTATTTCGTCAAGCGCGGAGACATCTATCATGACGTGTCGGGCGCCTCGTTCCGCGACCTGATGGCCGGGACGTTGCCGCAGCTTCCGGGCGAGTACGCGACGGTGGCGGATTGGGCGAACCACGCCTCGACCGCCTTTCCCGAGGTGCGGCTCAAGCGCTTTCTGGAGATGCGCGGGGCGGATGTCGGTGATCCCGGGATGATCGCCGCGCAGGCCGCCTTCTGGACTGGGCTGCTCTACGACGAATCAGCCCTCGACGCCGCACTGGACCTCGTGAAGGGCTGGAACTCGGCGAACCGTGAGGCCGCCCGGGCCACCGCGCCCCGGCTTGGCCTCGCGACCCCGGTGGCGAACACGACCCTCGGTGCGGTCGCCGCCGAGGCCCTGGCCATCGCCCGTTACGGGCTGCGCGCCCGTGGTCGCCGCGATGCCGAAGGGCGGGATGAGACCGTCTTCCTCCAGCCGCTCGAAGCCATCGTGGCGGCCGGTCGGACCCGGGCCGATGATCTGCTCGCCGACTACGAGGGGCGTTGGGGCTCCTGCGTGCGTGCCGCCTTCGCGGAATGCATCTTTTGAGACGCCGCTGACGGACGGTCTCAGCGCGCGCGCGACTCAGTGTACGGTCATGCTATGGAAGAATTCCGAAGCACCCGCGCCGTGCACAGGAGTCCGTTTCATGTCGCGTTTCACCGCCGCTCTCGCAGGAGCGGCCGTTCTGGTCTGTAGCGCCAGTATCGGCTTTGCCGCGGATCCGGCGCAATACCGGTCGCAGGCGGATCTCGGGCGGCGCGTACCTGGGCCGACCCGGCCGCCCTTCTACAGCTATTATGGCGAATACCAGTACCCGGTGCCATTCGGGTACGGATACTCTTTCGCGCCGACCCGCTCGCACGGCTTCGAGTACGGTTATTACGGGCCGCGCTACGCATGGTCGGATCCGGATTGGTATGACGGCCCAGCCTTCAGTCATCCCGAATGGTAAGGGCCGCTGGCCCGCCGGCTCCCTCATCCGGTAAGAGCCACCCGGCAGGGGAGCTCGCTGCGTGGATGAACCGGACGACGTCGTTCTCGATCTCAGCGGCCTGAAATGCCCGCTGCCGGTGCTACGAACCCGCAAGGCCTTGCGCCGGCTCGCCGCCGGCCAGTCCCTGGTGGTCACCTGCACCGACCCGCTGGCGCTGATCGACATCCCCAACCTCGTGCGCGAGGAGGGGGCGCGTCTGGACCTGGCGGAACGGCACGGTGATCGCCTGCGCTTCCGCATCGCGCGTTCCGCGATGCCGCCGCATTCCTGAACGATCTGTCACGGTTTCCAGGGGTGGGATGGGACCGGCATGGCACCACGGATCGGGGGCGTGCGCCTCGTGCACGACGGCTGGGCCCGCTACCTCGTGGCCGAGGTCATCCAGGCGGACGGGACCCGCATCACGCGGGAGATCGAGGATCACGGCCGGGCGGTCGCGGTCCTGCCCTACGATCCGGATCGGCGGGTCGCCACCCTGGTCTCGCAGTTCCGGGCACCGATCCTCTATTGCGACGGTCCGCCGACCCACATGGAGGTTCCGGCGGGCCTGCTCGACGAGGGGGCGGCTGAGGACGAAGCCAGGCGCGAAGCCATGGAAGAGACGGGCCTGCGTTTGGGCCAGCTCGACTTCGTGGCCGGCGCATGGTCGATGCCGGGGATTTCCACCGAGCGGATGGACCTGTTCCTGGCCGCCTATGGGGCGGCCGACCGTACCGGCACCGGCGGCGGCTTGGCTGCGGAGGGCGAGGCGCTGACAGTCCACGAACTCCCGCTGCGGGAACTGGCCGCGATGGGCCGCGACGGGCGGCTCAACGACATGAAGTCGCTCGTCCTCCTGTACGCGCTGCAACTGCGGCGCCCCGATCTGTTCTGACGCGCCCGCGGCTCGCCCCGGCGCGCAGAGGTGAACACGCGTTCCGGAGCCCGTATTCAGGCCCCGTGACGAGACGGGTCCCTTCCAGTCCCCCCCTCATCCACCAGCCGCCCCCGGGCGACGATGCCGAGGAAGCGCCAGGACTTGATGAAGTAGCGGCGGAACAGCCGTCGCGGTGCCTGCAGGAACCGGAAGATCCATTCGAGGCCGAGGCGCTGCATCAGGCCCGGCGCCCGCATCAGGTAGCCCGCCGCCACGTTCAAGGCGTCGCCGACGCAGAACACCACCGGGTCGCCCAGCGCGGACCGGTGCCGGTCGATCCAGACCTCGGATTTCGGCGCCCCTACGCCCATCACCAGCAGGGTCGTTCCGTGCGCGCGGATCCGTTCCGCCAGGGCCCGACTGTAGTCCCGATCGGTCTCGAAGCCGAAGGGCGGGACGGCGCTCGCCACAGCCCCCTCCGGCAGGCCCTCGGCACGCAGCCGGGCCGTCAGCGCATCGGCTGCGTCCGGGCGGGCCGAAACCAGGAAGATCCGCCGGGCAAAGGGGGGCGGGTCGGCCAGCACGCAGGCCAGGAGGTCGTGGCCCGTGACCCGATGGACCGGCCGGCGGCAGACCGCCCGCGCCAGCCAGACCAAGGGCATCCCGTCGAGGGTCCGGGCGGCCGCGCGGTCGTAGGCGCCCCGGAAGGCCGCGTCGGCGCTGAGCTGCACGATATGATCGACATTCGCCGTCACGATCATCCGGAGCCCCTCGTCCCGCCGGGCCGCCACTGCCGCCACGATGGATTCGGCGCTGCCGGTGCTGAAGCGCAGGCCGAACAGCTCGACGGTCGCGCCTGGCAGGGCGGAGCCAGGGAGCAGGGGGGTGGGCAACCGGACGGGGCGCACCTCCCGGGGAAGCGGATCTGCCGCTTTCAGGTCGAGTCGGATCTGCCCGAGATCACGCATCGGCGGCTCGGAAGCTTGCGCCCGGACGAACGGCGGCCCGCTGCGAACGGCGACGGTCGCTGTCGGCACCGAGAGCCAGGGCGATGCCACCACCGAGCAGCAGGCCGAGCACCAGGGCGAGCGGCAGGACGATCTTCGGCGAGGGTGGGAATGTCCTCTGCCGGGCCGGCGTGGCGGCCGAGATGATCCGCACGTTGGTGGTGTTGAGCCGCTCCTGCTCGCTCGCCTCGCGGGCCCGCTTCAGATAGGCCTCGTAGACCCCCCGGCGGGCTTCGAGCGTCCGCTCCAGCTCCCGCAGGCCGACATAGGCCCGATCGCTGGAAACGGTCTCGGTCTTGACCCGGTCGAGATTGGCCCGGATCGCCGCCTCGCTGGCGGCCGCCCGGTCGTAATCCTTCTGGGTCGTGTCGATGATCCGCTCCTTCTCCCGTTGGATCAGGCGCTGAAGGTCGCGTTGCTGGGCATATTGCTCGGCCATGGCCGGGTGGCGCTCGCCGAGTCGGGTCGCGAGCTCGGCGGTGTTGCGGGAGAGCGTGGCGTATTGCTGACGCAGCGCCTGCATCTCCAGGGACTGCAGCATCTCGGGCAGGGCCGTGCTCGGATCCGAGGAGCGCATCTTGCGCGCCTGATCGAGCCGCGCCTTCGCCTCCGCGGTCTTGATCGATGCGGTGACGAGCTGCTGGTTCAGGTCGCCGAGCTGCTGGTCGGTGAGCAGCCGCCCGCTCGAGGCCACGAGCTTGTGATCCTCGCGGTAGCGCACGACCGCGCCCTCCGCCTGTTCGACATCCCGCTTCAAGCTGGCGAGGCGCCCGGCCAGGGCGTCCGAGGCGCGGCGGGCCGTGTCGGTCCGGGCCGCGCCTTCCTCTGCGAAATAAGCGTCGCCGATGGCATTGGCGATCTGCGCGGCCTTTTCGGGATCGCGGGACTGCACGGAGACGTCGATCACGAAGGTCCGCTCGGCCCGGCGGACGCTGAGTCGGTTCTGGAGCGTGTCGAGGGCGATGTTGATCGGGTTCCGGCTTCCGGGCGGGGGCAGCATGCCGAGCGCGCCCTTGATCCAGTTGACCGTCGCGTTGTTGCCGTCCGGCAGCACGAACTCGTCGTCCTGATCGAGGTGCAGCCGCGCGATCACGCGGCGCAGGACGTTGTCGGACTGGATCACCCGCACTTGGCTCTCGGCGATCGAGACACCGCTATCGGCCTGGGGCTGGCGGGCGTTCACGTCGTTCTCCACGACCCGCAGGTCGCTCGGATCGACGAGGATCTGGATGCTTGAGGTGTAGCGTGGCGGGATCAGACCGAGCACCGCCACGGCGACCGCGACCATGAACAGGGTGCTCAGCGCGATGAAGCTGCGGCCGCGCCACAGCCGCCGCAAGATGACTTTGGGGTCGTTTCGGGGCGTGACCTCCGGAAGTACAATCCGGACGGGTTGCTCACCACTTATTCGTGTCGAGAAGTCGAACATACGCCTCGCTCCCTGACTTTCTGGGACGGATCAATCGCCCACCGTCCCCGTCGCCAGTTCCCGTTTTGACCAGCTTCGTGCCGATTCGAAACAGGTCCCCGCCGTGGGCAGTGTCTTGGAGGATATGTCAGCAATCGGCGTACCGCCAAAGTACTCTCGCCTTGAGCCGACCTCCGCGACTGACGACCCGCAGATGTTCGGTCTAGGGAGATCGGCAACTGTCACCACTTTAAGGCGAGAAAAGTCGTGGCCCGGTCGCAGACTACGTACAGCACTCAGGGATGGGGCGGCGCTGACACGATCGTGTCCGGGTGGCCGTACGCGTTCGGGTCGCCCGCCAGGAAGCGGCGGAACCGGATACCGTCTTCGGCCGCCGCGGCGTTCCAGCGAGACACGTTGTCCCGGCTCGCGACGGCCGCACGAGCCAGAGTGTCTGCGGAGAGCCATGCCGCCAGTTCGCGTGCGGCCGCGTCCGGCTCCCCTGGTCGGATCAGCAGACCGGATCGGCCGAGCACTTCGCGGAACACCGGATCGTCCGGCGCCACCACCGGCAGGCCGCCGTGCTGGACCTCCAGCAGCGGCAGGCCGAGCCCCTCCGCCTTCGAGGTCGAAAGCAGCATATGGCACGACGCCGCCAGGCTGCGCAGGTCGGCGTCCGACCGGTAGCCGTGCCGATGCAGGAAGGGCGGCGGATCGTCCAGGAACGCGTGCCGGCCCCAGCCGACGCGGCCGACGAGGTGCAGTTCCGCCGGTACGCCGGCCCGGATCAAGGCCACGGTCAGGGCGAGGGCGGCCGGGTAGTTTTTCCGCGGTTCGATGGTCCCGATGGCGAGGATGCGCAGCGTGTCGCCCGGCCCGTAGGGCGCTGGCCCCGGCAGATCGCCGAGGCCGAACGCGTCGCGCACGGGCGGCCGCAGCAGGGCGACCCGGGCTCCGGGTGCGCAGACCGCGCGCACGGCTTCGCCGGTGGTCCGACTGTTGACGAACAAGTTCGGGCACCACCGCAGAGCCATCGCGAAGCTCGGGCTCATGTAGAGCCGGCTGCGCAGGCTCAAATCCTCCGGCCGGGTGAGCAGGAAGGTGTCGTGCACGTAGAGCAGGCAGCGCTCGGCCGCCAGGGCGCAGAGCGGGCCCGGTGGGAACCCCGGGAACAGGAACAACGCATCGCGATCGCGCAACGCGCGCAGGGGCAGGGCGAGGTGCTGTGCCGCGATCATCCCGGGGAGCGATCCGCTGGTGATCGCCCGCACCGCATGCGGTTCGAGTTTATCCGGGGCGAACAGGTCGAGGGTCACCCGCTCGATCCCGGTGACGTGGCCGCGCAGATGGGTCTGATCGAGATAGATCTGCCGGATTCGCCCGGCGGGTGTATCGGGGCGCGATGTCACGCGAGGCTCCGGCGAAGGCGCCCCGCGAGGTAGAGGCAGCGGCGCACGAGGAGGGGCATCCGACGCCCGAGTACCTTCTGCTTGGCCTGCCGCAGACGCCGCACGAGGGGTCGCGAGGCTGTCGGCACGGTCCCGATCGCACCGGCCATCCGTACGGCCGCGAACGGGAAGTGGCCGAGTATCGCGGGATCGAAGCGCGGCCGTGCCGCCGCAGCCCGGAGGCCATGCCGCCGGAAGACGGCGTCCAGCGAGAGGGCGGCGGCGGCCGGGCTGAAGCGGCTTTCCAAGGCGATTCGCGCGAAGGCGCCGAGGCGGGCGCGCGTCACCGGATCGGCGACCAGCTCGATGAGGGCCTCCGCGAGGGCGCCGGGCCTTACGGGCACGAGGCGGCCCGACACGCCGTCGATCACCGAGGAGGTCAAGCCGGATGTGCGGTAGGCCAGGGTCGGCACGCCGCACAGGCCCGCCTCGATCGGCGTCTGCCCGAGGGTCTCGTGGCGGCTCGCGGTGACGTGGAGATCGCAGGCGCCGTACCACGCAGCCAGCGTGTCCTCGTCGGCGATCAGCCCAGGCGCGAACAGGTTGGCAATTCCGAGCCTTGCGGGATCGTCGAGCCGGCCGATCGCCACGACGCCCACGCCCGGCCGCGCGACGGCGTGGAGGGCGGCCCGCAGATCGTCAAACCCCTTGTCGGGACCGTCGACGATCACGGCGGAGATCAGGATCAGCACGTCGTTGGCCGGGAGCTCCAACCGGCGGCGCAAAGCCGCGCGGTCGCCCGGGCGGAACACGGCGGTCGGGAAGGCGAGCCGAATCGAATCCGCTGCGGTGCCGGGGGGCGCAAGGTCCCGGGCGCGTGCCAGCGTCCAGTCGGAATTGGCGAGCAGCCAGGGACCCGCGGGACCGGATAGGGTCGCGCGTTTGCGCGCGTGCATCCCGGCGATCCGGCGGGGGGCCAGCTGCGGGTACTCGTCGGGACCCGGACAGGCGGCGTCGCAGCCGATGGCGGCGCGGCCGCAATCCCGCGGATGGCAGCACCGGCCGGTCAGCGGAAACAGGTCGTGCAGCACGAGGGCGACCGGGCCACGCCGGCAGAGGCGGTCGATCACGTCGAGGCTGCGGGTCGCGCCGTGCAGGTTGCCGGCCAGGACGAGGTCGGGGGCTGCGGCCGCAATCGCCGCCTCGGCCTGCGGGAAGGCATCGGTCCACTCGGCCGCCTCGGGGCGGTCGCTCAGCGTGACCGGGGTCATCCGATGGCCCGCGAGGGCAAGCGCCCCGGCGAGGCGCCGCTGCGCCACGCCGGCCCCGCCCTGCGTGCCGAGCCCGGTGAGGGAGACGATGGACAGACCCGGCGACGGCGCCGGGTTCGACATGGTCCGGTGCAAGAGTACCGGCCGGCCGATGGTCCGGCGTCCCTCCTCCGGGATCGCCGACCACGCCGCCCCTGCGTCCAGCATCCCGTCGACATCGCGGGGGATGCCCGAACCGAGGCGTTTCAGCGCCCACAGGATCGCCCCGCCGGGGAACGTGCGATCCCTCGGATCCGCCGTGGAGGCGGGGCCATCGAGGCACAGAACCGTCGTATCGAACAGGACGCGCAGGCCCGCCACCGCGGCGGCCCCCGTCAGCTCCGCTTCCAGCGCCAGGGCGATCAGCGCGCCGGGGGCGAGGAGATCGCCGGCGTCAAGCTGGAGCAGCAGGTCGAGGCCCGGATCCGCCAGGATCCGCGCGACAGACGATAACCCGTCGGCGGGCGCCACGATGTCATGGCGCAACTCGGGATAGTTCTGGCGCAGGACCGATGCGATAGTCGCGCCGAGCCCCGCATCGGATCGGACCACGGTGACGATGCGGATCCGGGGCCAGGGCCGCCCATCCGGCAGCGAGACGGGCCGGGCTAGACCGGTGTCGGTCGTGCCGAATGGCCAGCCGGCGATGCCATGGGCAGGCGGCGATGGGTCTGGGACGGGGGACAAGGCGGCTCGGGCGGCTCGGGCATCGTGTGCAACTGCACCCTGGACGCGAAAGCTGAAGATTGCCTCTCGCGGTTCCGCCCCGATCCATCCGTCAGCCGCCCACGCGGATCCGCGCAGGGCCCGCCTTCATCCGGCCGATCCGGGCCGCCGCCTGCGGCAGCAGAGGCAGGGCGTCGGTCTCGAGCCGGAGGGTCAGTCCGGCGCCCCGGGCGAGTTCGAGGCAGAGGATGCCGAAGCCGGCAACGTCGGTGAGCGCATGCACGGCGGGCTCCGCGGCCAGCTCAGGATCGATCCGGTACAGCAGGGTGGTGGCGGCGCCGTCGCGGTAGCCGGCGGCGTCCAGCCCTTCGTGCTTGATCGCCGCCGAGTCGACGTCGACCCCCAGCGCCTGGTCAGGATGACGGCGTCGCTGGCCAGCGCGTCGGCGTTGCGTCACACCGCCTCCCGGCGGCAGGTGCCGATCACCGCGAGCCCGTCGATCGGCTCGGGCGTGCCGATCGCGTGTCCGCCCGCCACCGGAATGCCGGCTTCGACGCAGATTTCGGCGCCGCCCCGGAGGATCCGGGCCACCACCTCGGGATCAATCTTGCCGAGCCGCATGCCGAGGATGGCGAGCGCCAGGATCGGCCGGCCGCCCATGGCGTCGACGTCGGAGATGGCGTTCGTCGTCGCGATGCACCCGAAATCGACCGGATCGTTCACCTCCGGGATGAAGAAGTCCGTCGTGGCGATCACGCAGGTGCAGTCGTCGAGTTCCCAGACCGCGGCATCGTCCGAGGTCTCGTTCGCGACGAGCCGCCGCTCGAACGGGCCGGCAGCTGGCTGCGACGCCAGAAGCTGCCGAAGGACCGCCGGACCGAGCTTGCAGACGCAGCCGCCACTATGGGCGAGGCTCGACCGGTCGGGCATCGGTCGTGACGGGTCTCCGGTCCGGATGGCACGGGATCCCGTCAGTAGCGCGTCGTCACCGGATTGAGCCAGTCCGGTGAGGCCACCACGATGGCGGACCCCGCGCGCTTGTCGAGCCCGCTCAGCACCAGCAGGCCGAATACGATCAGCAGAGCGCCCAAACCGGCCTTCGCGGTCCGGCCGGCCGCCGCGATCCCGCCCCGCCAGCGCATCAGCGCCTCCCGGGAGGCGAAGCCCAGCAGCGTCAGCGGCAAGGCGGCGCCGATCCCAAAGGCCAGCATCGTTAGGGCGACGCTGCCGAGATGCTCGCCGCGCGCCGCCATCAGCGAGGCCGCGCCGAGGGTCGGGCTGACGCAGGGGCTCCAGGCAGCGCCGAGGAGCAGGCCCACGGCGAACTGGCCGGTGAGGCCCTTCGGGCCGTCGCCGCCGAAGCGCTCCTCAACCCAGGCCCCCACCGGACTTGCCGCGATCGCGACCCCGGCCTGGAGCCGCGGGAGAATCAGCACGATCCCAACGCCAACCATCAGGATCGCGCCGGCGGCCCGGAACACGTCGTCCTCCAGGCCGATCGCGAAACCCATGGTTGCAACGAACAGACCGATGACCGTGAAGGCGATCGCAAGCCCCGCCGCCAGCGCCAGCGGTCCAAGCCGATGCTCCGCCGCCGCCGTGCTGAGAACGATCGGCACGAGCGGCAGCACGCAGGGCGACAGCACCGACAGGAGCCCGGCCAGGAACGCGAAAGTCACCGTCCCGAGCATCGCCCAGGTCCTCCGAGGATCGTGATGGTTGGCGACGGGCTTTGCCGGCACCGGATGCGCCGTCCACGGGCGCGCGCGTCACGGTTTCGCGGGAACTCCGCCGTAGGCTTGGCGCTTCGCGTTCGGGCGGCAGCGGAGCCGAACGGTGACCATCTTCTTTACGGGCGACACGCATTTCGGCGATTCCCGCGCCCTGCGCTTCGACCACAGGCCCTATCCAGACCTCGACAGCCACGATGCTGGCTTGATCGCGGCCTGGAACGACACCGTGTCACCCGGCGACACCGTCTGGCACCTCGGGGATTTCGCCCTTGGCCCGAACGGTGCTCGGATCCGCGAGATCCTCGATGGCCTCAACGGTGAGAAGCACCTGATCGTCGGCAACAACGATGGTCCCGACACGTTGTCGGCACCCGGCTGGGCTTCGGTAAGCCATTACGCGGAATTCCCCGTCGAGGGCCGGATGGTGGTGCTCTGCCACTACGCCTTCCGCACGTGGAACGGCATGAGCAAAGGCGCGCTCAACCTCCATGGGCACAGCCACGGCAAGCTGAAGCCGCTGCCCAAGCAATATGATGTCGGGGTCGATCCGATGGGCCCGGCGCCGGTCGCGCTCCCCGCAATCCTCACGTCCCGCTTGCGGGGGAAGCGCTGATTTCGGCCGGAACCTTCACCACAGCTTCACCGTTTTTGCCCACAGAGAAGGGGCGGTCCTGCGCTGCCCCGGGAAACCCGGCAGCGCCCGTGCGGCTTGCCCTGCAACATGTGCGTGAGTGTACCCGTGAGAGCCAGTTCGGCTACTCTGCTTCGCTGCCTCGCCGGCCTGCTGGCCAGCCTCGCCCTGACCTCCTCGGCCCTGGCTCTGCCAGCCTGCCTGGAGGCCCAGCGCAAGGTCGATGAGGCCAATGCCCTGCGCTTCCAGGCACGCCAGGAAGCGCGGCTCGGCAACCACGACCGCGTCTGCGACACGCTCGACGAAGTCGGCGACCGCTACGACGATGCCCGCGACGCATTCGAACGATGCGGCGAGGGAGTCCTGGCGATCGACCTGCGAAGCGAACTGCGCGGCCTGCGGATCGCCAAGAAAATCAACCGCTGCGACTGACCGGGTGCGCCACCGCACCTCGATCTGCCCGCTCTCGCAGCAACGTCCCGTCATGCGCGACGCGTGTCGCCCTCAAGGTTTTGCGCCGATGACCCCCGTGACCCTGTCGACCGATCTCGAGACCTCCGTTGTCCGGACCGGTCCGTCCTTCGCCGCCGCCCTGTGCGGCTTCGTCAGCACCACCGTCGCGACGACGATGCTGCTGGTGCTGATCGGCGCGCTGTGATCACGGCGAGACCGACCAGAACCGCTGGCGGTTGAACAGGATTTCCTGGGCTGCGCCCTTTGGTGCCGCCTCCGGACGCCGGCCGCAATCGGGCTCCGGCATCTTGGGCGCTGCGGCGAGGGCCATGGGCGGCAAGACCGGTTTCAGGCCCAGGCGCGCTTGAACTTCCGGTTGCCGCGCCGCCGCGATGGTCAACACGCCGGCGATGAGAGCGCCGGCCACGGTTCCGAGAAAGAAATTCAACATCGTCGACGCGATCCGGGGCCGGCACCTGAGGCCATACTGCGTGGTCGTTGTCCAACCCGGCGTTATCATGGCCGACCCGACGCACACGCAGTCTTAACTCCTGATCTGCGACAGCTATGGGCAAGCCTGCCCTGCCGGCAGGATTGATGCCGGGGTCCGCACCGCCGATGAACACCGCTGCCAATGCTTACGCCAGAACCGCCCACAGCACGCTGACGCCCCGCGAAGCTGAATCTCAACTCCTGCTCAAGGCTGCGCAACGCCTGATCGGCGCGAGCCAAGCGCTCGTGGCGGGCGAGAGCGCGCGCCCCATCAACGAGGCGTTGACGTACAACCAGCGCGTCTGGACCCTGCTGAGCGCGGAGGCCACCGCCGATCAGAACCCGCTTCCCGCCGACGTGAAGCAGGGTGTCGGGCGTCTCGGCGCGTTCGTGCTGCAGAGCTGCCTCGATACGATGATCGCGCCGACGCCGGAAAAGATCGCCACGCTGGTCTCGATCAACAACCACGTCGCCGCCGGTCTGCAGGGCAATCCCGGCTGAGCGGAACGCGGCTTCTACGGTGCCTCCGCGGTCGCCGGGTGTCCGGTCTCGGGCATCCGCTCCGCGGTCTCCCACTCAACCAGTTTGCGACTCAGCTTGAGCGCCCGATAGAATTCGCCGGCCTCAACCCGTTCGGCGATGGCCGCGACCTGCGGCGCGGCCGCCGGGACGTGCCGGATCAGGTCGGTGGCTTGGCGGAAGAACAGGTCGATTCCCTGCGCCGGATCATCCGCCAAGTAGATCACCGTCAGCGTCAGGTGGAGCTGCTTGCAGGCGGTATCGGCCTCGCTCTCCGTGATGATCTCGCTCTCGCGCAGGAACTTGCACTGCGTCTCGACCAAGAAGGTCGAGCGACGCTCCCCGTTGCGCAGCAGGGCGCCGTTGATGATCAGCCGCTCGTAGGGCTTGAGTTCCAGACGCAGGGGCATCGCGCGCTGTCCTTTCTGGAGCGCTGCCCGCCGAAGACGCTCGGAACCCGGCGGGGGCGCGTCGAAGCAATGGCTTGAGGCCTCTCCCTCGTGGGACCGGCTCGGGGGAAGAGCCGTTCTGATTGGCCAACCGTTAATGTTTCGCAAATTTCGATGCGCTCGGCCGCGCCCTGTCGGAGGCTGGCCGGCGTCGGTCGGGTCGTCGAAACGGGACCCGGACTCCGCGTGAGGTACCTGCGCGTCGGCCAGTGAGCCGGTTCTGGAACCTGAGGATACGCCCGTCGATCGCCGCGAGCCCTCCGGCAATCAGAGCTATGCCGATGACGTGTCGGGGATCGAGGCGCTCGCCCAGGACAAGGACGCCGAGACCGGGATCAGGAAGGTGACGAGGGCGATATTGGTCGCACCCGCCGTCGCCGGGATTCGGAAGAACACGAGGTAGGCGAGCGCCGTCGAGAGCAGCGCGGCGCCGAGCACGGCGCACCACACGGTCGGGCCGGGTATCGGCAGGGTCCAGGGTTCGTCGACCACCAGCGCGATGGGCAGGATCGGCAGCGTGGATGCGGTGACCTGCCCGGTCGCCACCGTCAGCGGCGGAATGGCCATCAGCCGGAAACACCGGCCGAAGATGCTGGCGCCGGCATACGACAGCGCGGCTCGTCCACGATCGTGAGATGAGCCATCACGACGGTGAAAAGCGGCGTCGTGGCGTTGAGGATCGCCGCAAGTCCCAAGGCGATCTGCGTCTGGCCCCAGACGATGAGGCTGAACGGCACGGCGTTGTTCAGACAGCCCATGCCCAGGAAGGCTGCCAAGACCGAACGGCCGCGCGAAAAGTCGGCTCCGCGCGCCGCCAGGACTAGATTGAGCGCGACGGCCGCGAGCCCGACTCGCAGGGCCACCAGGGTGAAGGGCGGCAGGGCGGCGAGCGCCACGTGGGTGACGAAGAACGAGCCGCTCCAGAGGATCGAGAGGCCGACGAGCATGGCCCATTCGGAAGCCGTCATCCGGGGTGTTTCGGTCGCGGCCATGGCGAATCTCCGATCGGATCGGAGCTGAGACCCGGCCGATCGGAGGTGCAACGTTCTTCCTGTTCTCGAATCCTCGCGACGGAACCCCTCGGGATTGGCCACCGAGGGGTGGTCCTCAACGGCGTTCCCGATCCCGGCGCCGGGCGGGATCCGCGCCGGCGCCGTGCCGTGGCTCAGTCGCAGGATTCTTTCTTCACCGTCTTGGAGTCGCCCATGTCGTTCTCCTTGCGCACCGTCTTGGTGACGCAGCCATCGCCATGATCATGGACGGTGACCGACTTCGACTCGGAGGCCGGGCGGTCGACGACGACGGCGGGCCGGTCGCGCTCGATGACGGTGGTCTGAGCCTGCGCAGAGGCGCAGACGCTCAATAGAGCGGCGGTGGCGAGCAGTGCAGTGCGCATTCTGAAACTCCAGTACCGAAATTCGGCACCGAGTAACGGCAATCGCAGCTTAAGCGTTCCGCCTATTCAGGCAGCCCTGGGACGGACCGAACCCGTAAACAACTTGGCTCGGTCCGCGCGCCGTTCGGCATGAGGGACAGCCGGAGCGACGGCTCCATTGAGGCCGGCGCGGGGCCCGGCGCAAGTCCGCGGAAACTACCTGCGCCGCGGCCGATGACCCGTTTCAGCCGCCCGTCATCGGCGGGAAAAAGGCGATTTCCCGGGCGCCCGTGATCGTCGCATCCGGCTTGGCATGGACCCGGTCGATGGCGGCGCGCACCACGCCGGGATTCTCGAAGGCGTGGATGTATTCCTCACCGCGACCGCGAAGCCACGTCACCAGATCGGCCACGGTGGCGACCGCCGCCGGCGGCGTCAGCTCCTCCTCGGGCCGGCCGATCCGCTCGCGGACCCAGGCAAAATAGACGAGCTTCATCGGATCACATCTCAGCGCGGGTCGTCGATGACGTGCTTGATCCCAGCCCGCATATAGTCCCAGCCGGTCCAGATCGTGAGCGCGGCGGCGAGCCACAGCAGCGCGATGCCGATTTGCTCCGTCCCCGGCAACACCGTCTCGCCAGCTGGCCCCGCCACGAGGAAGCCCAGGGCCACGAGCTGAACGGTCGTCTTCCATTTCGCGATCTTGCTCACCGGCACGCCGACCTTCAGCTCCGCCAGATATTCCCGCAGGCCAGAGACCAGCACCTCGCGGCACAGGATCACGATCGCGGCCCAGACGCTGGAGCCCACGATCGTATGGTCGGCCGCCAGCATCAGCAGGCAAGCCGAGACCAGGAGCTTGTCGGCGATCGGATCGAGCATCCGGCCGAGCGCCGAACTCTGGTGGTATGTACGTGCGACATACCCGTCCAGGTAGTCTGTGATCGCGGCCGCCACGAATACCCCCAGCGCCGTCCACCGGGCGGTGTGGGATTCAGGCCAGAACAGCAGCGCGACCATCACCGGCACCGCGACGAGGCGCCCGTAAGTCAGGCAGTTCGCGAGCGTCCAGGCCGGCGACCGTCGTCGGGGAAGGACGGCGTTCATCGCCGCGGTGAAATCAGAGCGCGGCGCGGGCGTCAACGCCTCAGTGTCCGGCTCAGGCACGGCGGCGGGGGTCTCAGGCGCCGGCATGGAAGAAGTCGTAGACCGCCCGCGCGGTGGCTGCGTTCACGCCCGGCGTCTTGGCCAGGTCCTCGAAAGCCGCGCGCTCGATCGCCTTGACGGTTCCGAAATGGTGCAGCAGCGCGCGCTTGCGGCTCGGGCCGATGCCGGCGATCTCGTCCAGGGGATTCTTCACCATCTCTCGCTTGCGCTTGGCCCGGTGGCTCCCGATGGCGAAGCGGTGGGCCTCGTCGCGGAGTCGCTGCACGAAGTAGAGCGTTGGGTCGCGCGGCGGAAGCTTAAAGGGTGGCCGGCCGGGGACGAAAAAGGTCTCGCGTCCGGCATCCCGGTCCCGACCCTTGGCGACACCGACCAGGGGCACGTCCGTCACGCCGACCGCATCAAGGGCGGCCCG
Organism: Methylobacterium sp. E-005; assembly: GCF_022829725.1. Taxonomy (GTDB): domain Bacteria; phylum Pseudomonadota; class Alphaproteobacteria; order Rhizobiales; family Beijerinckiaceae; genus Methylobacterium. The sequence goes on along the minus strand of NZ_JAKSYG010000108.1, from coordinate 5,294 downwards.
TGCGGCGTCGAGCTGGCCCTTGCCGCCGTCGATCAGCACGAGGTCGGGCCAGGCCGGGAAGGCTTCACTCTCCTCAGGAGGGGCTGGAACGGGCTCGGGCGCACCGCCCTCCGCGGCGGCAACTTCGGCCTCCCGGGCGGTGCGCGGCGCCTCCTTCACCAGCCGCTTGAAGCGGCGTTGCAGCACCTCGCGCATCATGCCGTAATCGTCCCCCGGGGTGAGCTCCTCGGACTTGATGTTGAACGTGCGGTAATGCGTCTTCATGAAGCCCGTGGGGCCGGCGACGATCATCCCGCCGACCGCGTTCGTGCCCATGATGTGCGAGTTGTCGTAGACCTCGATCCGGCGAGGCGCTTTCTCCATGCCGAAGGCCTGGCCCAGGGCCGTCAGTAGCTTGCCCTGGGAGGCGGTGTCGGCAAGCCGCCGGGCGAGGGCCTCCTTGGCGTTGCGCTGCGCGTAGTCGACGAGATTCTTGCGCTCGCCCCGGATCGGCCGGTGGATCTCGACGCGGTAATCGACCCGGCTCGACAGGGCCGCGGCCACGAGTTCGGCGTCCTCGATCGCGTGGCTGGTCAGGACCGTGCGGGGTGCCGGTTTGTCGTCGTAGAATTGGCCGATGAACGAGCCCAGCACCTCGTCGGCCGTCATGGTCCGATCTGCCTTGGGGAAGTAGGCCCGGTTGCCCCAGTTCTGGAAGTTCCGGAAGAAGAACACCTCGATGCAGAACTGGCCAGCCTGGTCGTCGAGGGCGAACACGTCGGCCTCCTCAACGCCCTGGGTGTTGACGCCCTGCACCCCCTGGATCGCCGAGAGCGCGGCGATCCGGTCCCGGTAGCGGGCGGCGCGTTCGAATTCCAGGGCCTCTGAAGCCTCCTGCATCTCGGCCCGCATCCGATCCTTCACCGCGTTGGACTTGCCGGCGAGGAACGCCCGGGCCGAGTCCGCCATGGCGGCATAATCCTCCTGGGCGATCTCGCCCGTGCAGGGGCCGGAGCAGCGCTTGATCTGGTAGAGCAGGCAGGGCCGGGTGCGGTTCTCGTAGTAGCTGTCGGTGCAGGTGCGCAGCAGGAAGGCGCGCTGCAGGGCGTTCACCGTCCGGTTGACGGCCCAGACGCTGGCGAAGGGCCCGTAATAATTGCCCTTCCGGCGCCGGGCGCCGCGATGCTTGACGATCTGCGGGGCAGGGCCGTCGGCGGTGACCAGGATGTAGGGGAACGACTTGTCGTCCCGCATCAGAACGTTGAAGCGGGGCTTCAGCTGCTTGATCAGGTTGGCTTCGAGCAGCAGCGCCTCGGTCTCGGTCGCGGTGGTGACGAACTCCATCGCCGCCGTCTGCGAGATCATCCGGGCGATGCGATTCGAATGCGCTTGGCCCCGCGCATAGGAACCGACTCGGGCCTTCAGGTTCTTGGCCTTGCCGACATAGAGGACGTCGCCGCGATGGTCGAACATCCGGTACACGCCGGGCGAGAGCGGCAGGGTCGACCAGAAGCGGCGGATCACTTCGGTGCCGGCCTCGACGGCACCCGGCTCGAAGTCGAAGTCGATCTCGGCCGCCGTGTCCTCCGGCAGCGGGGCCTCGGTCTCGTCGGCGGGTTCCTCCCGCTCGGCGTCGCGGCCGTCGTCGAACGTATCGGGGGGCAGGTCTGAAAGGGCTCTGCGGCTCATCCGACAGATTTAAGCCTTCCCGCCCCCGAGGGGGACGGGGGCGGCGAATAAATTTGGCCCGTCGCCCGGCGGACGCCGAATCAGTCGAACAGCGAGTCGATGTCGCTCTGGTCGACGTGGCCGATATCGTGGTCGAGCTTCGGTCCGTTGAGCAGGCTGCTCTCGTCGTCCAACGAACTCGGCGCCGATGGCATCACGGAGATCAGCTCCTTGAAGCTGTCCAGCTCAGACCACGTGTCGATGAGCCGGTCGAGGTGCTCCTCGATGAACTTCATCACGCCGACGATCTTGTTGATCCGCTGGCCGGTCAGGTCCTGGAAATTGCAGGCCTCGTAGGCTGAGATCACCCGTTCGAGGATCACGTCGACGTGCTGCTTCATGCCCGGCGGCAGCGTCGCCGCGTTGAGCATGCCGGCATGGGTCTCGATCTCCTCGACCGCGCCGAGCAGCTGCGTCGTGGCCCGCTCGGTCGAATCGACCACGGCGTCGAGTTCGTCGGCGGCCCGGCGCATGCCCTTACCGGTGTACTCGGTGCGGTGGAGGGTCGCCAGCTCCGACTTGGTGCGGGTGATGGCTTCCTTCATCACGTCGAGCTCGGTGCGCATGGCCAGCGCCTCGTGCAGGTCGCGCCGGCACGCCTCGATCGTCTCGCTGGCACTCATCTGCGTGATGCGGCGCAGATCCTGGATGGCGGAAAAAATCTCCTCCAGGCGCTCACTCGAGGCGGGAACGGCCGAGGGCGGCGCTGCTGCGGGAAGCCCGAGGCTGTCTTCGATGCGGTAGCGCTTCTGAGTCATCATCCGGGACGTCGACGTTCGGGGAGCCTGTTCGCGAGTGTCTAACATATCGGTTGACGGACTGTGACTGCCAAGCTCGCCCGAGGCCGTCCAGGGGACACCCGTTCGATGGGGATTTTTGCCAGAGCGGCAGCGCGGACACTTTACCGCGGATTCACGGTGTCAGCCCCCGGCAGGGGAGGGACGGTCCGAGGGACAAGATTCACCACGTTCGTTCACCCGATTCGGTGGAAATCGGCGCGATCGTTCCAGCGCCGGGGTCCGACATCCCGGTTCGGGAGCGGGTTGCGATGCGGGGTTCAATCGGACTGTGTCTCTGGGCGGCGACCGTTGTCGCGCTTGGCAGCGGACCCGCACAGGCGCAGCAGGCGCGCTACAGCGAGGGTGGCTATGGCGGCGGCCTGATCGAATATCTGGTCACCGGCAACGCCGGACGCGACGGCCGCAGCTGGCCGCAGCGCGCCCCGGAGCCCCAGCGCATGAGGACGCCGCAGCGCGTCGAGGCCTATACGGGTGAATTGCTCCCGGCCGAGCCGGACCCCGCGCCGGTCTACGCGGCGCCGGCCCAACCCTATGGCGCAGTGCAGGCCGCCTATGGCGCTGCTCAAGCCGATCCCGGCCGCATCACCCGCACGGTGGCGGCCGAGTATCAGCGTCAGGAGGTGGTGTTCACCGGACGGCAGAGGCCCGGAACCATCGTCATCGACACCACAGGCAAGCACCTCTACCTCGTGCAGCCCGGCCAGCGCGCGCTGCGCTACGGCATCGGGGTCGGCCGACCGGGCTTCGCCTGGAGTGGTCTGAAAACCGTCAGCCGCAAGGCCGAGTGGCCGGACTGGACGCCGCCGGCCGAGATGCTGGCCCGCCGTCCCGACCTGCCGCGCCACATGGCGGGCGGGCCGGCCAATCCGCTCGGCGCCCGTGCGCTCTATCTCGGCTCCTCGCTGTATCGGATCCACGGAACCAACGAACCGGGCACGATCGGCCAATCGGTCTCGTCGGGCTGCATCCGAATGATGAACGACGACGTCGTCGATCTCTATGAGCGCGTTCCTGTCGGGACACGCGTCGAGGTGCTGTGACGCGCGCGTAAGCGGTTTTTTTGTCGGTCGAAGAGGGGGGGGGGGGGCGCCTGGACCCCCCTCCGGCTGCATTTGTGCGGCGCGATCCGAAACGTCGCGACGTGGAAACAGGTGCCCACGAGCCATTACAGACGCGAATTGCCACTCCGGCCACTTGAGGGATCGCAGACAGGGGACTTCAACTCCGTAAGGTGGCCCCGACCCGGTTTTCACCAAACTCAGCCAACTTTCCGGTGACGCGCCACCTCCGGATTCAGGACCACGCCGAAGCCCGGCCTGTCGAGGGCAGAAGCTGCCATGCAGCCATTCACCGGCACGGGTTCGTTGGAGAGCCGCGGCGTGAAGGCCGGCCGTACTGCGTCGGCATTCAACGTCGTCATGACGATCTCGGTAAACGGACTGTCATGCCGGGCCATGACGCACTGGTCGCTGTAGACGGCGGATCTGCGCGGAACCATGAGAGCCGTGGGTATCGGCGAGCCATGGGGCCTTGATCAGGTCCGTGACGGCGCGACACCAATTCACGACGGGTTGGACGATGTCGGAGCGTCTGATCTGCAGCACCATGCGGAAGCTCAAGCGAGCCGCCTCGTGCGCGCCGGCGGTGACGAGCATCCCTTTCAAAAGGCTGCGGTGAAGCTGAGCATAGCCTCAGCTATCGTCGGGCGAGAGGCGCTCCTTCACCCGGTTGGGCCCGTATTCATGTGCCTTCCGGGCGAACTTGATGGCGTCCTTGAGGTCTGAACTCATCCAGCAATCGTACATGAGCCCGAGATCGTCGCTGACCTTGTTGCGCCCGTCCCCGAGCCAAGCCGGGCGTCTTTTCACGGCCTCCTCGGCGAGGCGGTGCCGGATCGACAGCTTGCCCCCGACGAAGGCCATTTCCTGGGCGATGCGGTGGGGGCGCCCCCTTGGTGTGAAGGGACAGCTCGTCCCACACAGGGCCGCCAACCATAACACCGAGGATGTCGCCACCGAAGCCGCGACGCCGAGTCCGGCGATGGCGCGGATGGCGGTCGCTTAGCCGCGCCATCGCCGAAGGCCGCGGCCCAGCGGCGGAGCCAGTCTGTCACGGTGAGTGCGCAGACCCACGGGATCGCCGAGATGCATCCGACTCCCAGGTCGACCCTTTGCCCGAGAAGCTGCGCCACCGGCGTCGGTCGATCGACGACACCGCAGATGCTCATCCGGACGTGCAAACAGATCAGCGCGAGCTGCAGCAGCCGGTCGTTGCACAACGCCGTGACGAGGTGGCCGGGCCCGTGCACTTCTTGTGCTGCTCCTCGGTGCGGATCGCGCGGGGAGCAACGGCTTTGCGTCCGCTAGCGGCCGTCCTCGGTACCATGGTCGGAGTGGAGATAGCCGCAGACGCCCACGCCTGCGGCGAGCAGCCCCTGTTCTTGCCGGAACCTCACGCCGGCGCAGGCTATTATGATCGCCCGCGGCCTCCGCAATGCGCTGAAGGCCCACATGGTCACCATCGGGGACGACGCGGTGGTCCCTGCCGCCGATCTGTCAGACCGCGACATCGCCGGACGCGTCCTGTCCGACAGGGCGATCGCCTGAATGTAAGATTTTAAAACAAGAAAACACCCCAGAAGCGGGGGCTCCCAGGGTGCTGCCGATCGAGCGGCCAGTTTGATCAGGCTGGAGATGCGAAGGTCAGCCGGACGGCTGCTCTTCGGCGGCGGAGAGCGATGAGGAGGACCAACGACCCCGCGCTCGCCGCCGCATCTCCCGGCACGGA
>NZ_JAKSYG010000080.1 GCF_022829725.1 Methylobacterium sp. E-005 | reverse complement strand
CCCGCCGCCTCAGCCCTCGATGCCGGCGATCCGGCAGGCCATCTTGGATCACCTCAGTCGGCCGCCAGCGCAGCGATGCCCGCACTGTGACGCCGATCTCAACCTGCCACCCTGAAACCAATCTGCCAAAGTAGTGCTAGGGCTCGTGGGGCAATCGAGCCTGAACCGCTTCGTTCAGCTCCGGTTGGGGGGGCTCGGCGCTTTCGGGTACGGGCAAGCAGCTCGTCCTCGACGCGGGCGCGCGGGTCGTTGCGGACCCGAACCGGCCCATCCCGATAAGGAGGCTCGGCCACGTCACGTCGCGCTCCTGGAGCGAGACTTGCAAGCGCGCCATCGTGCCGGCCCGCGTCGCCGGCGGGCGCGACCTGATGGGACGGCCCGCATCACAACCCCGGCAGGCTTCGCCACGGCGGCCGAGTCCGTGGTCTTCGATCCCGAGGGGAAGCGCATCAATGCTCGAGGCCCGCTGCCGCACCGCCCGCCCTAACGCGGGCTGCCCCCGCGACCTCGGCGACGCCGCCTTCCCCGCGGGCAGCGCGACCCGCACCCTGCTGGGCAAGGCGGAGATCGTCCTGATCCGCCGCGCCGGCCCGGTGCCGACCTATCGCGGCGCGTGCTGGCATTCCTGGTCGAGCTATGTGTACGATCTGCTGCGGGAGGCCGCCATCGGGGCCGGCCCGGTGGGGAAAGCCGCCGCGCGATGATCAGCGCCTTCGATCTGTTCAAGATCGGCATCGGTCCGTCGAGTTCGCACACGATCGGCCCGATGGTGGCGGCGCGCCGTTTTCGCGAACGCGTCGCCGGGCTCCCCGGCGCCGTGCGCATCACCGCCGAGATCTTCGGCTCCCTCGCCTGGACGGGCCGCGGCCACGGCACCGACACCGCCATCTTTCTCGGCCTGCTCGGCCATGCGCCCGCCAGCGTCGATCCCGACCGGGTGGCCTTCTATGTCGGGAGCCTCGCCGAGACCGGTGACCTCGGCCTGCCCGGTCTCGCCTTCGACTGCGCCCGCGACCTGCTGTTCAATCTCGCCGAGGTTCTGCCCCGCCACACCAACGGCATGCGCTTCCGCGCCTACGGGGGCGGGGGCGGCCTCCTCGACGAGGTGGTCTGCTACTCGGTCGGTGGGGGGTTCGTTGAGGATGCGGGCGAGGCCACCCTGGCGGCCCTCGACGCCATCGCGGTGCCGTTCCCGTTCGAGAGTGGGGCCGATCTGCTGCGGCTCTGCGCCGAGAGCGGCCTGTCCATCGCGCAGGTCCAGATGGCCAACGAGCGCGCCCTCCGCTCCCAGGCCGAGATCGACAGCGGCCTCGACGCGATCCGCGACGCGATGCTCGCCTGCATCGCCCGTGGCCTGCGCATGGACGGCGTGCTGCCGGGGGGCCTCAAGGTCCGCCGCCGCGCCAAGCGGCTCCACACGACCCTCGAGGCGAACCGGCTCTCCAACAGCCGGCCGGCGCACGAGATCATGGACTGGATCAGCCTCTTCGCCCTGGCGGTGAACGAGGAGAACGCCGCGGGCGGGCGCATCGTCACCGCGCCGACCAACGGGGCGGCGGGCATCGTGCCGGCGGTGCTGCGCTACATCGTCGATTTCTGCCCCGGCTGGTGCGAGGCGCGGGGACGCGACTACCTCCTCACCGCCGCCGCCATCGGCGGTCTGATCAAGCGCCGCGCCTCGATCTCGGGGGCCGAGGTCGGCTGCCAGGGGGAGGTCGGCTCGGCCTCGGCCATGGCGGCGGCGGGCCTCGCGGCGATCCTCGGCGGACACGCGCCCCAGGTCGCCAACGCCGCCGAGATCGCGATGGAGCACCATCTCGGCATGACCTGCGACCCGATCGGCGGGCTGGTGCAGATCCCCTGCATCGAGCGCAACGCCTTCGGCGCCAACAAGGCGGTGGCCGCCGCCTCCCTCGCCCTGCACGGGGACGGGGTCCATTTCGTGAGCCTCGATCAGGTCATCGAGACCATGCGCCAGACCGGGTACGACATGCAGGACAAGTACAAGGAGACGTCCCGCGGCGGGCTGGCGGTCAACGTCGCGGCGTGCTGACGCCGCGCGCGGGACGGCGTGCGGGGCAGGCGGCTGCCGCATCCGGCCACGCGACCGGTGCCGCCGCCCGCTTCCGCCGGAGCGCCGCCCGGCGGAGGACCTGCACGAGGGCCAAGGCCGCCATCGCCCAGACGAGGCTGGGGGTCGAGCTTGCGCAGGCGGATCGGCTGGCTGGTGGTGCCGACCGCCTCGGGCCATCCGAGCCAGCCGGCGGTTCCGGCCAGGGCCGGCTCGGGCTCGTCGACCCGACGCCGGCGCGTCAGGCGGCGACCGGCGCGATTGCGCGGAACCGGCGGTGGCGGTCTTCCAGCTCGCCGAGATCGGACGGGTCCGCCACGTCGCGCCGGGCCGCCGCGATGACGAGATCGGCATGCCGGGCGAGTTCGGCCGCCCGGTCCGGCCGCTTTTCGACCTCGGCGACGCGGGCGAGCACGTCGAGCATCCGGCCGAGGACGTGGACCGAGCCGGCGGCGTTCTGGCGGATCATGTGGAACATGGCATCGCACAGCCCGTCGTAATCCGTCACCGGATGGACCAGCACGGGGTGACCCGCGCGCAGCACCACGCCGGTCGGCAGGTGCCGCGGGGCGATCCGGCACAAAGCATCGCCGAGATGGTCGACGACGCTGCCGGCCGTGAACGGGTCGTTGATGCCGGGCGAGAGGACCCGGACCGCGATCTCGACCAGTTGGCGAATCGAGAATTCCGGATCCTGCAGCGCGGCGGGGCGGCGCCCCAGCGTCACCGCATCCAGGATGGCGGCCTCGGCGCCCGCGACCTGCGCGGACAGGAACGCGATGGGAAAGCCGCTCGGCACGTAATCGCCGGGCCGCACCCGCAGGGTGATCCTGACCCGGTTCTCGCGGGCCCAGTCGGCCAGCGTGTCGGCGTCCATGGCCTGCACGTAGCCGCCGCCGGTCGCAGCGACGGCGCGCCCGGTCGGCGCCCCGGCGGGATCGGCTGCGCCCGGCTCGTCGCGCGTATGAGCGGCGATGGATTTGCAGAGATCCTGCTGGACGGCATCGACCACGGTCTCGATGTTGATGCTCGTGGCGATGTGGTGGACGAACCAGACCAGGGTGCCGACCGCGATGAGCGCCAGGATCAGGGCGCCCGTGATGGCGAGGTGCGGGACGAACGGGTCTTCCTCCACCGTCCGCACCGTGCGCAGCACCATCAGCGCGTACGCGAAGGTGCCGAGGAAGATGCCGAGCACCGTCTGGTTGCGGCCATCGCGGATGAAGTTGCGCAGGAGCCGCGGACCTATCTGGCCGGAGGCCAGCGTCAGGGCCGCGATGGTGATGGAGAAGGTCGTGCCGGCGACCCCGATGTTGGAGGACGCGATGGCGCTGAGCAGCGCCCGCGCGCCCTCGGCGCCGCCGGAATAGCCCCAGTTCGTGTCGGGCGAGGACGCGTCGTAGCCGGCGATATGGGCCGTCTCCAGCCAGACCCCGAACTGGGCCAGCAGGATGCAGCCCAGCACGACCAGGGCCGGGCGGAGCCAGAACAGGTCGCCGAGGATCTCAAGCCAAGCTTTGACACGCGTGCTCATCAATGCGGCCTGACAGCTCCCGACGCCGGGGACAACCGGCACGAAGGGGCGTTCCGATCGTTGGGGACGGGCCGGCGGCCCGTTTCGGCATGTTCCGGGTGGCCGCGAGCGGGAAGGATGCCCCTTGATCTCGATCTTCGACCTCGCCGCGCTGCTGCTTACGCTCTCGGCCCTGTTCGGCTGGTTGAACCGCCGCTTCCTGCGCATGCCGCATAGCATCGGCCTGCTCGTGATGGGCCTCCTCGCCTCGCTGGCGCTGGTGCTCGCCGACGTCGCCTTTCCGCAGCAGCATCTCTACGACGATCTCACCCGCGTGCTCGATCAGGTCGACTTCACCGGGGTCGTCATGAACGGCATGCTGGCCTTCCTGCTGTTCGCCGGGGCCCTGAACCTCGACCTCGGCGCCCTGCGCGCGCGGGCCTTCGCGGTGACCACCCTCGCGCTGCTCGGAACCCTCGTGTCGACCGCCTTGGTCGGCGCGGCGTTCTGGGCGGCGTCGCAGGCGCTCGGCAGCCCGGTGCCGCTGGCCTGGGCGCTGGTGTTCGGCGCGCTGATCAGCCCGACCGACCCGGTCGCGGTGCTGGCCACCCTGAAGAACGTCGATGTCCCGGAGGCCCTCGAAATCGAGATGCAGGGGGAGGCGCTGTTCAACGACGGCGTCGGCATCGTGCTGTTCACGGTCCTGCTCGCCTATGCGGCGGGCTCGGGCGGCGAGGCGATGAGCGCCGGCAAGGTGGCGACCCTCCTCCTGCACGAGGCCGGGGGCGGCGTGATCCTGGGTATCGTGACCGGCTACATCGCCTACCGGGCGATGAAGGCCATCGACGATTTCCCCGTGGAGGTGCTGATCACCCTGGCCCTCGTCACCGGGACCTACGCCCTGGCCCAGAAGCTCGGAACGAGCGGTCCCCTGGCCGTGGTGGCGGCGGGTCTGCTGATCGGCGAGCGCGCGCCGCGCTACGCGATGAGCGATACCACGCAGAAATACGTCTCGGCCCTGTGGACCCTCATCGACGAGGTGCTGAACTCGGTCCTGTTCCTCCTGATCGGCCTGGAGGTGCTCGTCCTGCGCTTCCAGGTCGCCGGCCTGGCGCTGGCCGCCTGCGCGGTCCCGATCGTGCTGGTCGCCCGGCTCGTGGCGGTCTCGGCGCCGGTGCTGCTGTTCCGCTGGGGCGGCAACCTCTCGCTCGGCAACGTGCCGTTCCTGACCTGGGCGGGCGTGCGCGGCGGCATCTCGGTGGCGCTGGCCCTCTCGATGCCGGAGAGCGAGGCCAAACCCGCGATCCTGGCGGCGACCTATGCTGTCGTGCTGTTCACCATCATCGTGCAGGGGGCGACCCTCAGCCTCGTCGCGCGGCGGACCCTTCGCGCGCGCTAGGGCCGTGCCCGATCGCATGGCAATCGGTCCACGACATGCGATCGGGACGCCTCGAAGGGGGCGTCCCAACCCTGTCATTTGAGGTTCCAGAGCGCAGCGGAGGCCTCGAAGGAGCCTTCAAGGGGCTACGGCGATCCCTGAAGCCCGCCTTCGAGACGCGCTGCGCGGCACATCTCAGGATGAGGTGAAGGGCTGAATGCAACCGCGCACAGCCCCACGCCCTTGTTGTGACGCGCTCTCCTGCGCCGAATCGATGTCCGCTCCGGCGGAGAGCGCTCAAGCCCGTTCGAGTTCGAGGTAGCCGATCGTGCCCGCGGCGTCGTCCGTGTACCGCTGGCTCCGGATCGCCGCCGGGGCGATCTCGTCCGCAAAGGTCTCGATTTCGGAACGGGTTCGGTAGAGCAGGTACCAATCCATGAAGACCTCCATATAGGCCTCCTCACGGACGCCCCAGAGGAAGTTGGGAATGAGGAGCCGGCCTCCTGCGTTGAGATGCTCGAACAGGACGCGCGTGAGACGTGCCGCCACCCGGGCATCCAGATAGTCGTAGAGGCCGGCCGCATAGACGAGGTCGAACCGCCCCAGATCGGTTTTGCCCGCCAGGATCTGCCGGACGGTCTCCTGCCGCGCCTCGATCACGCCTGACACCGAGTCCTGATACGCGCCGGCGACGGCGAGGCTTTCGGAATCCTGATCCACGGCGAGCAGTCGCCCGATGCGCCCCCGCTTCAGGGCGACGCTGAGTTCCGCCTCGCGCAGATGTCCACTGGCCACGGACAGGATCGCGGGCTTCGCACGCCGCTCGGCCGCCTCGTCGATCTTCGCCGCAAGGATTGAGCGGCGGTGCCGGACCGCTTCACAGGCCGTCACGTTGACCGTGAAGGCCATGACCGTGCGCCCGGCGTCCGTGGCCGCCTCCTGGGCCGGCCGCGCCGCCGGATGGCGATAGACGAAGTCGATCAGTCCAGCATCCCCGGGGTAGCCGCGGGGCCTCGTGAAGGAATGATGCGTAAAAGGACATTCATGGATCAAGTTTGCGATCGGATGTCGCCGCGCCGCGGGCAGTACCGCGTCGCGCCAAGTCTGATCGCTGAATGTTTCCTTCAGGAGGCCGAGGAGATCGATCAGCGCGTCCGTCATCGCTGAATAGTCACCGGGCGCGGCAAGGGACGCGAGATCACTCAAGGCCCGACCGACGTCGTCCGCAACGACGGGATAAAAGGATTTCGGTAGGTCGACAAGCAATCGATCATCGATAGCGGGCTTCGGCCTGCTATCTAAAGATCTGAATGAGTTCAGAAGACCGCGGTCACGAAACAGCGAAAGTCCGCCGCTGGCCATATCTTTAACGTCCTTGCGCACCACCACACGGAGGATCCCGGGGCGCTAACGTTAAGGTTAACGAATGCTTAGGACTTGTCTAGGGGTTGTGAAAACTTGTTCATTTCCGGTCTGTATCTGCCGAAGGGGCTGAGGTCCCAATCCCGCGGACCCGCACCACCCGGAGCCTTCGAGACCGGGACACCGCCGATCGGATCCGGTTTCCTGATCCACACCCCAAGGTGATCGGTCGGTCTTGCAGGCTCTCGTGCCGCGATGGGCCCCGCGGTCAGCGGCTGAGAATCATTTCCGCCAGTAGACCCGCGTCACGGGGGTGGGGCGCGCCCATATTCAACGTATTAGTATTTTGGAAGATCAGCTCTGCTACCAACCGTCGGGGAGGGGCCAGGGCGATGACGACCGAAGCGCTAGATCTGCTCGATCGAGAGCTCGGCAAGCGTTGGTTCGAGCGCCGCTCGCCGCAGCTCGTTGCGGCGTTTGAGATCCAGCACGCGAAGGCTCTGCAGGCGGAGATCGGCCGGGCGTGTCGGCTTGTCGGCCTGCTGTACGTTGCGTTCGCGGCGGTGGACGCCCTGCTGATCCGTGACATGCTGCCCTATCTCGTCCCGGCGCGCCTCGCCATCGGCCTCGTTTACGTGCTGGCCATCGAGGTTCAGTTCCGGCGCGGCGTCCGGACGCGCTTCCTCGAATTCCAGTGCGCGATCGGGGTCGTCCTAGGCTTTGCCGCATGGCTGTTCCTCGCGACCCAGAGCCGGGAAACGACCGCGACGCTGTATTATGCCGGGTATGGGCTGATCTTCATGCTGGTCGCCAACCTGTTCTTCAATCTCAGTTTTGAATTCGCCCTCCTCTCATCCGGATTGATCGCGGCGATCTTCCTGTCATGGGCGGTCATGTTCGTCGGCGATCCGACCTACATCGTCTGCTTCGGATCGCTGTACGGTTTCAGCTTCATGCTGACGATTTTCTTGAACTACAAATACAATCGTGAGCGATACCGGGTCCATCTGAATGCGTGCCGGGCGGAGCTGCGACAGCAGGAGGTCGTGAAGCGCGGCGAGGAACTGGTTCGGCTGTCGACGACGGACGCCCTGACCGGCCTGATGAACCGCCGCGCGATCGATGACGTCCTGCGCGAGCTCTGGCTCGCCAGCAAGGCCTCGGGACAGGCCTTCGGGGTCATCCTGGTCGATGTCGATTACTTCAAGTCCTACAACGACCGCTACGGGCATCAGCAGGGCGATCGCTGCTTGACCGAGGTGAGCCATGCCATGCGGGGCGTGGCCGAGCCCCATGGCTATGCCCTGGGGCGCTTCGGCGGCGAGGAATTCGCGGCCCTCTTCAGCGCGGAGACGACGGAGCAGGTCACCCGCTTCGCCGAGGAGCTGCGGCGGGCGGTCGAGGGCCTTCACATCGCCCATGCGGCGCGGCGCGATCATCTCTCGGGCATTACGGTCAGCATCGGCGCGGCGTTCTCCGGGGATGTTGCCGGCGACAAGCCCGAGCGGACGGTGACGGCCGCCGATATCGCGCTCTACGCGGCCAAGGAGGAGGGCCGCAACTGCGTCCGCACCTTCGACCGGCGGATGCTGGAATCCGATGCCGGTGACATGCTCACGGCCGAGATGCTGCGTTCGGCTATCGCGGACAAGCGCATCGCGGCCGTGTTCCAGCCCATCGTCGATGTGAAGTCGGGCCTGATTTGGGGGGCCGAGGCCCTGATGCGCCTCAAGGATCCGGAGGGGCGGGCCCTCTCACCGGAGGTCTTCATCCCCGTGGCCGAGCGGACCGGCGTCATCTTGGACCTCGGCGAATGGATGCTGCGCGAGGCGTGCGAGCTCCTCGCCAGCGAACCCGCGCTCCCGGTCGTCAGCGTGAACGTGTCCTCCCGGCAGATCGAGGATCCGAACTTCGTCGGCGTCGTCGGCGCGATCGTCCGCGCCGCCGCCATCGCCCCGTCGCGCCTGGCCCTGGAGATCACCGAAGGAGGGCAGATCAGCGGAAACCCGCGGGTCGCGTTCCTGATGGATCAGCTCTCGGCGATCGGGATCCGCGTCTGGCTCGACGATTTCGGAACCGGATTTGCCGGCCTGACCTGTCTCAGCGAACTGCGCTTCGACATGGTCAAGATCGATCGCTTCTTCGTTCAGAGTAGCAATACGCCGCGGGGCGCGAAGCTTCTGAAGAACATCATCGACCTCGTCCAGAGCTGCGCGCAGCGGACGATCGTCGAAGGTGTCGAGGAAGCCGAGCAGGTCGAACTGGTCGCCTCGTTCGGCGTCGACCTGTTCCAGGGCTACTATCTCGGTCGCCCGATGCCGAAGGCCGAGCTCGTGTCGCGGCTCGCCAGCTATCCGGCCGTGGCCTGATCGCGCCCTGCATGCGCGTTCGCCCGCGGGACGGGCCCCTGTGACGGCCCGCCTTCACCGGTCGCCGAGCGTGCTGACCCGGACGGTCTCGCTGCGCCCGCGGATCATGACATCCCGGACCGAGGCCGGCGCCACTTGGGCTGCCCGGTAGACCGATTCCGACACGACGGCCACGCAGCCCAGGGTCTTGGTCAGCCCCTGGAGCCGGGCGGCGACGTTGACGGTGTCGCCGAGCGCGGTGAAGCGGGCATCGGTGGCGTCGCCCATCTCGCCGACGATCGCCGGCCCGGCATGGACGCCGACCCCGTAGCGCAGGGTGTGCTCCAGATCCTCCGCCAGCAGGTGGTTCAGGGCGGCGACGGACTCGCCGATGAGCTCCACCGACCGCAGGGCGTCCCGGGCCGCCTGCTCGGGCTCGCTCTCCAGGCCGAACAGGGCGAGCAGCCCGTCGCCCAGGAACTGGTTGGTCGAGCCGCCCGCCGCCCGGACGGCCTCGCCCACCGCGCCGAGGAACCGGTTGATGATGAACACCGTGTCGTAGGGCAGCCGCTCCTCGGCGAGCCGGGTCGAGCCGCGCAGGTCCACGAACATCGCCACGATGAAGCGCTCCTCGCCGGATTCGGCCCGGTCGAGGAGGTCCGTTGGGCGGACACGCGGCTGCGGCGGCAGAAGCGGCACCACGGCGAGGTCGGTCTCGGGCCGGAACTGGCAGGCGAGGCGCACGCCCGGCCCGGCGGCGATGCGCGCCAGGACCGCGCCCTCGGCCCGGCCGGGCGGCGGCGCGCCGCCGCTGCCGTCCGTCACCCGGATCCGGCAGGTCGAACACCGGCCGCGGCCGCCGCAGACGCTGGCATGCGGGATCCGGTTGCGGCGGCTCGCCTCCAGCACGCTGGTGCCCCGGGGCACCCGCACCACCCGCCCGTCGGGATAGCTGAGCCGGACCGTGCCGCGCTGGATCTCCGCGAGCGTCCGCGCCCCGCGGGCCGCGATGACCGCCGCCACGAGACCCGCATAGACGAGGAGCATCCGGTCCCGGATCCCGGCGAGGCGCGCCACCTGATCGGGCAGGCCGACATGGATCGGCTGGAGCGCCACCGCCCGCCAGGCGGGATCCTGCGCCAGGACGCGGATCGCCCGGCCGCCCTGCGCGAAGCCCAGCAGGGCCACGACCGGCACCAGCACGGCGAGCGCCAGCAGCGCCGGCGCGGCGCGCGCGAAGCCGGGCTTCAGCCGGAGCCAGAAATACAGGCCCGTACAGCCGTGGACCCAGGCCACGATGAGCACGGCCACCTGCAGCACGCCGAGCATCGGGGCCGCGATCCAGAAGGTGTAGAGTTCCTGCGCGTAACCCTTGTCGAGCCCCTCGGTGGCGAAGGCGACCCGGGTCCCGGTGATGTGGCTGACGAGCAGCGGCGGGATCAGGAGGCCGGAGCCCAGTTGCAGGATCTCGGAACCCCGCAGGCGGAAGAACCGGCTCGCGTAGAGCGCCTGGAGCCCGAGCAGGATGTGGAGCAGCAGCGCGCCGTACAGCAGCGCCAGCCCGAGCGGGTTGAGCCAGAGGGCCGTGACGACGTCGAGCCCGTCCTCCATGGTGGCGAGGGAGATGTTGCCGAGGGCGTGGTTGGTCAGGTGGGTCAGCACGTAAGCAAACAGCACCAGACCGCTCGCCAGCCGGAGCCGGCGCAGGGTCAGGGGCGACCGCCGCGGCGCGGCAACGGATCGCCGGGTGCCGGCGGGCTCGGCGGCGGGTTGCAGCGTCGCGATCGCGGCTGTGCGCGTCATGCTGGGGTCCGGAGGGATCGGCCGGCGGCTCGCAGTTCGGCGACCCTCGTACCAGCAAGACGTGTATCGCGCCCGATCTATTTCGCCGCGTGCGTGTTCACGGCGCGGTTTCAAGCGCCGCCAGGACTTCATCCGCCGCCCGCAAACCGGATTCGTAGGCGCCGCGCGCGGTGGTGAAGGCGTCCGGCGAGGTCGCCTCCCCGGCGAAGAACAGGCGGCCCTCGACCGGCGCCGCCAGGACCGCGCGCTGTCCCGCCGCTCCGGGCTTGGCGTACGCGTAGGAGCCGCGCACGGTGGCGGTCCGGCCCCAGGTGGTGGTGGTGGTCAGGGGCGAGGCCTGCCGGCGGAATTCATCCCCCAGCAGGCCCGCCAGCTCGTCGAGGGCGAAGGCAGCGGCGGCTTCCGCGCCGGCCTGTTCCAGCTCCCGCGCCAGGGTGCCGCCGATATAGACCTCGATCACCGGTCGGCCGAAGGGGCGCAGGTGATAGGCGCCGGTCCGGGCGCTGCGCGGATTGCCGATCAGGTGCCCGTCCGCCGGCAGCGCCTCCGGCGCGGCGAGGTGAAGGAAGACCTTGTTGGCGAGGCCGAGCGGCAGGTCTCGGGCCGCCGCGACCTTGTCGGGCAGCGGCGGGTCGAAACGGATCGCCCCATCGGCCAAGAGGTTGGTCGAGACCGTCACCACGACGGCGCGGGCCTCCAGGGTCCCGCGCGGCGTTTCCAGCCGGACCGGGCCGGCCCCGCCATGGTCGATCCGCGTCACCGGCGTGCCGAGCGCCACCGGCAGGCCGGCGCCGTACGCGACCACGAGGCGGCCATAGCCCCCGCTCACCCGCCAGTCCGATCCGTGGACGGCGTAGCGCGCGGAATCGTGGGTCGAGAGCGCCCCGAGTTCGGCGCCGCTGACGTAGCTGCTGACCGCGTCGAGGAGCCCGTTCCACGGGTTGCCGGGTTCGAGGAGGGCCCCGAGCGGCCGGTCCGCCGGATCCGCCTGCGCGGCCGTCTGCCGACGGTCGAAGGCCTCGGCGGCCGCCTCGTAGGCCCGCTGGTCCTCCGGCGGGAAGCCGAGATCCTGGTGCTGCACGTCCCAGGGGGCCGGGGTCCGGTCGACGTGGAAGCCGAACGTCCCGGCGATCGCCAGCCAGGGATTGTGCTCCGCGCCATGCAGCCAGCCGCAGCCGAGGTCGAGGGGCACGCCGAGCCCGGGTGCCGCGATGGTGCGGGCCCGGCCGCCGGCGCGATCCTCCGCCTCAAGCGCGCGGATCGACCAATCCGGGCGCCGCTCGGTCAGGCGCCGGGCCGCGGCGAGACCCGCGGCCCCCGCGCCCACGATGGCGACATCAACCATGTTGACGATCGTCCGTCTCCCCGGCAGGCGCGATGAGATCCGTCTGCGCGGGTCAACCCGGCGGCCTGTCGGGAGTTGCCTGCCGGACGACACCTACCGAATGCCACCTGCCGAATGCCACCTGCCGAACCCACCTGCCGAACCCCGGGGCCCGATGCTGATGTTCGACTTCGCCCGACCGGTCGCCGCGGTTGCGGAGGAGCTGGTCGGGGCCGGCCTGTTCGTCGACGGGGCGGGCGGCGTCATCGTGGAGACGGAGGCTTATGACCGGACCGATCCCGCCTCGCACAGCTTCAACGGCCCGACCCGGCGCAACGCCAGCATGTTCGGGGTCCCCGGGACCGTCTACGTCTACCGGTCCTACGGGATGCACTGGTGCCTGAACCTCGTCTGCGAGCCCGGCAGCGCGGTGCTGATCCGGGCGCTGGCGCCGACCGAAGGCCTGCCCGCCATGCAGGCCCGGCGGGGTACGGCCGAGGCTCGGCTGCTGTGCGCCGGGCCGGGGCGCCTGTGCCAGGCCCTCGGCGTCACCGGCGCCCAGGATGGTTGGCCGGTCGGGCGGGCGCCGTTCCGGCTCGCGCCCCGCACGGAGCCCGCCGCGGTGGTGAGCGACCGGCGCATCGGCATCACCCGCGGTGCCGAGACGCCCTGGCGCTTCCTGCTCGCGGGCTCCCGGTTCGTCAGCCGTCCGGTGCGGCGGGTCCGTTCGGGACCGGCTTAGCCTATCAGGTTGAGCGTGAGGTGGCTGCTTGCGACCCGTGCAGGCCACCCCGAAGATTGCTAGTGCTTCCAGTAAGCAGACGTTTATCGACTGCCGCTGAATGTTCGATCTGAGTGAGAAAGCCAAATAAATTCAACACAAAGGACACAGTCGTGGTAGAACCTATCTAATATCCGACGACATATCGAGCCTCAATTGCCAGGCGACTTCTCGCCGTGTCCCATATTGTAATTTTATTGTTTTTGGGATTTTTAGGTCGTGCTCAATTAGATCTGTCATCTTCTAAAATAATTTGGATTTTTGCAATTGGAGGTCTAATCATAGCTTTGATATGGAAATTTAATGAGAGTTCAAGTTTTATTATATTGCACGCTGATCGGATTGAAAAGAAGTCGTGGTTTAGTACGAAAACATGGCGGCGCGATGAAGTAGCAAATCTGTCATTGCATTCATTTGGAGAATTTCGCCTAGTCCGTAGATACAACAAGGGAGACTATTTTTTTATTCCTGTGGGCATTAATCGAGACTCCACCTGGAGCGACTGGCTAAGATGAGTGCCTGAGCTTGGAAAATACAGTGGAAGCGCCAAGGAAAAAAGATTTGCCGCCGCTGTTATTTATGTTGGTTTCGGTATTTTGGCGCTCATACCGGCACTTCTATCGTTCGTAGATTTTCGAGACTCCTCAATTATTGAGAACGGGGTGTCGGCACGAGCCAAAATATCAACTGTACAAAATGGAAAAAGTACGGCGTCGGGTTGGATCGATTATAGTCTCCCTAACGGAATTGGCTGCCACGACTGGACAGAGTTGGCACCAAAAGGCTCCGTACGGCCCGGGGACGATATCATCGTAGCCGTCGATCGGGTGTGCGGCCATCCAGTCTCGAGAATAAAACCGCTTCATCCATGGTATTACCTATCAATATCATTTGGTATTATAATCGCGATGTTATATCAGTTGCGCAAACTGAAAAAAGGTGAGATACGAACGGGAAATATCGCGTAAAAATTGCCCCTACTTAAACCGTACGGCTTAGATTTTGAATTTTTCCTAGATTTTTGCTAAAGGCCGCGAGCAAATCCAGCACCGATGTCTGCTTCCACGCATTGCCGCTTGAGAGCGGACAGGCAGAAATCCACCCATCGCGGACATCACCATGACCAAACCGATTAGGCCCAGGTCCTAGGTCACGCGGATCGATCTACGGCCCCCGGCTGAGCCACTCCCGCAGCTTGGTCCAGCGGGGCTTCTGGGTTCCGCCGCGGACCGCCACCGCCACGGCCTTGCGCTGCCCGAGCAGCACCACGAGCCGCTTGCCCCGGGTCACGCCGGTGTAGAGGAGGTTCCGCGCCAGCATCGTCCAATGCTGCATGGCGAGCGGGATCACCACCGCCGGATATTCCGAGCCCTGCGACTTGTGGATGGTGGTGGCGTAGGCCGGCACCAGCGTGTCGAGCTCGCCGTAGGGATAGATCACCTCCCGGCCCTCGAAATCGACGATCACGGCGCCCTCGTCCTCGTCGATCCGCGCCACGGTGCCGAGGTCTCCGTTGAACACCTCGCGGTCGTAGTCGTTCTGGCTTTCCATCACCCGGTCGCCGGGGGCGAAGCGCCAGCCGAAGCGCTCCACCGAGACCGCCGGATTCGGGTTCAGCACCGCCTGAAGTTCGTGGTTGAGGTTCCGTGCGCCGAGCAGCCCGCGCTGCATCGGGGTGAGCACCTGCACGTCGCGCACCGGATCGAGGCCGAACCGGGCCGGGATGCGCCGGGTCACCACCTCGATCAGCGTCGCGACGGCGGGCTCCGGGTCGTCGATCTCGATCCAGTGGAAGTCACTCTCGGCGCCCCGCGGAGCCGGCTCGGGCATCTTGCCGGCGTTGATCCGGTGGGCGTTGACCACGATCCGGCTCTCGGCCGCCTGCCGAAACACCTCCGTGAGCCGGGCCACCGGGACCGCGCCGGCGGCGATCACGTCGGCCAGCACCTGCCCCGGCCCGACCGAGGGCAGCTGATCGACATCGCCGACGAGGAGCAGGGCGGCGTGCTCGGGCACCGCCTTGGTCAGGGCATTCATCAGCGGCACGTCGACCATCGAGGTCTCGTCGATCACGAGGAGATCGCAGGGGAGGGGATTCTCGGCGTTGCGCGAGAAGCCGCCGTGCTTCGGGTCGATCTCCAGCAGCCGATGGAGGGTCTTCGCCTCCAGCCCGGTCTGCTCGCTCATCCGCTTGGCGGCCCGGCCGGTCGGGGCGGCGAGCAGCACCCGCACGCCCTTGGCCCGGAGGATCCGCAGGATCGTGTCCAGCGTCGAGGTCTTGCCCACGCCCGGACCGCCGGTCACCACCGCGAGCTTGGCGCCGAGCACGTGGCGCACCGCCGCCTCCTGCGAGGGCGAGAGCGTCTTGCCGGTCTTCTCCGCCACCCAGGGCAGGGCCCGGGCGAGGTCGATTGCCGGCCAGGGCGGCGTGCCGGTCGCCCGCTGGAGCAGCCGCTCGGCGATGGCGCGCTCGGCGGCGTGCAGGCCGGCGAGGAAGATGCAGGCCTTGTCGCCGATGATGTCCTGCACGACCGCGCCGCTCTCCAGCACGTCGAGGAGGGCCGTGCGGATCAGCGGCGCCGCCACGCCAAGGAGGTCCTCCGCCAGCGTCACGAGATCCGCCACCGGCAGGGCGCAATGGCCCGCATCGGTGGCGGTCTGCAGCGCGAAGGAGATGCCGGCCCGCAGGCGCTGCGGCGCCTCCGGGGTCAGCCCGAGCTTCATCGCGATGGCGTCGGCGGTCTTGAATCCGATGCCGCGGATGTCCTTGGCCAGCCGGTAGGGATCCTCGGTCATGACCGCGATGGCTTCGTGGCCGTAGGTCTTGAAGATCCGCACCGCCCGGGCCGTCCCGACGCCGTTTGCGTGCAGGAACAGCATGATCTCGCGCACGGCCTTCTGCTCGGCCCAGCCGGCGACAATCCGGGCGGCGCGCTTGCGCCCGATCCCCTCCACTTCGGTCAGGCGACCGGGCTCGGCTTCGATGATCTCAAACGTGCCTTCCCCGAAGGCCGCCACGATCCGCTTGGCCATGGCGGGGCCGATGCCGCGCATATGGCCCGAGGCGAGGTACTTCTCGATGCCGGCGACGCCCGTGGGCGGCGTGACCTTGAGCGTATCGGCCTTGAACTGCAGGCCGTGCTGGCGGTCCGTGTGCCAGATGCCGGTGGCGGTGATCCACTCGCCCGCGCCGATCGCCGGCGCGTGGCCGATCACCGGCACGAGGTCGCGCTTGCCCCGCGCCTGGACCTTCAGGACGCAGAAGCCGGTCTCCGGGCTGTGGAAGGTGACGCGCTCGATCGTCCCGGCGAGCGCCTCGACGGGCTGGCCGTGCGCGAAGGGCGGTGGCGTCGCTCGCTGGTTCATGCCCGGACCGGCTGCGCCCGGTCAGCGCATCCAAGGGTTGAAGATCGGGGCCTGCGGGATGCGGGGCAATGGTGCAGCGGCGGACCGGCCAGGGAGGGCGCCGCGACGCGTCGTCACGCGGTTCGGGCCGAACGCCGATACGCGCCGCGCCGCCTTCCAGGCCGCAGGCGACTGCTCGGGACAGGCGCGTTCCCTACGCCGTGTAACCATCCGATCCACCGATCCGGATCGCACGTCTTCCGCAACCGGCGCGCGGTCGATCGAACGAGATCTATTCAATTGTTCGCAATTGATACATGTAAAAAGCGGAGAATGTGCAAAACTATACAGAAATTATCGTGTGGAACCCTTTTCGCAATCTCGCCGTTGCTGCCTCCGATTGATGGCAGGAGGCTATTCATGCGCAACGTCATTCTCTCGGGTGCCCTGTTGGCGACCCTGTGTGGTGCGGCTCTGCCGGCGAGTGCCGAGGAGACCACGGTGATCCATCGCGACGGCGGTCCGAGCGTCGCGGTCGGGCACCGGGATGGCGTCGTCGAGCGCCGTGAGGTCACCACCGGCACCGTCGATTGCGGCTCGAAGACCGTCCACAAGGAGGACGGCATGGGCAACTCGAAGACCGTCCATAAGGAAGGCTGTAACTGAGGGTCCGTCCCAATCGATCGCGGCCCCCCCTCGTCGAGGTCATGGACTGAACGCGCGGGCGTCGGATCCTCCGGCGCCCAGCAGGACGGCCCGTCCGGCATTGCCGCGGCGGGCCGTTTTGCGTTGGGGGGGAACACGAGGACGGCCGCGGCGGGGCCGCTCACCCCCGCGTGAGCGCCGAATCCGGCAGGCGCAGCACAATCCGATACTCGGTCGCGTCGTGGCTGCGTTCCACGGTCGCCTCGAGCTGGCGCAGGGACATCTCGACCAGCAGCGAGCCGAATCCCCGGCCCGGCCGCGGCTCGGCCACCCGGGCCATGCGCTCGCGCCAATCCACGACCAGCCCGTCCGGCCCCCGCTCCCAGGTCACCGACAGGGACCCGTCCTCGGCCCCGAGCGCCCCGTACTTCACCGAGTTGGTCGCCCATTCGTGCAGGATCATCGCCAGCGACGAGACGTGCCGCCAGTTGATCGCCACGAGGGGGCCCTCGATCACCGTCGGGACATGGTCGCGGTAGGGGCGCAGGGTCGCGCCGATCAGGCCGGCGAGGTCGCTCATGCCCTGGCCGTCGGTCGGGTCGGCGAGCGAGTGGGCCCGACCCAACGCCGAGATGCGGTCACGCATGTCGGAGGCGAAGATGCCGATGTCCCGGTGCGTGCGGGAACCCGCCGAGATCATGCCGCCGATGATCGCGAACAGGTTCTTCACCCGGTGGTTCATCTCCCGCAGCATCAGGTCGCGGGTCTCGGCCAGCGCGTATTCGGGCGACACGTCGATACAGACGCCCACGATCCGCTTCCGGTCGCCGCTGCGAGTCAGGCGCCCGTAGCTTCGGATGTGCCGGGGCGCGTGGTCGGCCGCCCGGACCCGGATGCGGGCCTCGAACTCGTCGAGCCCGTGCGCGGCCTCGGCCAGTGCCGCCTCCAGGCCGATCCGGTCCTCCGGCACCACGCTGGCGATCAGGGCCGGGACCGGGTGCGGCGTGTCGGGCGCGAGGCTGAACATCGTGCCGGCGGTGCTGTCGACCACGATGGTGGCCGCGTCGGGGCTGTATTCCCAGACGCCGATCCCGCCGGCCTTGACGGCCAGTTCCAGCCGCTCGCGCTCCGCGGCGAGCTGGCGCTCCAGCGACAGGGCCTCGGTGATGTCGGTGAGCACCAGGGTGGCGCCGTCGATGCTGCCATTCTGCAGGCGGTAGGGCAGGACGCGCAGCGACAGCGTCCGGTCCCCGTCCCGGGTGGTGAGGCGCCGCTGGATCACCGAGCCGCCGGCGCAGACTGCCTCCGCGTCGTGGAGATATTCATGGCCGGCGAGCCGGCTCGACACATCGGCCAGCGGCCGTCCCCGGTCGCCCGGCTGCAGCGGGAAAATCGTGGTTGCGGCCGCGGTATAGCTGCGCACCCGCAGGTCGCGGTCGAGCACGATGACGGCGAGGTCGGTCGATTCGAAGAAGTTGCGCAGGTCGGCATTGGCGATGGTGAGCTGCTCGACCTTGGTCTTCAGCTCGTCGTTGACCGTGGACAGCTCCTCGTTCGTCGACTGGAGCTCCTCGTTCATCGACATCATTTCTTCGTTGGAGCTCTTCAGCTCCTCGTTCGTCGTCTCCAATTCCTCGACGGTCGAGCGCAGCTTGTAGCGCGTGCGCAGCAATTCCTCTTCCAGCGCCTCGACATGGTCGCCGCCCGCGTCCAGGTCGAGCAGGTCGAGGTCGCTCGACGGCTCGAAGGCGCCGGTGTCGCGCAGGACGAGCAGCATCGAGCCGTCCGGCAGCGGATCGCAGATCAGTTCCACCTGCTGCAGGCCGTATTCCGAGCGCACCTCCACATTCCGGACCGCGACGCGCTTGCGCGCATCCCGGGTCCGGCGGAGCAGGGGGCCGATCACGTCGCGCAGGCCCGGCCGCGCCAGCGTGATGGCGCTGGTGCCGCCGGTCCGCGTCACCGGGAAGTCGAAGTAGCGGCTCAGGCGCCCATAGGCACTGATGATGCCGCCATCCTCGTTCAGCACCATGCTGGGCGGGGCGTAGCGCTCGATCACGCGCCGCACCGCCGCGGACTCATCGGAGATCGACGGCTCGCCCCGGCGCTCCTCACGGCCGCCGCGCCGCATCTCGCCGCGCCGGGCGCTGCCGGGCAGATCGATCGGGTATTGCGGCGAGCCCGGCGGCCGCTCGAACAGGCGGGCGTGCTGGTCGATGGCCGGGAACAGGTGCTCGAACCGACTCACGCTCTCGGAGGGGCCGAGGAACAGGTAGCCGCCCGGCCGCACCGCGTAATGGAACAGCGGCACCACCGACTGCTGCAAACGCTCGTCGAAATAGATCAGCAGGTTGCGGCAGGAGAGCAGGTCGATCTTGGAGAAGGGCGGATCCTTCACGAGGCTGTGGCTGGAGAAGCGGATCAGGTCGCGGATCTCGGCCGCGATGGTGAAGCGCTCGGCATGGGGGACGATGTAGCGCTCGCGCATGGGGGCCGAGATGTCGGCGAGCGCCGCGGCCGGGTAGGTCGCCTCCCGGGCGATCTGGAGCATGCGCTCGTCGATGTCGGTGGCGAAGATCTGCACCGCCAGCGGCAGGTCGAGGCTGCGGGCAGTCTCGGCGAACAGCATGGCGAGGCTGTAGGCCTCCTCGCCGCTGGAGCAGCCCGGGATCCAGACCCGGATGTCCTCGTCCGGGTCGCGGTTGCGCAGCAGCGGTTCGACCGCCCGCTCGCGCAGGACCTCGAACAGCTCGGCGTCCCGGAAGAAGCGGGTGACATTGATCAGGAGGTCGCGGAACAGCGCCTCGCACTCGGCCTTGTCGGCCCGGACGCGGGCGAGGTAGGCCCGGCCGGATTCGAGTCCGAGCACGTGCATGCGCCGCTCGACCCGACGCACCAGGGTCGTGCGCTTGTAGCCGGCAAAATCGTGCCCGACCGCCGTGCGGAGCACCCGGCAGAGGTCGTCGAGATGGTCGGCGACCGGACCCGATTCCTCACCGCCCGCATCGGTGCCCCGGCGGCGGAAGAAGGCCGAGAGGCAATCCACGATCTCGCCGGGCGGCTGCACGAAATCGACGAGGCCGGTACCGACCGCCGAGACCGGCATGCCGTCGTAGCGGGCCGTGTCGGGTTGCTGCACCACGCAGACGCCGCCGTGCTCCTTGATGGCCCGCAAGCCGGTGGTGCCGTCGGCCCCCGTGCCCGACAGGATCACGCAGGCCGCGTTGGCCTGCTGATCGACCGCGAGCGAGAGGAAGAAGTCGTCGATCGGCCGGCGCAGGCCCCGCGGCTGCACGAACTGGGTGAGTTCGAGGACGCCGTTCTGGATGACCAAGCCGCGGCCGGGCGGGATGATGTAGACCTTGTCGCCGACGATCCGCTCGCCGCCCTCGCACTGGAGCACCTCCAGCCCGGTATGCCGGTCGAGGAGCTGGGCCAGCATGCTCTCGTGGTTGGGATCGAGGTGCTGGACGATGACGAAGGCCATGCCGGTCGGTGTCCGGGCGCGCGCCAGCATCTCGCGCAGGGCTTCGAGCCCGCCCGCCGAGGCGCCGATTCCCACCACAGGCCCGGTGAACGGTGCGGCCACGACCTGACCGGCGCCGTCCAGGACCTCCGGGGCTCCCGCCCCGGGCTCGTCAAGGAAATCCTGGTGCATCGAGATCCGCGAGGGTGAGCTTCGCCTGCGCGACGGTGGCGACGGTGTTGGCGATCGTCATCAGGGAGCCTTCGATGACGATGCCGCTCTCCGCAAGCGTCGGACTCAGCCGGGACAGGGTCCGGCTTAGCTCGGCATCGTACGCAGAAAGCAACTCCGGTTGCGAGCGGCTGATGTCGAATTGGGATGCGAAAAGAAAGCGCACCTCGCCCGAGATGGCCTTCAGTTTCGACATATACAGGAGATTGACGAACGGACGCCCGTCCTTGCGGAAGTTCACGATCGTGGTGCGCACGGCGCCGATCCGATCGTCCTCCAGGAAGGCGTGGATCTTGGCCCGGGCCTCCCGGTTCTCCGCGTCCTTCTGCAGGAGGCGGCAATTGTGGCCGACGACATCGGCCGCGTCGTACCCGGTCAGCTGGTGAAACCGCTCGTTGACCAGCAGCAGCGGGTTGTCGGCGGTGACGGCAGCCAGCGCCAGGGCGATGTGGGAGCTGTCGAAATAGCTCTTGAGCTCGGCCGGAATGTCCTGCGTCTGCACGGCAGATCCCCTGTCGCCTTTCCGTTCGGCACGTCGCGGCCGGTCCGGCCGTCCCACGCGGCGGCCCGCCACCATAAGGACGGCCACGCTGTCCGGTTCCCGATCTGGGCGGCGGAGCAACGTTTCGTGAGACCCTGTGGGTCCTGTGCCGCACCCGTACCGATACCCGCAAAGCCGGGGCTGCCACCGCGCCACTTCCCTCTCCCGTGCCGGCTACCGGATGCACCTAATCTCCATTGGAGAGGCGAAGGTGGCTCCGCGCCTCTCCCTCCCCCCTCTGCGGGGGAGGGAGGGCGCACGAGCGATCCGGCGGCCCCACTTAGCAACTGCGCGATGATTCCAAACCCGATGTGTGAATCCACAAGCGCGCAGTGGGGGAGGAGGAGACGCGGCCCCGTTGTGCTTGTCTTTCCCGAACCGAGACGCGGGATCCGCAAAGCCCGGCGGCGGACGGCCGCCCGCCTCACCCCTCGCCCGCGATGACCCCCCGGATCCGGGTGGCGAGCGCCTCCAGCGCGAAGGGCTTGGTCATCACCTGCATGCCGGGGCCGAGATGGCCGTGGTTGAGGGCGGCGTTCTCGGCGTAGCCGGTGATGAACAGCACCTTCAGGTCCGGTCGATGCTCGCGCCCGGCCTCGGCCATCTGGCGGCCGTTCATGCCGCCGGGCAGGCCGACATCGGTGATCAGCATGTCGAGGCGCACGTCCGATTGCAGCACCTTCAGGCCCGAGGCGCCGTCCGCCGCCTCGATCGCCGCATAGCCCAGATCCTCGAGCACCTCGGTGACCAGCATCCGCACGGTCGGCTCGTCATCCACCACCAGGACGGTCTCGCCCTGCTCGGCCCGCGGCGCGTGGGCGAGGTCGGGCAGGATCGTCTCGCCGTCGGCCTCGCCGAGATGGCGGGGCAGGTAGAGGCAGACCATCGTGCCCTGGCCGAACTCCGAGTAGATCCGCACCTGCCCGCCGGACTGCTTGGCGAAGCCGTAGATCATCGACAGGCCGAGCCCGGTGCCCTCGCCGAGGGGCTTGGTGGTGAAGAACGGGTCGAACGCCTTGGCGGCGACGTCCGGGGTCATGCCGATGCCGTTGTCCGAGACGCAGAGGGTCACGTACTGGCCGGGCTCCAGGTCGCGCTCCTGCCCGGTCCTGTGGTCGAGCCAGCGGTTGGCCGTCTCGATGACGATGCGGCCGCCCTCCGGCAGGGCGTCCCGGGCGTTGAGGCAGAGGTTGAGGAGCGCGTTCTCCAGCTGGCTCGGATCGACCAGCGTGGGCCAGAGGCCGCCGGCCCCGATCGACTCGATCGCCACCGCGGGGCCGACCGTGCGGCGCACCAGCTCCATCATGCCCTCGACGAGGCGGTTCACGTCGGTGGGCTTCGGATCGAGGGTCTGGCGGCGCGAGAAGGCGAGCAGACGGTGCGTGAGGGCAGTGGCGCGCCGGGCCGCCCCCTGGGCCGCGGCGATGTAGCGGTCGAGATCGCCGACCCGGCCCTGCAGCATCCGGGTCTGCATCAGCTCCAGGGAGCCGACGACCCCGGCCAGCATGTTGTTGAAGTCGTGGGCGAGGCCGCCGGTCAGCTGGCCGACCGCCTCCATCTTCTGCGATTGGCGCAGGGCCTCCTCGGCCCGCATCAGCTCGGCGGTCCGCTCGGCGACGCGCTGCTCCAGGGTCTCGTTGAGGCTGCGCAGGGCCGCGGCGGCCCGGTCGCGCTCCGCTTCGACGGCCCGGCGCTCGTCCACGTCGATCAGGACCCCCGGGAAGCTGAGTGGCGTCCCGTCCGGCCCGTGATCGACCCGGCCGTTCGCCTCGAGCCAGTAGTAGCGCCCGTCGGCGCGGCGGACCCGGTACTGGTGCGCGTAGGCCCCGCCCCGGGCGACCGCTTCGTCGATCGCTGCGGCGAGACCAGCCCGGTCGTCGGGGTGGACGGTTGCCACCACCTGCGCGAGACTCAGGCCCTCGCGGCCCAGGGCCGGATCGAGACCAAAACTCCGCGCAAAAGCCTCGTCCACGGTGAAGCGGTCGCTCGGCAGGTCCCACAGCCACGTGCCGATGATCGCGCCGGCCGCCAGGGCGAGCTGGACGCGCTCGCTGTTGGTGCGGGCCAGGGCCTCGCTGGCGCGGAGTGCATCCTCCGCCTTCCGGCGCGCCGTGATGTCCCGGAACAGGACGGCGACCTGGCGCCGGCTCCGCGGCTCGATCCGGACCGCCGAGACCTCGATGGTGCGGTCCACGAGCGCGAAATAGCGCTCGAAGCGGATCGGCAGGCCGGTCCGGAGCACGCCGCCGTAGAGATCGAGCCAGGCCTCGGCATCGTCCGCCGGGACAAGGTCGCGCAGAGTCCGGCCGACGATGCCGGCGATGCCGGTGTGGCGCTCGTAGCCCGGATTGGCCTCGACGTGGACGTAGTCGCTCAGGGGGCCGTGTGGGCCGTCGAGGAAGGTGATGACGCAGAAGCCGTCGTCGATGGCCTCGAACAGCGTCCGGTAGCGCTCCTCGCTGGCGCGCAGGGCCTGCTCCAGTACCCGGGTCCGCCGCAGGAGGTCGTCGGTCGCGCCTTCGCCCACGTTCAGAACCTGCGCCGCGCGGCGGCGTAGAGGACGGCCCACGCCCGCCCGGCGCGGCCGTTCTCGAGGAGGGCGACGGAGGTGGTCACGGGGAAATCGATCTCCAGGGACGCGAAGGATGCGTGGACGCGTTCTGCCGGAAAGCGTCCCTGGGCGCCACCGTCGACCGGGCCATTCCGCTCCCCCCACCCGATACCAGCCCCGTGCGGGGCGGCTGCCGACGACCCGGCACAATCGTCGAAGGTAGTCTCTCGTCATCCGGCAGCGGGCATGACGTCCCTGCCGCGTCGATGGCGCGACGCGATCACGTTTGCTCGATTCTGCGCCGCGTCGCGATCGAAGGCCAATAAACCGCCGAGATATTAATCATTTGCCCCGATTTGACGCAATCCACGTTCAGACATTTGCCCTGTACAAGTGTCCACGGTGGCGATGATGACCAAGCGAAAGGCAGTTGACCCGCGATGACGATCAAGCAGAGGCTTGTCTCCGTTCTGGCCATGATGGGCCTCTTGCTGTTGGCCACGTCGGCCTTGGGGAATCTCGCGCTCAATTGGAGTCATTCAAGCCTGAAGACCGTCTTTGAGGATCGCGTTATATGTCTTCGCCAATTTAGTATCATTCGCGATTCCTACGATGATGTGATCGGCGTCTCCCGTATGCTGCGCAGCAAGCAGATCGAGCCGGCCAAGGCCAAAGACAGGATCGAGCGTGACCTCTCCAGCCTTCAGACACAATGGTCCGCCTATCAGGCGACGGCCCTGACGCCGGAAGAGGCGATTCTCGCCAAGGATCTGCAGAAGGAGATCGATCAGAACGGCATCATCACCGCCGAGATCCTCCGGCGCCTCGCACAGGGGGACGCTTCGGAGTACGAGACCACGCATGCCGAGTTGCTGAAGAACATGCTGGCTACCAATGCGACCCTCAGCAAGCTGACAACGGTGCAGGTCCGCGAGGCGGAGGCGGAATTCAAACGCTCCGAGAACACCGCGGGCTGGTCGCGCCTCGCCTTGCTGACCGCGCTCGTTCTCGCGGCGCTCAGCATCGCCTACGGCGTCTATACGATCATCATGCAGGTGGCTCGCCCGCTTGGCAGCCTCGTCGGCGTACTGCAGCGGATGGCCCGCGGTGAGATCGACGCGGAGATCGCAGAAGCCGCCCGCGGGGACGAGATCGGCGCGGTCGGCAAGGCCGTCGAGGGCATCAAGGCCATGGTCGCCCGGAAGGCCGCCGAGGAGGCTGAGATCAAGCGCCGTTCCGACGTGGCCGCGGCCGCCGAACGCAAGCGCACCATGGTCGAGCTCGCCGACGGCTTCGAGCGCGCGGTCGGCGGCATCGTCGGGATGGTCTCGTCCTCGGCCACCGAACTTCAGGCCACCGCCCACCAGATGACTGCCACGGCCAACGAGACGGCGTCGCAGTCCACCACCGTGGCCGCCGCTGCCGAGGAAGCCGCCGCCAACGTCAACACCGTGGCGGCGGCGGCCGAGGAGCTCGGCTCGTCCGTGCAGGAGATCGGCCGGCAGGTCTCCGGCTCGACGCGGCTGGCGCAGGCGGCCGTCGGCGAGGCCGATCAGACCGCACACTTGGTCCAGGCGCTGCAGGCCACCTCGGCTCGGATCGGCGACATGGTCGGCATGATCTCGGGGATTGCCGGTCAGACCAATCTGCTGGCGCTCAATGCCACCATCGAGGCGGCGCGCGCCGGAGCGGCGGGGCGGGGCTTTGCCGTGGTCGCCTCGGAGGTCAAGGCGCTGGCCGAGCAGACCGCCAAGGCGACCGACGAAATCGGCCGCCAGATCGGCGAGGTGCAGGGCGTTACGGCTCAGGCCGTGATGGCGATCGGCGGCATCACCGGACGGATCCGCGAGATCGACAGCGTCGCAACCTCGATCGCCGCGGCCGTGGAGCAGCAGGGCGCGGCAACCCAGGAGATCGTGCGCAACGTCGCCCAGGCCTCAGCCGGCACCAACGCGGTGACGGGCAACATCGCCGGCGTGGCGCAGGCCTCGGAGGAGACCGGGGCGGCGGCCGGCCAGGTGCTGTCGGCGGCCACGGAGCTGTCGCGGCAGTCGGAGCATCTCGGCGCCGAGGTCACCCGCTTCCTCGCGACCGTGCGGGCGGCGTGACCCGAGGCCGATATCCCCACGCCGAGCCGACCGAGGCGATGCCTCAGTGCGGCTCGGCGACCCGGCAGGTGGCGGCGCCGGCCCGGGGCCAGCTGTAATAGATCGCCTCGGCCTGCGCGGCGGCGTGGCCGGCGATCTCCGGTACCGAGACCGTCTGCGTATCGAGCACCGCACCGCCGGCGCCCGTGAAGGTGCAGAGGATCGTCACCTGCGTGACCGGATCCGGCCCGGTGTTGCGCAACGCGATCAGCGCCCGCTGCGGCTCGTGCGAATCAGGCGGCGTGTGAAGACGGGTCCCCTGAATCTCGAGGGATCCCGCCGCCCGCACGGGCGCCGCCGCGCCGGCCAGCAGGCCTGCGGCCAGAACAATCCGCGCCGCACGAGAACACCACATCCCCGACATGATCGTCAGACCTCTCCACCTGCCATGCGGCGCGCCTGGCCGCATCCGCGAAACCCGGTAAACCCCAGCGGGGTTCGGGCGTCGATCGGCCGGGTATACGCCTCGTCCGCTCAGTTGCGCAGCGGTTTGGCGTCGATCTGCATCCGGTAGATCGTCGTCGGGAATTTCACCGCCGAGGCCTCGCCGCCGTTCATGGCGGGCGTGCGGTTCATCTGCGCCGCCGGGATCCAGAGCCCGCCCTGCTCGTCGATCCACATGGCGTCGACCCAGACGAGGCGCGGGTCCTGGACGAGCGTGCTCATGGTCCCGTCAGGCGCGATCTTGAGGATGCGCAGCCCGTCCGTGTCGCTCGCATAGATGGTGCCTGACGCGTCGATCGCGGTGCCGCCCGTCGCCACCGTGGCTGCGTGGAGCTTCACGTGCTTGGCCCGCTCGTCGTCGCTCGCGGAGGCGTCGTCGAGATACCGGGTCTCGATGCTGTAGAGCGGGCCGGTGCAGGCTTGGTAGTAGAAGGTCTTGCCGTCCGGCGAGACCTCCAGCTGGTCGGCGTGGATGAACAGCAGCTTGCCCTTGTCGTCCCGCAGAACCCGGCCCTGCCCGGTGAGCGGGCGCTGCGCGATCGTCGACCAATCCCCGTCGAGCACCCGCCACAGGCCCCCGCTGTCGAGGTCGAGGACGATCAGCCCGGGCTGGCCGGCATCCGTCAGGTAGACGTGGCGGCCGTTGAAGCGGAAATCGTCGATGAAGCTCTTGTCCGTCGTGGCCGCCTGGAGCGGGTAGACCTTGCGCACGGTGTTGGTGGCGAGATCGATCTGCACGAGCTTGGGGCCGCCCGGGAGCGGCGCCGCGCCCATCCCGGGGGCGCCCTTGTCGACCACCCAGAGGTCGCCGTCCGGCCCAATCCGGATGGCGTTGACCGCCACGAAGGCCTTGGCCGGGTCGTCGCCGCTCTTCCAGGCGTTCCACCCCGCGTCGGGATAGGCCACGGCCTTGCCGTCCTTCCACTCGCCGAGTTCGATCCCCGTATCCTTGGACTGGCGCTGGAACGGCGAGAACACCCGGCCGTCCTTGGAGCGGGTGACGCCGTTGAACACGAGGCTGTCCGACTGGATCATCGGCTTCAGGGCGTCGGACCCGGCCGGCGCGTCCTCGGCGCGGGCGGCGGTGCCCAGGGCAGCCACGAGCAGGAGGGCGGTGCGTAAGGGGCGTATCATGCGGCGTCCCGGGTCGCGTGAGCGGAAGCTGTCCGCGGAAAGCGCGAAGGGTGGCCTGTGTTCCGCGACCGGATGCGACGCTTCGCCCGGGCTGGATCCCACGCGAGTAAGAACATATAGTGAACATTCAGTCAGGGCCGCGCAGGGCGGCCAGGGGAGGAGCGCAGGATGGCACGCTACCGTTTCCACTGCACCAACGGCCTCGAATGCGTGTTCGATGCCCGCGGCGCCGAGGTTCGCGCCGCCGGGCGGTTGAGCGCCCGGGCCGAGCGGGTCGCGGCCGACGTGCGGCGCGCCCTGGCGAACCGGACCGACTGGTCCGAATGGCGGGTCAGCGTCCACGACCTGACCGGCCGGCGTGTCCTCGTGCAGCCCTTCGAGGCCGCGCGCGACCGGGTGAAGGCGGCGGCCTGACCATGGCCGCCCGGATGACCACGGCCCCGCCACAGAAGCCGGGCCTGCTGCAGGCGGCCGCGAGCCCGGGCGAGATGGATCAGACGATCCGCCCGCTGAGCCTGGCCGAGTTCATCGGCCAGCGGGCGGCCCGGGCCAACATGCAGATCTTCATCGAGGCCGCCCGCAAGACCGGCCAGGCGCTGGACCACGTCCTGTTCGTCGGGCCGCCCGGGC
>NZ_JAKSYG010000075.1 GCF_022829725.1 Methylobacterium sp. E-005 | reverse complement strand
TGAAGCAGCCCGTTGTTATCATTGGCGAAATCGAATAGGGAGCGGGGTCCCCGTCGGCGCCGATCGGGACCCCGCTTATAGACAGAAAAAACGTTCGTTTTAGAGGATGTTACCGTCTTTTAGAGGAGGGTCCCGGTTCGGCGCTTATTCACACGCAATCGAAAGAGAGAAGTTGCGGCATCCATAAAGAACGAACCAGCGGCCGTGCTGCCGACTACTAAGGATGGAGGCGGAACCAGATGCGGACCGACGTGAGAACTCCGTACGTTTCTCCGCGGAGGTCCTGCTGCAAGCCGGGGCGGGGCGGGGCGGGATCTACGTTTCTTCTATTAGCATTACTATTAATTGCATTATAGTAATGGGCTAATTTTATCACTGATACAAAAACCATTACGTCTTCCCACGCTAAGCTCGATTTTGCAATGTGGCGAGCTTCCGAGCAGCGCCACGTTGAGCGCGGAGTCTTTCACCGTACCGGGCCGGCATCGCTGGCGTCCTCCACGAACCAGCTTGCATGACCTCAAGCAGTTCGAAGCCGGCCGCGAACATGTCCTGAGTCGCCCCGACCCGGGTCGAGTGCCCGGAGGGAAGGCGAGGGAGCTTGAGCCCGGCCGTGACCGCGAGATCCCGGAACACCCGCGCAACCTCTCCACTCCCGAGCGCGGCAGCGCCGACCTGGCCACCCTTCGTCAGAGGCCGGAACAGCGGACCGCTCTCCAGCCGCGCCGCCGCAAGCCACGCATCGACGTGGGCCATGGTGTCGGGCGCGAGGTACTTGATCGCACCCTCACCCTCCTGATCCGCCTTCGAGCGCCGCACCAGCACGGTACCGGAGCCTTCAACGCCCTTCTGCAGATCCCCTATATATAATGAGACGAGTTCGGAGCGGCGCAGGAGCGTGTCGTAGGCGACGGCAATCAGCGCCACGTTGCGCAGCGCGATCAGCGGGGTCTCGGGCGCGCCCTCCAAGATGCGCCGGTGCAGGCGCCCAGTAGTCTTCACGTCAAGCATGCGCTCGATGCTGCCGCGGTTGAGCGGCTCGGCCTGCTTCTGGCGCCGGCCCTTGCTTCGGTTCATGCGCTTGATCGCCAACCGGACAATCTCGTCGGCGCAGGGATTCTGCAAGCCGGCGGCGCGGTGCAACGCGGCGATCGAGGAGCGATAGCGTTCAACCGTGGCACGGGACTTCGTCGTGGCCTGTGCGTCGATGAACGCGGCGATTGTTTCGGCGGAGGACGGCAGCATGTTACGACCGACGCTGGCGCACCACGACGCGAAGATGCGGCCGTCGGCGGCCAGGGCGCGGAGGGTGTTGTCGGCAAAGGCGCCGCGCGCAGCGCGAGCGTGATCCTCCAGACGCTGGAACAGAAGGTCGAGGCCGGGTGGGAGCGTCGGCGCAAATCGAACGGGTAGATCGCTCGATGTGTGCGTCGGCAGGGAGGGCGGATCTGAGGCGTCAAGTTCCATACGCCAGCTCTAACCACTCAAATCCTAACGATCCACAAATTATCTGCGATAGCTGCCATTATCGTGGGTAATTTAAAGTGTCACCAATCCAAGCTCCGCCGGCATACAGCGCGTGTCTCGAACAGCGAAGTGACACTTCCCTTTCGAATCTCGCTGGGCGTAAAACGGCATGATCCTGTAAATGACACTTGACGCGAGATGGATTTTATCCCCCATAGCGCTTTCGTATGAGGCTCACCGACAATGACGTTCGTCACCGATGTCAAATTGGCTGCAAACGGCCGTATGGTTCTCCCCCAGGCGGTACGCGAGGCTATGGGCATCTCGGGTGAGACACGGATCATCGTGACGGTCGATGGTACCGACGTACGGCTGTCGCCGATCGCGAACATCGTCACTAAGCTTCAGGCCCTTTACCGCGAGCATGTCAAAGAGGACGCCGACTCAGCCTCATTCCTGAACGAGCGGCACGCGGATGACAGCGATGCCGTAGCAGCCAAGGCATGAGCGCGGTCGTCTTCGATACCTCGGCCGTGATCGCGCTTCTGCGCGGTGAGCCGGGGGCAGCCATCGTCGCCGCACACGTCGGTCAGGCCGCGATGTCTGCAGTCAACCTTCAGGAACTCGTGAAGGCCTTGATCCTGCGCGGCCTAGCGCTTTCGGTAGTCGAGGAGGTGGTTCAGGAACTGCGCCTTGATCTCCATACGCATGACCGCGAGGCCGCTTTCGCTGCAGCTCAGCTCGCTGAGCCGACGCGTCAGCATGGGAGCGGGCTCGGCGACCGGACCTGTATGGCACTGGCCGTGAAGCTCGGCGTACCGGTCCTCACCACCGATCGGGCTTGGGCGAAGCTGAAAATTCCGGGTCTCGCTGTCGAGGTGGTCCGCTGACCCGACATGACGATCCGCGAGTCATGGCGGCCGACGCTGGGGACGGCGTCGGCGGGTGGTGCGGATCGGAACCAGCCGCTGGAACCACTCGTGGTCGCCGACCGCCTTGTAAAACTCAGCGTCGAGCATCCTGTTGCGGGGGCAGAGTCGGCCGGAGTGGACACGCACGTAGGACGAGGATTCGATACATCTCCTGATTGGGGCGTGCCATCGTTTGAATAAGTCGAGAGATGCGGCGAGGACAAGAACGCCTATGAGGCTGGCGGCGGATCTTACGTACCGGGTTGCAACGGCATGCCATTTCTTGAGCTTGGCCGTAAGGCCGAACGCATCATGGCGGAAGCCGACGCGCTACTGATGATCCGGCAGGAGCCGACCTTGCGAAATCGCGTGCTGCTGACGGTGCTCTATGGCGGCGGGCTGCGGATATCGGACGTGTGCGGGCTGCGCTGGCGAGATCTGACGGCCCGGGATGAGGCGGGGCAAGCCACGGTGTTCGGCAAGGATGGCAAGACGCGGGCGGTGCTGCTCTCGGCCGCGACCTGGAAAGGGCTGTTGGCTCTGCGCGGCGAGGCGCCGGATAATGCGCCCGTGTTCCTTTCACGGAAGGGTGGGGCGCTGGATCCGAACGCGGTCCACCGGGTGGTGAAGGCTGCGGCCGCCAGGGCAGGGCTCCGGAGCAAGGTCTCTGCACACTGGCTGCTGCACGCTCACGCCTCGCACAGCCTCGACCGTGGTGCGCCGATCCACCTCGTGCAGGCCACGCAGGGGCATGCCTCAGTGGCGACGACGGGGCGCTATCTGCACGCGCGGCCGTCTGAGAGCTCGGCGCGATTTCTGGGGGCGTAGCAGTCGTCGGCGATCAAAGTGGAAGGCTTGTGACCTAGCACTACTTTGGCAGATTGGTTTCAGGGTGGCAGGTTGAGATCGGCGTCACAGTGCGGGCATCGCTGCGCTGGCGGCCGACTGAGGTGATCCAAGATGGCCTGCCGGATCGCCGGCATCGAGGGCTGAGGCGGCGGG
>NZ_JAKSYG010000072.1 GCF_022829725.1 Methylobacterium sp. E-005 | reverse complement strand
GGCGGCCCTGATCAGCTCGGATCGCTGAGGGGACGGGCCACCCGTCTGCGAGTCTCCCCCACCGGGGTTCGGCGGCTTCACACGCGGTCCCTGGCGATACGGGCGCCGGTTCGGATCCGGGTCCCCTCTCCCGTGCGGGAGAGGGGACCGTTGCGCCTCCCGACAGGCGATGCGTGTCCATTCGCGCCCGCACGGGGGCGGAAGAGCAGCGCGTTACCGATCCTCGCAGTGTTCGAGGTCAGCGGCCCCCAACCGCTCCGACGCCGCCCCCGCGAGGCAACCAACCCCGCCCCTGAGGGGTTGTTCGCCCGGGCCCGCTTCGGGCATCGGGGAGGGGCGCATGGGTTTGCTGGAATCGGCAATCGGCGGCGTGCTCGGACAGGTGTTCGGCGGGCAGAAGGGCGGCGCCGGCGGGATGTCGCCCCTGGTGAAGGCCCTGCTGATGCTGCTCCTCGCTAAGGGCGCGAGCGGCGGCTTCGGCGACATCTTCGGGCGCGGGCGCCAGGGCGAGCCCGGCCCCGAGGCCGACCGCTCCGGCGGCGCCGGACCCTATGGGCGCGATCCCGGCCAGCACCCCGCCGATGCCGGCGGACGCCGGCCCGACGAGACCGGCGATATCGGCGGCTGGGACCAGTATGGCGGCCGCCGCGACAGCGGCCCGGCGGGCAATGTCGACGCGTCCCTGCCGCCCGGCGATTTTTCGGACTTGTCCGGCATGCTCGACGGCCCCGGCGACGCCCCGGCCCCGAGCCGCGCCGCCCTGGCGGGGCAGGGGGATCTCGGCGGCCTCGACGGTCTGGTGGAAAGCTTCCGCCAGGGGGGCCTCGGCGACGTGATCGGGTCCTGGATCGGCCACGGCGCCAATCGCCCGGTGGCCCCGGACCAGCTCGCCCGGGTGCTCGGCCCCGACACGGTGGACACCCTTCAGCAGCAGACCGGGATGGACCGCGAGACGCTTCTTTCTCAGTTGGCCCAGGCGCTGCCGGAGGTGGTGCACGCGCTCACGCCGCAGGGGCGGGTGCCGGGAGCGGATGAGCGGCGGGGGTGGTAGCCGGACGCTGGCCCCAGGGCCGGGCGGCGTCCATGACGCAGATCCCGGTCATGACCTCATCTTCAGGGGCCGAGCCATGCCCGGGTCCCGAAGTGGCCCTCCGTGGGGCTGCTGCGCAGTCAGTTACGAGAAGGGCGCGAAGGGAGGTATCACTCAAAACTCACAAAACCCATGCCACAACCATCAAGACCGGCGCGGGAGCGATCGCACCGCATTCCAGATGCTGCCGCACGACCTAAACTTGAGAAATACTTTCCTGAATACTTACTGAGCGTATCGCCAGCGGACGTCGCCGTTCCTACTCGACCCGCCGCATCACCAAGCTCGCATTCGTCCCCCCGAACCCGAACGAGTTCGACAGCACAACATCCACCTGCTTCCGCTTCGCCTCGAACGGCACCAGATCGATCTTGGTGTCGACCGAGGGGTTGTCGAGGTTGAGCGTCGGCGGGATGACGTTGTCGCGCAGGACGAGAATCGAAAAGATCGCCTCGACCGAGCCAGCCGCGCCCAGAAGGTGGCCCACCGAGCTCTTGGTGGACGACATGGTGGCGTTGGCGGCGGCGTCGCCCAGGAGGCGCTCCACGGCCTTCAGCTCCAGCTCGTCGCCCATGGGCGTCGAGGTGCCGTGGGCGTTGATGTAGCCGATCTCGGCGGGCGAGATCCCGGCCCGCTTCACCGCCGCGCTCATGCAGCGGAAGGCGCCGTCGCCGTCCGGGGAGGGGGAGGTGATGTGGTAGGCGTCGCCCGAGAGGCCGTAGCCCACCACCTCGGCGTAGATCTTCGCGCCGCGGGCCTTGGCGTGCTCGTACTCCTCCAGCACCACGATGCCGGCGCCCTCGCCCATGAGAAAGCCGTCGCGGTCGCGGTCGTAGGGGCGGGAGGCTTTTTCGGGCGTGTCGTTGAAGCCCGTGGTCAGCGCCCGGCAGGCGGAGAAGCCGGCGATCGAGAGGCGGTTCACCGGCGACTCGGCGCCGCCCGCCACCATCACGTCGGCGTCGCCGAGCGCGATCAGGCGGCTCGCGTCGCCGATGGCGTGGGCGCCCGTCGAGCAGGCCGTCACCACGGCGTTGTTCGGGCCCTTGAGGCCGTGGGCGATCGAGACCTGGCCGGAGGCGAGGTTGATGATCCGGCCCGGGATGAAGAACGGCGAGATCCGGCGCGGGCCCTTCTCGTGCAGGGTCACGGAGGCATCGTAGATGCCGCCGATGCCGCCGATGCCGGAGCCGATCAGCACGCCGGTGGCGCACTGGTCCTCATGGCTCTTGGGCGCCCAGCCGGCGTCTTTCAGCGCCTCGTCGGCCGCCGCCATCGCGTAGACGATGAACGGATCGACCTTGCGCTGCTCCTTCACCTCCATCACGAGGTCGGGGTTGAAGGTGCCGTCGGTGCCGTCGCCGAAGGGGACCTGCGCGGCGATCCGGCAGGGCAGGTCGGCGGATTCGAAGCCGCGGATCGGGCCGGCGCCGCTGTCGCCCGCGATCAGACGGCTCCAGGTGTGCTCCACCCCGCAGCCCAGCGGCGTGACCATCCCCAGACCCGTGACCACCACCCGCCGCATCGCACCTGTCCCGTCTTGGATCGCGCGCCCGGTCCGCCGGAGCGCATCGTCTATAACTGCCGGAGGGGGATTCGGTCCCGCTCCGAGCCTTCAAAACGCATGACGGCGCGGGGGCTGTTCCGCCTCACCCGCGCCGCGTGACTTAGAACAATCCGAGCGCCTCAGGCGGCGGAGTTCTTCTCCAGGAACTTCACGGCGTCGCCGACCGTCTGGATGGTCTCGGCCGCGTCGTCCGGGATCTCGACGTTGAACTCCTCCTCGAAGGCCATCACCAGCTCGACCGTGTCGAGGCTGTCGGCACCGAGGTCGTCGATGAAGTTGGCGCTTTCGACCACCTTCTCGGGCTCGACGCCCAGGTGCTCGACGACGATCTTCTTCACGCGCTCAGCGATATCGCTCATCGGTCTTCCGTCCTCGTCCTTTAAGTCTGTCAGTCTTCTCGGGGTGGTCCGTTGACCGCGTCGCGCCCTTGCGGGCTTGTTGAGCGGCCGGTGTCCGATTGCGCGTGCTTCTGACGGTGAACCGGCACGGTGCACCGAGATGCCCCCACCGGGAGGCCCTTGGACTGAAAACCCGCTGAACCGTCAACCCCCTGCGCGGCTGCGGGGGGTTGGTAGCACAGGGCTCCCGCCCTGGCGAGGGGCCGTTCAGAAACCCTTCACCGGTGTGGCGTTTGCGTGCCGGAGCACTTGATTCGCGCCGATCCGGACGCCGCCACGACCAGTATCCGGGCGCTAGTACATCGCCATGCCGCCGTTCACGTGCAGCGTGTGGCCGGTGACGTAGCCGGCCTCCGCGGAGGACAGGTAGAGGCAGGCGGCGGCGACCTCCGCGCCCTCGCCGAGTCGCCCGGCCGGCACCCGGGTCAGGATGCCCTCGCGCTGCTTCTCGTTGAGCGCGTCGGTCATCGGCGAGGTGATGAAGCCGGGGGCGATGCAGTTGACGGTGATTCCGCGGGAGGCGACCTCGGCGGCCAGCGCCTTGGTCAGGCCCACGAGGCCGGCCTTGGCGGCGGCGTAGTTGCCCTGGCCGGGATTGCCGGTCGAGCCCACCACCGAGCCGATGTTGACGATCCGTCCGAAGCGGCGGCGCATCATGCCCTTCACGGCGGCCCGCGACAGGCGGAAGGCGGCGGTGAGGTTGACCGAGAGCACCTGCTCCCATTCCTCGTCCTTCATCCGCATGAACAGGTTGTCCCGGGTGATGCCGGCATTGTTCACGAGGATGTCGAGGGGGCCGATCGCGGCCTCGGCGGCCGGGACGAGGCCCTCCACGGAATCCTTGTCGGACAGGTCGGCGACCACCGGGCTCGCCCGCTCGCCGAGTTCGGCCGCCAGCGCCTCCAGGTTCGCCTGCCGGGTGCCCGAGAGGGCGACGGTGGCGCCCTGCGCGTGCAGCGCCCGGGCGATCGCCTGCCCGAGGCCGCCGGTGGCGCCGGTGACGAGGGCCTTGCGGCCGGTGAGATCGAACATGCGGGGCTCCTCTGAAATCGGTTGGGTTTCAAAAGGCCGAGGCCTTTTGCGGGTGCAGGGCAGCGCCCTACAGTCGGGCCTTGCCCGATTGCCAGGTTCCACCCCGACACCCCGCCAAAGGGCTCAGCCCTTTGGAATCCCGTTACAGCGCGAAGGCCGCCACGTCCGTGGGCGTGCCGATCGCGGTGGCGGAGGCCTGCGGCGCGATGCGCTTGACGAGGCCGGTGAGCACCTTGCCGGCGCCAAGCTCATAAAACTTGTCAACGCCCGCCTCCGCCATCGCGGCGACGCTCTCGCGCCAGCGCACCGTGCCGGTGACCTGCTCGACCAGGGCCTTGCGGATCGCCTCCGGGTCGGAGACCGGCGCGGCCGCCACGTTGGCATAGAGGGTGACGCGGGGCACCTCCAGGGGCACGGCGGCGAGCGCCCGGGCCATGGCCTCGGCGGCCGGGGCCATCAGCCGGCAATGGAACGGCGCCGAGACGTTGAGCATCACGGCCCGCTTGATCCCGCGGCCGGTGGCGAGGCCGATGGCCCGCTCCACGGCCGGCCGGTCGCCCGAGAGAACCACCTGTCCGCCGCCATTGTCGTTGGCGACATCGCAGACCGCGCCGCCGCCGGCTTCCTCGGCGAGGGACCGCGCCGTTTCGAGATCGGTGCCGATCAGCGCCGCCATCGCCCCCGCGCCCGGCGCCACCGCCTCCTGCATGGCCGCGCCGCGCAGGCGCAGGAGTTTTGCGGCATCGGCGATCGTGAGGCTGCCGGCGGCGGCGAGCGCCG
>NZ_JAKSYG010000068.1 GCF_022829725.1 Methylobacterium sp. E-005 | reverse complement strand
GGCACTGGCTTGGGGGCGGAGGGGAGTGATTGAGCGTTGTCGTGTCCGCATTGCTCCTGCGACTTGCAGCCGAGAACGCCAAACTGCGGGAGCGACTGGCCTCCGCTCAAGACATGCTCGTCGAGACCGCCGTCGACGCCGGGAACCTGCACGCACCGCGGTCGGTCCGGATGGCCTCGACGGGGGCGGGCATGTTCCCGGCGTCGATGGCGGTCTCGACGAGCATGTCTTGAGCGGAGGCCAGTTGCTCCCGCAGTTCGGCGTTCTCGGCTGCAAGTGCCAGGAGCAATGCGGACACGACATCGCTCATTCACGCCCCTGCGCCCCCAAGGCAGTGCGTCTAGCCGGGCTCAAGCTTGGCCGCAATTGCGTACAATCAGCGCGACTGCACCGGCGAGGCCGCACCCGGGCGTTGCGAGATGATACCCCGATGCTGCTCTTCCGGCGCGCGGCCGAAGCCGATCGCTGAGGGCATGGTTGAACAGGGTGATCAGCGGATCCGCTATCAGCCTCGGAAAACTAGGGTCGTGAGACTACAACCGTAGGTCAAGCGGGGCTGGATGGGACGAGTGTAGACGGTTCCGATGAGACTACCGAGCCCACCGCAGGAGGTATCGTTTTCAGCATTCGCCGTTCATTTAAGCAGAAAATTTGCCACGTACAGGGCCAAAACGGGCAATCTGCTTAACTAGGCATCACAACGCATAGTGGCGATCAACGTCATCCTTGCAATTAGATCGCGACTGATAACAAATTCGTTAGGTTGGCCAATTATTAACTACTGAAATTTATTTTATAGAAAGCCTAGATTGACGGCTTTAATGTTTTGACTTAGGACGACATCCGTGTCATTCGCAAGTATATCAATACGCACAAAACTCATTTTTGCATTTGTTGGCGTTCTTATATTTGTTCTCTCAGTAGGTGCGGCAGGGTGGAGTGGTCTATCTGTTCTAAGTCGATCGATAAATGAGATCGGCAAAAATAGCTTGCCAAGCGTAAAAACGGCTGCTGCCCTTCGTGCCGGTGTCATCGATGTACGTGTAAGCGTCGTCAATCACCTTCTCTACAAAGAAGCAGCCCGCATGGAATTCGAGGAGAGCGAGCTTCAGAAGAAGACTGCAGCCGTCGCAGTTTTTTCAAAATCCTATGAACCTCTGATCAGCCTTCCCGGCGAGCAAGAACTTTTCCAGACCTTCACGACGAATTGGTCGGCTTACCTTGCCGCGGTTCCTGCTGTAATCGCTCAATCGCGCAGTGGCGATAAGGAGCGCGCTTTGGCAGAGGTGACCGCTACCGTGCGTCCGCGCATCAAGGCGGCTGCTCAAGCGCTCGACGCCATCGTTGCGTTGAACGACAAGGCTGCCGAGGCGGTGGTGGTAGAAAGCGACCGCTCCGCCGAGACGGTACATACCGTCATGCTCGGAATGATTGTCGCAGCAGTCGTGCTGACGCTCATGGTCACCGTTCTGATCATCCGCGGCATCTCTCGCGGCATAAGCTCGATCGTGCAGCCGATGCAGATGCTTGCCGAGGGTGATCTTACCGTCGCGATCCCGCATCGGGGTACGAAGAGCGAAATCGGCACGATCGCGGACGCCGTACAGGTGTTCAAGGATGGCCTGCTCCGCATGAAGGCGCTGGAGGAAGAGACCGCCCAGGCCCGTCTCGCCGCCGAGGAGCAGCGTAAGGCTGGGATGCGTCAGATGGCCGACGGTTTCGAGGCCGCGGTCGGTGGCATCATCGGCATGGTGTCGTCCTCCGCCACCGAGTTGCAGGCCACAGCCCAGACCATGACCACCACTGCGACCGAGACCGCCAGCCAGTCGACCACGGTCGCGGCGGCGGCCGAGGAGGCCGCTTCCAACGTCAATACGGTCGCCGCGGCGGCCGAGGAACTGGGCTCGTCGGTGCAAGAGATCAGCCGGCAGGTCGCCGGCTCCGCTGAGCTGGCGCAGCGTGCCGTGCACGAGGCTGATCAGACCGGTAGACTCGTTCAGGAGTTGAGCGCCGCCGTGTCCCGGATCGGCGACGTGGTCGGGCTGATCTCGACCATCGCCGGGCAGACCAACCTGCTGGCGTTGAACGCAACCATCGAGGCAGCGCGGGCTGGCGCGGCGGGTAAGGGCTTCGCGGTG
Organism: Methylobacterium sp. E-005; assembly: GCF_022829725.1. Lineage (GTDB taxonomy): Bacteria > Pseudomonadota > Alphaproteobacteria > Rhizobiales > Beijerinckiaceae > Methylobacterium. The sequence goes on along the minus strand of NZ_JAKSYG010000068.1, from coordinate 668 downwards.
GTCGCGTCCGAAGTGAAGGCGCTGGCCGAGCAGACCGCGAAGGCTACGAGTGAGATCTCCGGGCAGATCGGGCAGATCCAAGCCTCGACCGGCCAGGCCGTCACATCGATCGGCGGCATCACCGGACGCATCCGCGAGATCAACGGGGTGGCGGCATCAATCGCAGCAGCGGTGGAGGAGCAAGGCGCGGCGACACAGGAGATCGTCAGGAATGTCTCTCAGGCGGCACAGGGCACTGGCGAGGTGACGCACAACATCGCCGGGGTGGCGGGCGCGGCCGAGGAGACTGGTGCGGCGGCGAGCCAAGTGCTTGGTGCAGCCTCGGAGCTGTCGCGCCAGTCCGAGCACCTCGCGGCCGGGGGAGGGCCCAGGGAGGGTGCAGCACAACGTCGCCGGGGGCGCGCGCGCAGCCAAGGAGACCGGCGCGGCGGCCAGCCAGGTGCTGGGGGCGGCCTCGGAGCGGTCGCGCCAGTCCGCGCACCTCGCGGCCGAGGTCGGGCGCTTCCTCGCAACCGTGCGCGCAGCGGGAGGCGACGATGAGCACTGTGGGACCCCATTCCATCGTTCCGTTCGGCGAGGTTCAGGGTCTCACGGCGGCCCTGGCCGGCGCCTTCGCCGAAGGGGTGGATCTCGGGCCCCGTGGGGCACAGATCCGCGCCCTGGGGGAG
>NZ_JAKSYG010000062.1 GCF_022829725.1 Methylobacterium sp. E-005 | reverse complement strand
GATCCGCCAGATCGCCCAGAACGCGGGCGTCGAGGGTTCGATCGTGGTCGGCAAGATCACCGACAACACCTCCTCGGAGACCTTCGGCTTCAACGCCCAGACCGAAGAGTATGTCGACATGATCCAGGCCGGCATCGTCGACCCGGCCAAGGTGGTGCGCACCGCCCTGCAGGACGCCGCCTCGGTGGCCGGCCTGCTGGTGACCACCGAGGCGATGGTCGCTGACGCCCCGAAGAAGGACAGCGGCGCCCCCGCGATGCCGGGCGGCGGCGGCATGGGCGGCATGGACTTCTAAGTCCACGCCAACCTGCGAGACGACGGAAGGGGGTCGCCGAAAGGCGGCCCCTTTTTTTTGGCCGGACCCCGCGGTTCCGCCCGATACATCGAAAGGCGATCGGGATTCGGCAGTTCGCTGCCGCAATCCTACACACTGCACGTTGTCTTTCCGTACAGTCCCTGAAAGCTCGATCGCGGATAGAGTAATTGGTCGGGTAATCAAATGTTGTTGTGGGGCAACGCCGCCCACGCCTTCGACGTGGCGCGCCATTATGACGATGCTCGACGTGGCAAATTTTGGATCAGTGCGGTCTGCGTTCGCATCCTCCGAATCAATCTGTGGGCCGATTGATGGATTTGTCGGGTTAGCCTGCCCCCTGAAAAGTGATCCTCCCTGAGGTATGGCTTCGCGCCATGTGGAGGATGTTATGGTGCGTCGGAAGAAGCAAACGGCTGAAGAGATCGTCGCCAAGCTGCGCCAAGTCGATGTCTTGGTCTCGCAAGGCCGCAAGGTCTCTGGGCAATCCGATCCAACGAGGTGACGGAGGTCACGTACTATCGTTGGCGATCCGAGTACGGCGGCTCGAAGGGAGATCAGGTCAAGCGGTTGAAGTCTCTGGAAACTGAGAACCAGCGCCTCCGCCGGGTGATCTCGGACCTGACGCTGGAGAAGCTCATCCTGAAGGAGGCGGCTTCGGGAAACTTCCGAGCCCGGCCCGCCGCCGGGCTTGTGTCGATTACGTCGTAGCCGAGCATGGCGTGTCAGAACGGTTCGCTTGCTGCGTTCTCGGTCCGCACCGCACGACACGGCGCAAGTGCGCCGTGGTGGTCGAGGACGAGGCCGCACTGACCGCCGCCATCGTCGCACTGGCTCTGTGGCACGGGCGCTACGGGTACCGTCGGATCACCGGGCTGCTGCGTCGCGATGGCTGGACGGTCAACGTGAAGCGGGTCGAACGGATCTAGCGGCGGGAGCGGGTGAAGGTTCCAGCCCGACAGCCGAAACGAGCGCGCCTTTGGCTCAACGACGGCTCGTGCGTGCGCCTGCGGCCGGAGCGACCCAACCACGTCTGGTCCTACGACTTCGTCGAGCACCGGACGTATATCGGTCGCAAGTCCCGGATGCTGAATGTCCTCGATGAGTTCACCCGTGAGTGCCTGGCCATCCGCGTATCTCGTAAGCGGAAGGCGCACGACGTGATCGATGTCCTCTCGGATCTATTCAGCCTGCGCGGCGTGCCAGGCCCTATCCGCTCAGACGATGGACATGAATTCATCGCCCGATCTGTCGAAGACTGGAGCGTGGCGGTCGACTCAGAGACCGCCTACATCGAGCCGGGCAGTCCGTGGGAGAACGGGTATTGCGTGAGCTTCAACGCGAAGCTGCGGGACGAACTCCTCGACGGCGAGGTGTTCTACACCCTCAAGGAAGCCAGCGTCGTGATCGAGCAATGGCGGACGCACCACAACAGCATCCGGCCACACTCATCCCTCGGCTACTGACCGCCTGCGCCGGAGGTCGTCATGTGGCCAACGGAACCGAGCGGCTCAGTGCCGCCCGCTCGGCCTGCCATCGTGACGCGACCGACGATGCACGAACTTCAAACCCGGGCCACCCGATGGGGGCAGGCCAGTCAGCGAAAACGAAAAACGGGACGGCTCTCGCCGTCCCGTCCGAGGCCTACTTATCGGCCGAGAAAGATCGAAGCCAGTCGCTGGAGCAGGCCCCGCGGTGCGGGCGGAGGCTCGCTCTGCCCAGGACCGTCCCCGATCTAAGCGTTGGCGGCGAAGGGGTGCTGCGCCGAGTTGCGCTGCTCCGTGACCGTCGAAGCCTTCGGCTCGCCGTTGACGGCGCGCTGGATCGACAGCTTGGTCGCCTCGTAGTTGTACTTCTGGATCTTGGCGTCGTCGGCCGCCTCCCAGTGGATGAACACGCCGACCAGGATGAACAGGTCGTCGGCCTCGTCCGCCGGGATGATGCCCTCAGCCACCGCGTCCTGGACGGCCTTGGCAACGCCGTGCTGGGCCGGGCCGAACATCTGGACGGCCTGACGGGCGTCGTTGATGGTGACCTTGTTGAACATCAGGGTGTTGGGCTTGCACGGCAGGTTCGGCGCGATGACCGCGAGCAGGCTGGTGAAGCCGTGCTTGTTGTTCACGAGGCCGTTGCAGAAAGCCGTCTCGGCGGGCGAACCGCGCGGTCCGATGATGAGGTCGATGTGGGCGACCTCGTTGCCGTCGCCGACGAGGGCCTCGCCGACCTGAACCTTGGTGATCTTCGCCATTCGGTGTCTCTCCCTGGATTCCGAACTAGAGCCGCCGCGCCGGGCATGCGCCGCGGTCGGGAAGCCATCCTTGTTATCGGCGCCCGACCACCGGCCGAGCCGGAGGGGTCGAGCCGGTTGGGCCGGACAGCGCGGCGGACCCTACAGCGGGCCCCTGCGGCTCACAACCCGCGCAAGGCCCTGCCGCGAAGGAATTTCTTACCCTCCGACCCTGGGAACTCCGGAACGCGAACGCGGTTCAGGTCAGCGCGGCGCCCGCCGCCCTCAGCGCGTCCCAGAACAGGGTCGTCACCGTGAAATCGGCACTCGTGCCGGGGTTCAGGCCGCGTGCCTTCAGCGACGCGTCGAGGACCAGCAGCCGCTCGACCGGCTGCGTGGCGAGGTCCAGGCCGGCCAGCGTCGACTCAACCTCCCGGCGAAGACCCTCGGCGACGGTGTGGCCCCTCTTCCGGGCGATATGGCTGTCCGGGACCGACCGGAGATAGGCGAGATGCACCGCGGTTGTGCACCAGGATGGGTCGAGCCCCCGCACACGCGCCTCGGTGAGGGCCGGCAGGCCGATCGCCGTCACGTCGGCGAAGCCGGTCCCGTAGGCGCGGGCGATGCGGTCGCGATCGGCGGCCTCCGCCATCGCGTCGCGGAGGGAGGCGGGGGCCGCGGCGGCGACATCGTGCCGTTCCGCCCGGCCGAGGCCGCCAGGATTGGCCAGCCGGATCGCCGCGAAGACCCCCACCGCGTCCAAGCGATCGAGGGTGTCGAGCACCGCCACGACCCCCTCGCCCCGCTCGGCTGCGGTGGCGAGGGGTGCGCAGAGGAGCAGGATGCCGAGGTTGGTGTTCTGGCCCACGGCCGCCATCGTGGCGGCGACACCGTCGCGGATCCGCTCGCCGACCCTTGCGCCGGGCCGCGCCAGCGGCGGCGCCGAGACCTCGGCGCTGGTGACGAAATCGGCCACGACCATCCGATGGCCCGGGGCGAAGGCGTGGACGTTGCCGGGCTTGAGGGCGTCGAGCTCCGCGAGGCAGGCGGCTCGGTAGAGCGTGCCGATCAGCCCCGGGTCCAGCCTGCTCATGCCACCACGAGCCGCGGCCGGCTCGCGCCCCGTACCGCGGCGAGGAAGCCTCGAACCACGGCGGCCGCGATATCGGTCTCACACACCGTCTGGAGCCCCGACCAGGCCGGCATGGAATTGACCTCCAGGATGGAGAAGCCGCCCTCCCCGTCCTCGACCAGATCGACGCCGGAATAATCGACGCCGATCGCCTGGGCCGCAGCCTCGGCGAGCTCAGCAGCGGCGCGCGGCATCGCCCAGGGAAGCGGCCGGCCGCCCCGGTGGACGTTGGTGATCCAGCCGTCGCCCTCACGGATCATGCCGGCGATCGCCCGCCCGTCGCAGACGAACACCCGGTAATCGCGCCACAGCCCGTCCCGGCGCGGCACGTAGCGCTGGAGGTAGTAGACCCGGGCCACGGCCTCCTCATCGGGTAGATCCTCCGGGCGCTCGATCAGGGCGAGTCCCTCCCCCTGCGAGCCGAACAGCGGCTTGAGCACAAGCGGCGCCCCGGGCCGGGCTTCTGCAGCGACGAGGTCGGCCGCGGCCTCGCGCTTGGAAAACACCCAGGTCGCCGGGGTCGGCAGGCCGGCCCGGGCGATGAGCAGCGAGGTGGCGGCCTTGTCGACCGAGCGTTCGGTGGCGGTCGGGCTGTTCCACACGGTGACGCCCGCCGCCACCAGGGCGTGCAGCACCCCGAGCCGCATCGTCGTGGCCTCGAAGGTGCCCCCGGCAATCGTGCGCATCAGGACACCGTCCGGCAAAGCCTCCGGGAAGCCGGGGACGCGCAATGGCTCGCCGCCGCCCGTGACGACGGCGACGTCGGCCAGGGAGAACAGCACCGGCTCGACGCCCTTGGCCTGGAGGGCTGTGAGTAGACGGTTCTTGTGCCAGTTGCCGTTATCGGCGGCGAGCCCGATGCGCATGGGGTGCCTAACGATTGACAAGGGCTCGCCCGTGAGGCGCCCTTGAAAGGAGGTTGTCCGCCGGGGTGGCGCGGAACCCTGCGCGTTCCCGGTTTGCACACCGATGGCGGCGGCATTCTCGCCTCCCCCTGCGGGGAGGTGGGGTGGTGCAGGATGGGGCGAGGCGGTGCCTTCTGCGCCACCTCCGCCCCCGGCTCCTCCCCGCACGTGGGCGGGAAAAGCGCCGTCCTGCCGAACGGTTGAACCTCGGAGAGAGGCCCTCAGGCGAAGGATGCCTCCACCAGGGTCGGCTCCAGACGGCCGCCGCGGTAGGTGGCGCCCGAGCGCACCGAGGTCACAATCGCCTCCGCCGGGGAGAACAGCGCGCCATCGATCTTGTAGAAATCGCCGTTCACCCGGGCGAAGATGTCGGCGAAGGGCGCGCCGTGATCGCTCGACGTCGTCGAGGGCAGCTGCTCGGCGAGTTGCTGGGCGTCCGCATCGTCGGCATCCACGAAGAGCTGCACCCGGCCGCCATAGATGATCGCGTCGTTGGTCCGGCCCATCGCCTTGATGAAGTCAGGATGGGGCGGCGACAGGGGGGCGGAGCCGATCCCGTCTACGATGGCGTGCAGATCGAAGCCCACGGTGTGGGCCTTGTGCAGGGCGACTTCCAGCACGCGGGCCACCACCTGCGTGGAGCCGGCGAGGCTCTGGGTCGGTGCGAAGATGAAAGTCAGGTCCTCGGGCCGCAGGCCGGTGGCTTCCGCCACCTTGGCGACGACGCTGTCGGGCGGGCCGCCGGCCGCCTCCAGCACCAGCGCCGTGCTGGTCGCCGAATCGCGGTAGCCGAGTTCCTGGTACAGGTCCTCGACCACCGCCACCGCGCGGCCCGGCCCCGACCCGAGGGCGAAGAAACCGGAATCGCCGGTCTCGTCCGCGAGGCTCCAGCCCGCATACTGGCTGCCGAGGCAGGCGAGCACGGGATCGGCGGCGTGGACCGTCACCGAGTAGGGCCAGGACGCGATCGGCCCGCTCGGCGCGATGGTGACGGTGCCGAGGCCGCCGAGGCAGATCTCCGCGATGCGCCGCCCGGCCTCGATCGACCCGCGCGCCTGCGCCCCGGCATCGACCATCCGGGCGCCGCCCGTCGCCTGCGACACGGAGAGCCGCAGGGTCGCGGCGTCCGCCACGAAACGCTCGACCAGCGGACCGGAGAGCGTGTTGATGCTGGGATGGGACGGGCTGGCACTCATCACGGGGCTTCCTCGGGCTGTGTTTTCTGCGCTGCGAGGGCCGCCCGGAGGCGGGCCGTTCGCGATTCCAACAGGTCGAGCGCCTCCGCCCGGTCTGCGCCTTCGGCCAGCACCGTGCAGAGCGGCGCGTCGCGGCGGACCACCGAGCCGGGGCGCGGGCGGTCGCGCACGCAGTCCGGCCAATCGTGGTCCGGCACAGGCGCAAGCTCCCGGTCGGCGTAACAGATCTGCGCGGCCGCCGCACCCACCGGGTTCGGCCCACAATCCGGCATCGCGCCGAGGCAGGCGGCGATATGGGCTTCGAGCAGCGGCACCGCGCGGCGGTCGAGGATGTCGAGCGTCGCGCCGGGGCGGGGATTGATCTCCATTAGCCACCAGTCGGCGCCGTCGACCAGAACGTCCGCGCTGGCGAGGCCCATCAGCCCGGTCGCGGCCACGATCCGCGCTGCAGCTTCGGCGATCGCCGCGACCAAGCCGAGTGATAGGGACGGCGGCTCGGCGGCACTGCGGACCAGCGCCCCGGCATAGCGATAGGGCCGGATCGGGGTCGGCGCGCACCATTGCTCCGTGACGGCCAGGATCCGGATCGTGCGGCCGTCGGCGAGAAAGTTGAGGGCATGCGCCCGTCCGGGCACGCGCGCCTGGAGATAGTGGCCCGGCGGCGGTGCCGACTCCTTCGCCGCACGGATATGGGAGCCGCCGCTGCCGCCGATCCGCTTGATGAGCCATCGTGACGGATCATCGGGCGGATCCCTCGACACCGGGGGATGTGGCACGTCGAGGCGTGCGCAGAGGGCGGCGAAGGCGGCCGGATCCTTGAGGCTCGCGATGGTCTCTGCGGTAGCGCCGAGAAGCCGGTGCCGGCGCGCGAGGTCCGCAACGAGCCCGGGCGCGTCCTCGAAGCCGCTGCCCAGAACGACGCCGATCGGTCGCCCGGCCGCCGCCGCGAGGTCGGCGAGCGCGGCCAGCGTCGCGGCGGCGCCCGGCGCCGTGCCGAAGGGGCCCGGCAACGGACGGTAGGCCTCGGCGGCGGCCAGGGTGTCGGAATCGCCGAACAGATCGGCCACGTAGGGCCGCAGGCCGGCGCGCCGTGCCGCCTCCGCCAGGGCACGCCCGGCCTGGGTGGCGATCAGGATCGCGTCTGCCATCCCGATCGGGCTCGGATCGCCTTCAGCCGGCGATCTCGACCGCGAGGGTGTAGGCATCGCGGAAGTCGAGGCACAGCGGCGTGTCGGAGGCCAGCATCCGATCGAACAGGCGACGCTGCGTCTGGTACTTCACGTTCCCGACCGCCAGGGCGCCGATGCCGACGCCCTTGCCGGTGGGCAGGGGCACGTCCACGGCGTTCACGTCGATCCCCGCGATACCGGCAGGCGGCACGGCGTTGACGTCCGAGGCCACGAGCAGCTTCGGCGCCGATTGCAGATCCTCGGCCGTGAGGATCGGGATGCCGGCGGGGCCAGCCGAGAGGATCACGTCGGCGTCCCGGATGGCGACGCGGCGATCCTCTGGCGTGGTGCCGTCGACGGCGCCGACTTCGATACCGAAGCGCCACTTCATCGTGAAGGCGATCTTCGAGACGCGCTCCTCGCCGTCATGGCCGACCAGCACCGTGGTCGCGCCCTGAAGCGCTCCGATCACCGCCGCCACGTAGGCCACGACGCCGGCCCCGCCGAAGATCACGATCCGCTTGCCCTGGAGGTCGGTGTTGAACGTCTGCCGGAGCGCCCGGGAGACCTGCGCCACCATGGCGGCGCCGGTGGTGAACGAGCCCGCCGGATCGGCGAAGACGTGGTTCACGAAGGGCGGCACGAAGGCCTTCTTGGCGCGATCGACCATGTCGAGGGCATCCTCGGCGTTCTTGCCGCCGATGAAGATGCCGGTCCGGGTCCCGTCCGCCGGAGACCGCGAAAAGATCGAATCCTGGGTCAACGAGACCACGTCGGCGAGGCTGACCTCCGTGTAGGTCACCACCGTCTCGAAGCCGGCATCCACGGCCATGTTCACGTCGAACGGGCTCATGTGCCGGAGCGGCGTCAGCATATGGAGGATCGAGCGGGCCATGGCTTCCCCGTACGGTGCGCGACCGATGCGCATCACCATCGTCCAAACCCGGAGCGGTGTTCCGGGTCAAGCCCGGGACGGGCTGGTCAAGTCGGACCGGTTACCGAAGCGCCATGGTTGCGGCCACGGGCGATGATGAAGCGGAGCGGTCCGCCCCGGTCGAGATCGGCGACCAGCGTGCGGGCGTCGGCCTCCGAGGGCATCAGTACGAATCCGGTCGGCCCCCAGGAGGATTGGCCGTAGCCCGGCACGCCCCGCGCGGCGACGTTCGCGAGGACCTCGGCCACCGCGGCGCTCGCATATCGGCCGCCCTGGTGGGGCGCGAAATGATCGCCGATCAGGGCCTGGATCCGGGTGATCCCGGCGCCGAAACCCTGCGGCTCCGCAAGGGTGATCGAAGGCAGAACCTGCATCAGCGTGATTCGGCAGATCTCGGCGGCCTGCGCCTCGGGGAAACGCGGCAGATCGCGGAAGGCCTCGACCTCGGGCACGCCGTGGACGCCGGCCCTCTCGGGATCGACGATCAGGACGATCCGCCAGTCTTCGGGATAGGGCAGGCGCGCGATGACCGGCGGTGGTCCCCCGTCAGGCCCGCGCCCGCCATCGACGATCAGTCCGCCCTCCGTGAAGGCGCACAGGCCGACGCCCGATCGGTTGCCGCGATCGAGGGTCGCCGCGAAGGCGTCGGCCGCGAAGGGGGCTCCGTTCAGGCGCGCCATGGCGGCCGCCACCGCCAGACCGAGCTGCGTGCCGGAGCCGAAGCCGGCATGGGCCGGGATCGCACGCTCCACCGCGATGGCGACGCCGGTGCCGCAGCCGAGATGGGATGCCGCCGCCTCGGCATAGCCGCGCACGCGGTCGGCCTCTTGCCCCGCGACGGCGAGATGCGTCGCCCGCCGGGCTGTCAGGATCAGGGACGGTTCGTCGATGGCGAGGCCGATGCTGCCGAACCGGCGACCGAGCCCGCCGTGCAGGTCCAGGAAGCCGAAATGCAGCCGTGCCGATGCCTCGACCCGCACCGTGCCATCCGCAGCCGCTTCGTTCCGCTCGGGCACCTCGGCCACCAACAACCCCTCGAATCCCGCCTGTCCGGCGCGCTTTTCACACGCGGCCCGGGACTGGGGCAACGGCAACGTCGGATCTCTGGTTCGTCTGGTGCGCGCTGTCCTGAACGCGGGCTCGAGGCGCCGCATGCGCGGCGTGTAGACGTGCTGGGGTGCCCGATCTGGTTCCGCAATCGCTTTAGGAACCTCAAAAAATGGACAGCCCAGGAGCGCGCGACGCATCCGCCACCCATCGCCGAACCCTGCGAGCGGATGGTCCGAAGTCCGTTTCCGGGCCGGCAATCCCACCGGACCCCCTTGCCGCGATGGGCCGATGAATGCAAACCTAGGCCCTGCGACGGCGTGCCGAGTTTGCCGTCTGCCCGGAACTTGACGGGCGGACGCGCCATTCCGACACTGCGGGAACCCTGTTTCGGGGTGGCTCGCTTCGTCCGGTCTTACGGCCGTCGCCCGCTCCGAAACACGAGACAAGAACGGTGCGTGAGGGAGCATGGCAGCCTGGGTGAAGGGTGGCGCGACGGACGCGGGCACCGCCATCGAGGCGGCCGCATCCCTCCTCGCCAAGGCGCGCGCGCCGGTGATCGCCGGCCTGAGCGCCGACGTCGCGGCGATCCGCGCGGCCTATGATCTCGCGGGGCGCATCGGCGCCTCCGTCGATACCGCCGGTTCGGCCGGTACCTATGCCGAATTGGGGGCACTGAGCCGGGTCGGCGCCCTGACGTCGACGCCGGCCGAGGCGGTCGGACGCGCCGACGCGGTGCTGGTGGTGGGCGCCGCCCCCTGGCAGGCGCCGTTGATGAAGCGCCTGATCGATACGAAGCCGACCCGCGGCCGCGCTGCGGGATCGGATCGCGCGCTCCTGGCTGTCGGCGCGAACGCCACCGCGGCGCTGGCTTGGCCCGCCGCTGGCGGTCTGACGGAAGCCGTCGGCGTGTTGCGTGCCTATGCCCGCGGCCATCTGGCCGGCGACGCCCTGCCCGGGCAGATCGCGGCCCGACTCGCCGCCGCCCAGTATGGCGTTCTACTTTACGATCCCGCCGAGCTCGGCGAGGCCGGCATCGAGATGCTCCAGGGCCTCGCCATGGAGCTCAGCGAGACGACGCGCTGCTTCACCCTCGCCACCGGCGGCGTCGGGCAGGACCGGGCCGTGGTGCCCGTCTCGGCCTGGATGACCGGTCAGGCGCCGCGCAGCGGCTTCGGCCGCCGCGTGCCCGAACATGACCCCTGGCGCTTCGACGCCGCCCGGCAGGTCGCCGCCGGCGAGGCCGACGCCGTGCTCTGGCTCGCCTCCGTGCCGGTGGCGCGCCCGGACTGGCTTTCGGCGGTTCCGTCCGTGGCACTGGTCGCGGACGGCGAAGCCAAGGCTGGCGAGATTGTCATCGCGGTCGGCCAGCCCGGCCGCGACCATGGCGGCGTGCTGTGGAACGAGCCGCGCGCCGCGCTGACCTATTGGCCGGCCTCGGCGCCCACGGATCTGCCGTCGGCCGCATCGATCCTCGGCGCCCTGAAGGAGCGCCTGATCTCCGGCCAGACCGCGTCGAGGAGTGAACCCGCATGCTGAGCGTGATCCGGGGCGGGCGCGTCGTCGATCCGACCGCGTCCCGCAATTCCGTCGGGGATGTCTGGATCGAGGACGGAAGGGTGATCGACCCGCCGGGTCGCGAGCCCGACCAGGTCATCGACGCGGCGGGCTGCGTGGTGATGGCCGGCGGCGTCGAGGTGCATTCGCACATCGCGGGCGGCAACGTGATCACCTCGCGGCTGCTCCTGCCCGATCTCTATGTGAGCGAGGCGGCGCCCGAGGGCCATCCCTTCGCGCATGCCGGCGGGGCCGCGGCCTGGATCGGATCCACCTACGCGCGGATGGGCTACACCACGGCGGTCGAGCCCGCGATGCCGCCGACCCATGCGCTCGCCACGCAGCTCGAACTCGCCGACATCCCGCTGCTCGACCGCGGTGCGCTCACCGTGATGGGCAACGACGATCAGCTCCTGCAGCTGCTGCGCGAGCGCCAGGGCGGCAACGCCGTGCGCGACCTCGTCAGCCTGTCGGTGGCGCAGTCGCGCGGCCTCGGCGTGAAATGCATCAACGCGGGCGGCGCCTCGGCCTTCAAGGATGGCGCGCTCCGCCTGTCGCTCGACGACGAAATCCCCTGCTACGGTCTCTCGACGCGGCAGATCATGGGCTCGCTCCTCGACGCGGTCGAGGAGATCGGCGTCCCGCACCCGCTGCACGTCCACTGCAACAATCTGGGCCTGCCGGGCGCCGACGACAGCTTCATGGCGACGCTCGACGCGGCGGAGGGGCGGCGCATCCACTTCGCGCATGCGCAGTTCTACGCCTACGGCGCGGTCGATCCGGCCAATCCCGGCACCGGCGGCTTCCGCTCGGCCGCCGAGCGGATCGCGCAGGCGATCACCGACAATCCGAACGCGACCCTCGATATCGGGCAGGTCGTGTTCGGCCAGACCGTGACAGTCTCCCTCGACATCCTGCGCCAGTTCGCGGGGCGGAAGGGCGCCAACCCGAAGAAGTGGGTGCTGAACGCGGGCGATGCCGAGGGCGGCGGCGTGGTGCCGTTCCTGTATCGGCCCAAGGGACCGACCAGCTCGCTGCAATGGGCGATCGGCCTGGAGATCATGCTGCTCTCCACCGACCCCGAGCGGACGATCCTGACCACCGACCATCCGAATGGCGGCCCGTTCACCCAGTACCCGCGCATCATCCACCTGCTGATGGACAAGTCCGAGCGCGACCGCGAGATCGCGACCCTGCCCAAGATCGTCGGAGAGCGCTCGGGCCTGCCGGGGCTGGAGCGGGAATACACGCTCTCGGAGATCGCACAGCTGACCCGATCCGGACCGGCCAAGCTGCTGGGGCTTTCGGACCGCGGCCATCTGCGGGCCGGGGCACGGGCGGACGTGGCGGTCTACCGGGACGACGCCAACCGCACCGCGATGTTCACCGCGGCCAAGCTCGTCCTCAAGGACGGGATGCCGATCGTCGAGGATGGCGAGGTGGTGGAATGGCGCTCCGGGCGCACGCTCTCGCTCACCGTCGAGTCCGACAGGGCCATGGCAAAGCGCGCCGACACGTACCTGACGGAGCGGTTCGGCGAGGGCCTCGACAGCTTCGCGGTGCCCGATGCCGCGTTCGGTGAGGGCATGGAGACTTTCGAGGCGGTGCCATGTCGGGCGTGATCAGCGGGGCGAGCTGCGGGACGTACGATGTCTGATCTCTCCCTCAACGGCATCCGGGTGATCGACACCTTCGCGGAGGCGTTCGACGTGGCCGGCACGGCCATCGTCGTCACGAACGACACCGCCAAATGGGCGATGATCGCCGCCACCACGATGACGGGCTTCGCCACCTCGGTGATCGGCTGCGGCGCCGAGGCCGGGATCGACGCCGAGCTGTCGCCGGAGGAAACGCCGGATGGGCGGCCGGGCGTGCGCATCCTGCTGTTCGGCTTCGAGCCGAACGGGCTCAAGGATCAGCTGATCAAACGCGTGGGCCAGTGCATCCTCACCTGCCCGGGCACCGCCTGCTACGCGGGCGTCGAGGGACCGCACAAGATCAAGCTCGGCGGCGCGATCCGCTACTTCGGTGACGGGTTCGCGATCGCCAAGCGCCTGCCCGACGCGTCTGGCAAGGTGCGGCGCTACTGGCGCATCCCGGTCATGGACGGCGAGTTCCTCTGCGAGGATTCGGTCCGGGCCGTCGATGGTGCGGTCGGCGGCGGCAACCTGCTGTTCCTCGGCCGGACCCATGCCGAGACGCTGAAGGTCGCCGAGGTCGCGGTGGAGGCTGCCAAGGCGGTGCCGGGCGCGATCCTGCCCTTCCCCGGTGGCATCGTGCGATCCGGATCGAAGGTCGGCGGGCGGACCAAGGGCATGATGGCTTCCACCAACGACGCCTACTGCCCGACCCTGAAAGGCCGCGCCGGCTCGGCCCTGCCGGCGGAATGCGGCGTGGTGCTGGAGATCGTGATCGATGCCCTCACCTCGCAGGGCGTGTCGGACTCGATGCGAGCCGGCTTGCACGCGGCGACCGAGATCGGCGGCAAGCACGGGCTGATCGCCGTGACGGCCGGCAATTACGGCGGCAATCTCGGCCGCCACCACTACCATCTGCGCGACCTGCTCGCGCGCGACGACGCCAAGACGGAGGGCTGAGCCGTGAGCACCCTCACCCTGCGCCAAGCGCCGCCCGAGCGGCTGGATTTTCTGAACATCAATCCCCTGGCACTGAAGGGCCTCTCGCAAGGTGAGGCCGAGCGCCTGGAGGTCGGCACAACCCGGACGGGAGTGCGCCTGGGCGAGTGTTTCTCTGTGACGCTCGACGGGTCGGACACCCTGACCATCGAGGGCGGCCATGAGCGCCTGGATCGCGTCGGCGCCTCCCTGTCGGACGGGACGATCCGGGTGACCGGCGATGTCGGCCAGCGCCTCGGCGCCGGCATGGTGGGTGGCAGCCTGACGGTCAGCGGAAATGCCGGCCCCTACGCGGCCTCCGGCGCCACCGGCGGCACGATCACCATCGCGGGCGATGCCGGCGATTATGCCGGCGGCGCGGTCTACGCCGCCAAGGTTGGGCTCGACGGGGCGACTCTGATCATCCGCGGCACGGCGGGTGCGCATCTTGGCGACCGGATGCGGCGCGGGACGATCCTGGCCGGACGCGCGGGTGCCCTCGCGGGCTCGCGCATGATTGCCGGCACCGTGGCAGCCCTATCGGTCGGCGATCATCCGGGCCTCGGCATGCGCCGTGGGACACTTCTCCTGGGCACCCACGGCCGGATGGCCGAGACCTTCGTGGAGACCGGCACGCACGATCTCGTGTTCCTGCGGCTCCTGGCCAAGGCCCTCCGCGGCCTCAGCCCGGAGCACGCCGCTCTGCTCGACCGGCCCCTGCGGCGCTATTCGGGTGATCTCGCCACCATCGCCAAGGGTGAGATCTGGGCCGCGGCCTGACGCCGCCAGGGCCAGGGACGGCTGGGCAAGGGACGTGAACGCGTCCTATGCTCCCGTTCAAGCTGGCCCGAACGAGGCTGGCACCCCGGGAACGCGCCCATGCTGTTGCTGCTGTCGATCTGCCTCGTCGCCCAGCCCTCGACCTGCCGCGAGGACAGGATCGAGATGTCGTTCGAGAAATCGAACCCGTTCGTGTGCCTGCGCAACTCCCAGAGCGCTTTGGCGACGTGGCAGGCTTCCCATCCCGAGTGGCATGTCGAGCGCTGGCGCTGCGCAGCCAAGGGCAGCGCCCCGAAGGATTTGTGACCGCGCCTTGGTTCTCCGGCGCGACAGTGACATGCTGAGCCCTGGTTCAAGGGCGGCTCCATGCGCTCGCTGAAGATCCGCTTCGCCCTGCTTCTGGGCGGCACCGCCATCGTTGTGATGCTCGCCGCCGCCGCGGCGCTCGCGGCGATCGGCGCGGCGGAGCGGACGGTCGACCGGACGCTCGAAGCACAGCGGCGGCTGGAACTGCTCGCCGAACTGTCCGGCCGCCTCACGCAGTTCGGCTTGGCCGCTGTCGAGACCGTCGGCAATCCCGACGGACAGCCCGAGGCGATGGCCATCGCCCGCGACAACGCCGATCGCGCCCTCATGACCGTCGACGAGGCCCTGGCCAGGAGCTTCCCGCCGAGCGACGATCCCGCGGACCGGATGCAGTACGCTGCGCGGACGCGACCGATGGCTGCTCTGCGCGCCGCCCGCGCCGTCCTCGATCGGCAGGTGGCGCTGATCAGCCGTCAATCGGACCCTGAGAAGCGCCAGGATTCGATCAAGGGCGCGCTCAACGGCTTCGGCGCCATGACGGGCCAGCCACTTTCCTTCCTGATCGAGGCCGAGCGGCGCAGCATGGCGCTGGGCTCCGAGCAGGCCCGGGCCCTGTCCGAACGCCTGCGCCTGGCCGCGGCGGCAGCCGTGACGGCGGCCCTCGTGCTGCTGGCGATCCTCTATCGCGGCGTCACCCGGCCGACGCTGGCGCGGATCGAGGAGGTCCGCCGGGCCGCGAGCGCCATCGGGCACGGCGCCCTGGATACCCGCCTCTCCGTTGCGACCCGGGACGAACTCGGCCTGCTGATGACCAACGTCAACCGCATGGCGGCCCGCCTCGCCCGCCGGGAATCGCGGGTCGCCGCCGATCGGGCCGCGCTGGAGGACACCGTTGCGGCCCGGACGGCGGATCTGCGCGCCGCCAATGCGCGCCTTGAATCCGTGGATCAGTCGCGGCGGCGCTTCTTCGCCGATGTCAGCCATGAGCTGCGCACGCCACTCACCGTGATTCTGGGCGAGTGCGACCTCGCCCTGCGCGGCGCCTCCCGCGGCGCCGATCCGGGACCGGTCTTCGCGACGATCAAGAAGCGGGCGCAGCGATTGAAGCTGCGGGTCGAGGATCTGCTGCGCGTCGCCCGGTCGGAGACGGGCGAGATCGCGTTCGACAAGCGTCCGCTCGGGCTGGCCCTCGTCCTGTCGGAGGCGGTGGACAACATGGCGTCGGAGGCCGCCCGCCGCCGGGTCGCCCTCACCCTCGATCCGGGAACCCAGGACGTCGAATGCGTCGCCGACCGCGAGTGGATCCGGCAGACCGTCGAGAGCCTCGTGGACAATGCCCTGCGCCACGCGACCGGTCTCACCCGGGTGGAGGTTGCCCTGTCGGCCATCCCAGGCCCGGCGGGTCGGATCACCGTCACGGATGATGGCCCTGGCTTTACTGCCTCCGAGGCCGAGCTGTTCGAGCGCTTCAAGCGCGGCGCCGGCGCGGGGCCCGACGAGATCGGCTTCGGCATCGGGCTCGCCCTGGCGCGCTGGATCGTCGAGCAGCACGGCGGGACGATCCGCTTGGGTGCCGGACCGGACGGGCGCGGCGCCCGCGTCAGCCTGGACATTCCGGCGCTCGATCCGGCATGGGAATCCGGCACGGTCGGGGACACGGCCGGCGCCGCACAGGTGAGGGAGCCGGCCGCATGACGCGGATCCTGATCGTCGAGGACGATATCGACATCCGCGGCCTGCTGGCCCGCGGCCTGGAGGCCGAGGGCTTCGAGGTCGGCACCGCGGCCTGCGTCGACGAGGCCCTGAAGGCCGCGCACGATCCCGCCCCCGGCGCTGTTCTCCTCGATATCAACCTGCCGGACGGGTCAGGCCACGATGTCTGCCGTTCCCTGCGGGAGGGCGGATACCCCGGCGCGATCCTGTTTCTCTCCGCCCGCGACGAGATCCGCGACCGGGCCGAGGGTCTGGCCCTCGGCGCGGACGACTACATCGTCAAGCCGTTCGAATTCGACGAGCTGGTGGCGCGCCTGCGCACCCACCTGATGCGGCGCGAGCAGGCCGAGGCGCCGCGCTCGCGGATCACCGCGGGCCGGCTGAACCTCGACCTCGACACCCGGCAGGCCAGCTGCGGCGAGGCCAGCGCCAGGCTCACCCCCCGCGAGGCCGACCTGCTCGCTATGCTGATGGAAAGTATCGGCAAGCCGGTCTCCCGGGCCGACATCTTCGACCGGCTCTGGGCCAGCCAGGGCGGTCTCTCGCTCAATGTGGTCGACGTCTACATCGGCTATCTGCGTTCGAAGATGGCGGACTTCGTGCGGTATGGCGGTCCTGCACTGACGACAGTGCGCGGCAAGGGCTTCATGCTGGAGTTGCGCGGACCCGATTTTCGGCAATGAGCGACTGTACTTAAGTCTTAGGTGCTGACGTTTCCCAATGGTTTCCGGATATTTAGGGCCGGTCTCACGAAAAATTTGGGAGGATCCGGCAATTTGGTGCTTGAAGCGCGCCGCTGAATCGTCGATACCGGTGCCGCGCCTAAAAACGAGAGCGCCATCAGTGTCTTAGGGTCTTCTTAGGATCCGCGTGACGCTCGGTGAGGATACCGCCAAGGAGAAACACCATGAAGTGGGCTGCCCCCGTTGTGTCCGAGATCTGCGTCGGCATGGAAGTGACGAGCTACGAGTCGGCCGAGATCGACACCTTCAACTGAGTTTTTCGGGCCGGGGATCTCGGGAGCCGCACCATGCGCGTCGTGATCCTCGGTTCCGCGGCCGGCGGCGGCCTTCCCCAATGGAATTGCCGCTGCCCCATCTGCACGCTGGCGCGGTCCGAGCCGGACCGGGTGCGGCCCCGGACCCAGTCGAGCATCGCGGTTTCCGCGGACGGGTCGGATTGGCTGCTGATCAACGCCTCGCCGGATATCCGGCAACAGCTCTTCGACAATCAAGACATGCACCCGCGCGAGGGCCTGCGCCACTCGCCGATCCGCGCCGTTCTCCTGACCAACGGTGACGTCGATCACGTCGCGGGTCTGCTGACCCTGCGCGAGGGTCAACCCTACACGCTCTACGGCACGCGCGGCATCCTCGACTCAGTGAACGCCAACCGCGTGTTCGACGTCATGGCGGAGGGCGTCGTGGCGCGTCAGGCGATCGGAATGGACACGCCGTTCGAGCCGTTGCCCGGCCTGTCGGTTACCCTCTTCCCGGTCCCCGGCAAGGTGCCGCTCTGGCTCGAGGACGAGACCATGGAGATCGGCGCCGAGACCGAGACCACGGTCGGCGCGCTGGTCGAGGCCGGCGGTCGGCGCCTCGCTTATATCCCCGGTTGTGCCCGGGTAACCGACGGATTGCGGGCGCGCATCGCCGGGGTGGACGCGCTGCTGTTCGACGGCACCGTCCTGCACGACGACGACATGATCCGCGCGGGCGTCGGGACGAAGACCGGCTGGCGCATGGGCCACGTGCCGATGCGCGGTGAGAACGGTTCGATCGACGCCCTGGCGACGACCGAGATGGGGCGGCGAGTCTTCGTCCACATCAACAACACCAATCCGGTGCTGGTCGAGGGATCCCCGGAGCGGGCGGATGTCGAGGCGGCCGGGTGGACGGTGGCGCATGACGGGCTGAGCCTGTCTCTGTAGAGCCTGCGCCCTTTGCCGCAGGTCCCAGCGATCCAGGCGGGGTGCTCGGCCGGGACCAGAGGTTGGGCCGGCAGGTCACTGGCACTATATCGTCTCTGACACACGATTTTCGCCCCGTTGCCGAGGGCGGGACGACACAGGAAACGCGACCCGAGAACGGACGCCGGACACGCCATGAACGCAGTCTTCCCGACCCCCGATGCCGCCGAGAGCCAGCGCCTCCTGAGCCCCGAGGAGATGGAGGCGGCGTTGCGCGACATCGGCGCGCGCCGCTATCACAACCTGCACCCGTTCCACCGGCTCCTGCACGACGGCAAGCTGTCGAAGGATCAGGTCCGGGCCTGGGCGCTGAACCGCTACTACTATCAGGCCATGATCCCGGTGAAGGACGCAGCGGTGCTCGCCCGGATGACCGATGCGTCCCTGCGCCGGATCTGGCGCCAGCGCATCGTCGACCATGATGGCGATCACGAGGGCGACGGCGGCATCGAGCGCTGGCTGAAGCTCGCCGAGGGTGTCGGCTTCGATCGGGACTACGTGCTCTCGACCCGCGGTATCCTGTCGGCGACCAAGTTTTCGGTGGAAGCCTACGTACACTTCGTCTCCGAACGGACGCTGCTGGAGGCGATCGCCTCGTCGCTCACGGAGATGTTTTCGCCGACGATCATTTCTGAGCGCGTCGCCGGGATGCTGAAGAACTACGACTTCATCACCAAGGACACGCTGGCCTATTTCGACAAGCGCCTCACCCAGGCGCCCCGGGATGCCGATTTTGCCCTGGACTACGTGAAGCAGCACGCCACGACGCCGGAGCTGCAGCGTCAGGCGATGGCCGCGCTGATCTTCAAGTGCAACGTCCTCTGGACGCAACTCGACGCCCTGTACTTCGCCTATGTGGCGCCGGGCATGATCCCGCCGGATTCTTGGCGTCCGGGCGAAGGTCTCATCGCGGAAACCGCGCCGGACCAGGCGGCGGGCGGTAGCCGCAAGATGGTGGCCGAGGATCGTCCGCGGCTGCCCCGGGGCGTGCGGCTGCGCAACGACGAGACCCGCGGCAAGTACGTTTTGCTCGCCCCCGAGCGCACCTTCGACCTCGACGACAACGCCGTGGCGGTCCTCAAGCTGGTCGATGGCAGCCGCAGCGTGGCGGCGATCGCCGATGAGCTGGGCAAGACCTACGCGGCCGATCCCCGAGCCATCGAGGCGGACATCCTGGTGATGCTCGACGGGTTGGCCGAGAAGCGAGTGTTGGAGCGATGAACGCCGTCACGCCGAACCGGCCCGAGGCGCCGGCGCCGGTGGGGCTGCTCGCCGAGCTGACCCATCGCTGCCCGCTGCGCTGCCCCTATTGCTCGAACCCGCTGGAGCTCGACCGCCGCTCCGGCGAGCTCGACACGGCGACGTGGCAGCGCATCCTCACCGAGGCCGCCGGCCTCGGCGTGTTGCACGTCCACCTGTCCGGCGGCGAGCCGACGGCGCGCAACGACATCGTCGAGATCACCAAGACCTGCGCGGATCTCGGCCTCTACTCGAACCTGATCACGTCGGGCGTCGGCGGGGCCCTGGGCAAGCTCCAGGCGCTCTACGATGTTGGGCTCGACCACGTGCAGCTTTCGGTGCAGGGCGTCGATGCGCAGAACGCCGAGAAGATCGGCGGGTTGAAGAACGCGCAGCCGCAGAAATTCGAATTCGCCGCCAAGGTGGTGGAGCTCGGACTGCCGTTGACGCTGAATTCCGTCATCCATCGCGGCAACATCCACGAGGTTTCGGGCTTCATCGATCTGGCGGTCAAGATGGGCGCCAAGCGGCTCGAAGTGGCGCACACGCAGTATTACGGGTGGGCCTTCGTCAATCGCGCGGCTTTGATGCCCGACAAGGCGCAGGTGGACGAATCGATCCGGATCGTCGAGGCGGCCCGGGAGCGGCTGAAGGGCCAGCTCGTGATCGACCTGGTGGTGCCGGATTACTACGCGAAGTACCCGAAGGCCTGTGCGGGCGGCTGGGGCCGCAAGCTCATGAACGTCACGCCGCAGGGTAAGGTTCTGCCCTGTCACGCCGCTGAGACGATCCCGGGGCTGGAATTCTGGAACGTCAACGACCATTCGCTGGGCGAGATCTGGCGCGATTCCCCCGCCTTCACGGCCTATCGCGGCACCGACTGGATGCAGGAGCCCTGCCGCTCCTGCGACCGGCGGGAGAAGGATTGGGGCGGGTGCCGCTGCCAGGCGCTGGCGCTGGCTGGAGACGCCGCGGCGACCGATCCCGCCTGCTCGCTCTCGCCGCTCCACGCCAAGGTGCGGGCGCTCGCCGTCGAAGAGGCGGCCGAGAACCCGCCCGATTACGTCTATCGGACGATCGGCAGCAACGTCCGGTCGCCGCTCAAGGAGGAAGTCCACTCGTGAGACGTGTTGCTACGACCGCCCTGGCGCTGACGCTGGCCGCGCTGCCCGCCTTCGCCGAGGATGCACCGAAACCCGCCACCGTCACCCAGGCCAACGCAGCAGCGCCGCCCTCGGCGGCCGATCTGCTGTTCGATCAGCCGCAGATGAAGAATACGGCGCCGGGATCGACGATCACGTACGATTACCTGCGCCGCTCCGGCATTTCCGGCGGGCCGTTCGGTGCGCCGTTGGAGGACACGCTGACCCTGAAGGTCGAGCCGGGCAAGAACCCCGATGCGCGGGACATCAGCGTCACGATGTTCTCGGGCCTGAACCGCGTCCCGGCCGGACCTTTCGAGGACATGGCCGGCAACCCTGTCGTGTCGCTCTTCCTGGAAAACCACCTGCGCGGTCTGGCCAAGGTGCTGGAGGCGAACCCGCGCTACCTGAAGCTCGCGATCCGCAAGGGCCTGCGCGACAAGGCCGTCGTGACGCCCACGAAGGTCAGCGTCGGCGGCAAGGAGGTCGACGGCTGGCAGGTGGTCACGAAGCCCTTCGCGGGCGACGCGTTGGCGCAGCGCATGCGCGGCATGGACGACATGACCTATACCTTCGTCACGGCCCCGTCGGTCCCCGGCGAGATCGTCTCGATCGAGGCGTCCTCAAAGAGCAAGGACGGCGGCGAGTTGCTGGAGGAGAAGCTGAACTATGACCACAAGGCTGGCTAAAAGCGGCGCGCTGGCCGTCCTCGCCCTGACCCTGTCGGGGCTGGCCGGCTGGGCGGCCGAGGAGAACGATTACCCGACCGATGCGCGGGTCGATTACGTGTTCGGCTGCATGGCGGCCAACGGCCAGACCCGGGACAGCCTGCAGAAATGCTCCTGCTCCCTCGACCAGCTCGCCGCCATCCTGCCCTATGACAAGTACGTCCAGGCGAGCACGGTCCTGTCGATGCGGCAGGGCATCGGCAACCGGGCCAACGAGTTCAAGTCGACCAAGATCTTCGACGACAAGGTCGCGGAACTGCGGCGCGCCCAGGCCGAGGCCGAGATCCGCTGCTACCGCGGCTGAATGCGCGGGGCCGGCGTTGCGCCGGCCTCGTGATTCGCGCACACCGGGCCCCGAACCGCGATCGTGAACGGGACCCGCACCGTGACCCCCTCCCCCGGCCTGTCCGATCTGCTGCCCAATCTCGGCGGGCGCACGCTGGTGATGGGCATCCTCAACGTCACGCCCGATTCGTTCTCCGACGGCGGCCTCTTCGCCGGCGCGGATGCAGCCATCGCTCAGGCCGAGCGGCTGGTGGCGGAGGGCGCCGCGATCCTCGACATCGGGGGTGAGTCGACCCGGCCGGGCCATGTCCCGGTACCGGCCGAGGAGGAACAGGCCCGCGTCCTGCCGGTGATCCGCGCCGTGGCGCCGAAGCTCGCCGTGCCGATCTCGATCGATACCTACAAGGCATCCACCGCGCGGCTCGCCCTGGAAGCCGGGGCGCGGATCGTCAACGACGTCTGGGGCCTCCAGCGGGAGCCCGATATCGCCGCCGTGGCGGCCGCCTACGGGGCGCCCGTGATCATCATGCACAACCGCGCGACGATCGAGGCGGATATCGACATCATCGCCGACATGCTGGCCTTCTTCGAACGCTCGCTCGAGATCGCCCACCGCGCCGGGATCGACGATGCGAACATCGTTCTCGATCCCGGCGTTGGCTTCGGCAAGACCTGGTCACAGCATCTCGAAGCGCTGCGACGGTTGCCGGAGATCCGTGGTCTCGGCTTTCCCGTACTGGTCGGCGTCTCCCGCAAATCACTCCTGGGGCGGCTGCACGACCGGGAGACCCGTCCGGCCGACCGGCTCACCGGATCACTCGCGGCCCATGCCGTGGCGGCCACCCTTGGCGCCGACATTGTGCGCGTCCACGACGTGGCGGCTCACGTCGAGGCCATGCGCGTCGTCGACGCCGTGATGCGGCCGGAGGCGCACTGACGATGGCCACCGATCTTATCCGGGTGACGCGGATCGCCGTGTTCGGCCGGCACGGCCTGTTGCCAGAGGAGGCGGTGCTCGGCCAGCGCTTCTACATTTCCCTCGAAGCCCAGCTGGCTCTCGGCGAGGCGGGGCGCTCCGACGACGTCACCGGCACGGTGAGCTACGCGGATCTCACGCAGATCGCCGTCGAGATCGCCACCGCGCGGCGCTTCAACCTGATCGAAGCCCTAGCCGAGACCATCGCGGCGACGATCCTTGAACAGCACGGGCGCGTGGACGCCATCGCGGTGCGGATCGACAAGCCGAGCGCCCCGGTCCCGGCGATCCTGGAGGGCGTCAGCGTCGAGATCGTCCGCCGCCGCGGAGCGCAGGCATGAGGGCCTATCTCGGGATCGGCAGCAATATCGGCGACATGGCCGCGCTCCTCGACCGGGCCGTGGCGGGTCTCGCCGCGACGCCCGGCATCCGGGTCCTGGCGCGCTCGGCCGATTATCGCACGCCCCCCTGGGGCAAGACCGATCAGCCCTGGTTCCTCAACGGCGCGGTGGCGGTGGATACGGATCTCGACCCGCACGGCCTGCTGGATGCCTGCCTCAAGGTCGAGCAGGATCTGGGCCGCGTACGCGAGGAGCGCTGGGGGCCGCGGGTCATCGATATCGACGTTCTGGCCTATGAGGGCGCCGCCGTGGACGATGCCCGCCTCGTCCTGCCACACCGCTACGTGCGGGAACGGGCCTTCGTGCTCGTGCCACTCGCCGAGATCGCAACGGATCTCGTCATCGGTGGCGAGCGGGTGGTGGATGCGCTGGACAAACTCGATCGCACCGGGATCGAGCGGGCCTGAGCCCGCTCAACGCTCGCCGGGCTGGGCCAGCTTGTTCTCTTCCTCGTCGAGGAGCGGCACGTCGTACTCGCGCAGAACTGTGTCGATATCGGTCTTACGCTTACGCAAGATCGTATTGAGCGTGCGCTTCCAGTCGTTCTCGCCGATCCGGACGCCCATGGCGATCCGATAGGCCATCGGTGGCCGCTCCGGCTCCTTGAGCAGCGGCACGACGGTCATCGGCGTGCCCGACTGCTTGGCGAGCCAACCCGCCGCCGGACCCCACAGAACAGCGGCGTCGATTTCCTTGCCGGCGAGCGCTGCGACGATCTCGGCCGCCACCGTCTGGTATTTGCGCGCGGGATCGAGCTGGTAAGGCGCATAGGCCTTCATGCTCGACACGAGGCCGAGTTCGCCCATTCGGTTGACCGGCGGCGTACCGGCGATCACGCCAATGCTCTTGCCCTTGAGGCGCGGGTCGTCGAGGGCGGTGATGCCGTCGAACTCGCCGGCCCGGGTGACCAGCGTGTAGGCCGAACGATAGTAGGGGTTGGTGGTCTGGACGAGATCACTGCCGAAGGCCTGGCCCATGATCAGGTCACAGAGGCCAGTCCCGAGCGTGTTGCGCACGAAGCCCGGCCCCTGCGTCAGCCAGTAATAGCGGACCTTGACCTTCAGTTCGTCGGCGATGATCGCCGCGATCTTGTTCTCGAAGCCGTCCTCCTTGCGTTCGGAGAACGGCATGTTGCCCGGGTCCCCGCAGACGCGCAGCACGTCCGTGGTCACCGTATCCGGCAGATGCTGGGCGAGCGCACCCTGCGCCGTCGTCAAGGACAGGGCGCAGAAAGCGAGGATCCGGGCAAAGGGCGCCATCAGAAGCCCATGCACTCCTTCTCGGCCTTCTTGGCCGCGTCGGGCTTGTCCTCATGCTCGGAGGGACGGATACGGCCGATCGCGCCGGCGGCACGCGCCTTCAGGTAGACATAGAGGTCGTCCGAGTAGCACATGACGTTCTTATTGTCGCCGAAGGCCGGCATGACCTTCTGCTCGGCGGCATTCACGTCCTGCTTGCCGCCAACCAGGATGCCAATGAACTCCTCATAGGAGAGGTGCTTCAGCGAGTCCTTCAGGGCCGGGGCGTAGGTCGAGCCCATGCCGTCGGGGCCGTGGCAGACGTGGCACTCGGCATGATAGCGACGGTAACCCGAGTAGGTGTACCAATCGAGCATCTTGCCGTCCTGGGTCACGTGAAACGTCGGGTGACCGTCGGCATCCATGTACTTGCCGTCTTCGACCTTCACCGCCGCATCCCGCTTGAGCAACGCGGGATCTTGTTCAGCCGTCTTGTCGTTCGCGTTCAAAGAATCGGCGAGCTTGGGGTCGGCAGCGGGCTTGGCATCCTCAGCATGTACGGCAACCGCGGAAACGGTCGCTAGGGCGAGGGCGGCGATAACCGGCCGCGTTACGATCTTGCTGAGGTTGAGCAACGCATCTGTCTCCCTGTTCCGAGGCCTTTCGTCTTCCTGTGAGCGAGAGCCTCTTACGAGAAAGTCTAACTACAAGAGTGCCGGCGCGGAAGCCCGCGCCGGCACCATTTCACGTCTAAACCTGCGGCCGATTAGTTCGGCAGGGCGAAGACGGTCAGCTGACCACCGAGGTTGGTGTACTGCGACAGAGCCGCGTAGCCACCCACCGCGCCGAGGCCGGCATTCGGGTCGGTCAGGCCGGCCGCGAGGCCGATGCCAGCCCAGCCGCCGACGCCCGACAGGACGCCCACGTACTGCTTGCCCTTGTGCTGGTAGGTCATCACGTTGCCGATGATGCCCGACGGGGTCTTGAACTTGAACAGCTCCTTGCCGGTCTTGTCGTCGACCGCCTTCAGGTAGCCCTCAAGCGTTCCGTAGAACACCACGTCGCCGGCGGTGGCCAGAGCACCGGACCACACCGAGAACTGCTCGGCGTCGGACCACTTGATCTTGCCGTTGACGCCATCCCACGCGATGAAGTTGCCCATGCCGCCGTGCGAGTTCGGAGCCGGGTACATCGAGAGGGTCGCACCGACGTAGGGCTGGCCCGGGGTGTAGGTCACCCGGAACGGCTCGTAGTCCATGCAGACGTGGTTGGTGGGCACGTAGAACAGGTTGGTCTTTGGCGAGAAGGCCGCAGGCTGCTGATCCTTCGACCCGAGGGCCGCCGGGCAGATGCCCTTGGAGTTGGTGTCCTCACCGTTCTGCTCGGTCGAGTACTTCGACACGACCAGCGGCCGGCCGTAGTTCTTCGAGCCCTTGTCCATGTCGACCTTGGTGGCCCAGTTCACGGCCGGGTCGTACTTCTCGGCGACGAGCAGGCTGCCATCCGCGCGGTTCAGCGTGTAGCCGAAGCCGTTACGGTCGAAGTGGGTCAGGAGCGGCTGCTCCTTGCCGTCAACCTTCTGATCCGTGAGGATCATCTCGTTGATGCCGTCGTAATCCCACTCGTCGTGGGGGGTCATCTGGTAGACCCACTTGGCGACGCCCGTGTCGGGGTTACGCGCCCAGATGGTCATGGACCACTTGTTGTCGCCCGGACGCTGCTTGGGGTTCCAGGTCGAGGGGTTGCCCGAGCCGTAGTACATCAGGTCGAGCTTGGGATCGTAGGAGAACCAGCCCCAGGTGCAGCCGCCGCCGGTCTTCCACTGATCGCCTTCCCAGGTCTTCAGCGAGGAGTCCTTGCCGACCGGCTTGCCGAGCGAGGTGGTCTTCTCCGGGTCGATCAGCATCTGATCGTCCGGGCCCTCGGAGTAACCGCGCCACACCTTCTTGCCGGTCTTCAGGTCGTAGGCGGTGACGTGGCACTGCACGCCGAACTCGCCGCCCGAGATGCCGACGATGACCTTGTCCTTGATCGGAATGACCGTCGCGGTGTTGGTCTCGCCCTTCTTCGGGTCGCCGTTCACGACCGACCAGTTGACCTTGCCGGTCTTGGCGTCGAGCGACACGAGGGTGGTGTCGGCCTGGTGCAGGAGGATGGCGCCGTCGGCATAGGCCAGACCACGGTTGACCGTGTCACAGCACATGACCGGGATCACGGACGGATCCTGCTTCGGCTCGTACTTCCAGATGATCTTCGCCTCGTGGTCGAGGTCGAGGGCGTACACGATGTTGGGGAACGGCGTGTGCACGTACATGACGTTGCCGACGACGAGCGGCGAGCCCTCGTGGCCACGCAGAACGCCGGTCGAGAAGGTCCAGGCGACCTGGAGGTTCTTCACGTTCGACGCGTTGATCTGGTCGAGCTTCGAATAGCGGGTGTTGGCGTAGTCAACCGTCTGGAGCACCTGCTCCGCCGGGTTGGCGATGCCCTTCATGACGCTTTCATTGGCCAGCGCCGGCGCGGCTACCGCCGCGACACCCGCGCCAAGCGCAAGGAGATGCACTGCTCTCATGGGTTCCTCCGACAAGTCTTTGAGAATGCACGCGGCACGGTGAGAGAACGGTGTCGCGCGGACTCCGACCTGACTGTTTGCGACAGGGATGGACGCCTCGGTAGCGGGCTTCGTCGACGTGAGGGATCTTGAGATCCCCCGGCCAGGAACCACCATCCCTTGGGTGGCTCCCTCGAAACCGAGGCTTGCCCGGACCTTAAGAGATTTTTGAGCGCCGTCAACTCGCGGTTTCGCGGTTCTGGGCACGCGGTGAAGGCTTCTTTTAAAGTTACAAATGCCCTGCGATCGTCATCGAGCCGCCGAAAGAAATGGTGCGATGCACAATAGGGCGACTGAGTTCGGATGGCGGTCTCACGGCGACGTGACCGAAACTCATGCAGAACTTGCAACCTGCGAAGCGTTGCTGCGCGCGCTCATGCAGCGCTCGCGTAGATAGGGACGATATAGCCTGTCCTGGCATGGCGTTGCGGCACGCGGCGATTGCGATGCGGCATCGGCGGTAGGAAGGTGAGACGGCCGTTGAGAGGCCGCGATACTTATGCGCCCAGTCGCCGCAGCTCAGAGGCAGGGGGATCTTTTCGGCCTCTCCGTAATCGTCCGCGACAAATTGCCGAATCCTCCCGGTCGATTCCGGTGCCCCGGCGGCTGCCTCCGAACGATGGTGGGACTCGAACGCGCCAGTGCGACTCGACGCATCGATGGATGTCAGAGGACGCCCACGACGCCGGTGCTCTCGAATTCGGCGGTGTCGCCGATGAGGTCGGTGATCGAGATTGCGAGCCGGTTCCCGTTCGCAAGACGCAACTGTGCGTCCGGCTCAAGCCAGATCGGCCACAGGTTGGTGTGACTGCCGTGGAGCGTGCCGCAGGCGACGACCCCGCCCTCACGCCGCTCAACGACGACGCGATAGCGCACGCGGACCGAACCGCATCCGTCCGCCGTAACATGTCCGCGGCCGGTCAGCGTCTTGAGAACTTCGTTCGGCTCGAACATACGCGGGACGCGGGGCGGGACAGAGCGGCAATGAGATTGCCACTTAATCCCGTGCCCGGATCAAGTCACGCTGTAGCGGCCGGTTTGTCCCCGCACCGTCGGCAAACGGTCAATTCGCTGCCGGGCCTGCCTCGGTCGGCGCGGGTGCATCGAACGCCCGTACCACGATGCGGCCGGCCTCGACGGACAGAGCCAGCCGGCCCTGCTTGAGCGCCAGGGCCTTGTCGCCGAACAGCATCCGCCGCCAGCCCTCGAGTGCCGGAACTTCGGCGCCGTCGTCGTCGGCGATGGCTTCCAGGTCGTCGACGGTGGCAATGATCTTCGGTGCGACGCCCTCAGCCTCGCAGACCGCCTTCAGCAGAACCTTCAGCAATTCGACGATCGCCCCGTTCCCGCCGCTGCGGCGCAGCCGTTCCGGCATCCGGATGTCGGTCGTGTCACGCGACAGGCCGCGCTCGACGGCCGCGAGGATGTCGGCACCCGTGCGGGAGCGTTCGAAGCCGGCCGGGATCGTGCGCAGGCGGCCCAGGGCTTCGACGCTCCGGGGCGCGGCCGAGGCGATGTCGATCACCGCCTCGTCCTTCAGCACGCGACCCCGCGGGACGTTGCGCGTCTGCGCCTCGCTTTCCCGCCACGCCGCGACCTCCATCAGCACGGCGATCTCCCGCGGCTTGCGCATGCGGCCGGAGAGGCGCCGCCACGCCTGGGACGGATCGGCCCGGTAGGTCTCGGGCGATGTCAGCACCGCCATCTCCTCGTCGAGCCACGCGCCGCGGTCGGTGCGCAGCAACTCGGCGACCAGAACCTCATAGACCTTCACAAGATGCGTCACGTCCGACAGCGCGTAGGTGAGCTGCGCATCCGACAGGGGACGCCGGGACCAGTCGGTGAATCGGGACGACTTGTCGATCTTGGCCTTGGCGACGTCGTTGACGAGCTGTTCGTACGAGACGGAATCGCCATAGCCGCACACCATGGCGGCGACCTGCGTATCGAAGAACGGGTGCGGCAGGATCCCGCCCAGCATCCAGACGATTTCGAGATCCTGGCGGGCGGAGTGGAAGACCTTCACGGTCCGTGTATCCGCCATCAGGTCGATGAAGGGCTTCAGGTCGATCCCGGGAGCCAGGGGGTCGACCAACGCGGCGGTACCGTCCGGCGCCGCCATCTGGATCAGGCAGAGCTTCGGGTAATAGGTTGTCTCGCGCATGAACTCCGTGTCGACGGTCACGAAGGGTTGCGTGGCCAGACGCGTACAGATGTCCCGCAGCGTGTCGGTCGAAGAAATCAGATCCATGAACCGGCTATACGCAACCGGCGCGGCGGTGGGGAGGGAAACCCGCGTCGCGCCCGGGTTTTTCCCGCTTTCCCGTTACGGACGCGGTTAGGAGACTCCCGCGAACGGCTGCGAGGCGGCCCTCCGGCGGGCCTTGGCCTGCCGCTTGATCCGCAGCGCATCGGCCCGGCCCTGCGCCTCGGCCCGGCCGAGCAGTCGGTCGAGGATTCCGGTCTCGATACGCTCGCCGGTGGCGCCGTCGATCAGACGGCGGATCCGGTCGACGCGGAAGCCACGATAACCGCCCCGTCGGCCATCGATGCCGCCCAGCAGCGTCCGACCGGGTCCGAGCTTGAGTTCGCGCGCCTCGAGGGAGCGGTTGCTCCAGGCGCCGGCCGCATCTTCGTAGACGAGGTCGAAATGGCCATCGAGCGGCAACGTCCGCCACGCGCTCGCGGCCGTATCACGGGGCGGCGCTGGCTCTGCCGGTGGTGGGAAAAAAGCGTTGTCGTTCATAGACATGATATGGGGATTGCAGGCTCGATCCGGTAGTCTGGACGCGTCCGCGAGGGCCGTTTCCCAAGGTGCGGGATGGGGAACGCACCTGAGAACCCTGCTTGACTTGGGGGGCCTCGCGTGAATGGTGCCGGCCTTCCCATAGAAGAAGCCCGTCATGCACCGTTACCGTTCCCACACCTGCGGGGCGCTCCGCCCGTCCGATGTCGGGCAGTCCGTCCGCCTCTCAGGCTGGTGCCACCGCATCCGCGACCATGGCGGCGTGCTCTTCATCGATCTGCGCGATCATTACGGGCTGACCCAGTGCGTGGTCGATTCCGACTCGCCCGCCTTCAAGGCCGCCGAGGGCGTCCGCTCGGAATGGGTCGTGCGGATCGACGGCCGCGTCCGCACCCGCCCCGCGGGCACCGAGAACCACGAGCTCCCGACCGGCGCGGTCGAGGTCTATATCGACGACCTGGAGGTGCTGGGTCCGGCGGGCGAGCTGCCGCTGCCGGTCTTCGGCGATCTGGAATACCCGGAGGAGACGCGCCTCCGCTACCGCTTCCTCGACCTGCGCCGGGAGAAGCTCCACGCCAACATCATGAAGCGCGGCGCGATCATCGACTCGCTCCGCCGCCGGATGCGCGAGGGCGGCTTCTTCGAGTTTCAGACGCCGATCCTGACCGCTTCCTCGCCGGAGGGCGCCCGCGACTACCTCGTGCCGTCGCGCGTCCATCCCGGGAAGTTCTACGCCCTGCCGCAGGCCCCGCAGCAGTTCAAGCAGCTGACGATGATCGCGGGCTTCGACCGCTACTTCCAGATCGCGCCGTGCTTCCGCGACGAGGATGCCCGCGCCGACCGCTCGCCGGGCGAGTTCTATCAGCTCGATATCGAGATGAGCTTTGTCACGCAGGAGGACGTGTTCCAGGCGGTGGAGCCCGTGCTGCGCGGCGTGTTTGAGGAGTTCGCGGAGGGCAAGCGCGTCACCAAGGCGTTTCCGCGGATCACCTTCGCGGAATCGATGCTGAAATACGGCGTCGACAAGCCGGATCTGCGCAATCCGCTGATCATCGCCGATGTGACCGATCTGTTCGCCCGCGAGGACGTGGCCTTCAAGGCGTTCAAGGGCGTGATCGCCTCCGGCGGCGTGGTCCGGGCGATCCCGGCGACCGGGGCGGCGGCGCAGTCGCGCTCGTTCTTCGACAGGCTGAACGACTGGGCCCGCTCCGAGGGCGCGCCGGGCCTCGGCTACGTCGTGTTCGAGGAGGAGAACGGTCAGCTCTCCGGTAAGGGGCCGATCGCCAAGTTCATCCCGGCCGAGGTTCAGGCGCTCATCGCAGAGCGCGCCGGGGCGAAGGCCGGTGATGCCGTGTTCTTCTCGGCCGGCGTCGAGGGCAAGGCGGCCGGGCTCGCCGGCAAGGCGCGTATCCGCATCGGCGACGAGCTGGGCCTGTGCGACAAGGACCAATACGCCTTCTGCTGGATCACCGACTTCCCGATGTACGAGTGGAGCGAGGAGGAGAAGCGGATCGACTTCTCGCACAACCCGTTTTCCATGCCGAACTTCGAACGCGAAGACTTTCTGGCCCTCGACCTCGATGCCCTCGCTTCCGAGGATGAGAACGGCCCGAACACCAAGCGGATCCTCGATATCAAGGCGTTCCAGTACGACATCGTGTGCAACGGCGTGGAGCTGTCCTCCGGGGCGATCCGCAACCACCGTCCGGACGTGATGGAGAAGGCCTTCGCCATCGCGGGCTACGGCCAGGAGGTGCTGGAGCAGAAGTTCGGCGGCATGCTGAACGCGCTGCGCATGGGCGCCCCGCCGCACGGCGGCATCGCGCCGGGGGTGGACCGCATCGTCATGCTCCTGTGCAACGAGCCGAACATCCGCGAGGTGGTGCTGTTCCCGATGAACCAGCGCGCAGAGGACCTCATGATGGGCGCGCCCTCCGAGGCGACGCCCAAGCAGCTGCGCGAGCTGCATATCCGGCTCAACCTGCCCGAGAAGAAGGCGTAAGACCGGCCGCGCAGTGCCGCGCCTCGTCGCGATCGTCGTCGCGCATGACAGCGCGGCGGTGCTGCCCGCCTGCCTGGCTGCGCTCGCCGCCCAGCACGTACCGGCGATCGTGGTGGACAATGCCAGCCGGGATGCCTCCGTGTCGATCGCCGAGGCGGCCGGCGCGCAGGTGATCCGCAATGCCTGCAACGAGGGCTACGGCCGCGCCAACA
Source organism: Methylobacterium sp. E-005 (assembly GCF_022829725.1). GTDB lineage: Bacteria > Pseudomonadota > Alphaproteobacteria > Rhizobiales > Beijerinckiaceae > Methylobacterium. Next base: position 157,329 of record NZ_JAKSYG010000062.1, on the reverse strand, counting down.
ACCGGGGCGTCCGGGCCGCGGTGACGGCGGAGCACGTGCTCATCGTGAACCCGGACGTGATCCTGCACCCGGGTGCGGTGGACGCCCTGCTGACCGCGGCTCGGGCTTGGCCGGATGCCGGCCTCCTGGCGCCGCGCCTCGTCGAGCCCGACGGGCGCTTCTTCTTCCAGGCGCGCTCGCTGCTTGCGCCCTATCTGACCAATCCCGGCGGCCGGCTCGCGCTGCCGCAGGGCGATGCCTGCGCGCCGTTCCTCTCCGGGGCCTGCCTGATGATGCCGCGCCGCCTGTTCCTCGATCTCGGCGGCTTCGATGAGCGCATTTTCCTGTTCTACGAGGATGACGACCTGTGCCGGCGCGTGGCCGAGACTGGCCGGGCGCTGGTCCATGTCCACGCCGCCGAGGCCCTGCATGGCCGCGGCCGTTCCGCGGCGCCGGAGCCGGGCCGCGTGTTCCGCACCCGCTGGCATCAGGCGTGGTCGCGCGCCTATGTCAGCCGCAAATACGGCCTGCCGGACCCGAGCCTCGCGACCCTGTTGATCAACCTGCCGAAGGCGCTGCTCTCGGCCCTGGTGCTGCGCCGGGCCGGCGTTGAGCGGTATGGCGGTTCGGCGGCCGGCGCCCTCGCCTTTTTGCGCGGCCGGTCTGCCCTCGCCCGCGAGGGCCTGTCCGGATGAGCGCGCCGACCCTCGCTGCCTGCCTCGATGCCGGGCGCAACGGCTTCACCGGCCTGCGGCTGGTCCTGGCCGTCGCCGTGGTCGTATCCCACGCCTTCAGTGTCGCGACCGGGGCGGCCGGGGATGAGCCCCTGGCCCGCCTCACCGGCTACACGCTGGGCGAGCACGCGGTGAACGGCTTCTTCGCCGTGTCGGGTTTCCTCGTGACGATGAGCTGCGACCGGCGTGGGACCCGCGATTACGCGCTCGCCCGGACATTGCGGATCCTGCCCGGCCTGGTGGCCGCGACCCTCGTCGTGTCGCTCGGCCTCGGCGCGGCGCTGACCCGCCTGCCCGTCTCCGAGTATCTCCGCGAGCCGGGCCTGTGGTCGTTCATCCGCGGCACGCTGACGACCTTCAAGAGCAACGCCGCCCTCCCCGGGGTGTTCGAGGCCAACCCGTACCGGGCGCCCCTCGGCACGGTCTGGACCCTGAAATACGAGGTGCTGTGCTATCTCGGCGTCCTCGCCGCCGCCCTGTGCGGTCTGCTGAAGCGGCGCTGGTCGGCACTGGTGATCGTCGCCGGACTCGTGCTGGCGCTCTCGATTCTGATCGGCCTGCGAGGTTCCGATCTGCCCAAGGGTACCGAGACGGCCTTGCGGCTGCCCCTGATCTTCGCGGCCGGTGCGAGTCTCTATCTCTGGCGCGACCGCCTCCGCATCTCGGCAGCCGCCCTCGCCTGCCTCGCCTTCGGGGCCTTCGTCCTGGCACGCACACCGGCCTATCCGGCCCTGCTGTTCCTGGCGGAGGCCTACGGCGTGGTCTGGCTCGCCCTCGGGCCTCTGGCGCGCGGATTGTTCGATCCATCGGCGGACCTGTCATACGGGATCTACCTCTACGGCTGGCCGATCCAGCAGACCCTGCATGCCCTGTGGCCGGAGCTGTCCGGTCCCGCGCTGCTGGCCCCGGCGCTCGCCGTGACGCTGCCGGTCGCCGCCCTGTCCTGGTTTGGGGTGGAGCGGCCAGCCCTATCGCTCAAGGCGCGGGCGCTGGGGCGTCGACGTCTCGGCACGATCGAGCCGGCGGGACCGTGACGATTCCGGACAGGCTGCTCCAGCCCGTCGCAGCCTTGGCGCTGGCGGCGAAGCTTCTGGAAGCGCAGGGCTTCACGATCGTCGCGCGCAATGAGCGCGGCGACAGCCTCTACCTCGCGCGTCCGGGCCAGGACGCGACCCTTCGCCTCTCAAATCATGCGCGTCGGCCGCGGCAGCGGCGGAGCCATCCCGAGGTGGTGACGAGCCTTGTGGTGGCGACGCCGAAGCGGCCAGGCCAACTCGCGGTGATGGTCGCGGCGACGCTGCGGGATTTTGCGGCGTGCACATCAAGAGCTGCAGCAATGGAGCTGCCAGTTCGCAAATAGGAAAATAATAACATGCTACGTGGCCCAGGATAGGTTTTTTATTCAGGCGGAGGTAGCGCGGATGTCACGACTGATCGACGATCGTCACGCTCAGGAAGTCGCCGCCAATCGCACCGAGCTCGCTGGCCTCGCGGTTGGCGGCAAGCTGATCCGGCTTGAGCGCGTTTTGAGCCGCAAGTACCGACCTGATCAGCCCCGCGCGCCAGCTGGCCAGTCCGATGGCGGGCGCTGGCATCCGGAGGGCACTGGCGGCGAAACCCAGGCTCAAGCGCAAACCGAAGACGCTGTCCTCGAAGATGGATCGCGGGTTCTCTCGATCCGGATGCGGGCCAAACCGCATACGGACTGGGACGAGCAGCACACGGTCATCGGTTCGGATGGGACGCGAACCGTCTTCGAGACCTCAGGTCTCACGCAAACGATCCGTGATGGTGACAGCGACGAAATCCTCGCCCGCAGCATCCTCACTCTAGATGGAGCCGAGCCGCAGGCATTTGTCCAACTGGCCCGGGGCCGGCCGCGCCCGTCTGACGAACTGGCACAGTGTTTCGCGAAAACGTTAGAGGCCGCGGGATTGCTCTTCTCGGTTCTATCTCAGCGGAAGACCAGAGATGGTAAGGCTATATTTGCTGCGCCCGCAAGTGAGTATATGCCAGGCGGTGCCTATGACTCTCAAAGTATGTGGGTCGGCGCAGTTGGGTAAACTGAGTTGGACCAAGTTTGCCCGCGAAATCGCGAAGTTCAGTCCATTGCCGACGGGGTTGCTGCCGACGTGAGAGCATCCGGCAACTACTTAGATGAACAGGATTTTGGAAATAAAGTTCATGCAAGAATGGTTGAAAATATTAATTCTATGAACGATCCGGATCTTGAGGCAGAAATATCGTGTTATTCCACCGCTGGACAAGAGATTTTCTATGCAACAAAAGGTTCATGGCGACCCGATACGCTGGAGCATTCTAGACCAGCGACTGTATGTGTTTATGATCATCAAACAGGAAGGGCATTTCTTCGCGCGCGACGCGCTGCTGATTTCGCGGATGTTGTTCAAAAACGGTTTCGCCGCGTTCAGAGAATTATCGTTATCCAGCTTCTGGCCGGACAATCACGACTCAACGTCAAGTTAGTTCTATATACAGTGCTGTGGCTACGCGTGATCCGCTATTCTCGCCATTACGATTCCGATAGCTGCTGAAGAGTCCAGTGCATCATATAGCATGCGGAATATTCATTGGGCGATCTTCGCATTCGAATTGCTTTCGGCCAAGGCTGGTTGCCTGCTCTTTATTCTACGCGGTCTTTCTTCATGATATCCGCATAGGAACATGTTATGAGCCATTGTTAAAACCGGCTACATCAACAAATGTTGTATGGTTGTGGGCAGAACCTGAATCATTGAACAATGCAATTAAATCTATCAACAAGGATACTATCTCAAGATTAAAATTACTCAGCGAAATCGATGGTTACTCAACACTCTTATCAGACAGCAATCGTTATTATAGAGAAGACTTTGAAGACCGCATGATCGTCCACATCGCGGCCGGCGATCTCGAGGCCGCGCGGGCGATCTGGCACGAACGACAGCTGTGGCACGCCGGCAAGTCGTTCCCGCCAGGGACGCGCGCGGATCGCTGGCGACTGCAGCTCGCCGCCGTGGCCGAACCGCTCATGGCCGGCGACCGCCCGGCGCTGGCCAAGATCCTGCACGATTGGGAGGCGGCCAACGTCCGCGGGACGGAGCTGGAACCCTACTGGGAACCCACTCCATTCCCGCTGGAGCGATGAGCCCGCCAGATTCTCACTCTGCGTCCGCCGCGTCGCGCAGGTAAGGCTCCACCGGGCCCTTCAGCTTCACCGTCATCGGGTTGCCGGCACGGTCAAGGGTCTTGCCGGCCGAGAGGCGCACCCAGCCCTCGCTCACGCAGTACTCCTCGACATTGGTCTTCTCGACGCCCTTGAAGCGGATGCCGACGCCCCGCTCCAGCAGGGCCGCGTCGTAGTACGGGCTGTCCGGGTTGACCGAGAGGCGGTCGGGCAGCGTGAGGTCGGACATGGTTGGGCTCCGGGTTCGGCCTGAGCGGCAAAGATGGGCCGCGAATTACGCAATCCCCCGCTCCGCCGCAACGGCGCCCGCGGCCGCGATCAGGGCCGCCACGTCGCCGCCCTGCAGCAGCGGCACGAGCCGCGTCACCTCCGCATGCGGCAGGTCCCACCACGCCGCCGCCAGCAGGGCCTCCACGGTCGCCGCGTCGAACCGGTCGCGCACCACCCGCGCCGGATTGCCGGCCACCACCGCGTAGGCGGGCACGTCGCGGGTCACCACGGCGCGGGCCGCCACCACCGCCCCGTGGCCGATCGTGACGCCCGAGAGGATCATGCAGCCCGAGCCCAGCCAGACATCGTGCCCGATCACCACGTCGCCCCGGGAGGCGTGAAAATCCTCCGGTGCCTGTGCGTCCGGAAACAGCCCCCGCATCGCCGCGAAGGGATAGGTGGACACCCAGTCCAGCCGGTGATCGCCGCCGAGCAGGATCTCGACCTTGTCGGCGATGGAACAATAGCGGCCGATCGTCAGCCGCCGCCCGCTTTCCGGGAAACGGACTTTTGGACGCCCGTACGAATAAGCGCCTATGGAGAAGCCGTAGGCCCTCGCCAGCTTGGCGAGGTGGATCCGCGTCTCGTTGTGCGGGTTGCGCCCCCTGCGCAGCCGGTGCAACAGACCGGTCAAGACGCGAGCCTGCGTGATGCGCGGCTGCGTCGTCCTCGGTGAAAAAGGTGAGCGGGAGCGTGGGCGATGGCCGATAACATGTCCGAGGACCTCAAGGCCGGGGCGCTCGTCTACCACCGCCTGCCCAAGCCCGGGAAGCTCGAGATCCAGGCGACGAAGCCGCTGGGCAACCAGCGTGACCTGGCGCTCGCCTACTCCCCAGGCGTCGCCGCCGCCTGCATGGCGATCCACGACGATCCGCAGCAGGCCGCCGATCTCACGATCCGCCAGAACCTCGTGGCGGTGCTCACCAACGGCACCGCCGTGCTGGGCCTGGGCGATATCGGCCCGCTGGCCTCCAAGCCCGTGATGGAGGGCAAGGCGGTCCTGTTCAAGAAATTCGCCGGTATCGACGTGTTCGACATCGAGGTCGATCAGAAGGACGTGTCGAAGCTCGTCGACGTGGTCTGCGCCCTGGAGCCGACCTTCGGCGGCATCAACCTGGAGGATATCAAGGCGCCCGAGTGCTTCGAGGTTGAGGAGCAGTGCCGGGCCCGGATGAACATCCCGGTCTTCCACGACGACCAGCACGGCACCGCGATCATCGTGGCGGCGGCCGTCCTGAACGGGTTGGAACTTGCCGGCAAGAATCTGTCCGACGTCCGGATCGTCACCTCCGGGGCGGGCGCGGCGGCTCTGGCCTGCCTCAACCTCCTCGTGTCGCTCGGCGCAACCCGCGAGAACATCACGGTCACCGACATCAAGGGTGTGGTCTACAAGGGCCGCCCGGAGCTGATGGATCGGTGGAAGGACGTCTACGCTCAGGAGACCGACAAGCGGACCCTGGCCGAGGTGATCCCGGGGGCGGACGTGTTCATCGGCCTCTCGGCCGGCGGCGTGCTCAAGCCCGAATATCTGAAGGAGATGGCCGAGAAGCCGCTGATCATGGCGCTCGCCAACCCCTATCCGGAGATCATGCCGGATCTGGCCGAGAAGGAGCGGCCGGACGCGATGATCTGCACCGGCCGGTCGGACTTCCCGAACCAGGTCAACAACGTCCTGTGCTTCCCGTACATCTTCCGCGGCGCGCTGGATGTCGGTGCCCACAAGATCAACGAGGAGATGAAGAAAGCCGCCGTCAAGGCGATCGCGGGCTTGGCCCACGAGACCACCTCCGACGTGGTCGCCCGCGCCTATGGCGGCGAGGCCCGGCCGTTCGGGCCAAAATCGCTGATCCCGAGCCCGTTCGACCCGCGCCTGATCCTGCGCATTGCTCCGGCGGTCGCCCAGGCCGCGATGGATTCCGGCGTGGCCGGCCGGCCGCTCGCGGATCTCGACGCCTATGTCGAGAGCCTCGACCGGTTCGTGCACCGGTCCGGCCTGATCATGAAGCCGCTCTTCTCCAAGGCCAAGGAAGCGCCCAAGCGCGTCATCTACGCCGAGGGCGAGGACGAGCGCGTGCTCCGCGCCGTGCAGGCGATCGTCGAGGACAAGGTCGCCTACCCGATCCTGGTCGGCCGGCCGCGGGTGGTCGAGACCCGGCTGAAGCGCTTCGGCCTGTCGATCGAGCACGGCCGGGACTTCGAGCTGATCGATCCCGAGGACGATCCCCGCTACCGCGCCTACGTGCAGACCTACCTGGATGTTGCCGGCCGACGCGGTATCACGCCTGACGCCGCCCGCACGCTGGTGCGCACCAACAACACGGTGATCGGCGCCATCGCGGTCCGTCGCGGCGAGGCCGACGCGCTGATCTGCGGACTGGAGGGGCGGTTCGAGACGCGGCTGCGCATCATCCGCGACGTGATCGGGCTGGCGCCGGGGGTGAAGCAATGCGCCGCGATGAGCCTCGTGGTGACCCATACCGGCGCCTACTTCCTGGCCGATACCCATGTCCGGCCGAATCCGACCCCCGAGGAAATCGCCGACGTGGCACAGGCCTGCGCGAACCACGTGAGCCGGTTCGGGCTGACGCCGAAGATCGCGCTGCTCAGCCACTCGGATTTCGGCCAATCGGACTCGGCCTCCGCCATGAAGATGCGCGACGCCCTCGCGCTCCTGCAAACGCGCGATCCGGAGCTGATGGTCGACGGTGAGATGCAGGCGGATTCGGCCCTCTCCGAGATGGTCCGCGACCGGGTGCTGCCGGGCTCGCGCCTGAAGGGTGCGGCGAACGTCCTGATTTTCCCGAACCTGGATGCGGCCAACATCGCGTTCCAGTTCGCAAAGATCATGGCGGACGCCCTGCCGGTCGGACCCCTGCTGATTGGACCGGCTAAGCCCGCCCATATCCTCACCCCCTCGGTAACCGCCAGGGGTATCGTCAATGTGACGGCCGCCGCGGTGGTCGAGGCGCAGGCGGACGAGGCGCCGCCGAAGGCCGAGGAGCCGGGTGTCGGGATGGTCTCCGAGTAAGGGGTCCCATGGCGGCCGCGAGCGTGGCCGTCAAATTGCTTGGCCGCCTCCGGGGAAACGCAATCACCGGAAGCGGACACGATGTGCCAGGGCGACGACCCGAACTGCCACGCCTTCGAGGAACATCGGCGCCGGTTCAAAAGCGACCTTGAGCCGGAGCGACGCGCCTTCCTGAAGAGCAGTTTCGCGGCGACGGGCGCCGCTGCGGCGGCGTTCGCGGCCGGCGGCCCCTCGCTGGTGAGCCCGGCCCTGGCGCAAGCCTCGGGCGCCAAGTTCGCCGCCACCGGGCATTACCACCTGTCGGCCAATGCCGAGACGGTGCATTGGGGCTTCTTCAGCCGCAGCCTCAAGCCGCAGGTCGAGATCGGCTCGGGCGATTTCGTGACCATCGAGACGCTGACCCATCAGGCCAGCGACGATGCCGAGCGGATGATTCAGGGCGATCCGGGCGCCGAGAGCGTCTACCTCTGGACCAAGGACAAGATGGGCGTCTCGCCCCGCGGCGCCGGGCCGATGGATGCCAAGATCGGCCCCGGTGGCGGCCTCGGCGTCCACATCTGCACCGGACCTGTGGCGATCCGCGGCGCGGAGCCCGGCGACGTGCTGGAGGTTCGCATCCTCGACGTGGCGCCGCGCCCCAGCGCCAACCCGAAATACAAGGGCCTCGCCTTCGGCAGCAACGCGGCGGCGTGGTGGGGCTTCCACTACAAGGACCTGATCACCGGCGATAAGCCCCGCGAGGTGGTGACCATCTACGAGGTCGACGCCACCGGTGCCCGCGACTGGGCGCGGGCGGTCTACAGCTTCCGCTGGCCCGGCGTGACCGATCCGTTCGGGGTCGAGCACCCGACCATCGACTATCCCGGCCTGCCGGTGGACCATGCCAGGACGCAGAAGACCTTCGACGTTCTGAAGGGGATCCGGGTGCCGATCCGCCCGCATTTCGGCACGCTGGGCGTGGCGCCGGCCGAGGCCGACCGGGTCAACACGATCCCGCCGAGCTATACCGGCGGCAATATCGACAATTGGCGGATCGGCAAGGGCGCGACGCTCTACTTCCCGGTCGCGGTGGCGGGGGCTCTGTTCTCGGTGGGCGATCCCCATGCCAGCCAGGGCGATTCCGAGCTGTGCGGGACCGCGATCGAGTGCTCGTTGACGGGGACCTTCCAGTTCATCCTGCACAAGAAGGCCGACCTGCCCGGCTCGCCGCTCGAGGCCCTCGACTTCCCGATGATCGAGACGAAGGACGACTGGGTCCTGTCCGGCTTCAGCTATCCCAACTACCTGCGCGACCTCGGCCCGGACGCCCAGGCTGCGATCTTCGCGAAATCCTCGATCGACCTCGCCATGCGCGACGCCTTCCGCAAGATGCGCCAGTTCCTGATGCACGCGAAGGGGCTCACCGAGGACGAGGCGATCTCGCTGATGTCGGTGGCGGTCGATTTCGGGATCACGCAGGTCGTGGACGGCAATTGGGGCGTCCACGCGGTGGTCAAGAAGGCGATCTTCCCGGATCGGGTCGCCTGAACGGCGGCGCTAGCCGATCTCGACCCGACCCTCGAGGCCCACGACGCGACCGAGGCCCCGAACGCGGTTCAGGAGACGGTCGCCGCTGAGGGCTTGCCAGTCCCGCGGCAGCCGCAGGATGACCCGCCCGTCCTCGACGGTGAGCGGCGCCCGGCTGAGCGCCCCGTCCATTCCGGCCGAGATCGGGAAGGCGACCCGCAGCAGCGCCCCGAGGAGCCGGGCCCGGTCGAACAGGCGTGGGCCCGCGACGCCGCGCAGGATCGGGTTGGCCTTCTCGGTGGCAAGCCCGGTGTGCCGAAGCGACACCCCCAAGGCGAGATAGGCCCGGCCCGGGTGATCGACGCCCACGAAGGCCGCATTCTGGATCACCGCAATGCTCTGCTCGTCGCGGTAATCGGGATGGGCCCGCCAGCCGACATCCGAGAGAAGACAGCCCGCGTGCCGTAGCCGCCGCTCGTCCGCGGTTTCGTGGCCATCGAGGGTCGCGACGAACCGGTCGGTCCAGGCGATCAGATCCTCTCCGTGACGGGGCGCGCGGGAGCGCAGGGTGTTGAACTCGGCCGCCGAGGCGAGAAGCGGGTCGATCAGCCGGGAATCGCGGTCGAGTTGCTCGAACAGCAGGCCCTCCCGGACGCCCGAGGCCGAGATCGCGAGTTCCCGCGGGCGGCCGACGCGGATGATCTCTTCCAGAACCACCGCGCCGTAGGCGAGCAGTGGACGCCGGGCCTCCGAGATCGCCTCGACGTCCTGAAGCAGCGAGACGTCGGTCTGCTCGACGATCTGCAGGAAGGTCAGCTCGTCGCTCGGCTCAACGGTGTAACCGTGCATCACGTGGACCGGGTAGCCGCGCGCGGCCATGTGCAGCCGCGCCAGCGCGCGCCACGTGCCGCCGACCGCGTAGAAGGTCCGCCCGCGCAGGGTTTCGAGCTGCGGCACGGCCTTGCGCATGTGCTCGCGCACGATCTTTGCGGCCTTCTTCACCGAGCCGCCGGAGAGGTCCTGAAGGGCAAGGCCGCCGAGCGGCATGGTCACGCCCTGGCCGACCACGGTGCCGCGGACATCGACGAGTTCGAGCGAACCGCCGCCCATGTCGCCCACCACGCCGTCAGGGGCGTGGAAGCCGGATATGACGCCCATCGCGGAGAGTTCCGCCTCGCGCCGGCCCGAAAGCAGCTGGATCTCCTGGCCGCAGGCCGCTTCCGCGGCGCGCAGGAAGTCGGGGCCGTTCTCCGCGTCGCGGGCGGCCGCGGTGGCCAGCACGAAAACCCGGCTCGCCCGCATCGTCTCGCACAGCACCCGGAACCGGGCGAGCGCGGTGAGCGCGCGGGCCACCGCCTCCTCGTTCAGCCTGCCCGTGGTGAGCACGTTGCGGCCGAGGCCGCACAGGACCTTCTCGTTATAGAGCGGCGTAGGCGCCCGGGTCAGGCCGTCATAGGCGACGAGCCGGACCGAGTTCGAGCCGATATCGATGAGGGCGACCGGCGATTGCGCGGCGTGCACGGGCTGCTCCGCATGGTGCGCGAGGAAGAGATTGGCGCGAGAACTGCCCAAACGTCCAGGTCCTTGATTGAGCGTGGCCGGCTCGACCGCCGACGCACCGCCCGTTCGTTCCGGGTCCGGGGCCGGTCGCGCGGCGACCGAGAGCGGCTCCAGATCCAGGATGTCGTTGCCCGGCTGCCGGACGGGAAGCCATGGTGGCGACGCGGAAACCACATGGCGTTGCGTCGGCGGACGGGTGCTTCCTTTGCGCAGTTCTTTGAGCGTGCGCAAGTTCCTCACGCAGAACCGCAGCGCGTCCGTCCGAAACCTGTCGAGTCTCCGGCGCATCGGACGGAGATCTAGGCACGCTGCGCCCGGCGGCTCAGCGCACGGGGACTCGACTTCTTCGACGCCTTGCCGCGGCCCGAGAGACTCGGGTTGGTCATGAAATATTTGTGCGCGTTGAACGGTTCCTCGCCGTCGGCCGGCTGGATCCGCTCGCAGCCGCCGGAGGCGAGCAGCCGCCAACTTTGACGGTTGTCGAGGAGGTTCGCCAGCATGATCTGGTCGAGCACCTGCTGATGCACGGTTGGGTTGGTGATCGGCAGCAGCGCTTCGACGCGCCGGTCGAGATTCCGGCTCATCAGATCGGCCGACGAGATGTAGACCGTGGCCTTCGGATGGGGCAGCCCGACGCCGTTGCCGAAGGCGTAGATGCGCCCGTGCTCCAGGAAGCGCCCGACGATCGACTTAACCCGAATCGTTTCCGACAGGCCGGGGATGCCGGGCCGCAGGCAGCAGATGCCGCGCACCACGCAGTCGATCTGAACGCCGGCTTCCGAAGCGTCGTAGAGCGCGTCGATGATCTGCGCATCGACGAGCGAATTGCACTTGATCCAGATCGCCGCCGGGCGCCCCGCCTTCGCGTGGGCCACCTCGGCCTCGATGTGCTCAAGGAGCTTGTTCTTCGCCGTCAGCGGCGAGACCGCCATGCGCTCCAGCTCGGCGGGCTCCGCGTAGCCGGTGATGAAGTTGAAGATTCGCGACACGTCCCGGGCGATCGCCGGGTCGGCGGTGAAGAACGACAGGTCCGTGTAAACGCGCGCGGTGATCGGGTGATAGTTGCCGGTGCCGACGTGGCAGTAGGTGACGAGCTTGTCGCCCTCACGCCGGACCACCAGCGACAGCTTGGCGTGGGTCTTCAGCTCGACGAAGCCGAACACAACCTGCGCGCCCGCCTTCTCCAGGTTGCGCGCCCAGCGGATATTCGCCTCCTCGTCGAAGCGGGCCTTCAGCTCCACAAGCGCAGTGACCGACTTCCCAAGTTCGGCCGCCTCCGCCAGCGCCGCCACGATCGGCGAGTTGGACGAGGTCCGGTAGAGCGTCTGCTTGATCGCTACCACGTTCGGGTCGCGGGCCGCCTGGGCCAGGAACTGCACCACCGAGTCGAAGGACTCGTAGGGGTGGTGGACGATGAAATCCTTCTGCCGGATCGCCGCGAAGACGTCCCCGCCGCTCTCGCGGATCCGCTCCGGGAAGCGCGGGTTATAGGGCTTGAACTTCAGGTCTGGCCGGTCGATCCCGACCACCTGGGACAGCTCGTTGAGGGCCAGCATGCCCTCGACGAGGAACACCGCGTCGGGGGCGATCTCCAACTCGTCCACCACGAAGCCGCGCAGATCCTCCGCCATCCCCGCCTCGACTTCGAGGCGGATCACGACGCCGCGGCGGCGCTGCTTGAGGGCGGTCTCGAAGTGGAGGACGAGATCCTCCGCTTCCTCCTCGATTTCGAGATCGGAATCGCGCACCACACGGAACGCGCCGCTGCTCTTCACGAGGTAGCCCGGGAACAGGCGCCCGGTGAACATTCCGATCACCTGCTCGATCGTGATCAGATGGGCTGCTGTCTCGCTGTCGCTCACCGGTAAGCGCACGAAACGGTCGATGACGCCCGGCAGGCGGATCAGGGCGCGCAAAGTCCGCCCGTCCTTCGGCCGCACCAAGGTCAGCGCGATCGTGGTGCCGAGATTCGGAATGAAGGGGAACGGATGGGCCGGATCGATCGCGAGCGGCGTCAGAACCGGGAAGATGTGGGTGAGGAAGTAATCCTCCAGCCACGAGGCTTGCTCGGCGGTCAGTGCGGCGGGCTCGACGATGTCGATGTCGGAGGCGTGCAGCTCCTCGCGCAGCTCGCGCCAGCGCGCCTGCTGATCCGCGGCGAGGCGCGAAACCTCCGCCCCGATTCGCACCAGCTGCTCCGAGGGCGACAGGCCATCCTGAGACGGCACCGTGAGGCCGGCACGAACCTGATCGATCAGGCCGGCGACACGGACCATGAAGAACTCGTCGAGGTTGTTCGCCGAGATCGACAGGAAGCGCAGGCGCTCCAGCAGGGGATGGTTGGGGTTCGACGCTTCCTCGAGCACGCGCCGGTTGAACTGCAGCCAGGACAATTCGCGGTTCACGAACCGCTCCGGCGAATGCCGTAGACCGCGCCCGGCTTCGAGCACCGTCTCCCGGGCCGCATCCACCTGAGGTGCCTCAGGCTCGGCGAGGGCCGGCCATTCATCGGTCGTATCCGGAATGGCAACGGAGGTGGCCGCCTGCGCGCTGGCCGTCGGCGGAGCGTCCGCCGGCGCGGTCGCTCCCGGGGGCGCAGAAGTCTGGGCCAAGGTCTGGGCTGCGGTTGCCGTCCGGGTGCGGGTCGCCGCCGGCCGGGGCTGCGCGGCCGGCCGTGCGGCCGCCGCTGGCGCGGCGGTGGCGCCGGGCGCGGTGCCGGCCGCAGGTCTCCGGACGACCGGCGCACGCCGGATTGTCGGATTGGTCGCTGAACGCCGACGGGGCTCCGCGGCCTCATCGGCGGCTTCGCGTTCCACGGGCTTCTGCGTCGAATCCATTCCGGGTCCCTGCTCCTTGTCGCTGCGTGATGCGTTCTACAATGTACGCCCTGGGCCATCACGACGATTTCGTGACACCCCCCGATTCAGCTGTCAGTCGCTCGAGTCTGACTCGGCGTCCAAGCCCATGCGGCGCAGCACGGCGAGGGCGAGGGGCCGGCTGATCCGCCGCTGCCGACCCAACGCGTCACGATCGAGTTCGGCCACCACGTCCCGGGCGCGCCCGAGGGACCGGTCGATCCGCAGGGACAACGAATCGATGACGCTCAGATCGACCACCAATTGGCGATCGACGAACAGTTTCACCAGCACGGCCCGCAGCAGGGCATCGTCCGGCGCCTCGATGGCGATTCCGGGCGCGAGGCGCAGGCGCGAGCGCAGGTCGGGCGTCGTGAGGCCGAGGGCGTCGATGCCGGTGCCGCTGGTCAGCAGCAGCGGGCAGGCGAGCTCGCGCGCCCGGTTGAGGAGGTGAAACAGAGCCGCCTCGTCCCGGCTCCCGGCGCGGTCGATATCCTCAATGACAAGCGCTCCGTTCGAGACGAGGTGCTGGACCGCATCGGCATTGATGTCGGCGGCCGGGACCGTCCAGGCGTGGGCACGCTCGGCCCAGATCGCCGCGAGGTGGCTCTTGCCGCTGCCGGGCGGGCCGGTGAGCACCAGCACGCTGTCGGGCCAGTCCGGCCACGCCTCGATCAGCGCGTAGGCGGCCTCGTTGGCCGGACCGACGAGGAAGTCCTCGCGCCCATAACGGGGATCGAGCGGCAGGTCGAAGGCAAGCTGCCGGGGTGGCGCGTTCTCGGGCATGGTTTGTCAGGATCACCCCGCATCGGTGCAGGTCAAGGGCCGATCCGCGCCCGGAGCGATCCGGCGCCGACTCGCGCAACGCGCGGTTAGCCGCTAGAGCGGGCCGAGCAATCAGTGAGGTGGCGCGGGCATGACGGCCAGGGACGGCAAGGAGCCGACGACGGGGCTGACCTACGCGGCGGCGGGTGTCGATATCGACGCCGGCAACGCCATGGTCGAGACGATCAAGCCGCTGGTGCGCTCGACGCGCCGTCCCGGGGCCGACGCCGAGATCGGCGGCTTCGGCGGCCTGTTCGACCTGAAGGCCGCGGGGTTCCGCGATCCGATCCTGGTGGCGGCCAATGACGGCGTCGGCACCAAGGTCAAGATCGCGATCGAGACCGGGCGGCACGCCACGATCGGCATCGACCTCGTGGCGATGTGCGTCAACGACATCATCGTCCAGGGCGCCGAGCCGCTGTTCTTCCTCGACTATTATGCCACCGGCAAGCTGGTGCCGGGCGTCGGGGCCGACATCGTGCGCGGGATCGCGGAGGGGTGCCGTCAGGCCGGCTGCGCGCTGATCGGTGGCGAGACCGCCGAGATGCCGGGCCTCTACGATGGGTCTGATTACGATCTAGCCGGGTTCTCGGTCGGCGCCGCCGAGCGGGGCAGCCTGTTGCCGCGACCGGGCATCCGACCGGGCGACGTGGTACTCGGCCTGCCCTCCTCCGGCGTGCATTCGAACGGCTTCTCGCTGGTCCGCCGGATCGTCGCCAAGACCGGCCTCGGCTGGGACGCGCCGGCCCCCTTCGCGCCGGAGATGAGCCTCGGCGAGGCGTTGCTGGTCCCGACCCGGATCTACGTGAAGCCCCTGCTGGCGGCGCTCGGCGCTACGGACGGCATCCGGGCGCTCGCCCACATCACCGGCGGCGGCTTCCCCGACAACCTGCCCCGGGTCCTGCCGGACGATGTCGGCATCGCGATCGACCTCGATGCCGTGACCCCGCCGCCGGTCTTCGGCTGGCTTGCGCGCGAGGGCGGCGTCGCCGAGCCCGAGATGCTGCGCACCTTCAATTGCGGGATCGGCATGGTGGTGATCGCCGCCGCCGACGCGGTGGACGACGTCGACGAGGCCCTGACCCGGGCCGGCGAGACGCCGGTTCGCCTCGGCCGCATCACGCCGCGGGGGGCTGAGCCCGTGACCTTCAGCGGGCGCCTCGCGCTCTGATGGCCGGCACGGGGAAGAGGCGGGTCGCGATCCTGATCTCGGGGCGCGGCTCGAACATGGTGGCGCTGCTCGAGGCGGCGCGGGACCCGGCCTATCCGGCCGAGATCGTGCTGGTCCTGTCGAACCGGCCCGATGCGGCGGGTCTAGCCCGGGCCGCGGAGGCCGGCATTCCGACGCGGATCATCGACCACACGGCGTTTCCGGACCGCGCCGGCTTCGACGCCGCCCTCGACGCCGAACTCCGGACCGCATCCGTCGAACTGGTGTGCCTCGCGGGCTTCATGCGGATCCTGACGCCGGGCTTCGTGGCCGGCTGGGCGGGGCGGATGATCAACATCCACCCGTCCCTGCTGCCCCTGTTCAAGGGCACGCACACGCACCGGCAGGCCCTCGATGCGGGCGTGCGCCTGCATGGCTGCACCGTCCATTTCGTGGTGCCGGAACTCGATGCCGGCCCGATCGTCGCGCAGGCGGCGATTCCGGTCCGCCAGGACGACGATCCCGACAGCCTCGCGGACCGCGTCATCGTGCAGGAGCGGCGGCTCTACCCGGAAGTGCTCGCTCTGGTTGCGAGCGGGCGCGCCCGCCTGGAGGGCGAGCGCGTCGTCATCGCCGGGCAGGCCCCGGAGGGCGTGCTGTTCAGCCTGTAGCGGGTTCTGCGGTAGCTCGGGCGGGCGACGTCTGTGCGGGCGGAGCGAAGCCATCCAGCTCCGCCACCCTCACCGATGTTCCACTGCCCTGGGTTGCTTCACTTCGTTTGCAAAGACGAGGTGGTGTTCCCAGTAGCCGTTCCGGCCGTCCTCAGACCGGCCGCTGCAGCTTGCAGCTGTCTAGTGCCGAGAGCGCCTTGGCGCGGGCGGAATCGTTGAAATAGCCGGTCGCGCGGTAAGCCTCGATTTCGGACTCGTCGAGGCTGCGCAGGGTCTGCCGGGCGTAGCAGCCGCAGGGGCGCTCCAGGGACGCCTCGCTGGCGCTGGTCAGGCGGGCCTGGACGATCGTGCAGGCGTGGCGCACGCGCCCTTCGAGATTTGTCTTGCTGGCGGTCTTGAGCGCCGGATCCGGCTCGTATTGCTGGAACGGGGCCGAGGATCCACCCGCGAGGGCGGCGGTCGCGCCGAGGGCGAGGAGACCAGTCGCGAGCAGCAGGGGCAGGCGGCGCATCGTCATGGTGGTGCAGGTCCAGGGCTGAGTTGGCTAAGCTCGGCCGTTGGACGCCTTCGGGCTCCGCTCCGTCAATGGCGGGCCGGACACACAGGGCGGCATTCACCGCGCCCCGGAGTGCAAGCGAGAACGATGGCGGACCGGTGTGCCCGGCCCGCCACCGCTGCGCGCGTTAGCCGACGATGTCGGCATCCTGGAAGAACTGCGCGATCTCGAGCTTGGCGTTCTCGGCGCTGTCCGAGCCGTGGACGGTGTTCTCGCCGACCGACTCCGCGAACTTCTTGCGGATCGTGCCGTCAGCGGCCTGGGCCGGGTTCGTGGCGCCCATCACCTCACGGTACTTCGCGACGGCGTTCTCGCCCTCCAAGACCTGCACCACCACCGGGCCGGAGGTCATGAAGCTGACGAGCTCGCCGAAGAACGGGCGCTCCTTGTGCACCTCATAGAATTTTTCCGCCTGCGCCTGGCTCATGCGGATGCGGCGCTGGCCGACGATGCGCAGGCCGGCCTCCTCGATCACCGCGTTGACGGCGCCCGTGAGGTTCCGGCGCGTGGCGTCGGGCTTGAGGATCGAGAAGGTGCGCTCGGTGGCCATGATGCGTCCGGTCCGTCTGTGGAAAAGGCGTGCGGCGCGCCAAGATGCCGGGCGCGCCTCGGGAGCGAGAATTTCGCTTCGGCGCCGGGCTTATAGCTTCCGGCCTACGGGGTCTCAAGCCGCCCAGGCGATCCCCTGCGGCCGGCGCAGCCGTGGCTCTGCCGCAACACTGCCGAAAAATCGCCCGATTGCGACGGCTCAATCCCGCTTCACCGACTTCGTCCATCCCTCGGGCATCCACCACGCCCACATCCCGGAGACGAACCATGCGCATCGCCTTCAGCGCCGCCCTGCTCCTCGCTGGCCTTTCCGCTGCCGCTGCCGATACCGCCAAGGACCCGTCCGGCACGTGGCTCACCGGTGACGGCCGCGCCAAGATCCGGATCGACCGGTGCGGCCCGGGCCAGAAGCTGGTCTGCGGCAAGGTCGTGTGGCTCGAGGTGCCGACCACCGAGTCCGGCACACCCCGAACGGATCTCAAGAACCCCGATCCCAAGAAGCGCGCCCGCCCGGTGATGGGCCTTCAGCTGATCGACGGGCTGAAGCCTGACGAGGAGAAGTACACGGGCGAGATCTACAATATCGAGGAAGGCAAGATCTATACGGTCAGCCTCGAGCGAGAGAGCGAGGCCGAGCTCAGCGTCTCGGGCTGCATGCTCAAGGTCCTGTGCGGCTCCCAGACCTGGACGCGGGTGCCCGACGTCAACCAGCAGGCCGCCAACAAGAACTGATTGGTCGTCGTCAGATCGCCGCGAGGCCTCGCTGAACCGCCGGCCGGGCCAGCACGGTCTCAAGCCAGCGTCTCACATTCGGCAGGGTCTCGATCTCGACACCCTGCTTGAAATTCAGCTTGGCCCAAGTGACCGTCGCGATGTCGGCGATCGAGTAGTCGTCGGCGAGGTAGTCCCGGCCATCGAGGCGGCGCTCCAGGACGCCGTAGAGGCGCTTCGCCTCGGCGGTGAAGCGCTCGATCGCGTAGGGCACCTTCTCCGGCGCATAGATCTTGAAATGGTGGGTCTGGCCGAGCATCGGCCCGAAGCCGGCCACCTGCCAGAACAGCCACTGGTCTACGAGGACGCGGGCTCGCTCGTCCGTCGGGTAGAACTGGCCTGTTTTGCGGCCGAGATACTGAAGGATGGCGCCCGACTCGAACACCGAGATCGGGCTTCCGCCCGGTCCGTCGGGATCGACGATCGCCGGGATCTTGTTGTTGGGCGAGATCGCCAGGAAATCCGGCGCGAATTGCTCGTTCTTGGCGATGTCGACCGGGACGATCCTGTAGGGGAGCCCGCACTCCTCCAGCATGATCGGAATTTTCCAGCCGTTCGGCGTGCTCCAGGTATGGACGTCGATCGGCCGCCCGGACACCGCTGCCATGCTCTGCCTGCTCCTCGACCGAACCGCCGGCGGCACAGCGCCCCTTCGCCGGGTTCGGACCATTGCGCCAGTGAAGACGATTTCCGCGCCGCGCTCAAGGGCAGGAGCCCCGCGCGGCTCACGAATGCGAGATGGGGTGCAGTCCCTGTTGGCAGCCCTCGGCACACCCTTGCCTGGGCAGCCCGAGAACGGCGAGATGGGCGACGGGGCGTCGTCATGGCGCCGGGGGGATCGAGACGATGATCAGTCGATACGTGAAGATCGCGGCTCTGGCCGTGCCGCTGCTCGCCGCGCCGCCCCTCCTCGCCAAGGAGGCGCCCGCGAAGCCGCTGGCCACCCCGGAGGCGCCAGCCACGACGCCGAACGCGCCCGCAGCGAAGGACCCGACACCCGGCCAGACCGCCGCGCGCACCCGCCAGAAGACTTGCGGCGCCGAGTGGCGGGCGCTCACTGACGCCCAAAAGACAGCTCAGGGACCAAAGTGGCCCCAGTATTGGAGCAAGTGCAATAAGCGCCTGAAGGGCGGCGACAAGGCCTGATCAGTCTGCGAACTCGGGGGCGTCCCATTCGTTCCTACCCCGGAACGGCGTAACATCCGGGGGTTGGGCGACATGACGGATCATTGGCCGTCCCGGGGGATGGCGGAGGTTCCGCGTGGCCGGGCCCGGCATGGCTGAGGCCTCGGCCACCGGCGCGACATCGCCGTCGATCGCCGATCGTCTGATCGCGTTCCTCGACGCCTGGGTGCCCAAGCCGGCGGCCTGGGCCTACGCGTCGCGTATCTGGATCGCCATGATGCTGGCGCTGGGTGCCGCTTTCTGGCTGCAACTGGACAGTGCCTCGTCGGCCGCCACCTGCGTGGCGATCCTGGCTCAGCCGAAGCGCGGGCAAGCCATCTCCAAAGCCGTCTACCGCCTGCTCGGCACGCTGATCGGCGCCGCCGTGTCGATCCTCTTTGTCGCCCTGTTCGGGCAGGATCGGGTCCTGCTCTTCGTGAGCTTCACGGTCTGGCTCGGCCTGTGCGTATTCGTGGCGCAGTACCTCCAGGATACCCGCGCCTATGGGGCGATGCTGTCGGGCTACACGGTTGCGATCATCGCCCTCGGGCAGATCGACCAACCTCAGGGCGCCTTCGACGCGGCGGTGTCGCGGGTCGCCGTGATCGTCCTCGGCATCGTGGCGATCACCTTCATCAACGACGCCCTCGCCTCCCCCAGCACGTGGCGAACCTTGCTGCCGCAACTTCGCAAAGCCTGGGACGGGACCCGTGCCTATGCCCGGGAGTCCCTGGCCGAGGGCGATCTCGGCGCCCCGCGCACCGCTGCGCTGATCCGAACGATCGCGCCGATGCGGGCTGATGCCAGCGCCATTGCGGGGGAGCTCGACGACGGACCTTTCCGCGCCGCGGGGGCGCGCAGTTGCATCGCGGCCCTTTACGTCATGGCCGCCTCGATCCGCACGGTGGCGGCCGCCGCTGCGCATCTGAGGAACCCAAGTCCCGCCGTCGCCGAGGCGATGGCGATCTGCCGCCGGGTTGCCGATGCGCCTGATTCTCAGAGCCTCGATCGCGACGACGAGCGCTTGCGCGACCTCGTCGATGCGGCCGTCCGCGACGGTCGCCGGCCCCTCGACGAGGTGGTGCTGCTTCAGCGCGCCCTCGATTTCGTCTGCGCGGCCACCTTCGCACAGGACGGAATCGACGCGGTCGCGGACGGCCATGAGCCCCTGCGCGACGCCAGCCTGCCGACCCATCGGGATTTTCCCGTCGCCCTGCGCGGCGCCCTACGCGTGGCCCTCGGTTTCGCGGCGACTGCCGCGGCCTTCGTGGCGTTGGGCCTGCCGCAGGCCTCGTTCGCGCTTGTTCAGGTCGCATCGACCGCCGCCCTGTCGTCGGTGACGCCGGATCCCAAGAAATTCGCCAACGGCGTCGTGATCGGGATGATCCTCGCCGCAACCTTCGCGGGCATCGCGCGCTTTGTTTTCCTCGACGGCGTCCAGGGCTTCCCGCTCCTCGCCATGGTGATGGCGCCGGTAATCTTTTTCGGCTGCTTCCTCTCGCTGAATCCGAAGACCTTCGGCATCGGCTTCATCCTGATCGTGTTCTTCCCGGTTCTGCTCGGACCGTCGAACCCGCAGAGCTACGACGCGCAGACCTTCCTGCTGAACGCGTTTCTCGTCGTGCTCGCTGCCATCGTCCTGTCGATCGTCGTCCGCCTGTTCATCCCGGTGACGCCGGCGCAGCAGCGGGTCTTCGCGCTCGATTCGGCCCGGCGCGCCCTGGCGGATGCCCTGGTCGGCGAGGGTGGCGACGCCACGACTCGCACGAGCCTGAATGCGGATCGGCTGTTCCAGTTCGCCGGCTACAGCTCGGGCAGCGGCGCGGTGCGGCGGGCGAGTCTCTCGCATGCCTTCGCGCTGGCCCGGCTGGAGGCGGCCGCGGCCCGCGGCCATGCCGAGCTGCGCCGTCTCTGGCCGGTGACGGCCCTGCGCGATCCGATCCTGCGGGCTCGGGCCGGGCTGGCGGACGTCGACGACCGCGCGCTCGAGATTTCGGCTGCCGATCTGATCCGCGCGGCGTCGCGGCAGGATCGGAGCGTGCGGCTCACGACGGCGCGGGCCGCAAGCGATCTCCTCACGGCGGCGCGAACCATCGCCCGACACCGCAAGTTCCTCCGTCGTCTCGATATCCCGGCGGTTTGACCCCTCAACGGATAGGTTCTCCAAGCGCGGCCATGTACGAGGATATTCACATCGGAGGCGTGCTGATCTCCTCGTTCGTGGCCTATGCCCTGGCGGCGTTCGTCATCCTCCTGATGCTGCGCTGGGTCTTCGCCCGCATCCGCTTCAGCCGCTATGTTGCCAACGCCCCGCTCGCCGAGGCTGGTATCTACGTCTGCGTCCTCGCCCTCCTCATCGCGTTGATCTGATGCCCGAAACGACCGCCGATGAGGACGACCCCAAGCCCGCGACCCGGGCAGATTCGAGGGATCATGACGATCGCCTGCCGATGGCCCCGCGCCGGGGTCGGGCCGCCAAGATCGTACGCCTGGCCGCGACGGGCGTGATCCTGCTCGTCGCCTTCGTTGCGGCGGCCTACGTCTGGGAATTCTACGTCGCGGCCCCATGGACGCGCGACGGGACCGTGCGCGTCCAGGTCGCCAACATCGCCCCCCAGGTCGCCGGCCAGATTGTGGAAGTGCACGTTCACGACAACCAGAATGTGCGTAAGGGCGACGTACTCTACGTGATCGACCCGGTCGATTTCGAGGTCTCGGTCACGTCCGCGGATGCCGAGGTCAAGAATCGGGAGGCCGACCTGCAGGTGAAGAACGCCCAGTCGGCCCGGCGGCAGGCGCTCACGACGGTCTCGACTTCCGTCGAGGAGAAGCAGCAATATGCCGGTCAGGCCAAGATCGCCGCGGCCGCGCTGGAGAGCGCGCAGGCGCAACTGCGCCAGGCCAAGATCAACCTCGAACGCACGCAGGTGAAATCCACCGTCAACGGCCGTGTCACCAACCTGCTGATGCGCGTCGGCGACTACGCCCGGACAGGAACCTCGAACATCAGCGTCGTGGATACCGATTCGTACTGGATCGACGGCTATTTCGAGGAGACGAAAATGCCCAACATTCATGTCGGCGACCGGGCCGACGTGAAGCTGATGGGCTTCGATCCGCGCCTCACCGGGACGGTGGCGAGCATCACCCTCGGCATCGCGACGGCGAATGCCGCCGCCAGCACGCAGGGCCTGCCGGACGTCAACCCGGTCTATACCTGGGTGCGGCTGGCGCAGCGCGTGCCCGTCCGGATCCAGATCGATCACGTCCCGCCGGAGATCCCGCTGATCGCCGGCATGACCGCGACCGTCGTCGTCAACGGCGGTCGTGCGCCGGCGCCGTCGTGGTTCATGGATCTGCGCCAGCGCGTCTCGGCCCTGACCCAGGCCCCCACCGTCGAAGCCGACCGGCGCTGACGGTCTGCCGGCTACGACGTTCGACGTGACCGTCGCGTTGTCCCCGCAGTACCGAGGGGCAGCCGCTTCCCAGTGAGGGACAACACGGAAGCCGACAATCCATTGGGGCACCATGGGACATTCCGCAATGCCCGGGATTGATCCAAGTGCCTGAACGGGTTCACCTTGCATCGTATCAGGCAGCCGGCAGCCGTGAAAAAGCATTCCGCCGGCAAATTTACGGTTGACCGAGGCGAATGACGGGCGCAGTCTCCCTGTGTGCTTCGCGAATGCAGGCACAGATCGCCCCGAAACCTTGAGCAGATCAGGTTTCGCAACGGTTGCGATGGTCTGAAGCTGGAGGAGACAGGGATGACTCCACCGCAGCGAAACGCCGCCTAGACGGTTTCGGGACCGGTTCGGCCCGTAGCCCAGCGGCACCAGACGAACAGCCGGACGGATGCGGCTCCAGGGGCGCAGAAGCGGCCATCATGGCACGCCT
The DNA here is from genome assembly GCF_022829725.1 of Methylobacterium sp. E-005. Lineage (GTDB taxonomy): Bacteria > Pseudomonadota > Alphaproteobacteria > Rhizobiales > Beijerinckiaceae > Methylobacterium. The sequence goes on along the minus strand of NZ_JAKSYG010000062.1, from coordinate 134,627 downwards.
TCGAATGCGCGAAAGGCCCCAATTCGAGCCGTTCCGCCGCGGTTTCTCTGCAGCGGATTTGAAGGCCCTCGCCTGCCCGGCAGCGCCGCGGCGGGATTTCGTCGTGGGAGACAACGGTCGCGGCCCGAAACGATCCGTTCCGTCATCGCGAGCGCAGCGAAGCGACCCAGGGCAGCACGACATCCGTGGACGCAGCGCTGTTGGATGACTGCGCTTCGCTCGCAAAAGGGGCGATGCCGATCCTCGATGGCGGACAGCCGTTCACTCGATCCCGAGCTTGGCCTTCAGCAGCGTGTTCACCGCAGCGGGATTTGCCTTGCCGCCGGTGGCCTTCATGGTCTGGCCGACGAACCAGCCGAGCAGGGTGGGCTTCTCCTTGGCCTGGGCGACCTTGTCGGGATTGGCCGCGATGATCGCGTCCACCGCCTTCTCGATGGCGCCGGTATCGGTCACCTGCTTCATGCCGCGGCTCTCGACCAGGGTCCGCGGATCACCGCCCTCGGTCCAGACGATCTCGAACAGGTCCTTGGCGATCTTGCCCGAGATCACGCCCTCGCCGATCAGATCGATGATCGCCCCGAGCTGCGCCGCCGAGACCGGGCTCGCTTCGATCGACAGGCCCTCCTTGTTCAGGCGGCCGAACAGCTCGTTGATCACCCAGTTGGCCGCGGCTTTGCCGTCCCGGCCCTTGGCCACCGCCTCGTAATAGTCGGCGGAGGCGCGCTCGGCGACCAGCACGCCGGCATCGTAGGGCGACAGGCCGTAATCCGCGACGAACCGCGCCTTCTTGGCGTCGGGCAGCTCCGGCAATCCCTCGGCCAGCGAATCGACGAAGGCCTGATCGAATTCCAGCGGCAGCAGGTCCGGATCGGGGAAGTAGCGGTAATCGTGCGCCTCCTCCTTGGAGCGCATCGAGCGCGTCTCACCCTTGGTCGGGTCGAACAGGCGGGTCTCCTGATCGATCGTGCCGCCATCCTCCAGGATTGCGATCTGGCGCCGCGCCTCGGTCTCGATCGCCTGCCCGATGAAGCGGATCGAGTTGACGTTCTTGATCTCGCAGCGTGTGCCGAGCGGCTCGCCGGGGCGGCGCACCGAGACGTTCACGTCGGCGCGGAGCGAACCCTTCTCCATGTCGCCGTCGCAGGTGCCGAGGTAGCGCAGGATCGTGCGCAGCTTGGTGACGTAGGCCTTCGCCTCCTCCGACGAGCGCAGGTCCGGCCGGGAGACGATCTCCATCAGCGCCACGCCCGAGCGGTTGAGATCGACGAAGCTGCGGGTCGGGTCCTGGTCGTGCAAGGACTTGCCGGCATCCTGCTCCAGGTGCAGGCGCTCGATGCCGACGGTGATCGAGGAGCCGTCGGCCATGTCGACCAGCACCTCGCCCTCGCCGACGATCGGATCCTTGTACTGTGAGATCTGGTAGCCCTGCGGCAGATCCGGATAGAAGTAGTTCTTCCGGTCGAACACCGAGCGCAGGTTGATCTGTGCCTTCAGGCCGAGGCCGGTGCGCACCGCCTGGGCGATGCATTCCGCGTTGATCACCGGCAGCATGCCGGGCATCGCGGCATCGACCAGCGAGACGTGGTCATTTGGCTCGGCCCCGAACTCGGTGGAGGCGCCGGAGAAGAGCTTCGCCTGGCTCGACACCTGGGCGTGAATCTCCATGCCGACGATCACCTCCCAATCGTGGAGGCCGCCCTTGATCAGCTTCTTGGGGTCGACGGGTGCGTTCATGGTCGTCCGGGCCGGGAGAGTGGCTTGGCGGGATCCTCCCGCCCGCGACCTCATCCTGAGGTGCTGCGCAGCAGCCTCGAAGGAGGGCTCCAGGGATCGCGCGGCTGGCTGGAGGCCTCCGCTGCGCTCCGGCACCTCAGGATGAGGTCGCGACGGGGGTCAATATCGTGCGGTCACTTACGGGCCGCAACGCGGAAAGATCAAGCGCGGCGTCGGATTGCCCTCTGAGCGCCGTAGCCGACGATCGCCCACAGCAGAGCCGCGACGGCCCGGACCGGGAAGAAGGTCGGCCCGTCATGGGTGACCGGGGCCGGCCAGGGAATGCCCGCCGCGCTCACCGCGTAGGAGAACAGCACCGAGAAGCCCAGCGCCGCGATCGCCGCGATGAACACCTTGCCAAACTGGCTCGCCGTCCAACCGAGATAGAGCGCGACCACGATCAGCGCGGGGTCGAACCCGGCCCAGATCCAGACCGTCCAGGGATAATACGGGACGGTCATGCCCACCACGGCTCGGGCAGCTGGGTCCGACCGGCCGAATCCTCGATGACCTGGGCGACCGCGAACAGCGTCTCCTCGTCGAAGGGCCGGCCGATGAGCTGGAGGCCGAGCGGCAGCCCCTGCCCGTCGAGGCCCGCCGGCACCGCGATGCCCGGAAGGCCTGCCATGTTCACCGTCACGGTGAACACGTCGTTGAGGTACATCTCCACCGGGTCGGCCGAGGCCTTCTCGCCGATGCCGAAGGCGGCGGACGGGGTCGCCGGGGTCAGAATCGCGTCGACGCCGTCAGCGTAAGCTTGCTCGAAGTCGCGCTTGATCAGCGTGCGGATCTTCTGCGCGCGGACGTAATAGGCGTCGTAATAGCCCGCCGAGAGCACGTAGGTGCCGATCATGATCCGGCGCTTGACCTCGCGGCCGAAGCCGGCGGCGCGGGTGTTCTCGTACATCCCGGCGATGTCCTTGCCGGGCACCCGCAGGCCGTAGCGCACGCCGTCGTAGCGGGCGAGGTTCGAGGAGGCCTCGGCCGGCGCCACGATGTAGTAGGCCGGCAGCGCGTAGGACGTGTGCGGCAGCGAGATCTCCTTGAGGGTCGCGCCGGCGGCCTTGAGCCACGCCGCGCCCTCGTCCCAGAGCTTCTGGATCTCGGCCGGCATGCCGTCGACCCGGTACTCCTTGGGGATGCCGATGGTCAGGCCCTTCACGCCGCGGGTGACCGCCGCCTCGAAGTCCGGCACCGCGAGATCGGCGCAGGTCGTGTCGCGGGCATCCGCGCCGGCCATGGAGCCGAGCAGGATCGCGCAATCGCGCACCGTGCGGGCGATCGGGCCGGCCTGGTCCAGCGAGGAGGCGAACGCAACCGTGCCCCAGCGCGAGCAGCGCCCGTAGGTCGGCTTGATTCCCACCGTGCCGGTGAAGGCGGCGGGCTGGCGGATCGAGCCGCCGGTGTCGGTGGCGGTGGCGCCGAGGCACAGCCGCGCCGCGACCGCGGCGGCCGAGCCCCCCGAGGAGCCGCCCGGCACGATCGCCGCATCCGAGCCCTTGCGTCGCCAAGGCGAGACCACGTTGCCGTAGGCGCTCGTCTCGTTGGACGAGCCCATGGCGAACTCATCGAGGTTCAGCTTGCCGAGCATCACGGCGCCGTCGCGCCAGAGACTGGCCGAGACCGCCGATTCGTAATGCGGCGTGAAGTTCTCAAGGATCTTGGAACCCGCCGTCGTGGTCACGCCGTCGGTGCAGAACAGATCCTTGATGCCGAGCGGGATGCCCTCCAGCGGCCGGGCCTCGCCGGTGGCGAGCTTCTGGTCCGAGGCGTCCGCCATCGCCAGGGCGCGGTCGGGCGTCTCCAGGAGATAGGCGTTCAGCACGCGGGCCTTGCCCATGGCGTCGAGATGCGCCTGCGTCAGCTCGCGGGCCGAGAGCCGCTTCGCCTTGAGGGCGTCGCGCGCCTCGGCCAGAGTGAGTTCGTTCGGATTCACGCTGTTCACGTCCTTGCGCGCTGCGGCGCGCCCACCAGAAGTCCCGTCCGCACGAGCCGAGCTCAAACCGGCCTACTCGACCACCTTCGGGACCAGGAAGTAATTGTCTTCGGTCTCGGGCGCGTTCGCCACGACGTCGGCGGCGCGGCCGCCCTCGGTGACGATGTCCTCGCGCTTCTTCATCGCCATCGGGGTGACGGAGGTCATGGGCTCGATGCCTGAGACGTCGACCGCTCCGAGCTGCTCCACGAAGGCCAGGATCGCGTTCAGTTCGCCCTGCAGCGGCCCGACCTCGTCGTCGGTGACTGCGATGCGCGCCAGATGCGCGATGCGCCGAACCGTTTTCTCGTCGACCGACATGCCGTCCCGTTCGCCCCTGTCCGGGAGCAGCCCCCCAGGATCGGCCGGGCTATAGCATCGGGTTCCAACGCGCCGCAACGCGAAGGATGATCCGACCGTTGGGTCGCCTTTCTTGCCGGTCAGGTCACCACGTGACGAGGCGTCACCGACATCTCGATTGTGATACCGGGCCGGCGCACCGGTTGAACCATGGCCTGGACAAAGCCAAGAACCATGATCTCGAAGGCCAGCAGCAACATCAGGCGATGCCGACGGGGCATCCGCAGTGCGAAGCGGGCGGGTGCGGAACGGACGAGCGGGCCGGTGGTCGACAAGGCAGGAACCCGAGCGGTGGTTTAACGAAGCTTTAACCCAACCTAAACGGGAACGGCTTCGCGTCCATCCGGGGCGATCTACGGAGTACGGCAAGCCTGTGGATGAGGGAGCGGGATCGATGTGGGCGCAGATCTTCACCAGCCTGTCTCCGGGCTTCACGCCGGGTGAATTGGATCTCGATCGCGCGGCCGCGGAACTCGGCTTCGCTTTGCCCGCCTCCTACCGCAGCTTTTGCCGGTCCTGCGGCGTCGGTCTGGCGGGGGAGCAGGTCAGGATCGCGGTTCCGGGCCCCTACGAGGCGAGCGATCTGTTCACGCAAGCCGGGATCATCGCCCACAGCGTCGGGTCTGCCATCGCGATGCTGGAGGACGGGAAGGAGCCGCACCGATTCGATGTCGAGGGCGGCGATCCGGGCGTGGTCGAGCGCGCCTGCTTCTTCGGCCGGGGCGAGGATGGCGGATTTCTGTTCTGGGATGTGACGGGCAGCGGCCCGGAATACGAGATCTGGCTGCTTGCCACCGATCTGACGACGATCCGGTTCGGCGGGGAGAGCCTCGACGATTTCTTCACGCGGGTCACCGGCCCCTCCGCAGCCCTGGTGCTCGGGCCGGGGGCCGAGCCCTTGCCGGCGCGGTTCGAGGGTGTCGCGGAGGCCACCCTGGCGCGCACCACGCAGGCGGAACCATGAATCACGACGCGATCCGCACCTTTGCGGCCACCTCGCGCGGCGGGGCACGGCTGATCGGCATCGATCTCGGCACCAAGACGATCGGCCTCGCCCTGTCGGATCTCGGGCGCCAGATCGCGACGCCGCTGGAGACGATCCGCCGGGTGAAGTTCACGCCGGATGCCCAGCGCCTCGCCGCCCTGTGCCGCCAGCACGCGGTCGGCGGCCTCGTGGTCGGGCTGCCGCTCAATATGGACGGTAGCGAGGGGCCGCGGGTGCAGTCGACCCGGGCCTTCATGCGCAACCTCGCGCCGATCCTGCCCCTGCCCCACGTGTTCTTCGACGAGCGCCTCTCGACCGCGGTGGTGACCCGGGCGCTGATCGAGGCCGATGCCTCCCGGGCCCGGCGCGGCGAACTCGTGGACAAGCTCGCCGCCGCCTACATCCTCCAGGGCTGCCTCGACGTGATGCGCCACCTCGCGGACGTCGACGCCGACCCGGCGGCCGACGCGGACCCCTTCAGCGGCTGAGCAGCGAGACGGCGCCGCTGCCGTGGCGCTCGATCCGCCCGTCGAGTTCCAGCTCCAGCAGCACGGTCTGCACCACTCGAATGCCGATCCCGGCGCAGCGCGCCAGCTCATCGGTGCCGACAGGGCTTGGTCCGAGCAGGGCGACGATGCGGGCGCAATCGTCGGCCGGCTGAGCCGGGTGACCCGAGGCGACGGAATCGGTCTGGCAAAACATGTCCGGAACGCTGAGCGTGTCCGGGTTCGATGCATCCAGGTCGATTTCGTCCCAGAAATCCGGCTGCTCGCGCAGGTCCGGTCGTCCCCGCTCGGGAGCAGCGTCCGCGTCCGGGCCGCGCTCGATGATCGGCCCCAGCACGTCGAGAATATGCGACACCTCGGAAACCAGGGCTGCACCCTGGCGGATCAGGTCGTTGGTGCCCTCGGCGCGCGGATCCAGCGGCGAGCCAGGAACGGCGAAGACCTCGCGGTTCTGCTCCAGGGCGTAGCGCGCCGTGATCAGGGAGCCGGAGCGACGCGCCGCCTCCACCACGACGGTGCCGTATGACAGACCGGAGATGATGCGATTGCGACGGGGGAAATCGCGCCCCCGCGGCACCCAGCCCATCGGCATCTCCGCCAGCACCGCCCCGCCCTCCCCCAGGATCGCGTCGACCAGGGCCGCATGGTTGGCCGGGTAGATCTTGTCCTGGCCGCCGGCCATCACCGCGACCGTGCCGGTCTGGAGGCTCGCCCTGTGGGCCCGCGCGTCGATACCCCGGGCAAGACCCGATACCACCGTCAGGCCTGCCTCGCCGAGGCCGCGGGCGAGCCGCTCGGTGAAGGCGAGCCCAGCCATCGAGGCGTTGCGCGAGCCGACCAGGGCCACCGCCGGACGGTTCAGGATCGCGGCGCCGCGCAGGGCCAGGAGCGGCGGCGCCGCATCCGTCTGCTGGAGGAGCCGCGGAAAATCCGCCTCCCCGGTGGCGATCAGCCTCCCGCCGAGGCGGGCCAGCGCCGCGACCTCGTCCTCGGCCTGCGCCCGGGTCGGCGGCTCCAGCCGTTTGCCCTGACGCCGGGCGAGATCCGGCATCGCGTCGAGGGCGGCGGCCGCGCCGCCGAAGCGGTTGATCAGCGTGCGGAAGCTGCGCGGCCCGACGCCCTCGGTGCGGATCAGACGCAGCCAGTCGAGACGTTGGGCATCGGTGAGTTGCATACGATCCCCCCAAAGGACCGCGCATCCCGAGCCTGCGCTCAGCCCTTCTGGCCGATGCGCCCCTCGGTGCCGGAGGCGAGTCGGCGGATGTTGGGCGCGTGCTTCCACCATAGCAGCACCCCCATCAGCAGGAACAGCACAGCTTGCGCCGGGGTGCCAAGCGCCCACAGCGCCAGGGGCGTCGCTGCCGAGGCGACAAGCGCCGCCAGAGACGAGTACTTGAGCGCGAAGGCGAGGCCGAGCCAGATCAACGCGAAGATCCCCAGCACCGGCGGGGAGAAGGCGAGCAGGACGCCGATGAAGGTGGCGACGCCCTTGCCGCCCCTGAAGCCGAGCCAGACGGGAAAACAATGGCCCAGGAAGGCGCCGAACCCGGCGGCGAGCGCGGGCCCCTCCCCCAGGTTCCGGGCAATCAGGACCGCCGCGGTTCCCTTCAAGGCGTCACCCAGCAGGGTCGCGGCGGCGAGCCCCTTCCGGCCGGTGCGCAGCACATTGGTGGCGCCGATATTGCCGGAGCCGATCGCCCGCACGTCGCCGAGCCCGGCGAAGCGCGTCAGGATCAAGCCGAACGGGATCGAGCCCAGGGCGTAGCCGAGGGCGAGGCCGCCGAGGGTGGCCCAGGTCGCGAGATCCGCGGGCATCAGGCCGCCGCCGCCAGATCGTCCATCGCGTGGACGATCTCCCCGCCGACCAGGGTCAGCACGGCGGCACCCTGGAGGCGCGCCTCGTCGAACGGCGAGTTCTTGGAACGCGACTTCAGCCGCCGCTTGTCGAGGACGTAGGGCAGATCGGGATCGATCAGCACGAGATCGGCCGGTGCGCCGACCGCGAGGCGGCCGGCCTCGCGCCCGAGGATCCGGGCCGGGTTCACCGTCAGCGCGGCGATGAGCTTCGGCAGTTCAAGATCCCCGGTGTGGACGAGGCGCAGGGCTGCGCCGAGAAGGGTCTCGATCCCGAGGGCACCGTCCGCTGCCTCCGCGAAGGGCAGGCGCTTGGTCTCCACGTCCTGCGGATTGTGATCGGAGACGACCACATCGATCACGCCCTCGCCCAAAGCCTGCACCACCGCGTGCCGGTCGGCCTCGTCGCGCAGGGGCGGCGAGAGCCGGCAGAAGGTGCGGTAATGGCCGATGTCATTCTCGTTCAGCACCAGGTTATTGACCGACACCCCGCAGGTCACCGGCAGGCCATCCTGCTTGGCCCGGCGGACGATCTCGACTGAATCGGCACAGGAGATCATGGCGGCGTGGTACCGGGCGCCGGTCAGCCGCACGAGGCGGATGTCGCGTTCCAGCATCACGGTCTCGGCCTCGCGGGGAATGCCCATCAGGCCGAGGCGGGTGGCGAGTTCGCCCTCGTTCATCACGCCCTCGGCGACGAGATCCGCATCCTCGACATGCTGCATCACCAGGGCGTCGAAGTCCCGGGCGTAGGTCAGGGCGCGGCGCATCACCTGGGCGTTGGCGACCGCGTGCAACCCGTCCGTGAACGCAACCGCGCCGGCCTCCTGGAGCAGGCCGAACTCGGTCATCTCCCGGCCGGCCAAGCCCTTGGTGATGGCGGCGGCGGGGAGAACGTTGACGCTCGCGGTGTCGCGGGCCCGGCGGAGGACGAAATCCACGATGGCCGGGCCGTCGATCACCGGGTTGGTGTCCGGCATGCAGACCAGGGTGGTCACACCGCCAGCGGCGGCGGCGGCGCTGGCGGAGGCCAGGGTTTCGCGATGCTCGGCCCCGGGCTCGCCCACGAAGGCGCGCATGTCGATGAGGCCGGGCGACAGGACGCGGCCGAGGCAGTCGATCCGCTTCGCACCGTCCGGCGTGCCGGGGGCGGCGCCGCTGGCGATATCGGCGATCCGGCCATCCCGCACCAGGACCGCACCCGGGGTCTCACGCCCCGTCGCCGGATCGAGGAGATTGGCGTTCGCCAGAAGGTAGCTGCTCACAGGGGCGCCCTCGCGGAAGAGGCCGGGCCGTCGAGGCGCATGGCGAGGCCGGCCGCCGCCATATGGGCCTTGGCCTCGGCCACGCTCGCCTGCCCGAAATGGAAGATGGACGCCGCCAGCACGGCGCTCGCCCCGCCTTCGGCCACGCCGGCCACAAGGTCGTCGAGGCCGCCGACACCGCCGGAGGCGATCACCGGAACGGAGACCGCGTCGCTGATGGCCCGCGTCAGGGCGAGATCGTAACCGGACCGGGTCCCGTCCTTGTCCATGGAGGTGACCAGCAACTCGCCGGCGCCCTTCCCGGCCACGCGGCGCGCGAAGGCCACGGCGTCGATCCCCGTCGGATCGCGGCCGCCATGCGTAAAAATCTCCCAGGCGGCGGGAGCGCCTGGCGGCGAGACGCGCTTGGCATCGATCGCCACCACGATGCACTGGGCACCGAACTTTTCCGCGGCGCGGGCGACCAGATCCGGGTCCTTCACGGCCGCGGTGTTGATGGCGACCTTGTCGGCCCCGGCGAGCAGAAGGGCACGCACGTCCTCGACGGTGCGTACCCCGCCTCCGACGGTTAGCGGCATGAAGCAGGCCTCGGCGGTCCGACTGACGATGTCGAGCAGCGTACCCCGGGCCTCGCGGCTTGCGGTGATGTCGAGGAAGCAGAGTTCGTCGGCGCCGGCCGCGTCGTAAACCTTCGCGGCCTCGACGGGGTCGCCGGCGTCGCGCAGCCCCTCGAAGCGCACGCCCTTCACGACGCGCCCGTCCTTCACGTCGAGGCAGGGGATGATGCGGGTTTTGAGCAAGAGGGGCTCTTCAGTCTGAGGTGTCTTCTGGATCGGCGGAGAAGGGCCGCGTCAGCAGCTCTTCGCGCGTGTAGGGACATTCCTTCGGGAACATCCGCAAAGGCAAGCCTGTCTCGACGGCCGCCTCTTCACGCGCATCGCGATATGCGCGCTCGAAGGCTAGAGACAGCCGGCTCTTGAGCCCTGGATTGTCCTCAAGTACGTCTGCGGCCCTGTTTCGATGCGTCCGGATCGGAACCGTCCAGCTGCGGCTTCGACGTTCCGGCTGATAGTCGAACTTCAGCATGTGTAGCAGCACGACGCGCCAGAGGCTGACCAGACTGTCACACTGGCTCTTGCCCAAGCTCTCGATCTCCTCGGCCAGATTCGCGCGGTCGAGGCCCGAGAGGTCGCCGGACCGCAGCCGCGCGCCCTGCTCCTGGGTCCAGGTATAGAAATCGTCCGCGTAGGCCGTCCCGGCCGCCGAGGGCCAGGCCTTCACCGCCGTCATCGAGGCCTCCCGAGTCAGCGCCGCCACCGGGACCGATCTATCACGAAGCCGGGCCGCGCGCCGCAGCGATCGCCGCCAGCGCCGCCTCGGGATCGATCCGACCGTCATAGAGTGCCCGCCCCGTGATCGCGCCCGCGATCAGGGCGCAATCCGGCTGGAGCAGGCGGTGCACGTCGTCGATCGAGGCGAGGCCGCCCGAGGCGATCACCGGGATGCGCACGGCCTGGGCCAGAGCCAGGGTCATCTCGACGTTGAGGCCCTTCAGGATCCCGTCCCGGGCGATGTCAGTGTAGATGATCGCCGCGACGCCCGCGTCTTCAAACCGGCGGCCGAGTTCCTCGGCGGTCATGCTGGAGGTCTGCGCCCAACCCTCGACGGCGACGCGCCCGTCCTTGGCATCGATGCCGACCGCAATCTTCCCCGGATGCTGGCGGGCCGCCTCGCGGACGAAGGCGGGATCGCGCACCGCCGCGGTACCGATGATCACCCGGGCCACACCCTTGGCGAGCCAGCCCTCCAGGGTCTTCATCTCGCGGATGCCGCCGCCAAGCTGCACCGGGATGGTCACGCGGCCCAGGATCGCGTCCACCGCCGCGGCGTTACGCGGGGCCCCCGCAAAGGCGCCGTCGAGATCGACCACGTGCAGCCAGGGAAAGCCCTGCGCCTCGAAGATCGCGGCCTGGGCGGCCGGATCGTCGCCGAATACCTTGGCCTGGGCCATGTCGCCCTGGATCAGGCGGACGCAGCGCCCCTCTTTCAGGTCGATCGCCGGGTACAGGATCACGGGAGTTTCAGTCCTTCTTGCCGGGGCGGGGTCACCCTCAGGGCCGCCACGTCAGGAAATTCGCGATGAGCGCGAGTCCCAGACGCTGGCTCTTCTCCGGATGGAATTGCGTGCCCGCGATGTTGTCGCGGGCAACGAGGGCGGTGATCGAGCCGCCATAATCCGCGCGGGCCACGACGTCGCCGGGACTTTCGGGTGACAGCGCGTAGCTGTGTACGAAATAGGCGTGCAGCCCGTCCTCGCCGGTGGGGATGCCGGCGAGCAGCGCGTGGTCGCGGGCCGGACGCAGGGTGTTCCAGCCCATATGGGGGACCTTGAGGGTCGGGTCCGATGGTCTGATCAGGTCGACATCGCCGGGGATCCAGCCGAGGCCGGGCGTCGTGGTGTATTCGAGTCCCCGGGTCGCCAGGAGCTGCATCCCGACGCAGATGCCGAGGAACGGCCGCCCGTCCCGGTGGGCGACCTGCGTCATCGCCTCGACCATGCCGGGGACGGCGTCGAGACCGCGACGGCAATCCGCATAGGCGCCGACGCCGGGCAGGACGACGCGGTCGGCTTTGGCGACCACGTCCGGATCCGCAGTCAGGCGGATGCGCGCGTCGCAGCCGCTCTCCCGGGCCGCACGCTCGAACGCCTTGGCGGCGGAATGGAGGTTGCCCGATCCGTAATCGATGATCGCGACCGACTCGGTACTCATGCGCGTGTCGTCCGGTCCATTACCGGGCGCCCTCCTGGGCGGGAAACAGGCCGATCACCGGCTCGCCGCGGCGGCTCGGGCCGCTCGGGAAGGGGGCGCGCGGCGGCGTGGCGCTGGCCTCCAGCCAGCGGTTGAGCGCGCGGGTCTCGGCCTCCTCGGGGTTGGCGGCGACCACGGCATCGCGCGCCGGCCAGCCCCTTCGGGCGAGGGTCCAGCGGCGCAGGCTCGACGCTTCCAGCCCGATCAGCCATCCGGCCAGCAGGGTGGCGGCCAAGCCGGCGCCGGTCGGCAGCCCGAGGAGGATCCCCGCGCCCGCAAGCCCGATCAGGCCGACCAGCACGACAAGCGCCGCGAGCCAAAGCCGGTGATAGAGGAACCACAGCACCGTGAAGGCGAAGGCCGACCACGAGAAACCGTCGGGCACCAGCACGGCGCGATCGAGCCCGACGGCCTCGCCCAGGCGGGCATCGGGGGGCAGGTGGAGCGTGTAGCTGCGCATCCGCATCGCGGAACTCCGACAACGGCGCTCTTAGAACCGCCATCGGGCGGCCGGGGAGCGCGACGACACGAGGCTCTACAGGGAGCCCTTCGTGGAGGGAACGCGCCCCTCCTCGCGCGGATCGATCGCCACCGCCTTCCGCAAGGCCCGAGCCAGCCCCTTGAAGCAGCTCTCCGCGATGTGGTGGGCGTTGTCGCCGTACAGCGTCTCGACGTGGAGGGTCAGGCCGGCATTCATCGCGAAGGCCTGAAACCACTCGCGCACAAGCTCGGTATCGAACTGCCCGATCTTCTCCACGCGGAACGCCGTGCGGAACACGAGGAACGGGCGACCGGAGATGTCGACGCAGACCCGGGTCAGCGCCTCGTCCATCGGCAGGTGGATGTCGGCGTAGCGCGTCACACCGCGCTTGTCCCCGAGCGCCCGGGCGAAGGCCTGTCCGAGGGCGATGCCGCAATCCTCGGCGGAATGGTGCTGATCGATATGCAGATCGCCCACGACCTTCACGTCGAGGTCGAACAGGGCGTGCCGCGCCAGCAGATCGAGCATGTGGTCGAGGAAGCCGATTCCCGTGGCGATCGTCGATCGGCCGGTCCCGTCGAGGGCGACGGTGACCGCGATGTCGGTCTCCGCGGTCTTCCGGGTGATGGTGGCGCTGCGCATCTTGTTTCGGACTTTGCGTCGAGGACGGCCGCTGCCGCCCGCGCCTTCTAGAGGGAGTTTTTCGGAAATGGAAAGGGTGGCTGCCTAACCGTTCAGCACCCGCCCCGCCACGGCATCGAGCTTGGCGAGCAGCGCGGGATCGCGCACGGCCGGCGCGGTCATGATTGCCCCATCCAGCGCCCGGTGCGAGCCGGCCGGGCAGAGCTCCCGCTCGGCTGGAAAGTCGCGCGCGAGCCGCGCCACCAGCCGAGCCGCCTTATCGGCATTGGCCCGCGCCACCGCCACGACCGCCGCCACATCCACGGCGTCGTGGCCGGGGTGCCAGCAATCGTAGTCGGTCACCATGGCGATCGTGGCGTAGGTGATCTCGGCCTCGCGGGCGAGCTTGGCCTCGGGCATGTTGGTCATGCCGATCACGTCGAACCCCTGCGCCTTGTAGGCCCGGGACTCGGCCAGCGAAGAGAATTGCGGACCGTCCATGCAGACGTAAGTGCCGCCGCGGTGGATTGTGATGTCCTCCGCCTTGGCGGCCGTCGCGATCCGCGCCTGGAGTCCGGGCCCGACCGGGTGGGCCAGCGAGACATGGGCGACGCAGCCGTCGCCGAAGAATGAGCTGGCGCGCCCGTGGGTGCGGTCGACGAACTGATCCACCAGCACGAACAGGCCCGGGGGCAGCTCCTCGCGGAACGAGCCACAGGCGGAGAGCGAGACGAGATCGGTGACCCCGGCACGCTTCATGGCGTCGATATTGGCGCGGTAGTTGATGCCGGCGGGCGAGAAGCGGTGGCCACGCCCGTGGCGGGCCAGGAACACGATCTTCGTGTCGCCGATCCGCCCGATGCGCAGGGCGTCCGAGGGCTCGCCCCAGGGGGAGGCGACGCGCTCCTCGCGGACATCCTCAAGCCCTGGCAGGTCGTACACGCCGGAGCCGCCCATCACGCCGAGCACCGCTGCCGTCATTCCGAATTTCCTGTCATGGCGCGGCGCATCGACGGGCCGCATGTCCCAACCAGCACCTCAACCTGAAATGCCGGAGCGAAGCGAAGGCCTCGCAGGAGGCCCCCAGAAGCCGCATCGATCGCTGGAAGCCTCCCTCGGGGCCCGCTGTCGCGGGCACCTCAGGATGAGGTGGGCGGGACAGGCGTCGTCGGGAGGCCGATCATCGCGGCGACCGAGCGGTAGCATGGAGCCCAAGCTCAAAAAAGATGGGCCCCCGCAAGGGAGGCCCATCACCACCGTCGGATCCGGCGCGTGGCTCTAATAGGCCTTGTGCAGCTCCGGCTGGAGGCCGTGGACCTCGCCGCCGACATCGGCCCAGATTTTCTTCTTCACGTAGTAGAGCAGCCCCGAGAGGATGATCAGGAATAGGATCACCCGGAAGCCCAACGCCTTACGATCCATCATGTGCGGCTCGGCCGACCACATCAGGAAGGCCGCGACGTCCTTGCCGTACTGATCGACGGTCTCCGGCACCACCGGCTGGCCCTTATCGTCCTTCGGGTAGGTGACCTGCCCGTCGGAGATCGGCGGCGGCATCGCGATGATGTGGCCGGGATAGTACTTGTTGTAATGGCCGCCATCCGGAACGGTGAAATCCTTCGGCGGATCCTCGTAGCCGTTGATCAGCGCGTGGATGTAGTCTGGCCCCTGCTCCGAATAGCCGATGAAGGGCAGCCAGTCGGTCAGGAAGTAGAGCGAGCCGCGGGAGAACGTCCGGGCCTTGGCGATCACCGAAAAGTCCGGCGGTGCCTTGCCGCCGTTCGCTGCGGCGGCGGCCTGATCGTTCGGGAAGGGCGGCGGGAAGGTGTCGGCCGGGCGACCGGGACGATCGAACATGTCGCCGGCATCGTTCGGCCCGTCCTTGACCTGATAGGTGGCGGCGAGCGCCTTCACCTGACCGGCGGTGAAGTCCGGGCCGCCCTCCTGCGCAAGGTTGCGGAAGGACACCAGCTTCATCGAATGGCAGGCCGAGCAGACTTCCTTGTAGACCTGGAAGCCCCGCTGCAGCTGCGCGGCGTCGAAGCGGCCGAACGTGCCGGCGAAGCTCCAGTTCACGCGGGCCGGGTTCGGTCCGCCATGCCCTTCCTGGGCAGAGGCCGGCGCGGCGCCGAGCAGGAGGGCCGCGAGGGCGGCGGTCGAGAGGACGCGGGTCATCATCATGGTCCTGTCGTCAGCCCGTCAGCCCTTGGTGGTCGGAGCGGCGGCGGCGCCCGCCGGCATGCCGGATCCGCTCACCTGTTTGCCCGGCCCGGTCACGCTCTCGAGGATCGAGCCCGGCAGCTTCTTCGGCGTCTCGAACAGGCCGCAGAGCGGCATGACGATCAGGAAGTGGGCGAAGTAGTAGAAGGTGCAGACCTGAGAAGCGATCACGTAGCCGCCCTCCGGGGGCTGGGAGCCGAGCCAGCCGAGCAGCAGCGTCACGCCGATGAACACCCAGAAGAACTGGCGGTAGATCGGCCGGTAGTTGCACGAGCGGATCCGCGACGTGTCGAGCCACGGCGCGAAGGCCAGGATGATCACCGCCGAGAACATCAGGATCACGCCGCCGAGCTTGCTCGGGACCGCGCGCAGGATCGCGTAGAACGGCAGGAAGTACCATTCCGGCACGATGTGTGCGGGCGTCACGGCGGGGTTCGCCGGGATGTAGTTGTCGGCGTGGCCGAGGAAGTTCGGCTGAAAGAACAGGAACCACGCGAACAGGATCATGAACACGCAGGTCGCGAACACGTCCTTGACGGTCGCGTAGGGCGTGAATGGCACCGCATCCTTGCCCGATTTGATCGGGATGCCGGCCGGGTTGTTCTGACCGGTCACGTGCAGCGCCCAGACGTGGAGCACGACGACGCCGGCGATCATCCAGGGCAGCAGGTAATGCAGCGAGAAGAAGCGATTCACCGTCGGATTGCCGACCGAGTACCCGCCCCAGAGGAGGGTCTGGATCGTGTCGCCGACCACCGGGATCGCCGCCAGGATGTTGGTGATGACGGTGGCACCCCAGAAGCTCATCTGGCCCCAGGGCAGCGTGTAGCCCAGGAACGCGGTCGCCATCATCAGCAGGTAGATGACGACGCCCAGGATGTAGAGCACCTCACGCGGGGCCTTGTACGACCCGTAGTAGAGCGCGCGGAACATGTGGACGTAGACCGCCACGAAGAACATCGACGCGCCGTTGGCGTGCGCGTAGCGCAGCAGCCAGCCGTAATTCACATCGCGCATGATCTTCTCGACGGAGTTGAAGGCGCCCGTCGCCGAAGGCTCGTAATGCATCGCCAGCCAGACGCCGGTGACGATCTGGATGCCCAGGAAGGCCGCGAGAATCGCGCCGAAGGTCCAGAAGTAGTTGAGGTTCCGAGGAACCGGGTAGGCGATGAAGGACGAGTGCACCAGCCCGGCGATGGGCAGGCGTGCCTCGAACCATTTGGCGACCCGGCTCTTCGGGACGTAGGTGCTGGCTGTTCCGCTCATGCTTCCGTCCTCCTCAGGCCGCTTCCTTGCCGCCTTCGCCGATCCGGATCTTGGCGTCCGTCTGGAAGGCGTAGGGCGGGATCGGCAGGTTGATCGGCGCCGGTCCGTGGCGCACGCGGCCTACCGCGTCGAATTGTGAGCCGTGGCAGGGGCAGGCCCAACCCTCGAAATTGCCCTGGTGACCGATCGGCACGCAGCCGAGATGCGTGCAGTTGCCGTACACCACGAGCCACTGGTCATGACCGGTCTTGACGCGCGTGGTGAAGGCGGCCGGATCGATCATCGCCGAGAGGGGGACCGTCTTCATGTCGGTCACTTCCTTCGCGGTCAGCTTGCGCACGAAGATCAGCTTGCCGCGCCAGAACACGTTGACGATCTGACCGTCTTGGATCGGCGTCAGGTCGACCTCGATCGGGGCGCCGGCCGCGATCGTGTCGGCATCGGGGGCCATCGAGGAGATCAGGGGCCAGGCCGCAGCTCCAGCCCCGACGGCGAGCGCGGCGCCCGTCGCCAGGAAGAGGAAGTCGCGACGGCTGCCCTCTTGGCCGTGGGTGTCCTGCCCGTGGACCACGGGAGCGGCGGCTGATGTGTTCGCCAAGATCGTGAACTCCGTGCGTCGGCGTGAGGGCCGCAGGCGCCCTGCCCTGGTCTCCCGGCTACAGCCAGGATCAAAGCATTATCGTTCTAATGCGGGCAATGAGACCGTCTGCCGCCCCTGAGTCAAGCGACGGTTTGCGGCGCAGCGATAAGGTCCGGCCACGTTTGTACCGATATGGTGCCGGTTCTCGGTTCGGTTGCCGGTTACGCCACGGCACTGTCGTACCGCGTCGGCTTGTCGGCCAGGAACCCGCCCGACTGGCGCGACCACAGGCCAGCATAGACGCCGTTGCGAGCGACGAGGTCCGCGTGCGTCCCCTCCTCGACGATTCGCCCACGTTCGATCACCACCAGCTGGTCAAGCGCCGCGATGGTCGACAGCCGATGGGCGATGGCCAGCACGGTCTTGCCGGCCATCAAGGTATCGAGGGACTCCTGGATCGCCCCCTCGACCTGACTGTCGAGCGCGGAGGTGGCTTCGTCCAGGATGAGGATCGGCGCATCCTTGAGAATCACCCGCGCGATCGCGATCCGCTGGCGCTGGCCGCCCGAGAGTTTAACGCCGCGCTCGCCGACTTGGGCGTCGTAGCCGCGCCGACCCTTGTGGTCGACGAGATCGGCGATGAAGCCGTCCGCGTGGGCCAGCCGGGCCGCCTGCGCGATCTCCTCGTCGGAGGCGCCAGGGCGGCCGTAGGCGATGTTGTCGCGGATGGAGCGATGGAGCAGCGACGTATCCTGGCTGACCATCGCGATGGCCTCGCGCAGGGATTGCTGCGTCACGGTGGCGATGTCCTGCCCATCCACGAGGATGCGCCCGCTCTCGATATCGTAGAGGCGCAGGAGCAGGCTCGCGAGCGTGGATTTGCCCGCGCCGCTGACCCCGACGAGGCCGACCTTCTCGCCCGGGCGGATGGTGAGGGAGAAATCCTCGATCACCGTCGCGTCGCCGCGGCCGTAATGGAAGCCGACGGTCTCGAACCGGATCTCCCCGCCGGTGACCACGAGCGCCCGCGCGTTTGGCGCGTCGATCAGCGCGTGCGGCCGCGCCATGGTCTGCATGCTCTCCTGCACCACACCGACATTCTCGAAGACGCCGCGAACGGTCTGCATCACCCAGCCCGACATGGCGATCAGTCGAAGCACCAGCGCGAGCCCCGCCGAGGCCTCGCCGGTGGTCATGCCGCCGTCGCGCCAGAGGACGAGGCAGGCTGCGCCCGTGCCGATCAGCAGCACGCTGTTGAGGATTCCGAGCCAGCTTGTCGTCAGGGTGACCAGACGGAACTGGTGCAGATACGCCTCGGTGTGGACCTCCACCGCCTCACGCACGGCGGCTCGCTCCTCCCGATCCCGGGCGAAGAGCTTCACCGTCAGGATATTGGTGTAGCTGTCGACGATGCGGCCGATCAGCGTCGAGCGCGTATCGGCGGTCTTGTGCGAGCGGGCGCGCGCCCGGGGCACGAACCACGTGGTCAGCCACGCATAGGCGCCGATCCACAGCAGCACCGGCAGGGCCAGCCACGGGGAGATCGAACTGAACAGCCCGACCGCCGTCACCGCGTAGATCGCCACATAGAGCAGCGTGTCGATGAACACGACCGCCAGTTCGCGCACGGCCGGCCCCACCTGCACGACGCGGTTGGCGAGGCGTCCGGAAAAATCGCCCTGGAAGTAAGAGAGCGCGTGGCCGAGGGTGTAGAGATGTGCCCGCCAGCGGATCTGGCTGGTCGATTGCGGCACGATCAGCTGGTTGGACAGCACCTCGTGCGCCCAGATCGAGACCGGCCGGACCACGGCCACCAGAAGCACCGCGAGGCCGAGGCCGGTGGCGTGATCCGACAGCACCGTGGCCCGATCGGCCGTGCCGAGCAGGTCGATGAACCAGCGCATCACGAGGTAGAGCGAGGCCTCGATCGTGCCGGCGATCACCGCGATGACGAACAGGGCCGCCAGAGCGGAGCGGATCGGGCGCAGATAGAACCACGCAAAGCCGAGCACCGAGTGCGGCGGCATCTGCGACTCGTCGAAGGGCGCGAACGGGTCGACGCGGCGCTCGAGCCAATCGAGGAACATGCTGCCTGGGGCGTGACGCTACGGGAGCCCCTCATGTAAGCGCGCGGCGCGCGGCGCCAACCGCGCGCGGAGGTCGCGCCGTCTGCGTCAGCGGTTCAGCGCCAGGGCGGCGCCCGACTTGGTCAGAGCCCCTTCCAGGCCACCGCCGCCCTGCCGCAGGCGCGCCGCCACGGTGCCGCCCGGCTGGTAGAGGTAGACCTCGCCGTCCCGGAAATCCCAGGCCGAGACCTTGGCCAGATCCTTGTTGGGGCAGGCGGACGCCGTCGCCTTGTAGAGATCCAGGGCCGGAGCGCTCGACAGCGTGACCTTGCAGTTCGCGCCGGTCGCATCCCGGGCATCCCAGCTTCCCACAACGGCAGCGCGCCCGGTGGCGACCACCGGCGGCGGCGGTGCCGGAGGCGCAACCGGTTCGGCGATCACCGTCGGCGCGGCGGGCGACAGGGCGGCCTGCGGGCCGGGGGGCGGAGGCGGCGCGTCCGGGCTGGCCGCCACGCCCGGCGGGGGAGCGAGGGGCGCCGCCGTCACCGTTCCGGATGGGACGGCCTGGACCGCCTCGAGGCCGGCTTGCGGCGCCCGCATGCGCGGCGCGTCGAGCCGGCTCGATGCGCAGGCCCCGAGGCTGGCGGCGGAACAGAGGACGGCGAACGTCGACAGGCTGGGGCGCAGCATCGATCCACTTGGGTCAGGCATGAGAAGGCGCGCTTTCACGCTCCCATCCTGAACTCGGCGGCAAATGCGCTGACTGCAAGGCGACCCCCGCGAACGCCGGTGCGTTGGCCGTGCAAACGGCGTCTTTCCGGGACGGTGTGGCCTTGAGGCCGCAAGTCCAGAGCCGGTCCCGAACGCGACCGGGTCTCGTTGTCCGGATCGATCCGGTTTGCGGAACCGAACCAGTATCAAGTTTCGCCGAACGGGCGATGTGCAATCAGAGTGCGCGCTCGACCATCATCTTCTTGATCTCGGCGATCGCCTTCGCCGGATTGAGGCTCTTCGGACAGGTGTTGGCGCAGTTCATGATCGTGTGGCAGCGGTACAGCCGGAACGGATCGTGGAGGTTGTCGAGTCGGTCGCCGGTATTCTCGTCGCGCGAGTCGATCAGCCAACGATAGGCCTGAAGCAGAGCCGCCGGGCCGAGGAACTTGTCGCCGTTCCACCAGTAGCTCGGGCAGGACGTGCTGCAGCACGCGCACAGGATGCACTCATAGAGCCCGTCGAGGCGCGACCGGTCCTCTGGGGTTTGGCGCCATTCCTTCTCGGGGGCTGGCGTCTCGGTCTGCAGCCACGGCTCGATCGCCGCGTGCTGGGCGTAGAAGTTGGTCAGATCCGGCACGAGGTCCTTGAGGACCGGCATGTGCGGCAGCGGATAGATCCGGATCGCCCCGTCCTTGTCCTTCCGAGTCATCACCGGCAGGGCATTGTCGGGGCTCTTGCACTCGTCGATGCCCATCGTGCAAGCGAGCGCGTTCTGGCCCTCGATGTTCATCGCGCAGGAGCCGCAGATGCCCTCGCGGCAGGAGCGACGGAAGACCAGAGTCGAATCGACCCTGTTCTTGATCCACAACAGCGCATCGAGGACCATCGGGCCGCAATCCTCGCGATCGACCTGATAGGTGTCGATCCGCGGATTGGCCCCGTCATCCGGGTTCCAGCGGTAGATCTTGAAGGTCTGCAGGCTCTTGGCGCCCGGAGGGGCGGGCCAGGACTTGCCCTGCGTGATCTGGGAGTTCTTCGGAAGGTTGAACTGAGCCATGGGTCTCGACGGCTTCCGCTAGAGCAGAGCGCGGCGGCCTCCGGCTTCGAGCCGCGCCGCCGCGCAAGATGCAAAATTCAGGATCAGTACACCCGCGCCTTCGGCTCGATGTACTGGATCTCGTTCGACATCGTGTAGGTATGCACCGGGCGATAATCGATGTTCACCTGATGCCGGCCCTCGTCGAGCCAGGACAGGGTGTGCTTCATCCAGTCCTTGTCGTCGCGGTCCGGGAAGTCTTCGCGGGCATGGGCGCCGCGGGACTCGGTGCGGTTGGCGGCCGATTCCATCGTCACGACAGCCTGACCGATCAGGTTGTCGAACTCGAGGGTCTCCAGCAGGTCCGTGTTCCAGACGAGCGACCGGTCGGTGATCTTCACGTCGGCGGCGGCGTTCCAGACCTTGTGGATCAGGCCCTTGCCCTCCGCCAGCACCTCACCGGTGCGGAACACGGCGCAGTTGTTCTGCATCGTCTTCTGCATCTCGGCGCGCAGTTCCGCGGTCGGCGTCGAGCCGTTGGCGTGGCGGAAGCGGTCGAGTCGCTCGAGTGCCTTGTCGGTGGCGCCCTTCGGAAGCTCCATGGCGCGGCCGTTCGGCTCGACGATCTCGGCGCAGCGCTTGCCGGCGGCGCGGCCGAACACCACGAGGTCGATCAGCGAATTCGAGCCCAGGCGGTTGGCGCCATGCACCGAGACGCAGGCCGCCTCACCGATCGCCATCAGACCCGGAACCACCGTGTCGGGGTTGCCGTCGCGCAGAGTCAGCACCTCGCCGTGATAGTTCGTCGGGATGCCGCCCATGTTGTAGTGCACGGTTGGGATGACCGGGATCGGCTCCTTGGTCACGTCGACACCGGCGAAGATCTTCGCCGATTCCGAGATGCCGGGCAGACGCTCGTGCAGGATCTTCGGGTCGAGGTGGTCGAGGTGCAGGTAGATGTGATCCTTGTTCTTGCCGACACCGCGGCCGTCGCGGATCTCCATGGTCATGGAGCGCGAGACGACGTCGCGGGAGGCCAGATCCTTGGCTGACGGCGCGTAGCGCTCCATGAAGCGCTCACCCTCGGAATTCGTCAGGTAGCCGCCCTCGCCGCGGGAGCCCTCGGTGATCAGGCAACCCGCGCCGTAGATGCCGGTCGGGTGGAACTGCACGAACTCCATGTCCTGCAGCGGCAGGCCGGCGCGCAGCACCATGGCGTTGCCGTCGCCGGTGCAGGTGTGGGCGGAGGTCGCCGAGAAATAGGCGCGGCCGTAGCCGCCGGTCGCCAGGATGGTCGTCTGAGCGCGGAACCGGTGGATCTCGCCGGTCGCCTGATCGAGGGCGATGACGCCGCGGCAGCGGCCCTCGTCATCCATGATCAGATCGAGGGCGAAGTACTCGATGAAGAAGTCGGTCCGGTTCTTCACCGCCTGCCCGTAGAGGGTGTGCAGCATGGCGTGACCGGTGCGATCGGCCGCCGCGCAGGTGCGCTGGGCGGTACCCTTGCCGTAATCGGTGGTCATGCCGCCGAACGGGCGCTGGTAGATCTTGCCTTCCTCGGTCCGCGAGAAGGGCACGCCCCAGTGTTCCAGCTCGTAGACCGCGGCCGGCGCGTTGCGCACGAGGTATTCGATCGCGTCCTGATCGCCGAGCCAGTCCGACCCCTTCACGGTGTCGTACATATGCCAGCGCCAGTCGTCGGGGCCCATATTGCCGAGCGAGGCCGAGATCCCGCCCTGCGCCGCCACGGTGTGCGAGCGGGTCGGGAACACCTTGGTGATGCAGGCGGTGCGCAGGCCGGCCTCTGAGCAGCCGACGGTCGCCCTCAAGCCCGCCCCGCCCGCGCCGACGATCACCACGTCGAAGGCGTGATCGTGGATGGTGTAGGCAGGCCCGCTGCCGTTGGTGCCGTTGGCGGCCATGTTCGGCTCCTCGAAATGCGTGTGGGCGGGTTTCAGGCCAGCTGTCCGAAGCTGATGCGCAGGACCGCGTAGAGGCAGGCCACCGCCACGAGGACGGCGTAGACGTTGTTGGCGAACACCGCGACGATCTTCGTCGCCTGCGCGTGCACGTAGTCCTCGATGATCACCTGCATGCCGATCCGCATGTGGAGGGTCACCGACAGAAGCGCCAGGATGAGGATGATCGAGACGAAAGGATTCGCGACAATATGCGCCGCTTCCGCGTAGTTGCGGCCGGCCATGTTGGCGATGATGACCACGAAGGCCAGCATCAGCACCAGGTTGGTGACTGCGGTGATGCGCTGGAGCCACCAATGGCTGACGCCGTGATGGGCGACGCCGAGCCCGCTGACGCGGGCCCGCGGGGTGCGGATGGAAACGCGCGTGTCCTGGCGGATCTGTTCCTGAGCCATCGCGGCCTCCTCAGCGGACCAGAAGGGCGACCGCCCAGATGATGAGGGTGAGCGCCACCGACCCGATCAGGGTCAGGCGGGACATGGCGAGGCGCTTCTCTCGATCGAAGCCGATGCCGAAATCCCACGCGAAGTGGCGCAGGCCGCCCAGCATGTGGTGCATCAGGATCCAGGTGTAGACGAACAGGATCAGCCGCCCGATCACGGAGCCGAAAAACCCGGCTACGTAAGAATAGGCGACCGGCCCGGACGCCAGAGCCAACAGCCAGATCGCGACGAGTGCAGTCCCGCCATAGAGCGCCGTGCCGGTAATGCGGTGAAACACCGACATCGCCATCGTCCAGGTCCAGCGATAGATCTGGAGATGCGGCGAAAGCGGCTGTGCCACTGTCGGGCGTGCGGTGGGTGCCATCGGGTTGAAGCCTCGCAGCTGCGAACTGGACCGTCTCTAATCTGGTAGCGCTAGTGCCTGCGCGGGCAAGCCGCAATCCGTCATGGTGCGACGCAATGTGCCCACGGAGGCAACACAAATCGGATTCTGTCACTTCAGCTGGCCAAGCAGCCTCCACCACGCGTAATCGAGGGGAGCAGCCACAACCAGCCCGGCCAGGCCGAAACTGAGGGTGAGGCGCGTGGCATCCCGCAGGCGCACGCCGCCGAGTTCGCTTGCGACCACGATCGGCGGTGCCTGGTACGGAAAGAAGACGGTCGAGTAGCCGATCACCTGAAGCGAGACGACGGCCATCGCCGACAGGCCGCTGGCTTGAACCATCTCGCGTGCGAGCGCCGTGTAGAGCGCTGGTGCGCCGTTGGCAGTGACGAGCAGCGTCAGCAGGGTGCCGATGCTGGTCAGCACGGCGAAGTTCTGCGCCGGCGCATCCCGTGACAGCGGTGCCAGGGATAGCAGGAGGTGGCCGAGGCGCTCCCCGAGCCCGGTCTCGTTCACGAGGGCCACGAGGCCGAGCAGGGCCGCGATATAGAAGCAGGTTCTCAGGTTGACCTGCTGAAACGCCTCTGCCGGCAGCACGCCGATCCCCGGCAGCAGGCAGGTCACCGCCGCTGCCAGACCGACCCAGGCCGGCGCAAGCCCGTGCAGGCTGTCGGTCATCCAGAGCGCGAGCGTGCAGGCAAGAATCGTCGCGAGCCGTCGTTCCGCCGCTGAGATCGGCGGCAGCGGCTGCAGGGCCGGCGCACCCCCAGCCAGCCGATCCGGGAAGAGCCGCACGACCAGGGCAGTCAGGATCACACCCTTGACCAGGGCCAGGACCGGCGCGTGCAGGAGAAGGTACGACAGGTAGGAGAAATGCAGGCCGAGCAGATGCTCCGCGGAGCCGGCCATCACCAGATTCGGCACGTTGGCCGGGAGGATCGCGGCGGACAGGACCGGGGTCGCCACGCCGACGGCCAGAACGGCGCCGGTCCTCCCGGGACGGCCGGGGCCGAGGCCGAACGCGTCGCAGAGCGCCAGCGTCACCGGGATCATCAACGCGATCCGCCCGAGGTTTGACGGCATCACGAAGGCGATGAGGAAGCTCAGGGCTACGAGGCCGGCAATGAGTTGCGTGTAGGAGCCCGACAGGCGCAGGGCGAGGGCACGGGCCATGCGATTGCCGAGTCCCGTTCGGGTCATACCCAGGCCCACAACCATCCCGGACAGGACAAGCCAGAAGGCCGAGGCCGAGAAGCCGGAGAAAATCGTTCCGGCGCTGCCCAGGCCAAGGAGCATCGCCAACCCGAAGAAGGCGAGCGCGGTCACGATTTCGGGCAGCAGAGCGGTCGCCCAGAGACCCATGCACAGGACGAGCAGGGCCGCGGTCGTCGGAACCGTCGCAACGCTACTCAAACGATCCTCCTGCCGCGAACCCGATCCGCCTGCCATCGTGGCCGGACTGGACCAGTTCGCAATTCGGACTTCCTAGACGGAGCCTTCGCGGGCAACGAAGGCATGGCGATGATACCGCCTCGTACCGACCTGTTCGTCACACGTCGAAGCCCGGCCGTGAGGCGGCCGGGCTTCGGTATTGGATGATCGCGACCCGCTTAACCGAGCGTGTCAGTAACCGTAGCCGTCAGCACCGCAATAGGCAGGATCGTAGGCACCGTACCCGTCATTGTAATTGCAGCTGTCATAGCCGAAGCCGCCCAGACCGTAGCCGACCCCGAGTCCGAGGCCGACGCCGGCGAGGCCGTAGCCGAGCCCCCGCCCATAACCACGTCCGTAGCCGCGACCCGCGAGACCACGACCTGCGAAGCCACGACCTGCGAAGCCACGACCGGCTATGCCGCGCGTGCCGACGACACCTCGGCTTCCGATCGCGCCGAGGCGGCCCGCGTTATTGAATTCCCCGGTTCGAAGGCCGCCGACGCCGGCACCCGTCACGCCGGTACCACCGAGACCAGTGCCGCGGAAACCACTTCCGATGCCGCCCGCACGGGCGCCGCCGAAGCCGGCGCCACCGATCCCCCCGCCATGGAAGCCCCCACCGTGAAAGCCTCCTCCGAACCCGCCGCCATGGAAGCCGCCGCCGCCGAAGCCGCCGCCACCGAAGCCGCGTGCATCCGCGCCACCCGGGAGGAGTGCAACCGCCGCCAGCAGGGCGGTCGATGCCAGGGTCAAATGTTTCATCGGACAATCCAGACTAAAGCGTGATCTCTGGTTGTCCAACTGCGGTGAGACGGGGTGTATCCAAGCTTGAGTATTGTGAGCTGCGTGTCAGTCCGTCGCGTTTGCAGGTCCGTCAGCGGATGCGTAAGCTTGTCAGGCCCGATGATTCACCGGAATGGTGGCTCGTCGAAGCTGCGCAGCTTGCGTGAATGTAGCCCGTGCCGGTCTGCGCGCAGGGCATCGAGGGCCGCCAGACCGACCTGCAGATGCTCCGAGACCGCCCGGTCGTAGAACGCGTTGGCGGCGCCGGGCAGCTTGATCTCGCCGTGGAGCGGCTTGTCGGACACGCAGAGCAGCGCGCCGTAGGGCACGCGCAGGCGAAAGCCTTGGGCCGCGACGGTGCCGCTCTCCATGTCGACCGCCACCGCCCGCGATTGGTTGATCCGTCGCCGCTCCTGGCTGAACCGCAATTCCCAATTGCGATCGTCGTAGGTGACGACGGTACCGGTGCGCAGGCGGCGCTTCAGAGCCTCGGCCTGCTCGCCCGTGACGGCGGCGGCGGCGTTTTGGAGTGCGACCTGCACTTCGGCGAGCGCCGGCACCGGCACGTCCGGCGGGACCAACTCGTCGAGGATCCGGTCGCGGCGCAGGTACGCGTGCGCCAGGACGTAATCGCCGATGGTCTGCGACTGCCGCAGGCCGCCACAATGGCCGACCATCAGCCAGCAATCCGGGCGCAAAACCGCGAGGTGATCGGTGATCGTCTTCGCGTTCGACGGGCCGACGCCGATATTGACAAGAGTCGTGCCCTGATGGGTACCGTCGGCGCCCCGCGCGACGATGTGATAGGCCGGCATCTGGTGCCGGTGCCAGGGCGAGGCGGCGATCACCGCCGCCGGGTCGGCCTGCGCGGCCTCGGCGCGGGACACCGACACACCGCCCGGCAGGACCAGGCGCTCGAACCCCTCCGAGCCCGAGGCCAGCCGCTCCAGCCCGTGGCGGACGAACTGATCGACATAGCGGTGATAGTTGGTCAGCAGGATCCAGGGCTGGACCTCGCGCCAGTCGCAGCCCGTATAGTGGACGAGCCGCCGGAGCGAATAATCGACCCGTACGGCGTCGAACAGGGCGAGCGGCAGCGGCTCGCCCGGGACCTGGTCGAAGGTGCCGTCCGCGATCTCGTCGCCGACCAGCGACAGGAGCGGCACCGGGAAGTAGGTGGCGAGGTCCGCACCGTCGACCGCGCGCCCGCGCGCGTCGAGCCCGGCCTCCAGCACGTAGGGATAGGGGATCTCCTGCGCGCTCAGGCCCACTTCGAGGGTGATCCCGTAATCGGCGATCAGCGGCTCAAGCTGGCGGGTCAGGTAGTGGCGGAAGAAGGCGGGGTGCGTGACCGTGGTCGCGTAGGTGCCCGCGGCCTGGAGCTTCGCGGTGGCGCGCCGCACCCGCGGCAGCGGTCCGTCCGGGCGGTAGCTGATCCGCAATTCCGGGTAACGGAAGGCGAGCCGCTCGGTGGCATCCGGGGGTGGACCGCCCGCGAGGTAGCGCTCGAGGGCTTGCCGCAGGGCGCCGACCGCACCGTCGTAGAGCTCGACCAAGCGGTCGATCGCGATCCCGGCATCCGCCACCGCCTGCATCGGCCGCAATTCCCGCTCGAACATGTCGCCTCCGGTTCAGCCGCCGGCTCTACACCCCCGGGCGCAGGCGCGCGAGATGCGGGCTTGCGAGCGGCGGGGGCTTGGCTGAGAAGCCCCGGGGACAGAGCGAGGTCATATGAGCGCGGACGAGTTCGGGATCCGTCCCGGCGAGGAGATGGCGGACCTGCCCGCAACCTTCGACACCGGTCTGTATTTCATCGGCCGGCTGCGCACGCCCTGGCGGACGCGG
Source organism: Methylobacterium sp. E-005 (assembly GCF_022829725.1). Taxonomy (GTDB): domain Bacteria; phylum Pseudomonadota; class Alphaproteobacteria; order Rhizobiales; family Beijerinckiaceae; genus Methylobacterium. The sequence continues at coordinate 107,249 of NZ_JAKSYG010000062.1, read as the reverse complement.
TCCGAATGTCCGAAGAATGGGCTGCAGACCGATGCGCTCTGCACCGTGGAGGTCGATGCACCCTACGTTGCGGGCCTGCGCAGCATCACGGGCTGTACCCATCTCATCCTGCTCTACTGGATGGATCAGGCGACCCGCGGCCTCGTGGTCCAGCAACCGCGCCATGCGGACGGGCCGCGCGGTACCTTCTCGCTGCGCTCGCCGGCCCGGCCGAACCCGATCGCCCTGTCGGTGGTGGACCTGCTCGGCCGGGAGGGCGACGTGCTGCAGGTGCGCGGCCTCGATTGCCTCGACGGCACGCCGCTCCTCGACATCAAGCCCTATTACGCGTCGACGGATTCGCGGCCGGACGCGCGGGTCGATCGCGCCGGCGCCGCGTCGTGAAGCGCCTCGCCCTCCTGATCGCCGGCGGCATCGGGCTCGTCGCCCTCGGGGGCCTGGCGGGCTGGCGCCTGCACAGGCCGGCCGCCGATGCGCGGGCCTACGCGGTCATGCGTCTCATCGCGATCCAGGTCAGTCTCGACGAGGTGCCCGCGGCATACGTCTACTATGGCGGTGACTCACAGGTGGAGTTGCACCCTGGCGGCCAGGAGGTGTGTGGATTGCCCCTGGTCAATGGCGGCGTGAGCGGCTCGACCGCGGCAGCTTACGCGGATCATCTTGCGCAGCTGCGCTTCAAGACGCATCCCCGAATCGCCGCGCTGACGATCGGGACCAACGACATCCTCTTGAAGAACAAGCCGCGCTCCGCCGAGCCGGCCGCACGCTTTGAGGCCGCCGCGGAGTCCATCGTACGGCGCCTGCAGAGTCTCGCGCCGCGGGTGGTGGTTACCGCCCTCCCCCCGGTCGGGCGCGAGCTCGGGACGCTGGTCGAGGCCGCGGCGGTCGCAGATTACTCGCAGCGGCTGCGCGGCCTGTGCGGCCGCCTCGGCTGCGTCTTCACGGACCCGTTCGCCGATCTGCGCGACGGCGACACCGGCTACGCCAAGCCCGGCGCCATGCGCGATGGTCTTCACCTCGCCGCCTACCGCCCGGCACTGAAGGCGCTTGAACCGGCTTTGTGCGGACCCTGAGGCCTATTCCCACTCGATCGTGCCCGGCGGCTTCGAGGTGATGTCGTAGGTCACCCGGTTGATGCCCTTCACCTCGTTGATGATCCGGGTCGCGACCCGGCCGAGGAAGGCCATGTCGAACGGATAGAAATCGGCCGTCATGCCGTCCACCGAAGTCACGGCCCGCAGGGCGCAGACATGGTCGTAGGTGCGCCCGTCGCCCATCACACCGACGGTCTTCACCGGCAGGATCACCGCGAAGGCCTGCCAGATCGTGTCGTAGAGGCCGGCCTGCCGGATCTCGTCGAGGTAGATCGCGTCGGCCTTGCGCAGGGCTTCGAGCTTCTCAGGCGTGATCGTGCCGGGGCAGCGGATGGCGAGACCCGGACCCGGGAAGGGGTGGCGGCCGACGAAGGCCTCGGGCAGGCCGAGTTCCTTGCCGAGCACCCGAACCTCGTCCTTGAACAGCTCGCGCAGGGGCTCCACGAGCTTCATATCCATGCGCTCGGGCAGGCCACCCACATTGTGGTGGCTCTTGATCGTCACGGACGGACCGCCGGTGAACGACACGCTCTCGATCACGTCCGGGTAGAGCGTGCCCTGCGCCAGGAACTTCGCGCCGCCGATCTTCTTCGATTCGGCCTCGAACACGTCGATGAACAGGCGGCCGATCGTTTTGCGCTTCACTTCCGGATCGGACACGCCCTCCAGCGCCGCCAGGAACATCCCCGATGCCTCCACGTGGACCAGCGGGATGTTGTAGTGGTCGCGGAACAGAGCCACGACCTGCTCGGCCTCGCCCAGGCGCAGGAGCCCGTGATCGACGAACACGCAGGTCAGCTGGTCGCCGATCGCCTCGTGGATCAACACGGCCGCCACGGCGGAATCGACGCCGCCCGACAGGCCGCAGATGACCTTCTCGGAGCCGACCTGCTCGCGGATCTTGGCGATGGCCTCCTCGCGGTAGGCGCCCATGGTCCAGTCACCGGAGCAGCCCGCGATGTCGCGCACGAAGTTGCGGATCAGCAGGGCGCCGTGGGGCGTGTGCGCCACTTCCGGGTGGAACTGCACCGCGTAGTAGCGGCGCGCCTCGTCAGCCACCGCCGCGAAAGGGGCATTCTTTGAGATCGCCACGGTGGTGAAGCCGTCCGGCAGCTTGGTGACCCGGTCGCCGTGGCTCATCCAGACCGGGTATTTTTCTCCCTTGTGCCAGACACCCTCGAACAGCGGGCAGTCGGCCAGGATCTCGACCTCGGCCCGGCCGAATTCGGCGTGGTGCCCGCCCTCGACCGCTCCGCCGAGCTGCGCCGCCATGGTCTGCTGGCCGTAGCAGATGCCGAAAACCGGAACGCCGGATTCGAAAACCAGCTGCGGCGCCCGGGGCGAAGCCTCGACCGTCACCGATTCGGGGCCGCCGGAGAGGATCACGCCCTTCGGCTTCTGCTCACGGAACGCGGCCTCGGCCTTCGTGAAGGGCACGATCTCGCAATAAACGCCCTCCTCCCGCACCCGGCGGGCGATGAGCTGCGTCACCTGGGAGCCGAAATCGACGATCAGGATCTTGTCGTGGTCGGTGTTCATCGCGGGCGAGTATCCGAAGCCTGACGCGGGCGCAACGCGCATCCCCGGCGCGGGCTGGGGATCGGCGCAAGGCCCGCGCCAGGAGCGTCGAACATCAATCGAAATTGCGAACCTTGGCCGAGCCGCCCAGGCTGATGGCGGGCTTCGGTGCCGCGCCGGCGAGACTCACCTTCTTCTGGCCCGGCAACGTCTTGGCGCGCAGCTCCGGCGCCGCTGTCGGTGCCGGCTTGGACGGCTTCAGATGCGCCTGCCCGTGGATGACCGAGCCGATCTCCCCCGCGACCTTGATCAGGTCGTCGCGCTCGCAGGAGCGGGCGACCTTGAGGCCGAGCTTGTGCATGTGGCTCTTGCCGTAGAGGTAGGTTGCAAGCTGGGCGCGCTTCAGCGGCGGGATCTCCTCTAGGATCAGCGGCAGGTCGAACTCGTCGGCGCGGTAGACGGAGCCCAGGACTTCAAGGCTGACCGGGCAATCGACTTCGGGCTCAGCGCCGCTGGTCGGGTGCGCTTGCGTCATGGATGCCTCTCAGGGGTCGATGAAATGGGGTCGTCGGATGCAACGGCGACGGGGTCGGTTTCAACCCCTATTCGGACCGTGAGGTTCGCCACCGTATCCTGTGCGCGCATGGGTGGCGCGGCGGGGGCCGATTCGACTGTCGACTTCCAGGCACCGAGGCATCCGGTGCAGACGGATTCGATCACCGCGTGGGCATGCGCCTGACGGCGCGCCCAGAGCGCCTCCCGGGCAGCGCGCGCCGCCTCCGCGTCGGAGATGGGCCGAATGCGCAGGAACAGCGGTTCCTGGGCGGTCGCGGGCGAAGGCGCCAGCGCAAGTGGCACCAGCACGGCCAGGATGCGGCCGTGAAGTCTGCGCGATCGCCGCCGTACCGGCAGCGCAAGACCGGTCATGCACCCCTCCCGGCCGAACCGAGTTCGATCCCTCGCGCGGTAGGGTAAACCAAAGCTTAACACGGCCCTGCGACCGGCGGAGCGGCGCCGGTCAACGCGCAGCCGGAACTTCGGCCGGCGGCGTCGGTAGAACCTGGGACAGACCAAAGGAAGGACTGTCCCATGCCTCAGATGTTCGACTGGATTTTCTTCGCCATCATGCTCCCCTTCCCGGCCTTCCTGGTCTGGGACTGGATGAAGCACCGGTAGGCCGTGAAGGGCCGTCCTTATGCCGATGGAGCCGCCCGGCTCAGCGGTGCTGACGGGGCGGCCGCTTCGGCTCCCTCTTCCTCATGCGTGGTCCGCAGCCTGTCCTGAGCGCGGCCGAGCCAGAGGCTGTTCAGGAGCCACGCTGCCGAGAGCGGGATCGCGGCCCCGGCGATCCCGGTGCTGCCCAGGCCCAGCCCCTGAATTCCCGTGAAGGACCACGCGCCGACCTGATCGCCCAGGCGATAGACCACCGTGTCGATGAAGCTCTTGGCCTTGTAGCGGTCCTCCCGCGGGACGACCGTGAACAGCACCTCCCGGATCGGCCGGGCGATGGCGAAGTTGCCCGCCCGACGTAGCACCTGGAAGGCGACGATCACGCCGATCGTCGGCCAGATCGCAAGGGCTGCGAAGCCGAGGATGCTGAAGGCCGGGAGGATCGCGAGCGTCAGCGCCACGCCGAGCCGGTTCACGATCCGGCCCGTCAGGAAGAGCTGGACGCCGAGCGTCAGGACGTTCACCGCAAGATCGACGCTCGCGAAAAACGCGGTCTGGGCTCCCCGATCCGGGAAGCTGCGCTTCGCGATGCCGGCCTGCTCGAAATACAGAAAGGTCGATGTGACCGAGAACAGCAGCAGGAACAGCGAGATGTTGAGCAGGTAGGGGGACGCGAAGGTCCGGGTCACGCCCGCCAGCACGCTGCCGCCGATCGTCCGGTCTTGATTGCCCTCGGGGCTCGCAAGGCTGCCCGGGATCTCATGGAGACGGCTCGACAGGGCCGATAAGCCGCGCATGCAGAACACCGCGACTTCGAGCAGCACGACGGCGCAGAGCATCAGGCCCCAGGTCGGCAGGTTCTTGGCGAGGATCGCCGTGGTGGCCGAACCCGCGATGGCGCCCAGCGTCGCGCCGGCCGCGATGAAGCCGAACAGGCGCCTTCCCTGTTCATTGGAGAACACGTCGACGATCGTCGCCCAGAAGATCGAGACGACGAACAGGTTGAAGATCGACAGCCAGACGAAAAAGACCCGCCCGATCCAGATGTTCCAATCCGGTGGCGCGAGGTAGAGGACCAGCGCGAAGGCGAGAATATTGGCTGCGAAGAACCGGTAGGTGATCGGTACGAACCGCGCCCGCGGCATCCGCTTCACCAGATAGGCGAAGGGCAGGTTCAGGCAGAGCATACCCACTAGGGTCGCAGTGAACAGCCAGGGCAGGTTCTCGATGCCGCCGGCCACGCCCATCTGGTCGCGGATCGGGCGCAGCACGTAGTAGGCGGCCAGGATCGAGAAGATGTAGGCCCAGGCCCAGGCGAGCGCCCGGCCCTCGCCGGGCTGAACATCGATCAGGCGGGCGAGCGGGCCGCGGATTGGCACATGGTCAGTCATGGGCACGCCCCGCGGGGAGCATCTTGCCGTTCGGCGCTTGGCTCACTTGCCGAGCCCAAGCTTCTCCCGCAGTTCCGGCGCGGTCACATCGTGACCGAAGCCCGGAGATCCCATCGCGAATTTTTCGGCGTCCTTGAGCGGACCAACGACGACCGGATCGAAGCCGGCATCGCGGACGAGCCCCTCCGCAACCTTCAGGGCTTCCGGATCGTCCCCGGCGATCGGGATCGCCATGCGGCCCCCCGCGCGGTCCTTGCCGCCGTCGGCGCCCTCCTTGGCGAAGACCTTGTAGTTGGCCGCGTTGAACGCCCGTACCAGCTTCGCGCCCGGGAAATACTTGGCCGAGGTCGCGCCGATGCCGCCAGCCTGGACCTCGTCGTAGAGCGCCCCGTCCCGCTTCTGCGTGGCGTTGCCGGCATCGAGCACGACCTTGCCCTTGAGGGCCGGACCGATCTCCTTGGCGAGATCCGGATAGGCCTTGTAGGGCACGGCGATGAACACGGCATCGCCGAACTTGATCGCCTCCTCCGGGGTACCAGCCTTCGCCTTCGGGCCAAGTTCCGACACCATGGAGGCCAGTGTCTCGGGGTGACGCGAAGCGAACATCACCTCGTGGCCGTCCTTCACCCACAGGCCCCCGATGGTGCCGCCGATATTGCCAGCCCCGATCACGCCGATCCGGATTTTCTTCGCCCCGTCCTGGGCGAAGGCCGGCGCAGCGGCCGCCAGGGAAACTCCAGCCGCCAGGACGAGCGCCGCACGGCGCGTGAAACGATCAGACCGCATCGATGAAGGCCTCCATCTGCTTGCGTTGAGCCGCGTCCGGGAGCTTTCCGCGGGCGGCGGCGAGGTTGTCCTCGACATAGGCGGCTTTCGCCATGCCGGGGATCGGGCAGGTCACGGCCGGGTTGCCCAGCACGTACTTCAGAAAGACCTGCGGCCAGCTCGTGCAGCCGAGATCCTTGGCCACGGCCGGCAATTCCTTGCCCTGGACCGCCTTGAACAGGCGGTCGCGGCCGAAGGGGACATTGGTCATCACCGCCACGCCCCGATCGGCAGCCAACGGGATCACGCGCTCGGCGGCGGCACGGTTGTCGATGGCGTAGTTCACCTGAATGAAGTCGAGGGTTTCGCGTTTCATCACCGCTTCGAGGGCATCGAGCTGGTTGTCGCGCCAGACCGTGACGCCGAGGTAGCGGATCCGCTTGGCGGCCTTCAGATCGCGCAGCACTGCGAGATTCTCGGCCACGTCGATGAGGTTGTGGACCGCCACGAGATCGAGGGCCTCGACCTTCATCCGCTTCAGGGACCGTTCGAACTCCGCGCGCGTCTCGTCGCGGCCGGTCGTGTCGACCTTGCTGGCGAGAAAGACCTTCTGGCGCAGGCCGGTCTCCGACAGAATGACGCCGAGAACGTCCTCGGCGGTACCATAGCTCGGAGCGGTGTCGATCACCGTCCCGCCGAGGGACACGAAGGTCTGAACAGCCTCCTTCAGGGGCGCGATCCTGTCAGGGGTCGGCTCCACTTCGTAGCGGCGGGACGTGCCGATCCCGATCGCCGGCAGCATCTCGCCGCTGGACGGGATCGGCCTCCGGATCAGCGGCTCGGCGGCGAAAGCGAAGCGGGAGGCGAGCGGCGCCAGGGCAGCGGCGGCGACGACGGCGCGGCGGGAAACGGTCATGACCGGTCTCCGAGGGGGCCAGAGCGATGCCATGACATAGGGCGCGGCTCGATGATGTGTATTCTTTATTCTCACGCCTGCGTGATGGGAGGCTGACCCGGCTAATCCTCCTCGGGCGGATCCTCGAATTCAGCCCCCTCGGTGTCTGGGGCGATCCGGAACCGGTACTCGTCAATCGCCAGGAAAGCACGGTGCGCGACCTGAGGGTCGATGCCGTCGCGGACGACGAGGGTCTGGAAATCGATGAAGAGCCGGGCGATGCGGGCCTCGTCCGACAACGTCGCCAGCGCGGACGAGCTGGCGCCCGCGCGCATCATGTAGCGTTTCGCCACCCCCGTCTCATCGGCGGCGGGCAGGACAACCACCTGTCCGGCGGTTTCGGGTTTCAAGTCTGCCCAACGAATGGGCGTCCAGGCGATGATGGCCTCAATCTGCTTCATCGGGAACTCCGGCAGGGGATGTCTCCGCCTACCGGGGCTTCGGACCCGCGTCGAGGTGGCGGTCCCGGGCGATCAGGGCGCGCGAACCACCTGCCCGCGGATCTCACCCTTCGGGTTCGCCGCCGTGTGAACATTGAAGTAGATGCGGCCGGCCTCGAGATCCGCGGCCTTGGTTTCGTCGAGCGTTGCCTCGCCGGTGAACGGGCTGGTCGAGGCGGTTACCGGCACCAGGACGCCGGCATTCTCCCCCGACTTGGCCGGACCATGGAAATGGGCCGCCGTTACGGGTCCGGTGAGGTTGCTGTAGCTGCCCTTCCAGCTGAGGCGCCGGGTTGCCGGATCGAACGTGGCGGTAACCTCGCCGGTCCCCTTGGATTGTGTGGCCGGCACCTCGCTGGCAGCGTCCAGTGTCGCCCGATAGGTGGTGTCCTTCCCAGCCGCGAGGGCGGGCGACGCCACCAGGGCAAACAAGAGGGCAAGGCGTTTGCAGCTGTGACGTGTCATCGAACGCTCCAGGCAGGTTGGCGGCTGAGCGAGCCGGGGCTGAATCCTAGCATCGAGCGTCGAGCGGCACAGGGGCTGGCCGCGCGCCGCGTATACCGCTTCGTAACGGTGACCCGTTTTGGTCTCACGCGCGGGCAGCGGCGCTTCACTCAGGCCGCACATTTGCCCGCGCGGAACCGTTGACACCGTGCGCCGGCTCTCCCTATACCGCCTGCGCCGACCGTCCGAACGATGGTTCGGCTTGGGGCGGGGTAGCTCAGCTGGTTAGAGCAGAGGAATCATAATCCTTGTGTCGGGGGTTCAAATCCCTCCCTCGCTACCACTAAAAGCCTTGGTTTCACTCGGATGACCGAACCCGCCTTCTGGCGGGTTTGACGTTTTTGGCGCCCTGGTTTGACGCTCGGGCGCTTCGGCGCGCAGTTTCGGGCTTCTACGCGCCCACCAGCGGTCGCATTGTTGGGTCCGCATCGGTTTCCACGATGTGGGGCCGAGCCACCGCAAGCCTGCGCTGCGTTTGAACCGGTGCTGTTCGCCCGCGCAACGCTCCGCCAAGCCGTACCAGCACCGCCGCCAAGCCAGACCGGTAACCCCCGATGGCACAAACCGCGATGTCTCAAAACCTCGCTGTGGATCTTCGAGTTCTGGGTTGAACATCTGCGGCATCATAGAGCGAAGGCAGGTCACGCTCTGACCCACGACAGGCAGCAACGGTGCGATAATGTCGAGCGCAGCGCGGCCCAACCGACTTAAGCGAAGCCGAGGCTGCCAACCGTATGGTCATGCCCGCGCCGGCCTCTGATTTTTTCTGACTTTGCACCGAAGAGTTTTTCAGAAGCACGGACGCCCTATAAGAGTTTACAGTGATGGCGGAGACAAGCGGCCTGTCGCGACGCCGCATTTAGTGATGCACTGCAATAAAAAAGCGGTTCACACCGCATAGGTCTGCAAGCAGGATGCGTCCGGGTCGAGCAGGATCGGTGGGTGAGCGTGCTTAAAAGCGGTCCGTGACGCGAGCGGTCGTGCGGCCGGAAGTCTGGGAGGATCACGGACTCTATGAGGAAGAACAAGGTGATCTCGGCGCAGGAGGCGATTGCGCTGATCCGCGAGAACGACGTCCTCACCACCACGGGCTTCGTCCAGAGCTGCATCCCGGAAGCGCTTCACGCCGCCCTGGAGGCCCGCTTCGTCGAGACCGGTTCGCCCCGGGGCCTGACGCTGATCATGACGGCGGGCGCGGGCGACAGCAAAGGTCTCGGCACCGGCCGTCTGCACCATGATGGCCTGCTGTCGCGTGTCATCGCGGCCAATTTCGGCCGCATGCCGAAGGTCGCCAGGGCCGCGCAGGACAACCTGATCCGCGGCTACAACCTGCCCCAGGGGGTGATCTCGCAGCTCTACCGGGCCTGCGCGGCCGGTCAGCCGGGCCTATTCTCGAAGGTAGGCCTGAAGACCTACGTCGATCCACGCCACGGCGGTGCCAAGGTCAACGAGCTGACCACGGAGGACATCGTCAAGCTCGTCGAGGTCGATGGCGAAGAGTGGCTGTTCTACACGGCCACCAAGATCGACGTCGCCTTCATCCGCGCGACCTCCGCGGACCCATCGGGCAACCTGTCCTACGAGAAGGAGGCGCTGACCCTCGATTGTCTCGCCCAGGCGATGGCGGCCCGCAACAATGGCGGCATCGTCATCGCGCAGGTCGAGCGCATCGTCGACGATGGCTACCTGTTGCCGAAGGACGTGCGGGTCCCCGGCATCCTGGTCGATTGCGTCGTGGTCGCCGAGCCCGAGATGCACCGCATGAATTACGGCGTGATGCATGACGCCGCCCTCGCCGGTGAGATCCGCGTTCCGGTCACCGGCATCAAGCGCATGGCACTGAACGAGCGCAAGATCATCGCGCGCCGGGCCGCCTTCGAACTGCCGCTGAATGGCGTGGTCAATCTGGGCGTCGGCGCCCCGGAGGGCATCTCGTCGGTGGCCAATGAGGAGAAGATCACGCCCTACATCACCCTGACCACCGAGGCCGGCGCGGTCGGCGGCGTGCTGGCATCGGGCTCGAGTTTCGGCGCGGCCACCAATGCCGACTGCATCATCGATCAGAACCAGATGTTCGACTTCTACGATGGCGGCGGCCTCGACATGACCTGCCTCGGCATGGCCGAGTGCGATGCCGCCGGCAACGTCAACACCTCGCGGTTCGGCGGCAAGCTCAACGGCTGCGGCGGCTTCATCAACATCTCGCAGAATGCCCGGACCGTCGTCTTCGCCGGCACCTTCACGGCCGGCGGGCTGGAGATCGCGGTCAATGATGGGCAGGTCCGGATCGTCAGCGAGGGCAAGGCCCGCAAGTTCGTCACCCGAGTCCAGCAGAACACCTTCTCGGGGCCCTACGCGGTCGAACGTTCGCAGCCGGTCCTCTACGTCACTGAGCGCTGCGTCTTCCAGCTGACGGCCGAAGGGTTGGAACTGGTCGAGGTGGCGCCCGGGATCGACATTGAGCGGGATATTCTCGCCCACATGGACTTTGCACCCGTCGTCCGGAACCCGGTGCCGATGGACCCGCGCATCTTCCGCGATGAGCCGATGGATTTGGTTGCGGATCTCCTCAACCTCGATCTGACGTCGCGCGTCAGCTATGACGGCGAGCGCAATATCCTCTTCATCAACCTGGAGGGCTGGTACTGCCGGGTGAAGGGCGACATGGACGAGTTGCGCATGACCATCGTAGAGGCGTGCCGAAAGGCCGGCCAGCGGGTCAACGCCGTGATCAATCACGATGGCTTCCGCCTCAACGAGAACCTCGTCGATGATTACGCCGGGGTGCTTCAGTATCTGCAGGCGAATTACTACGCCACGACGACCCGCTACGCGACCAGCGCCTTCCTACGCCTGAAGATGGAGGAGGCGCTGACCAGACGCGGCGTTGCCCCGCACGTCTTCGAGCGGAAGGAGGAGGCTCAGGCTTTCCTGAGCAGTACGGAGGACAAGAAGGCGCGCAAGCGGATCTCGCCGGCCGTTGCGGCGGCCTAGGCGCCGCTTCGCCGAAATAGGCGGAGACCGGCGTTCTGGTATACGGCGCGGATCCGCCCCGTCACGGGCGGCGCCGACGCGCGCCGCCGGGAGCCCGACCCTGCGCCAGCATCGCTTCCTCGCCATCCCGTCGATCGGGGCCGAAGCCGGCGCCGGCGGGATCGACGCCGAGCACGTCGCCGACCTCGCGTATGCCGCTCTGATCGGCGAGCTGGAGACCTGGCCGAAGCCCGGCCTCGTCAGTCCCGTGGATTCCGGCAGCCACGACGACATGGATGCCGACACGCTGCGCCGCAGCGCGGAGTCCCTGCGGCCGTACTTTGCGGAATTCGTTGTGGCCGGCGCGCACGGTGCCGCGATGGCGGATCTCCGCACCATCGGTATCCGCGCGGAGGCCGCGATGATGCGCGCCACCCATGGGATCAACGCGCATCGCGGGGCCATCTTTTCGCTGGGCCTGATCTGCGCGGCAGCGGGTGCGACCGGCGGACAGCCGGTCTCCGCGGAGGCCTACGCGGTGACGGTCGGTGCACGCTGGGGCGCGGATATCAGCCGGGTGCCGGCCTCACCATCGAGCCACGGCGGTCGCGCGGCACGGCGCTATGGCGTCGGCGGTGCCAGTGCCGAAGCGGCCGCCGGTTTTCCGACGATCCGCGAGGTCGGATTGCCGGCTCTGCGCCTGGGCCGCATCCGTGCGCCCGACGATCCGGAGGCTGCACGCGTCGAGTGTTTCTTCGCCCTGCTGGCCGTTGTCGACGATACGAACCTGCTCCATCGCGGGGGCGCAAACGGGCTGGCGGCCGCGCGCGCGGAAGCGGCGGCCTTCATCGCGGGGGGCGGCATCGGGACACCGGGTTGGCGCGATCGTGCGGCGACGGTCCACCGGAGCTTCGTGACGGCGCGGCTGAGCCCCGGAGGCTGCGCCGATCTCCTCGCGGCGACGCTGCTGCTCGATGCCCTGGGGACAGGGCAGTATCCGTAGGAGCGCCCGCCAGGCGCCACTTCGGTCGCATTCCGCCGGAACCGGGCCATACCCAGATAAGCGTTCCCTTTCCCCCCTGCCCCGGCCTCCTGTGACCCTGATCCGGATCGCGCTCCTCGCGCTCGTCGCCCTCTTTATCCTGCCCGTCGCGATCTCCGCCACGCTCTACTGGCTTCGGGCCACCGGCGATTGGCGGCTCGCCGACCGCTCAAGCGCCGGGCTGCTTCCACCCGCCCAGACCGAGCCGGGCGCGGTCGTCCGGATCTTCTCGGCGCGCACGGTGAGCTGGCGCGGGATCGTGGCGACGCACAGCTGGATCGTCATCAAGGGTCAGGGCGAGGGCGCCTATCGGCGCTTCGACTACACGGCCTGGGGGCAGCCGATCTGGATCGACCGTTTCGTCCCGGATGGGCGGTGGTTCGGAAACCCGCCCGAGACCGTCTTCGCGGCGGACGGAGCGGCGGCCGAGGCGATGCTACCCCGGATCCGAAAGGCCGTCGCCGAGTACCGCTATGCCCGGCCCGGCGATTATGTGGTCTGGCCGGGGCCGAACTCGAACACCTTCGTGGCCGCCATCATGGCGGCCGTGCCGGAGATCCAGGCCAGCTTGCCCACGACGGCGATCGGCAAGGATTTCCCCTATGACGGCCGCTGGATCGGCTGGACGCCGTCGCGCACCGGGATACGGGTCAATCTCGCCGGCTATGCGGGCCTGACGATCGGCTGGGTCGAAGGTCTCGAGGTGAATCTGCTCGGCGGCGTGGCGGGGATCGATCTGCGACGTCCCGGAATCAAGCTGCCGGCCCTCGGCCGGATCGGGATCTGAGCGTATCCTCATCGGGGCGATGACCGCGCTGTGACCGCCCCGCGCTGGAGACGGCCACGGCGCTCATCGATCCTCGGATCCCCGCTGCTTACGGCGCGAGGTCGTGAACCGGCTCCTTGACCGTCTCGGGATTGCTGTTCAGCACGGTGCTGCCGCTGGGGACCGGCTTCAACTCTGCGCGGTCGATCTGCGGCGGTGCGGGCAGCTGAAGCGCGGCGCTGGTGGCGGCCCATTCCTGCGCGACACGGTCCGGATCGTCGTTGAGCTTCGTGCCGTAGCTCGGGACGATCTCGCGGATCTTCGCCTGCCATTCCGGCGTGGCAACGTTCTTGGCAAAGACCTTCTCCAGGACCTGCAGCATGATCGGTGCCGCCGTCGAGGCGCCCGGCGAGGCGCCGAGCAGGGCCGCGATGCTGCCGTCCTTGGCGTTGACGATCTCGGTTCCGAGCTTCAGGACGCCGCCCTTCTGTGGGTCGCGCTTGATGATCTGCACGCGCTGACCCGCCTGCCAGAGGCGCCAGTCCTCCTTCTTCGCCTTTGGAAAGTACTCCCGCAGGGCCGCGATGCGATCATCGTCCGACAGCATGAGCTGTCCGGCGAGGTACTCGACCAGGGGAAACTCATCCATGCCGACGCGCATCATCGGCCAGATGTTGCTGGTCGTCGTGGACGACAGGAGGTCGAGATACGAACCCTCCTTGAGGAACTTGGTCGAGAAGGTCGCGAACGGTCCGAACAGGATCACGCGCTTGCCGCCGAGCACGCGCGTATCGAGATGCGGCACCGACATCGGCGGCGAGCCGACCGAGGCCTTGCCGTAGGCCTTCGCGAGATGAAGCGTCGCGATGTCGGGGTTGTCGTTGATCAGGAACGAGCCGCCCACCGGGAAGCCGGCATAATCGTCGCCCTCGGGGATGCCTGACTTCTGCAGAAGGTGCAGCGCGCCACCGCCCGCGCCGATGAAGACGAACTTCGCGTCGACGCTCTGCAGAGACCCATCCTTGAGGTTCTTGGAGGTCACCCGCCAGGACCCGTCGGCGTTCTTCACGATGCTCTCAACCTCGGTCGAGACGCGCAGCTTGAAGCGCGGCTGCTTCTGCAGATAGGCGACGTATTGCCGGGTCACCTCGCCCCATTCGCAATCGGTGCCGAGGGGCGACCACGTGGCGGCGACCTTCTGCTTCGGGTCACGGCCGTCCATCATCAACGGCACCCATTTGCGCAGCTGCTCCGGATCCTCCGAATATTCCATGCCGGCGAAAAGCGGGCTGGCCTTCAGCGCCTCCCAGCGCTTCTTTAGAAAGGCGATGTTGTCGTCACCCCAGACGAAGCTCATGTGCGGCGTATAATTGATGAAGGTGCGCGGATCCCGCATCACGCCGGTCTTGACCTGATAGGCCAAAAACTGGCGGGTGACTTGGAACGCCTCGTTGATCTCGACCGCCTTCGGGATCTCGACCGTGCCGTTCTTCTCGGGCGTATAATTCAGCTCGGCGAGGGCGGAGTGGCCCGTGCCGGCATTGTTCCAGCCGTTCGAGCTCTCCATAGCGACCTGATCCAGGCGCTCCACCATCTGGATCGACCAGTTCGGCTCGAGTTCGTTCAGCCAGACACCCAGCGTCGCGCTCATGATGCCGCCCCCGATCAGCAGGACATCGACCTTGCTGTCGGCTGCCTCGGCCTGCGCCAGGCACGGCGGCAGCGCGGCCACCGCAAGGCCCGTCGCGGCGGTGCCGAGGAGTTGTCGCCGATTGAGTGGTGCGGTCTGCCGGTGCCGGTCGTGGAAGGGCATGGTTTCGTCGTCGGCACGCATAGTCGGATCCCGGTTGATTGTCGGACGTGCCTGGCGAGCACCTCCGCGGATTGGACACGGATCAGATCGGCAGCGGGATGTCCCGCGCCTGCCTTCCGGATCGTTTCCTCAGGATCGTCGCGCAGCGCCCGAGCACTGCCCGGTGCCGGCCTGTCGCGCGTTGCGACCGCGCGCATGCTGCAATGCCGGCTACGGCCTATGACAGCGTGATCCGGATCGCCCGCGCAGGACGGCTCGTCTTGTTATTGCCCGCCCCGGAGCCCGTTCCGCTCGTGGGAGACGAGCCTAGCTCCGACCCGATCGATCGCTTTGTGATCGGCGACCATCACGGGTGAGATCGCTGGCCGTATCGGCACAGTCGCTGGTGCCGCACCCATAGATGATGAAGCGTGACGGCACAATCACGGAAATTGCAGCTCCGCGCTGTCTTGTCGAACGGCGGTGTCTGCAGGCTCGGACAGTACGCTTGACCAGCTCGATATCTGACTCAATACAAGCAGATTGCCGCGTCGAGCAGACACATCCGTCTATCGGCTGTGGATGCGAGGCATGACCAGCGTTGAAACCCTATGCAAGGTGGGTCGGGACTCGCTTGAAGCGGACGAGGCTGCGCGACAGGCCGCCAGCACCCCGGTTCGACATCAGGCACCACGGAGTGGTGCCATCGGCGTAATCGCCATCGCGCCGCCGCTCGGTGCCAACCCGATCCGGCGCCCAGGCCGTCTCAATCGACGGGACCCACGGATCGCCCTCGATCGGTAGCGTCCGCTACAGGCGGCGAGGCCTTTGAGGACCGCGGCACGTTCGACCTACCTGGTGGCGGGCCACCGGTCGCTGCCCTCAAGATTGAACGTGGCCCAGCCATCTCGTGTGAAGACCGCGCGTCAGCGGGGCGCGCTGCCCATAGCGTCGGGCGGCATCCTAAGCGGCACTGCGAAGGCCGTGCGTGCCGCCAGTGCGGGGCACAGGTCAGCGCGTGATCGGTGGGCGCGCAGATCGTCCGGCCGGCCTATCGGGATGCAGGCCACGCGGCGGGCGCCACGGTCCGATTCGGGCATGCCCGGTGTCCGACCAGCCGCACCGATTGTAGGGGGCGGACGAGACGGGCGGAATGCCCGTCCCGGCGTCAGCCGCCGTTACGCGCCATGCGCGTGCGACCGCCATCCGCCATCGCGGGCAGCGGATCCTGCGTGCCGGTGACGACGACAAGGCGCTGTACCTCGCCACGGAGGAAGGCCTGCAGAAACCGCTCGTAATCCCGGAACGAGACGCAGCCATTGGAATCGCCGCGCGGTCCCAACATGAACGTGTGGGCGAGCAACCCGACGCGGCCGTAGACCGCATCGCTGCCGCCCACGGGCGTCAGCCGGATCGCCCGCACGCCGTGGAACAGCTGCTCGCGCTCGGTCAGGTCATAGGTACCGGGCGGCGTCGGCCCGCGCATCCGCACATTGACGAGACGCGGCTCATCCAGACCCTCGCCGAGCCCCGAATGGGCTTCGAGACGCTCGCCGCTGGGCAGCGTGACGGTTCGGCTGGCGATATTGTAGACGGCAACGCCCGCGACCGCGCTCGGCTCGCGCGACAGGGCGAGCGGCGGCGAGATCCGACGTTGCGGGACAACGTCCACGGGCTTGCTCTCCAGCGCCGTATAGGCGAGCGCCGGGGACCGCTCGATCCCGAACAGCTTTTCGAGGAAGGAGCGCTCGTCCACCGGCTGAGCGGTGGGCTGGGCGGGGGGAAGGTCGCGCCGGGCCATGCGGCGTTCGGCCCGCCGGGCCAGCGCGGTCGCGCCGGGTCCGCGAAATTCAGGGGGGCGCGGAACCGGAAGCGGCACGGTCATGGCCGTGCGCGGGGCCTCAGCGGTTCCGCCGGCAAGAGGCAATGCCGGATCTGGCAGAGGACTGAGCGGTCCGAGTTGCAACCAGGCCCAATGCGCCGGCGGTTCGTCCGCGATCTGGCGATCCGCGTCGGTGGACGCGGTTTCATTCGCCTGCGGCTCGGCGTGCGACATCTCGGGGGCGGAAGCCTCGGTGGATTCTGGCGCGAGGAAAGGTTGATTCGCAGCCTCCGACAGGATGCGCTGACCCGTCATCGCCATCCGCATCGAGGATGACCGCAGAACGCCGTCCGGGAGGCCGGATCCCACGAGTGCTATGGCCAGAGCGCCGGTGAAAACCGTCAGCGGTGCGAGGCAGGAACGCCGCGAACGCCTGCTGTCGGGGCCGTCCAGCGGCACGGAATCGATCGCCATGCAGATGCCCATGCTCCTTGTCGGGCGGTCCGGCCGATCGGCGTGACGCTGCGACGCCAGCGTTCAGCAGACCTGCTCCGCAGGGTTCGGAACAGCAGCTCCGACGGGGCTTTTCTGCGGCAAGTCCATGGTCGATCTTGGATCGTTCGGGACCATTTTCGGGCGCGAAGATCGCATTCTTCAAGTCTTCGGCACATCAGCGTGTTGCCGAGATCTGTCTTTGCGGCTGCATCGCCTGCGGTGGACCCCGATCCCGTGGCAGCCCGGATACGCGTCCGAAACCGCGCCCCGCCGAGACGGATAGCGGACGGGCAGCACGTCGAAGAGCGGCGCAGCCTTGAGGTCCGAGGCGTTACGATCGGACTCGGGGCTGGTTATGGGCCCAGGCAGACCTGTTGACGGCACGCCAACGCTTCATCCGCTGACGTCTTGGGTTAGTCGCAATCGAGCATCCGAATACCGGCAACGTCCTCGCAGGACCTGCCTGTGACGCTCCGCCGGTGTGTGGACCGATCCGGCGGAGCGCGCGAGAGCGAAGACTCTAGTCGTTGTCGATCTGGCGCCCGAGAATCGCGATGGCCCGCTCGTAAACGGGAGCGGCATTCCAACCTTGAATCGCCGCGAAGTTCGGCTCGCCGGGCTGGTAGCCCGCACCGGCGCGCCAGCCGTGGGCCTTCAGGAAGTTGGCGGTGGACGACAGGGCCGCGCCGACATTGTTGAGGTCGCCAGTGCCGTACGTGAGCACGTTCTTCGGCAGGAACTGCGTGTGTCCGACTTCCCCGTGCGCAGCCCCGCGGGTGCTTGGCGTCAGCAGACCGCGGTCGACCAGCGTCAGTGCCGCGTAGAGCTGATCGGTGAAGTACTCGGAGCGGCGGCAATCGTAGGCGAGGGTCGCCACGGCCGAGAGGGTGTTGACGTTTCCGCGCACCGCGCCGAACCCGGTTTCCATGCCCCAGATCGCCAGGAGCGGCCCCGGCGGAACCCCGTAGCGCTGCTCGATCGAGTCGAACAACGCTGCGTTCTGCCGCTTGAGCACCCGCCCCCGGGAGACGATCGCCGGTCCGCCGCGCTTGGCCAGGAACTGATCGAGCGACAGCTTGAAGCTGTGCTGGCCACGATCGGCCGAGATCGTGGCGGTCGAGTAGCTGGTGTTCTGCAGGGCCGCGAGGCTCGCGGCGCTGGCCCGGCCGCGCGCCTCCTCGGCGAATTCCCGCTTCCACGCTTCAAAGCCGGCAGCGGTGTTGCCGCATTGCGCGGCGCTCGCCTGCCCGGCGCTCAAGGCGAGCCCTGCGATAGCCGCTATCGCGAGAGTCTGACGCCGCTTCATGTCGGTCACGCGAAACACTCCTTTGGCGCCTCAGTGCGCCTCATCCGCTCGGCGATACCCCGTCACATCTCGGCGATATCAGGGCAAGAAGATGTCCAAGACGCGAACTCCGGCTTCTCGCCTTCACATCCTTGCGCTTTCGCTTAACGAACGCTGCACCCGCGGCAGCGGTCCCCGGCGGCTCGGCCTGCGGCTCGACGCGTTTCCTCGGATCCCCCAGCGACGGAACCCGACGGCAACACCCTCTTTGCCGGCAAGCTTATCTCGCGACAGGCCGGGGCCCAATGCAATGTCCGGGTCGAGTATCGCAGGGACCGGTCGATTTGCCGACGAATATTTTCGCTCTGAGCGGTTCTTGTTGTTGTCACAACGTTGTCAAACGACGGTCATAGCTTTGCCGGCGG
Source organism: Methylobacterium sp. E-005 (assembly GCF_022829725.1). Classification (GTDB taxonomy): domain Bacteria; phylum Pseudomonadota; class Alphaproteobacteria; order Rhizobiales; family Beijerinckiaceae; genus Methylobacterium. The sequence goes on along the minus strand of NZ_JAKSYG010000062.1, from coordinate 88,812 downwards.
AAAAAGGTCTCCGGAGAAGCGGCGTGGGGCTCATGACGAACAGGGCAGTTCGACGCCCTCCGCTGGTCTACGGCTCCTGATTCGCGTTCGGCGTACAGCGATGTCGACGATTCTCACGGCGGCCGACCGATCCGCAACCTGCGCCGGTGTGGTGTCGCCCCGATCACACGGGCGACGGCTTTCGATCACGTAAGTGCACCTGAATGGGCGGGCCTGAGCCGGGGCGTGCCCGACAGGGGCCCGGCCGCCGACGGACACGGATACGTCGATCCTCAAGGTTCATCACACCAGCCTTCGACCTGCCAGAAAGCGAGACTGAACACCCATGGCCATCGGAATGCACGGCACCGGCTCATCGCGCGCAGGCGCGCTCGGCCCCGATCTCGACCGCGACGGTGTTGCCAAGGCGTATGGGCGCTGGGCGCCGGTCTACGATCTGGTGTTCGGACCCGTCTTCGCCCAGGGGCGGACCCTGGCGGCGGCGGCGGCGGAGCGGATCGGCGGTCGTATCCTCGAGGTCGGGGTCGGGACCGGCCTGTCCCTGCCGGCTTATCGCCGGGCTGCCGGTATCGTGGGCATCGATATCTCGGCGCCAATGCTCGAGAAGGCCCGCCAGCGCGTGGCACGGCTCGGCCTGCGCAATGTCGAGCGCCTCGCCGTGATGGATGCCGAGCATCTCGACTTTCCCGACGCGTCCTTCGACGTGATCGTCGCGCAATACGTGGTGACGGCGGTCCCGAACCCCGAGGCGGCGCTGGACGAATTCGCCCGGGTGCTCCGCCCCGGCGGCGAGATCGTCATCACCACCCGTATCGGCGCCGAGGACGGCCTGCGCCGCACCGTCGAGCACGCCCTCGCGCCGATCACGAGCCGCCTCGGCTGGCGGACGGAATTCGCCTGGAACCGCTACGCCGCCTGGGCAGCCGAGGCACCGGTCGAGATCGTCGAGCGCCGGGCGCTGCCGCCGCTCGGGCATTTCTCCCTCGTCCGCCTGCGCAAGCACGACGCCTGAGGTCCCACGACATCTCTCCTACCCACCATCGTTCGACGGGGAAGCACACAATGGCGAGCTTTCTGGAAGCGCTGCGCATCCAGCGCTGGGATGATCACCGGTACTACCACCACAATCGCGTCAATCAGAGCTTGCACGTCGTGAGTGCGATCAGCTTCCTGGTTGCCTATGCCCTGGCGTTCAAGGACCCGGCGACGGCCGCGCTGATCGGCTGGCTCATCGCCATGACATCCCGGCAGGCCGGTCACCTGTTCTTCGAGCCGAAGGGCTACGACCACGTCAATGACGCCAGCCACGAGCATAAGGAAGAGATCAAGGTCGGCTACAACCTGCAGCGCAAGATCGTGCTGCTCGCGATCTGGGCCTTGTCGCCGCTGCCGCTCTACTTCGATCCGAGCCTGTTCGGTCTGATCTCGCCACACCAGACCACGCGTGATCTGATCCGCAACATCGGCTGGATCTGGCTGTGGCTGGCGCTGGCGGGCTTGCTGTTCCGAATGGTGCAGCTGTTCGTCCAGCGCGACGTGCAGACTGGCTTCGTCTGGGCCACCAAGATCCTCACGGACCCGTTCCACGACATCAAGCTCTACCACAAGGCGCCGCTCGCGCTGCTGCAGGGTGAACTGGTCGAGGAGCACGAGCCGCACGAGCGCGGCGCCTGAAAGGCCACCGGGCGTCGGGCGAACAGCCGCCCGGCGCCTCCCTGCGGGCTCAGCCCTGGTCCGGTGCCCGCAGGCCGAACCGGGCGCCCAACTTGCCCAGGCGCACCACCGCAATTTCCTGCAGGATCGCGCGGCGGATCGCCCTGTCGCTCGGTGCCCCCGCCTCCCACCAACCGTCGCCCCGCATGGTTTCGGCCGCCGCTACGAACCGCGCCGCGACGGCCTCGAAGGCCGCCTCGTCGTAGGCGAGGCTGAAGATCAGGCGGCCGGTACCCACCCAGGACAGGGCCAGACCCTCCGCGCGCAGGTAGAATTGCAGCATCCAGTTGTAGCGCGACGGCCTGGTGTACAGGACCGTCCAGACCGTCGACATGTTGGCGACGCGAACCGGCAGGTTGGACTCCGCCAGCAGGGCGTTGAGGTGGGCCGCGCGCCGGTCCCAGGTCGCGTCGAGATTGGCGTAGAGGTCGGCCACCTCCGGCGATTCGAGCCGGTCAAGGAACGCGCCCATGGCGCCCATCACGTAGGGATGCGCGTTGAAGGTCCCGCGGGCGAAGCAGATGTCGACGGGCCGGTCTTCCCGATAACGCCGCATCAGGTCGGCGCGTCCGCACAGGACACCGACCGGCAGGCCGCCGCCCAGTGTCTTGCCGTAGGTGACCATGTCGGCGCGCAGGCCGAAATATTCCTGCGCGCCGCCGCGGGCGAGGCGGAAGCCGAGGAAGACCTCGTCGAGGATCAGCACGATGCCTCGGGCGGTACACACGTCCCGCAGGTCGTGGAGCCATTTCGTGTAGGCAGCCCGGTCGAAGGTGGCCCGGCGGCCGCTGTCGACGAGGGCGGAGTCGGACGGCGCCCCGGCATTCGGATGCATGGCCTGGAGCGGGTTGACCAGCACGCAGGCCACGTCCCGGCGGCTCGCGAGGACTCGCAGCGTCCGCTTCGACATGTCGGCCAGGGTGAGCGTGTCGCGGGTGGGGACCGGGTTGCCGATACCGGGCTGCACCTCGCCCCACCAGCCGTGATAGGCGCCGCAGAAACGCACGATCCGGCGCCGGCCGGTGTGGTAGCGGGCGAGCCGCACCGCCTGCATCACCGCCTCGGTGCCGGACATATGGAACGAGATCTCGTCGAGGCCGGAGAGCGCCTTCAGGCGGGCCACGTTGCCGGTGACCACCGGGTGCAAGGGGCCGAGCACCGGGCCGAGGGCCGAGACGCGCGCCGCGCCCTCCTCCAGGCAGGCCCGGTAGAAGTCGACGCCGAACAGGTTCACCCCGTAGGAACCGGCCAGATCGTACGCGACGTTGCCGTCGAGATCCGTGATGGTCACCCCCTCGGAGGCGGCCGCGAAGGCGCCGGTTCCGAGATGGGCACGCACGTGCCGGGCGTATTGGAACGGCACCCGATAGAGGCCGGTGAATTGCAGGTCCGACAGGCCGTCGCGCGCTGCCTCGGTCTCGGAGCGGGTGCGCGCGTACCGCGTCTGAAACAGCTCGGAAAGCCGCGCGAACCCATTCTCGCGCCGGGCCGCGACCGCCTCATCCGGATTGTCGGAGCGGAAGAAGGCGCGCTCCGCGTAAGCATAGTGCGGGATCAGCCCGGCGACGCGTCGCGCCATCCGTGCATGGCCGGTGAGCGATCGGTGCTTCGCCCGGGACAGGCGCAGGCGCTGCGCAACCCGAGGCAGCGCGAAGACTGCGGCGGCGGTGGTGGCGGACAGGGTGACGAGGAGTGCGGACATCGCCCCGCGCCCTATCGGAGGCAATTCACGGCATGATGACGGTTTCCGGATCGCCCCTGCGGCGGGCCCTGGCGCGGATCGGCGCCCAGGAGGACGTGAACTTCCTGCTCACGAACCGGCTGCCGCGTCGGCTCGCCACCCGATTCATGGGCTGGTTCAGCCGGATCGAGCAGCCGCTGGTGCGTGATCTCTCGATCGCCGCGTGGCGCCTGTTCTGCGACGTGGATTTCAGCGACGCGCGCGAGACGCGTTTCCCGAGCCTCCACGCCGCCTTCATCCGGTCTCTCCGGCCCGGAGCCCGGCCGATCGCCCGCGATCCCGCGATCCTGACGAGCCCGAGCGACGCGATCCTCGGGGCTCATGGCCGGATCGAGGCAGGCCGCCTGTTTCAGATCAAGGGGCTGTCCTACCGGCTCGCCGACCTGCTCGGGGGCGATGCGCAACTCGCCGACGCCCATGAGGGCGGCAGCTACGCCACCCTGCGGTTGACCGCCGGGATGTATCATCGCTTCCACGCGCCGCACGACCTGCGCGTCGAATCGGTGCGGCACATCTGGGGCGATACGTGGAACGTCAATCCCATTGCCCTGAAGCGCATCGAGGCCCTGTTCTGTCGCAACGAGCGAGCCGTCCTGCGGCTCCGCGTGGCGGAGGCGGGTCACACGGTCACGCTGGTGCCGGTGGCGGCGATCCTCGTTGCGGGCCTGCGCCTCGGTTTCCTGCCGGAGGGCACGGCGCTGCGCCGGACGGCCGGTCGGACGCTGGCCTGCACGACCCGTCTGGCCAAGGGCGACGAGATGGGCTGGTTCGAGCACGGCTCGACCATCGTGGTGCTGGCGCCGGCGGGCTTCACGCTCCTGCCCGAACTGACTGAGGGCCGGCGCCTGCGCATGGGGGAGCCGCTGATGCGCCTGCCCACGGCTGCCGGGGCCTAGCGCGGCCTGGCTTCCGTCAGGCCGCTTGGACGGTCGCGAGATATTCCGCCACGGCGGCACTCAGCGCGTCCGACTGCCGCGACAGTTCGGTTGCGGCCGTCAGAACCTGGGTTGCAGCATTACCGGTTTCGGCGGCGGCATGCGTGACGGCGCCGATATTGACCGTGACCGCCTGCGTTCCGTCCGCGGCCTCGCTGGCACTGCGCACGATTTCCTGAGTGACAGCCCCCTGCTCTTCCATCGCGGCCGCCACCCCGACCGCGATGGCCCGCAGATCGAGGACCGTGGTCGTAATGGCCTGGATGGCGTCCACGGCGCGGCTCGTTTCGCCCTGAATGGCATTCACTTGGCCGGAGATCGTCTCGGTGGCCTTCGCGGTCTGATTGGCCAGTTCCTTGACCTCCGCGGCGACCACGGCGAAGCCCCGTCCCGCCTCGCCGGCCCGGGCCGCCTCGATCGTGGCGTTCAGGGCCAGCAGGTTCGTCTGCGCGGCGATACCCGAGATGAGGTCGATCACCGCCCCGATCCGCTCGGCCCCCTCGGCCAGACCCATGACCAATGCGTTGGTCTCGCTGGCGCTCGCAGCGGCGCGTTCGGCCATCTCGGAGGACCGTACGATCTGGCCGTTGATCTCGCTGATCGAGCTCGACAACTCCTCGCTCGCGGCGGCGACAGTCTGGACGTTGGCCGAGGTCTGCTCGGCCGCCGAAGAGACCGTAGCGGATTGCGCGGCGGTCTGATCCGCATTGCGGCTCATCGAGCGCGCAGTCGCCTGCATCTCGTCTGCGGCATGCGTCAGCGTTTGCGTCATGCGTTCGACCTGAGATCGGAATGCCTGCGTCGCCCAGTCCAGGGCCTCCGCCCGGCGCGTTTTCTCCGTCAGATCCCGCGCCGATGCTTGATCGGCCGAGCGCTTGGCGATCAGCGCTTCCCGGAAGACCTCAAGGGCCTTGGCCATGGCACCGATCTCGTCGGACCGCCCGGCGCCGGCGACCTGGGTATCGAGATCGCCGGCGGCGACGCGCGCCATCGTTGCCGTGGTCTCCTCGATGGGCCGGGTGACCTGTGCGAGGATCACCCAGACGCCATACGCCACCGCGGCCACCGCGCCGATCAGCGCAACCATCAGAAGGACCTTCAGGATCCCGGCCAGGGACTCCGCGCGCTTGAATTCCGCCATGGCCTCGCGGACCTGAAGATCGGTGAGCTTGCTCACCCCCGCCGTCGTCGGCGCCGTCGCCTGCACCAGTTCCGCCTTGGCCGAGGCGATGCCGGCGGCGTCCTGCGCCCTCAGGGCGCGGCACAGATCGTGGATGATGTTCGCGTTCCGCTCCAGCTGGGGCTTCAGGGCCGCGATGAGCTGCTCCTCCTCGGGCGTGAGATATGTGGCCAGATACTCGGACCAAACCTGTTGCCCGCGCGCGAGCTGGCGTTCCGCGGTCGCTGCAAGTTCGGCTTTGTTGGCCGTCGGCAGGTCGATGGTGCGTACGACGACCAGAATGGCATCGTACGCATCGCGAAACGCACTGAACTGGGCGAGAGGCGCAATCCGGTCTGCGAAGATCGTCCCCAGGCTTCTGCTGTTGCTGTGCAACGCGTAATTCCCGAGCGCCGCGGTGCCGACAAGAAGAGTGCCAAGCATCGCGAGGAGCGCGATGAGGCGCGTCTTAATCGAGATTTTCATTGAAACCGGCCAATCCCTGAAATCAAAATCTTTAGCAACTTCGATATCTTAGAAAAAGTCAGAGCTTGGTTCAAGTGTCAGACTTACGTTTCCCTCTGACAATCCCTAAATCTACTAGTGCCTTGCCTAATATGCGATCTAAAAGACTTGAACCAAACAATCATTCGATGATCGAGCGTCCGTTTGAAATCGATAGGTTCAGAAAATCATTCCCTGTGCTGAGGCTCGATTGGGAGGCCGGGATGAAAGTCGATCACCTTTGCGTGCGCGGGGGCGGCTCTGAAAAAAGATGAGCCGCCGACCCTGTTCCCAGGACCAGCGGCTCGCTTCGTCGGTGCAGACCTCCCCGCGCGCTACACGTCTAGGTTTGCCACGCTCAGCGCGTTCTCCTGAATGAACTCGCGCCGCGGCTCCACGACGTCGCCCATCAGCTTCACGAACAGGTCGTCGGCGTCGGTGACGTCCTTCACCTTGACCTGCAACAACGAGCGCACGTCGCGATCCAGCGTCGTCTCCCAGAGCTGCTGCGCCGTCATCTCGCCGAGGCCCTTGTAGCGCTGGAGCTGCAGGCCCTTGCGGCCGAAGGCCATCACGGCCTCGAACAGGGCGACCGGCCCGTGCAGAACGGTCTCGTCGGATTTGCGCATCAGGGTGGCGGGCTCACCGTAGATCTCGCGGAAGGCGTCGGCCCGCTCGGACAGGCGGCGGGCCTCCTGAGAGGCGATCAGCCCGGCATCGAGCGTCGCCACCTGGCGCACGCCGCGCAGCGTCCGGCTGAGGCGGTAGCCGCCCTCGGAGGACTCGCCCTGCCAGCCCTGCTCGATCTCGTCCGCGATGGCATCGAGCCGCCGCGCCGTCATGTCGGCCAGCACCTCGGCCTCGCCAGAGCGGGAGGCCGCCTCCGGGTCGAGCGCCCCGGCGAGCACAGCCTGCTCAACCACGGCACGGTCGTAACGCGTATGCAGGCCCTGCAGGATGCTCCGGAAGGTCCGCGCCTCCTCGACGAGGCTCTTGAGCTGGGGCCCGGCGAATTCCGCCCCGGTGGAGAGGCGCAGAATCGCCCCGTCGGTCCCCTGATCGATCAGGTAGTCCTCGAGCGCGCGCTCGTCCTTCAGGTAGATCGCGCGCCGGCCGCGCTCGGCTTTGTAGAGGGGCGGCTGGGCGATGTAGAGATGGCCGCGCTCGATCAGCTCCGGCATCTGCCGGAAGAAGAAGGTCAGGAGGAGTGTCCGGATGTGCGAGCCGTCCACATCCGCGTCGGTCATGATGATGATGCGGTGATAGCGCAGCTTCTCCGGGTTGAAGCCCTCGCGATCGGTCGATGAGCGGCCGATCCCGGCGCCGAGCGCGGTGATCAGGGTGCCAATCTCCGCCGAAGACAGCATCCGATCGGCGCGGACGCGCTCGACGTTCAGGATTTTGCCGCGCAGCGGCAGCACCGCCTGGAAGGTCCGGTCGCGGCCCTGTTTGGCCGACCCGCCTGCAGAATCACCCTCAACCAGCAGGATCTCGCATTTGGTCGGGTCGCGCTCCTGACAATCGGCGAGCTTGCCGGGCAGGGAGGCGATATCGAGCGCGCCCTTGCGGGTCACGGTCTCGCGCGCCTTGCGGGCGGCTTCGCGAGCCGAGGCCGCCAGGACGACTTTGCCCATCACCGAGCGGGCCTGGGACGGGTTCTCCTCGAGCCACGTGGACAAGCCCTCGTTGAGGACGTTCTCCACCGCCGGCCGCACCTCGGATGAGACCAGTTTGTCCTTGGTCTGCGATGAGAATTTCGGGTCCGGCACCTGCACGGAGATCACCGCAGTGAGACCCTCACGGCAATCCTCACCGGTGAGCGAGACCTTCTCCCGCTTGGCGACGCCACTCGACTCGGCGTAACCGGTGATCTGGCGGGTCAGCGCCGCGCGGAAACCCGCCATATGGGTGCCGCCGTCGCGCTGTGGGATATTGTTGGTGAAGGGCAGCACGGTTTCGTTGAACGAGTCGTTCCACCAGAGCGCGACCTCGACGCGGATGCCGTCGCGTTCGGAACTGACGACCACGGGGCTCGCCATGCCGTCGATCGGCTTGCGGGAGCGGTCGAGGTAGCGGACGAAGGCTTCGATGCCGCCCTCGTAGTACAGCTCCTCACGCTTCTTCTCGGCATGGCGCGCGTCGGTCAGCACGATGCGCACGCCGGAATTCAGAAAGGCGAGCTCGCGCAGGCGCTTCTCCAGCGTCCCGTAATCGAACTCGATCATCGTGAAGGTGTCGGTCGACGGCAGGAAGGTGACTTCCGTGCCGCGGCGACCGTTGCCGGGGCCGACCACTTCGAGCGGGGCCACGGCGTCGCCGTGGCGGAACTCCATGGCGTGCTCCGAGTCGTTGCGCCAGATGCGCAGCTTCAGCCACGACGACAGGGCGTTCACCACCGAGACGCCGACGCCATGCAGGCCGCCGGAGACCTTGTAGGAGTTCTGATCGAACTTACCGCCGGCGTGGAGCTGGGTCATGATGACCTCGGCTGCCGAGACGCCCTCTTCCTTGTGGATGTCCACCGGGATGCCGCGGCCATTGTCGGAAACCGTGACCGAACCGTCGGCGTTCAGGGTGACGGTGACGAGGTCGGCGTGGCCGGCCAGAGCCTCGTCGATGGCGTTGTCGACGACCTCATACACCATGTGGTGGAGGCCGGAGCCGTCATCGGTATCACCGATATACATGCCGGGGCGCTTGCGGACGGCATCGAGGCCCTTCAGCACGCGGATCGATTCCGCGCCGTAATCGGCGTGCTCGTTCTGGGGGGTGTCGGCCATGAACTTCCTCGGGCAGGCGGGCCTTTACGCGACGGAGAGACTCGCGCCGTCAGGCGCCCACGCCTGAACTCTCACTCGGTCTGCCTGATATAAGGGTTCCACCTTGAGTTTGCACGACTTTTGCGCACCCAGGGCGAGCCCCTGGGTGCTTTTCTGACGCTCCCGGCTTAACGCCGCGTTAGTCCTCGATCCCGCCCGCGCTGGCTCCATCCAGGCGCGCGATCGCCTCAGGCGACAGGCTCAGCCGGGCCGCGCCCAGCAACTCGTCGAGCTGCGTGACGGACGTGGCGCTGGCGATTGGCGCCGTGATCCCGGGGCGGGCGATGATCCAGGCCAATGCCACCTGCGCCGGGCTCGCGCCATGCGCCGCGGCGACCGAATCGAGCACGTCGAGTAGCGCGAGGCCCCGCGGGTTGAGGTACTTCGCGACGCGGTTCTCGCGGGCTCGACCGGCGGCGTCCTGCGCGGACCGGTATTTCCCCGTGAGGAAACCGGCCGCCAGCGAGAAGTAGCCGATCACGCCGACTTGCTCGGCCCGGCAGAGCGGCTCCAGCTCGACTTCGTAGCCGCGCTCGGCGAGGCTGTAATCCGGCTGCAGGCATTCGTAGCGCGGCAGGCCTGCGGAGGCCGAGAGCGCCAGCGCCTCCCTGAGCCGGCTGGCGCCGTAATTCGAGGCCCCGATCACGCGCACCTTGCCGGCCGCGATCAGGCGCTCGTAGGCCCGCAGCGTCTCCTCCAGCGGCACGTCGGCATCGTCGAGGTGGGACTGATAGAGATCGATCCGGTCGGTTTGCAGCCGCCGCAGGGACGCCTCGCAGGCCCGCTCGATGTGCTGCGCCGAGAGGCCCTTGCCGGCCTCGCCCATATCCATGCCGACCTTGGTGGCCAGCACGATCCGGTTCCGCGCACCGGGACGGGCCGCCAGCCAGCGCCCAATCACCGTCTCGGATTCGCCGCCCGCGTGGGCCGGGGCCCAGCGCGAATAGACGTCGGCGGTGTCGATGAAGTCGAAACCGCTCTCGACGAAGCGGTCGAGGATCGCGAAGGATGTGGCCTCGTCCGCGGTCCAGCCGAAGACGTTGCCACCCAGGCAAAAGGGCGCGACTGTGAGTGGCGATTGGCCGATGCGACGCTTGTCCATGCGCTTCAGTCCTGCAGGAACGGATTGGAGACACGCTCCTCGCCGAGCGTGCCGGTCGGCCCGTGGCCGGGGATGAAGGCGAGGTCGTCGCCGAGCGGCAGGACCTTCTCCTTGATCGCCCGGATCAGCTGATCGTGGTTGCCGCCCGGCAGGTCCGTGCGGCCGACCGAGCCTTTGAACACCACGTCGCCCACAAGGGCGAAGCGCGCGTCGCGGCTGACGAAGACCACGCTCCCCGGCGAGTGGCCCGGGCAGTGCAGGATGTCGAAGCCGAGGTCGCCCACCGTCACGGCATCGCCCTCGTCGAGCCAGCGATCCGGCGTCACCGCCCGGGCCTCGCCGAGGCCGTAATTGGCCGCCGTCTCCGGAAGGGAGTCGAGCAGGAACTTGTCGGCCCGGTGGGGGCCCTCGACCGGCACGCCGAGGCGCTCGCGCAGCTCGTCGGCACCAGCGGCGTGGTCGACATGGCCGTGGGTCAGCAGAATCTTCTCAACCTGCACGCCCTGCTCCCGGATCGCCGCCTCGATCCGGTCGAGATCGCCGCCGGGATCGACCACGGCACCGATCTTGGTGGCGTCATCCCAGATCAGGGTGCAGTTCTGCTGAAAGGGCGTGACCGGGATGATCCCCGCGCGTGGCGTACCTGGCATGTCGTTCCGCATGTTGGCAGCGCCGCTCAAGACGCCCTTGATCCGATTCTAACGCAGAACGGGGACGGGCGGCACCCTGCGCGGTCGGCTCAAGCCACGTCGCCCTTCGGGCGGCGCAGACCGTCGTGGAGCGCCAGCATCTCGGCCATGCCGAGCGAACGCGTGCTCCAGCGGGTCTCCGCGGTGTTGATCTGTGTGAACCGGTCGTGGGACCGCCCGCCATAGGCGCCGAACAGGGCCTGGCCCGCCTCGTAGGTTCCGTCACCCGAGGCCGTCTCGTCCGGCCGGTCGATCCGGTACGACGGCGTCGGCGATCGGCCGGTGACACCGATCCGGACCCAGGCGTCGCCGTAATGCTTCTGGCACATCCGCATGGTGACCAGAACGTGGCGCAGATACGCCTCGCCGTCGGCGAGGTCCGGCAGGATGTCGGCGATCGTCGCGTCCGGGGGATAATGCTTCGTCCGGGCCATGTTACACCTTGCTCCGGCGCGTCCTAACGGTTCGGCCCGATCAGCGCGAGGCGTAATCGCGCTGTCCTTAGGCCGGGCGACGCTTGAGAAGCGCGTCGAGCCCGCCGACGCGGAACCAGTGGTAGCCGTAGCCTTCCAGAAACACGCAGTGCGTGCCGTCCTCCCGGACATCGCTGCGCGCGCCAGTGAGGACGTCGACCAGCACGTCGTGTTCCCGATCCGGGCTGCCGGATTTGAGGGCGATCTCCACCGGCTCCGCCGCAAGGTTGTGCACGCACAGCACCGCGTTGCCGCGCCATTCGTAGCGCAGGGCCAGCACCGAGTTCTTGCCGGTCGGGACCGCAACGACGTCGCCCCAGCCGATCTCGGGAGTCTCCTTGCGCTGCCGGATGATGCTCTGCATCCAGTTAAGCAGTGAGTCCTGGGCGTGACGCTGATCGGCGACGTTCACATGGGCGTAGCCGTAGGGCCCGTGGTCGATCACGGGCAGCACGGTTCTGTCGGCCTGCGAGAAGCCGCCCTGGTGCTCGCCGGTCCATTGCATCGGCGTGCGGGCACAGTCCCGTTCCTTCAGCGTGAGGTCGTCACCCATGCCGATCTCGTCGCCGTAGCGCAGCACCGGCGTTCCCGGCAGGGTGAACATCAGCGAGTAGGCCAGCCGGATCCGCCGCGGGTCGCCGGCCAGCATCGGGGCGAAACGGCGCCGGATGCCCCGGTCGTAGAGCTGCATGCGCTTCTCCGGGCCGAACTCCGCGAACACGGCCTGCCGCTGCGCCTCTGTGAGCCGACCGAGGTCGAGCTCGTCGTGATTCCTGAGAAAGATGCCCCATTGGCATGAGAGCGGGCGCGGCTTCGTCTTCTCGATGGCTTTGACCAGAGGCCGCGCGTCATGGCCAGCCAGGGCGTAGAACGTCGCCTGATTGACCTGGAAGTTGAACATCATGTGCATGCGGTCGGCATCGTCGCCGAAATAGTCGAAGTCCTGCTCCGGCAGGATGTTGGCCTCGGCCAGGATAATGGCGTCGCCCTGGCGCCATTGCAGGAACTCGCGGAAGTCGCGCAGCATATCGAACTGCTCGCGCGGCTTGCCGCCGACATCGGCACCCTTCTCCGCGATGACGAAGGGCACCGCATCCATCCGGAAGCCCGAGACGCCGAGCTGGATCCAGAAGCCCATGATCTTCAGGATCTCGGCCAGCACCTCGGGGTTGGCTGTGTTCAGATCCGGCTGGAAATTGAAGAACCGGTGGAAGTACCAGGCTTTAGCCTTGGAGTCGTAGGTCCAGGTCGTGTCCTGCACGCCCGGGAAAACCATACCCTCGTCGGCCGTGGCCGGACGCTTGTCCGACCAGAGGTACCAGTCCCGAAACGGCGAGTCCGGGTTGGATCGAGCCGCCTGAAACCAGGGATGCTGGTCCGAGGTATGGTTGACGACGAGGTCGATGAGCACGCGCAGGCCCCGCTGCTTGGCCGCATGCGTGAAAGCCACGAAATCGCCGAGCGAGCCGTAGGCCGGATCGACGCCATAATAGTCCGAAATATCGTAGCCGCCGTCCTTCTTGGGCGAGGGCTGGAACGGCATCAGCCAGATCGCGGTGGCGCCCAGGCCCTGTATGTAGTCGAGCCGACGCTCCAGTCCGGCGAAGTCACCGACACCGTCGCCATTGGCATCCATGAAGGTGCCGACGGAGAGGCAGTAGATGACGGCGTTCTTGTACCACAAGTCGTTGATCATACGGCCCCCCGGCGTCGTCGCGTGTTCAGAACGTAGGGCCGGCAGAAAGCGTTGCCGTTCGCCGCGTCCTTAAATCAGCCGCGTTGTGCAAGCCCTGTCGGGCGCGCGTCCGGACGATCCGGTCCGCCTGTTGCGTCTCCGAACCCGGCCCGCATGAACGCCATCCTGATCAAGCTGTTCGCGACCGCCCTGACCCTGAGCCAGGTCACCACCCGGCCTGACTCCGTGCGCACGCGATTCGACCCGGCAACCGACGGGCCCGAGGTGGTGCGCCTTCTGCGCGACGGCTGCGCCCATATGCGCAAGAGCTTCGACATCGAGGACATCAACCTCGACGACCTGATCTCCACCGCCATGGAGGATCCGACGACGGTCGCCGGCCCGTCCGCGCCGAAGATCCTGCATGGGCTCGACATCAACGAGTTGAACGTCAGCTACAAGCAGTTCTGCAAGGGCGAGAATCCGCCGAACTCCCCGTTCGACGCGAAGGCGGTGATCGAGTTCTACGACAACGCCACCAAGGAGCTGCCGAGCGCCGAAGCCCTGCGCGACAAGGCCCTGCCGGGCATGACCCGGATCCTCGACGGCGCCGGCAAACCGTTTGCGGAAGCGTCCGAGCCGAACGGGCGACGCATCGTGGTGCCGATCTCGGCGGTGCCGCCGCTGGTACAGAAGGCGTTCATCGCCGCCGAGGACAAGCGCTTCGAGAGCCATCACGGCATCGACGAGCGCGGCGTGATCCGCGCCTTCATCGGCAATCTCGCCTCGCCGGGGAGGCCCGCCGGCGGCTCGACTATCACCCAGCAGGTCGTCAAGAACCTCTCGGTCGGTGACGACGTCACCTACGAGCGCAAGATCCGCGAGATGATCGTCGCCTCGCGGCTTGAGCGGATCCTGTCGAAGCCGCAGATCCTCGGCCTCTATCTCAACGGGATCTATCTCGGCCGCGGCGCCTACGGCATCGAGATGGCGGCGGAGAGCTATTTCGGGAAGCCGGTCGGCCAACTCAACCTGCCGGAGGCGGCCCTCCTCGCCGGCATGCCCAAGGGCCCGAACTTCTACAGCCCCGACAAGTACCCGGATCGAGCCCGGGAGCGGCGCGCCTACGTGCTGTCCCGTCTCAAGGAAGAGGGCACGATCACCGAGGCGGAGATGAATACCGCGATCAAGGCCGATCTCGGCCTGAAACCGATCGAGACAGCGCGGCGCGATTCCGGGTTCTATGCGGTCGACTTCCTGAACCGGGAGGCGCGGACGTTCGCGGGAGTCGATTCGCTCACGTCCGGTTCGCTCACCGTGCGCTCCACGATCAATGCCGGGCTTCAGCGGGCCGTGGAAGAGGCGCTGCAGGACGGGCTCGCGAATTACGAGCGGTCGACTGGGCGCCAGACCTTCACGGGACCGGAACTCAACCTCGCCGACAGCGTCCGCCGGATCCAGGCCGCAACGCCGGCCCCCGAGGCTTCGCCGCAGGCGGCGCCGTCCGTTACGGGGGCCCGGGCGGATGCCGTCAAGCCGGACACCAAGACGCTCCGTGCCTCCAAGATCGTCGCGACGCCGCAGCGCAAGCCCGCTTGGCTGCTGGCGCTCGAGAGCGCTCGGCCGGTCCTCTACGATGTCCGCTGGCCCATGGCGGTCGTGCTGGAGACGGGGCGCGGCGGCATCAAGGTCGGGCTCGCGGATGGCCGCACCGCTTCCCTCGACGCCGGGATCGCCCGCGGCAAGCTCCAGCCCTACGACGTGGTGCGGGTGAAGGTCACGCCGGGCAAGGGCGGCCCGCACGCGCAACTCCGCGTCAAGCCGACCGTCCAGGGCGCGGCGCTCGTCCTCGAGAATCAGACGGGCCGGATCCTCGCCATGGCGGGGGGCTTCTCCTACCCGCTGAGCCAGCTCAATCGCGTCACGCAGACGGTGCGGCAGCCGGGCTCGACCCTGAAGCCGTTGACCTACCTTGCCGCGCTCAATGCCGGCCTTCAGCCCAACACGCTGGTGATGGATTCCCCCGTCACGCTGCCGCCGATCAACGGAACCGGCGATTCGTGGTCGCCGAAGAATTACGAGGGCGGCGGTTCAGGGCCCACGACGCTCCGGCGCGGGCTGGAATTCTCCAAGAATCTCGTCACCGCCCGCCTCCTGCAGGGCGGTATCGCGCCGAAGGCCCCCGCGAGCCTCAAGCGCGTCTGCGACATCGCCCTTGAGGCGCAGATCTATGCGGAGTGCGAGCCTTACTATCCCTTCGTCCTCGGCGCGCAGCCGGTGCGGATGCTCGATCTCGCCGCCTTCTATGCAGCCGTGGCCAACGAGGGCGCGCGGCCCGCGCCCTACGCCCTCGAATCGGTCGAGCGGGACGGCAAGTCGCTCTACAGCCACGCGGCCCGGGAACCGGTCCGCATCGGCTCGGCCGACCGGGTGGCGTTCTATCAGCTGAAGACCATGCTGCAGGGCGTGACCCAGCACGGTACCGCTGCGGCCCTGTCCAAGGTTTCGGCCTACGTGGCCGGCAAGACCGGCACGTCGGAGAACGAGAACGACGCGTGGTTCGCCGGCCTGACCAACGAGATCACGGTCGTGGTCTGGATCGGGTACGACAATGCCGATGGCAGCCGGAAGACGCTCGGCCGCGGCCAGACCGGTGGCCATGTCTCGGTTCCGATCGCCTCGGCCATCCTCCAGGCGGCCTGGGCCAACGGCGTTCCGAAGACGCCGCTGAAGGGCCCCTCCGCTGAGGCGCAGCCGTTCATCGCCAACTTGGCGATCGATCCGCGCAGCGGCGTCCGTGTAGCGGGAGGTGGCTTCATCGAGCATTTCCGCACGAGCGGCGACGGCAAGATGGCCGACACCCAATACCGCCTCGTGCCGCGCGAGACGCTCTACGCGATGCGGCCGGATGCCGAGGATGGCGATCTCGGCGGGGCCGAAGACGGAGGGAGCGTTGCGGGCGATTATTATGGCAACATGACCAGCGAGCGCCCGCCCGCGGACCCGCTCGACCCGTTCGGAGACCGGCCGCCACCGCGCAGCCGCCGTGCGCAGGGCGATCTGGACCCCGACAGACAGGATCCGTACAGGCCCTGGCCGGGCCAGACCGCGCGCTCGCCGTTCGGGGATGACGGCGTGCGCAGGCCGCGCCGCCGTGATCCGGACTATCTGTTCGGCGAAGATTCCGGCTTCTGACCGCCCTCCCCGTTAGATGAGACGCCCGTTGCGAATGCAGCTTCCCGCCGCCCGATTTCCCGCGGTCTTTGCCGTCGCGCTGCTGGCCGCTTATCCGGCTTCCGCGCAGACGCCCGCCGCCAACATCGCCGCGACCCCCGCGGTCGAACGGATCAAGGAGGTGCCCGCGGTCGCAGCCGTCGATCCGGCGACCATCAAGCCGGGCCAGATCCTGTTCACCGATCACCGCGACAAGCCCACGGCGCCGGAGAACGGGCTGATCCCGTATCTCGATTGGCAGAAGGTGCGGCCCGCGGAGGCGGCGGTGCTCGCCCCCTACCCGGGCTACAAGGAGCCCGACTACACCGTCACGGTGAACGGGGTGACCAAGCCGCGGCATGAGACCCTCAAGGTCTACGTGGCCGAGGGGCGTTTCGTCGTGCCCCGCCCACCGGAGTCGATCGACATCGCGTCCTACGCGAACCTCGCCTTCGTTCAGAAGATGGATCCGGCGATCAAGCACCGCGCCGTCTCGGTTGCCGATGTCACGCCCAACAAGGATCCGGCCGCCGCCTTCGCCAAGCGGCCGGACCGCCCCTGGTGCGAGGGTGCTGGGGCCTGCATCGAGTCGCGCTACGATCTTGAGGGCAAGCTGCCGCTCGGTGTGAAGCTCGCCAACAAGCTCGAAGAGGGCTCGGCCAAGAAGATCGCCGAGTATGTCTCGTTCCAGAGTGAGCTCCGGGCGCTCGGGCCCGATCAGGACGGGCCGCTCCGGGCTCTGACCAAGATCGACACGCCGGTCACCGGCGGGCTGGAACAGACGATCTTCTGGGTCAACCAGATCCTACGCTTCGGTAAGTTCCTGGCGGTGTTCCAGCCGATGCCGAACGACCCGGGCAAGACGGTCGTCACCACCTACATGGCCCTCGCCATCAAGGGCGACGTGCTCGACCGGAAGGCCGAATATGCCCGGGTGCCGGTGCTCAAGAACCTGCTGCCCGCACAGGTGCTGATGGGCAATTCGAGCTTCAACACCGGCACGTCGATCAGTGCCGGCCTGCCGGTCTATGCCCGGAACCGGATCACCACCTTCGCGGACGCGCTGGCGAAGCGCTGAGCGCATCCGCGCGCAGCGCCCGTTTACATACCGCGGTTGCCGATCGTCGGCAGCGTGGGCTGCGT
The DNA here is from genome assembly GCF_022829725.1 of Methylobacterium sp. E-005. Classification (GTDB taxonomy): domain Bacteria; phylum Pseudomonadota; class Alphaproteobacteria; order Rhizobiales; family Beijerinckiaceae; genus Methylobacterium. The sequence continues at coordinate 71,646 of NZ_JAKSYG010000062.1, read as the reverse complement.
GTAGGCCCGGTTGACGTCCCGCCGGGTCTGCGTGCCGTTGGTGTTGCTTGAAGCGCGGTAATTGTCGAGGTTGAAGCTCTCGGCGAGGCCGCTGCGGGAGTCCGACCCGTTGCTGGCGCAGGCACACAGGCCGCCGACCGTCAGCGCGGAGAAGGCCAGAAGAAAGAGACGCATGAGGGGTCCTGGCGGGTTCGGCGTTCATCGACGAAAGGGTCGTGTCGCCATCGTCAGGGCCGGGAACACCCCGTCAAGGGCGAGCGCCAACCGTGAATCGGTTCTGCGGCCTCCGATGCGCGGCGGCCACGAAAAATCCACCACGCCGCTCGTTTGCGGCGGATAGGGGCCGGGACCCACTGGCGAATCCAGGGTGTTTCGGGCGACAACGTTCGGCGATGAGCAATGTCTTGCCCTTCCGTCCCCGCGCGACCGTCGCGCGCCTCGCCCGCTGTGAGGTCGTCACCGTGGCGGGCGACCTTCTTGAGCTGCTCGAGCGGCTGGAGGATGTGAGTGCGCGCGCCGCCGCCATGGGGCGTCCGGCTCGTGAGGTCGAACGCACGGTCCAGCATCTTCTGGATGCGGTCAGTGCGGTGGAGCGCGCCCTCGACTGTATCGGCGAGGGCGAGCAATCGGCGCCAGCCTGAGCGACGTCTTGCCGGATCCGGCGGAACCGATTCGCTCGACCAATAGCCTTTTGATCCGTCGAATACCGAACATCCCCAACATCGCGAAGTGATTCTGCGTAGAGCAACTTGACTGGAACCCAATCGCACAGCTTGCGGTTGAGGGACGGATGCTCACGTCGAGTATGGTTCCGGAGGACGCTATGACGCTTCGCATGGGCTGGATGCTGGCGGTCGTTGCGACCGGGGGACTGGTCGCCGGGAGCGGAACCCGTGCCGACGCGGCCGAGATGGGTTTCCTCGAGATGCTGTTCGGAGCGCGCCCGACGCCGCAGTCGGCTCAGCCGGTGCCGTCCTCGACGCCCTCCTATGCACCCTCGGCGGCGAACCGGGCGGTACCGCGGCTTGGCGCGGCCCGGCGGCGTTTTCAGACGCGCTACGCTGCCTTGCCGGTTAAGATCCGCGTGAAGGAAGCGGATATTTCGCCGCGTCAGATCTCGATCGATATGAAGGCCGGTGCGACGGCGGCGTTTCTCAAGGACGAGACCCTGCAGCCCGGCGACATCGTCGTGCTGAACACGGGCGCCCGGGTCTTCACCGGCAATCCGGATAAACGTCACACCGTGCGGGATTTCGAGCCGGCGCAGGCTTCGCGGTTCGTCAGTAGAGGAACGCGCAAGGTTCTGGCGGGGCTGTTCACGCCCGTCGGCGCGATGCCTGCCCAGGAAGCGCGCCGCATGATGGCTCGGGCCAACACCCCGGTTCCGGCGGTCGCCACGCCGATCCCCGCGCAGAAGACCGCCATGCGCATCATCAATCCGTGGCGGGTTGGAGGATCAGCTACCGACGCGCGCTGACGCCAGTCCGGGCGCCGCACACCTGTGACAGTGACCGACCCCCTCAGAAGAAGCGTTCCTTGACCACGATCGTGTCGCCGGGCCGGACCGAGTAGGTCATCGGCACGATACCCGAGATCAGCTTGCCGCCACCCGTATCGCGGGTAAGGACGGCATAATCGCGGGCCGCGCGGGGGCCGAAGCCCGCGGCGATCGCCACGGCAGTCTCGACCGTCATGCCGTTGACGAATGGGTATTGGCCTGACGTCGTGACCTCACCCAGAATATAGAACGGCCGATAGGAATCGACCTCCACCGTGACGTGCGGTTCGCGCACGAAGCCCGAGGCGAGCTTGGCTTCGATGGAGCGCGCCGCCTGGCCGGTGGTCTGTCCACCGACTTGGACGACGCCGATCAACGGCATCGCGATCCGCCCTGCCCCATCGACAGCGTAAATATTCGACAGGTTGTCCTGGCCGAAGACGATCACCCGGAGCTTGTCGCCCGCCGCCAGAGTGTAGCGCGCGGCGATCGACCCGGTGCCGGTGGCATCGAGCTGATCGGTCCGGAAGGTCGGACGCAGGCATCCGCCAAGCGCCAGAGTCGTGCCGAGGGAGAGGAGGAGAGCGCGCCGGTTCATCACCATCGCCGTCATGGATGCGGTTGCCCAAAGGTTTAGGCTGTTAAGGTTAACGAAGTCTGATCATCGCGATCGCCCAGCGTCTTGCTGTGGGTGCGGCGGCTTTAACTCTTGAGCAACCTTAATATCCGCAAATAGCGGACGGGCGGCTCAACGTGCTGCCGGTCTGCCCCCGCGCCCAGAGCGTCCGCATGTCTCGTATTCGTCAACGCTCGATCGAAGCCTCACCGGTCTCGCCGTCCGGTGCGGAGGACGGTCTCGGTCTCGGCCTCGGGCAAGTGCCGCGCATTCTGCGCCGATCGCTCGGTTGGATCGTCGGACCGACGCTGGTCGTCGCCCTGGGCGCTACCGTCTTCGTCAACGTCGTGAGCCCACGCTACACCGGTGAGTCGAAGATCCTTCTCGAAAGCCGGGATCCCGCCTTCGCCCGCACCGCGCAGGAGCGTGGCGATCAGCTCGCGCCGATCGACGAGCAGGCTGTCGCGAGTCAAGTCCAGGTCGTGATGTCGCGAGATCTCGCCCGGGAGGCGATCCGCCGCCTCAAGCTCGTCGGCAACCCGGAATTCGATCCCGGCGCCGGCAGCATCGGTCCCGTACAGCGCGTGCTGATGATGCTTGGCCTCGGCGCCAATCCTCTGGATCGCCCGGCTGAAGATCGAGTGCTCGACGCCTATTTCGAGCACCTGCTGGTCTATCCGGCCGGTAAGTCGCGCATCCTGACCATCGAGTTCCGCGCCAAGGATGCGGCGCTTGCCGCCGAAGCCGCCAACACCATCGCGAAGCTCTACATCTCGTCGCTCGAAGCCGACAAGGTCGACACCGCCCGCTACGCCTCCACTTGGCTCGGCGGCAATATTGACGGGCTGCGCAAGCGGGTGGCGGAGGCCGAGGCAAAGGTCGAGGCGTTCCGCGCGAAGAACGGCCTCGTCGGCAGCACGACAGGTCGGCCGCTCAACGCGCAGCAACTCGGTGAGCTTTCGAGCCAGCTTTCCGCGGCCCGGATCCTGAAGGCGGACCTCACCGGCAAAGTGAAGGCCATCAAGGACCTGATCAAGGACGGGCGCGCCTTCGAGATCCCGGATGTCGCCAACAACGAGGTCATCCGGCGCATCGTGGAAAACCGCATCGCGGTGCGGGCGCAGCTGGCTCTCGAATCACGGACCCTGCTGCCGGCACACCCGCGCATCAAGGAGCTCAAGGCCCAGCTTGAGGATCTCGACGCTCAGATCAAGGCCTCCGCCGAGCGGATCGTCCGCACGATGGACAACGATTCCAAGATCGCCGACGCTCGGGTCGACAGCCTCCAGGCGGCGGTGGATGGGCAGCAGGACGTCGTCGTCCGCGGCAATTCCAGCGAGATCCAGCTGCGTGCGCTGGAGCGCGAGGCCAAGGCGCAGCGCGAGCAGCTCGAATCCTATCTGTCGCGCTACCGCGAGGCGGCGGCTCGCGACGGCGAAGCCGCAACCCCGGCCGATGCCCGTATCGTCTCCCGGGCGGTCACGCCGGAGGTACCGTCCTTCCCGAAGAAGCTGCCGATCATCGCGTTCGCCACTCTGATCACGCTGATGCTCTCGGCCGGCGCCGTCATTGCCCGTGCCCTGCTGGCGGATGCCGCAAGGAACGCGGCCAATCGGGACAATGCCTTCGAACCAGCGGAGGATCGTCAGCGGCGCGAGCCGATCCTCGAACGGCCGCTCTTCGCCTTCCCGGAGGCCATGCCGCCGGCCGATTGGACCAAGGCGTCCGATCCTCCGGCCACGTTGGCGGAGGAGGTTCCGGCTTCCGCCGCGGAAGCGTTCCACCTCGCCCCGCTGATCGCTCGGATCGCTTCCGCGCCGCGCGCCGCCGATGCCCCCACCGGCCGCCGCATCCTGGTTCTGGAGACTGGCCGGGCGAACGGCGTCGCAGGCCTGTCCGACGCCCTGACGCGGGCCCTCGGCGCTTCCGGCACGCTCGTCGACGTCGCGCTGGGTGCCGGGCATATCGACGGCAAGCTCGGCTTCACCGATCTGATCGCTGGCGACGCAGCCTTCCTCGACGTGATTCAGGCGGATCGGGTCAGCGGACTGCACAGGATCGAAGCCGGGCGGCACGCAACATCCGTGTTGTTCGACGAGCCGGATGCCTTGACCCTGACCTTCGAGGCGATGGCGGAGGCGTATGATTGGGTCGTCTGCTGCCTCCAGGCCCCTCCGGACGCCCACGGTCTCATCGACCTCGTCGGCGGCTTCATGGATACGGTGGTGATCGCCTCGAACGCTTCGGCGGACGATCCGGCGCTGGCCGACCTCTACGCCGCGGCCCAGGAGGCGGGGGCCGGCCAGATCCTCGTCGCGCAGGATCGGCCGGCGGCCGGCGATGCGAGCGATGCCGAGCTTCGCCTCAACGCCGCGTGAATGTGAGAGCCGTCACCCGATCGTGTTGCAACGATCGGGGATGGCCTTCAGCCCCGGCGCAGCTTCCTCAGGCGCTGAAAGGCAGTGTACAGGCGCGGGTCGCGCTTGATACTGCGCTTGGCGCGCACAACCCCCTGCCGAAGCGCACCATAGGTACGCCCCGCCAGCGATACCGGGATGACGGCCTCGACCAACTCGATGATCTCGTTGCAGATGCTGGCCTTGTAGCGCGCCTCGCCGACACCGAGATCGAAGCCGAGCCGTCCCCGCGCCGCCTGCTCGCGCACCAAGTGCTGCAGGAGCAGATCCCCGGGGCTGTAGCGGGCGATCTCGGGATCCGGATCGAAGGCGGTCATCATCCCGCTGTACCGGCGCCCGGTGACCGCGCCGCCGAAGGTTGCCAGCACCCGTCCGCTTTCCACGATGTAGAGCGCATGGATCTCCACCGCCGGGTCCGGACCGGACGCGGCCGCCGTGAGGAAGGCGCGGATCGATGGATCGGCGTAGGGATCGGCGACGCCCATCGCGGCGAACCGGTTGGCCTTGTGCGCGTAGAAGGCGGCGAGGAAATGAGCGACGTCGTCGCCCGTTTCAGCGCGCCGATAGGCCACCGGCCCCTGCGCCTCGATCAGGCGCTTCTCCTTCGAGCGCAGCTTCTTCCGCGCATCGGCGCTGAAGACCCGACGCAACGTGGCTTCAGGGTCCGTTTCGAGGGTCAGCCCGTAGCCGTTGCTGGCCTCGGGCTCGCCGGATGCCGCGAACGGGTTGGCCGCGCCGTCCCACGACCGAGGCTGATGGTGCAGCGCGTAGACGTCGATGCCGGCCAAACGTCCGGCCCGGATCAGCGCCGCGATAACGTCACCCGCATCCATCGCCGCCGCGTCGCGACCCGCGAACAGGGGGAGATGATAATTCGCGTGGGTGCCGCCCACCGTCCGGGCGATGCACAGGCCCAGACGCCGCTCCAGGACGAGCGGCAGCAGGATCCGGGCGCGGCCCTCGCCGTCCCGCAGGACGAGGATCCGCGCGTCGCTCATCAGCCCGCGCGCCTGGAGGAAAGCCATCGTCCAGTCGTATCGCTGGTAGGGCGTCTGAAGGTTCCCGGAATCGGACTCCATCCGGCGCCAGACGGCTTCGGCGGCCGCCGGATCGCCGATGAGGTCCGCCGCGAGCGATCCGCCCGCCGGAGCATGGATCCTGTCCGTACCCGTCGCCTGAAGGCCGACCGCCATTGTCCCTGACCCCTGCTGGACCGCGCACGGTCGTCCCTCACGTGTCGACTTTCATCCTCGGCCACTGAACAAGCGGTGGGGTTCAACATCAAAGCGAACACGTCACGTGTGATTTGGGCGCTAAAACCTGCCGCTTGGCTAATCAATGGTTGCGCGCATACTGACCATCCGTCCATCTTTCGACTTTGTTTACCGCGGCGCACGCAGGGTGTCGTCCGTGGGCCGAACGGCCTGATCGGTCAGGGGCCATGCTGTCGTCGCGCACCAAGCATCGGGTCTTCGCGACCGGGTTCCGCGCGATCCAGGCCCTCGGGGCGGATCGTTGGCTGACCCCGGCCTCCCGCGGTCTCGGTGTGATCCTCACCTTTCATCACGTCAGCCCGGATCCGCCGCCAGCCTTCGCGCCGAACCGTCTGTTGTCGATCACGCCGGACTTTCTCGATCTCACTTTGCGCGAACTGGATGCCCGGGGCTTCGAGGTCATTGGCCTCGACGCCGTGCCGGAGCGCTTGGCCGAACCCGATTACGGCCCGCCCTTCGCAGTCCTGACCTTCGATGACGGCTATCGGGACAACGTCGCGCATGCCCGCCCGGTCCTCGCCCGACACGGCGTCCCCTGGACGCTGTTCGTTACCAGCGCCTTCGCGGACCAGACCGGCCGGTTGTGGTGGCTCGAACTGGAACGCGCCATCGCGCGGCTCGACCGGGTCCGGATCGAGATCGGCGCACGCACCGTCGATCTGCCGACGCGCAGCCCAGGGGAGAAGGCGATTGCCTTCGATGCCCTTTATCGCGACCTGCGTGGCGGGACCGAGCCAGAGCTCCTGGCGCGGATCGCAGGACTTTGTCGTCAGGCCGGATTTGCGCCCGGGCGGATCGCCTCCGAACTGTGCCTCTCATGGTCGGAGCTGCGCGAGCTTGCGGGGGATCCCGCCGTCACCATCGGGGCTCACACGGTGAGCCACCCGATGCTGGCGAAACATCCCGAGGCGTTCGCCGCCCGGGAGATCGCCGAGGGTCGGGCCCGGATCGAGGCGGCCCTCGATCGTTCTGTACGGCACCTGTCCTATCCGGTTGGCGATCCGGGCTCGGCGGGGCCACGGGAATTCGAACTGGCCCGCAGCCTGGGCTTTGCGAGCGGCGTGACGACCCGACCCGGCCACCTCTTCGCCGGCCATGCCGGCCATCTCCATGCCCTGCCCCGGGTCTCGGTCAACGGCTGCCATCAATCGCGGGCTGCCCTGGCCGGCCTGCTCTCCGGTGTGCCGTTCCTGGCCTGGAACCGCGGCCGCCGCCTCAACGTGGCGTGACGGGTGCTAACGCCGCCGCCGGTGGCGATAGCCGGTCGAGAACGAGGCGTATTGCCGCCCGCGATGCCCGCGATAGCGCCGACGGCCGCTTGAGGCGGGTTCTGCCGCCTCCTCGACCTGCGGGATAGCCTCCGCCATGGCGGCCGCGGGCGTCGGTGCGCTGTCGGCGGAGGCGAAGCCGCCCGCCACGTTTTTGGCCGCGGGGCCGAACATCGCCAAGCACTGATTGTAGGCCAGATCGTTCTTCAGCCGCTCGCATTCGCCGATCGACCGCGGGGTCCCTTGAGCCAGGGCCGGCAGGGGGGCGAGCAGCACGGCGAGGGCTGCCAGGGACGTGAGGCGCATGGAGGAACGAAGCACGACGCAGCTATCTTGGGAGCGGACGGGCCGCTTCTGATCCCGGAGTGCGGCGAAATCGAGGGGTCGCTTCAGCGATCCGGCCGTTCCATCCAGCGGATCAGCGGCATCAGCGGGAAAATCCAGGCGATCCCCAGGATCGAGTAGAGTACGGCCTGCACGGCGGCCGGCGTCTCCGAGATGCGACTGTCCGCCAGGGACATCGCCAGCGGGCCGTAGAGGCAGACGAAGGCCAGGATCGCCAGGGTGCCGATCAGGGTTCGGGTGCGGCGGCGCATGACGTCTCGTGCTGGTTCTGCGATGATCCTCTGCACGAGGGCTATCGCCCGGTCTCGCGCTTGGCAACGCGCAGCCTGCCGCGGGCTGCGGCGCCGCCGACGTTGCTGCGGGGCCGCGTATATCCTAACTCGGCGCGGGGATCGGCGCATCCCGGTCCTGGGCAGAGGGACGGCGTATGCTGACGAGAGGTGCGGGCGAGCCGCGTTCCGGCGCGGTGCGGGCATGGCTTTACGTAGTTGCCGCCCTGGTGGTCGCCATGGTGGCGGTCGGCGGTGCGACCCGGCTCACGGGTTCCGGCCTCTCCATCACCGAGTGGCGACCCGTCACCGGCATCGTCCCACCCCTTTCCGAATCCGATTGGGCTGCGGAATTCGCCAAGTACAAGGATACGCCCCAGTACAACATCCTGAACCAGGGGATGGGCCTGTCGGCCTTCAAGACCCTGTACGGCTGGGAATGGGGACACCGCCTGCTCGGCCGGCTGATCGGCCTCGTGTTCTTCCTCCCGCTGGCCGTGTTCTGGTGGCAGGGACGGATCAGCCGTAAGCTCGGGCTTGGCCTCCTCGGCCTCGGCGTGCTGGGCGGCCTGCAGGGCGCCATCGGTTGGATTATGGTGGCCTCGGGCCTTCAGCCCGGCATGACCGCGGTCGCCCCGCTCAAGCTCGCGCTGCATCTCACAACCGCGAGCCTGATCCTGGCGGGACTGATCTGGCTGGCGGCGGGCGAGCGTGGTCGCGCGCTGGAGCCGGCTCCGACCCGCCTGCGCGCGACCGCAGCTTTGCTGCCGGTGCTCGTTCTCGTGCAGATTTTCCTCGGTGGGCTCGTCGCGGGCTCGCATGCGGGTCTGGTCTACAACACGTGGCCCACGATGGATGGAGCACTGGTCCCCACCGCCGATACCCTGTTCGCGATCCGCCCCTGGATCGAGAACTTCGTGGACAATCACGCCCTGGTTCAGTTCGACCACCGGATGACCGCGTATCTCGTGATCCTCGTGGCAATCCTGCACGCCGTCGATGCCAGACTGACCGGGCCAGCCGGTGCTGCGGGACGCGCGGCGGGGGTGGCCGTCCTGGCGCTGGCCCAGGCGGCGCTCGGGATCGCGACGCTGCTGCTCGCCATCCCACTCTGGGCGGCGCTGGCCCATCAGGTCTTGGCGATGGCGGTTCTGACAATGGCGACGGTCCACGCCCGGCTCAGCCGCGGCGTCGGAGAGGCGATCGGGCAACCGCGACCCGCGCGCGCGGGCTTGCCGATCGGCTTCGAAGGCCTCGCCGGGCGCAGCGCCTAGTCGGGATCCGCCACCGTGGCCACCGGCTCTGCGCCCGACCAACGGCCAGAGCCGGCCGAATGGTGACCCGCCAGCCCAAGTCTGCCTAGACTTCCCTGCGGTGCGGCAAGGCTGCCGCACCGCACGAGAGCTATAACGGTCCTGGGGAATCCTTGGGATAACTCCAGCTCAGCACTCTGCACAGGGAACGATCAAGTCTTCTCAAGCTTTAAGCTGCACGCGTTGCAGGAGGCTTCATGATGTCTCTCGCGGAGGATGGTCGCCCGCTGTCGTTGACGTGGCATTACACGCCCCGCGAGATCATGGCGGACGGCGTGATCCATGGGCTCGGGGTTGTCCTGGGACTGGCCGGTGCCGTGGCGCTGGTAGCGACGGCGGTCACCGCGCATCTGGGTCTGGGCGAGCGCGTCGCCGTCGTCGTGTACGCGACCGCCCTGGTGCTGATGCTCGGCGTTTCGGCCCTGTACAATCTCTACCCGGTCAGCCCACGCAAGTGGTTGCTGCGCCGGGCCGACCACGCTCTGATCTACCTGATGATCGCCGGCACCTACACGCCGCTCGTCGCCCTCGTTGGGTCCGGAGCGCGGGCGTATTTGCTGCTGGCGCTGATCTGGGCAGTCGCGCTGATCGGGATCGCCGTCAAGCTCCTGCTGCCCGGGCGGTTCGACCGTCTCTCCATCGGTCTTTACCTGCTGCTCGGCTGGAGCGGCCTGTTCGCCTACGAGTCGGTGATCGCGAGCCTTCAGCCGACCGCCCTGTGGTTGCTGGCGATCGGCGGCGCACTCTACTCGATTGGTGTGGTCTTCCACGTCTGGCGCACCCTGCCGTTCCAGAACGCGATCTGGCACGGCTTCGTGCTGGCCGCCACCGCCTGCCACTACGGAACCATCTGGGCCAGCCTGAACGGGCTACCTTTGACGTGACTTGTTTTCGAGGCAGTAAAACTCCGGTTACCGTCTTGAGGAAAAGCCTTCTCCCAGGTCTCTACGTTTAAGACACGCTCGACCACTGGCGCACCATAAAACCCGGGACAGTTTCTACCGGGAGCGATACCGTGGTCGCCAAGTCGAACGAGGCTCGAACCCCAGAGCGTTACCGGATCCTGCATGTCTTCCGGGCCCCGGTTGGGGGACTCTTCCGGCATGTGATGGATCTGGCCCGGCTCCAGGCTGCCGCGGGTCACGCGGTCGGCATCGTCTGCGACTCGACGACGGGCGGCGAGCGTGGCGAACGGGCTCTTGCTGATCTTCTGCCCTGCCTCGAACTCGGTCTCGTCCGGATCCCGATGCAGCGCAATCCGGACCGGTCGGACTGTACCTGCCTGAAGGCGGTTGCCCGGCGGGCGGCCATGGTCGAGGCCAATGTCCTCCACGGCCACGGCGCCAAGGGTGGCGCTTACGCCCGGCTCGCCCGGAGCAGCGCGGCGATCCGAAGCTACACCCCGCATGGCGGCAGCTACAATTATCGGCCCGGCAGCGCGCTGCACCGCCTCTACATGGGAGCCGAGGCGATCCTCGCCCGCCGGACGGACGCCTTCCTGTTCGAGAGTGAGTATGTCGCCGGGCGGCACCGAAGCTTCGTGGGCGGACCCGCACGGGTGACGCGCATCGTCCACAACGGACTCGCCGACGCGGAATTTGCACCGCTCGAACGCGTCGAGGATCCCTTCGATCTGCTCTATGTCGGCGAGTTGCGGGAGGCCAAGGGCCTGCCGTACCTGCTCGAAGCCCTCGTCCAGCTTCGCGCGGAGGGCCGGTCGTTGCGATTGCTGATGGTCGGATCCGGGCCGGATGCCGAGATCCTGCGCGAGAACGTCGACCGCCTCGGACTCGGCGGCGCAGTCTCCTTCGAGCCGCCGCAGGCGATCCGGTCCGTCCTGGCGCGCGGCCGGATCCTGGTGGTTCCCTCCCTCGCTGAATCGCTGCCCTACGTGGTCCTCGAGGCTGCGGCCGCGCAGCAGCCGCTGGTTTCGACCCGGGTTGGGGGCATCCCCGAGATCTTCGGGGAGGCAGCGGGCGATCTCATCCCCGCACGCGATTCTTCCGCCCTCGCCTCCGGTATCCGAACAATCCTCGATGAGGCGCCCGAGGTGCTCGCGGCCCGGGTGCGCGCGCTCAGCGCTTCGGTCCATGAGCGGTTCTCCCTGGAGCGCATGGGCAGCGAAGTGATCTCGGGCTATGCGGCCGCGTTCCAGGCCCGCGGCGACCGCCGTACCGTCAAGGTGCCGGAGATCGCGGGCGCTCGGACCGCCTGAGACAAGCCGCCGAAACACGATGGCTAGCAGCCCGCCCGCAACGATCAAGATCGTCGCGGGCGGTTCGCCCTTAAGTCTTCCGACAATGCTTCATGCCAAGCTGTAATTGCGGAAACCGCCGGCGGGTGTGGAAGAGGGCCGTTCGATGAGTGCGTTCGATATCCGCGATCTGTTGGAAGCCGCCAGTCCTCTCGATTCGCAATCCGCCCCCCAGGCCGACCGCGCGGTACCGCTGGCCGAGACCGCCCTGCCGGGCGCGCCGGCGATCTCCCCGGTTGTGGTGGCGGGGCTGGTCCGGGGGGCGGAGTGCATCCTGATCTTCGGCCTCGGCGCGCTCCTGCACCTTCTCATGCTGCGCGGACGCGTTCCGTTCGGCCTGACCTATGCCGGTGCGATCGGGATGATCGCGTTGATCACGGTGGCCCTGACCCAGACGGCGGGCTGTTACCGCATCGCCGCGTTTCGCGCCTTCTCCAAGACCGCGCTCCGACTGATCGCCGCCTGGTCGCTCACCTTCCTGATGGTTGCCGCCGGGCTGGTCCTGGCGAAGGTCGCCGATCACTATTCGCGGCTGTGGCTGGCGACGTTCTATGGCTCAGGGCTCACCGTGCTCCTTCTCGGGCGGTTCGTCCTGTACCGGGTCATCGATGCGCAGACGCGGGCCGGCCGATTCGATCGGCGCACCGCGATCGTCGGCGGCGGCAAACCGGCCGAAGAGCTGATTGCCGCCCTCGAGACGCAGAGCGATAGCGGGATCCGCATCGTCGGCGTTTTCGATGACCGCAACACCGACCGTTCCTCGGACGTGGTGGCGGGGCACCCAAAGCTCGGGAATGTCGACGACCTCGTGGCCTATGCCCGGAGCGCACGGCTCGACCTGATCGTCTTCACCATTCCCATCACCGCCGAAGGCCGCATCCTGCAGATGCTGGCCAAGCTGTGGGTCCTGCCGATCGATATTCGGCTCTCGGCACACGCGGCCAAGCTGCGCCTGCGGCCACGCAGCTATTCCTATCTCGGATCCGTTCCGGTGCTCGACGTGTTCGACAAGCCGATCGCCGACTGGGATGTCGTCGTGAAGGCGCTGTTCGACCGCTGCGTCGGGCTGCTGATGCTGCTGGCCCTGTCGCCGATCATGCTCGGCGTGGCGCTCGCCGTCCGGCTGACGTCCCGCGGGCCAGTGCTGTTCCGGCAGAAGCGGCATGGCTTCAACAACGAGCTGATCGAGGTGTTCAAGTTCCGCTCGATGTATGTCGATCAATGCGACGCAGGGGCGGCCAGGATGGTCACCCGCGGCGATCCGCGGGTGACCCCGGTCGGCCGGTTCATCCGTAAGACGTCGCTCGATGAGCTACCGCAGCTGTTCAACGTTCTGAAGGGCGACCTGTCGCTCGTCGGCCCGCGGCCCCACGCCCTTCAGGCCAAAGCCGCCAATACCCTCTACGATCAAGTGGTCGACGGTTATTTCGCCCGTCACAAGGTGAAACCCGGCATCACCGGCTGGGCGCAGATCAACGGCTGGCGCGGCGAGACCGATACATCCGAGAAATTGCAGCGACGCGTCGAGCACGACCTCTACTACATTGAGAACTGGTCGGTTCTCCTCGATCTCCAGATCCTGGCGACGACGCCGTTCGCGCTGCTGAAGACCGAGAACGCGTACTGACCTCGGCGACGCGGCCCCGACCAGAAGCTGGTCGGGGCCGCGTGTTGCGCCCTACGGCAGCGCGCCGGCCTTCTCCTTGGCCTTCATGATCGTGTCGCGGCAGCCCTGGGCGTCGCCGGCCTTATCCTGCTCGCCGGCCTTCGCGACGAGCTTCTTGGCTTCCTCCACGCCCGCGGCCGTCGGCTTCACGCTGGCATCGCCCTTGGTCAGTGCCGGGGGCTTGTCGAGGGCCTTCGGGGAATCCGACGAGGTCACGCCGCCGGGCGGTGTCTTGCCCGTCACCATGGCCGCGCCGGCGCTGTCGAGCCGCCGCTGCAGGGTGCTGACTTCGTCGGCGCACGGTGTCGCGAGGGCGGGCGTTGCTGCGGCGATGGCCAGGGCTGCGGCGGCAAGACGGAACATCATCGGGTTGGATCTCCTGACGGCATGGTGCGTCCGGCGCACGACCCCAATGGGCGCGCCGGAACGACTCTCCGAGGAGACGCCGGGCGCACAGGCCCGTTCCCGAGACAGGAGGCCGCATGCGGGCGATCCGAAACGCAGGCGGGCGCCCGGCGCGGTCAGATGACCGCTGAGGCGCCCGTCATTCGAGGGTGAACGATGCAGATCTGTCAGAGCTTCGCCTGGATCATCCGCGCGATCTCACCCAGCCGCTGCTCGAGAAGCTGCGGCACTTCGCAGACATAGGTCAGCGACTGGCTGCGCTCCTGGAAGATGCGGCGGTCCCAGGCGAACTTCGTTTCGAGTTCTGACTGGTCCTTCGGGAGTTCTGTGGCGTCGGTCGCGCTCGGCGCGTCCTTGGTCTGGCTGATCTTGTCGGCCTCGTCGCGGATCCGCTCCGCCATCCGGCGCTGGCCCTGCGAATAGCGGGCAATGCCGCCCACGACCTTGTCGCGCTCGCCGTTGATCACCTCGAAGACGCCCGCATAAACCCGGGTCAGGGCCTTGTCCTTAGCGTCCTTGTCGCTGCCGAACTTGCTGGAAAAGTCATCGAGGAGCGGTCCGACCTGCGATAGGTCGGTGCGCCGGGAGGCGATCTTCTGGGCGAGCACGGCCGCATCGTTGTCGCTGCCCCAGTCGCCCGCTGCCGCGATGTCCGGCCCGGTCCAGAACTGGCCCGGGCTGAGGGTCGCGACTTTGCGCTGCACGCAGGGCCAGTCCGGATCGGCCTTGGGCTGCGCCATGGCCGGGCCGGCCAGCAGGATCAGGCCGAGGGTGGAGCCGAGGAAGCGGCGGGCGATACGGTTCATCGAAACGGGCTCCATCAGGGGGTCTCGCCGGCCGGGCCGCCGCGCCGGGCCATGATGCCGCGGCCGGGATCATAGGCGATCACCGCCATGCCGAAAAAAGCGAGGGTGACGCCCACCACCACGGCGCAGGCCACGGGCTCGAACTGGACGTAGAGGGCATAGCGGACGAGCTGGACCGCGTGGCTGAACGGGTTGAGCTCGCAGATCCAGTAGAGGGTCTCGGACGATTCCCTTATCCGCCACAGCGGGTAGAGGGCCGAGGAGGCGAAGAACATCGGGAAGATCACGAAGTTCATCACGCTGGCGAAGTTCTCGAGCTGGCGCACCAGCGAGGACAGGAACAGGCCGATCGCACCGAGCATCAGCCCCGACGCGAGGAAGGCCGGGAGAGCCGTGAGGTAGCCCAGCGGCGGGATGTCGGTCTCCCAGAAATAGGCGACCGCCAGGAACGCGTAGGCCTGCACGACCGAGACCGCGACGCCGGCGATCAGCTTGGCCAGTAACAGCAGCCAGCGCGGATAGGGCGAGGTCAGCAGGACCTTCATCGAGCCGACCTCGCGGTCGTAGACCATCGAGAGCGACGATTGCATGCCGTTGAACAGCTGGATCATCACGGCGAGGCCGGGCACCACGTAGACCTCGTAGAGCACGTAGGTCTGGTAGGGCGGCTCGATCGAGACACCGAGCGTATTGCGAAAGCCCGCCGCGAAGATGAACAGCCACACGAGGGGCCGGACCAGGGCCGAGAAGAACCGCTCCTTCTGATTGAAAAAGCGCAGGAGCTCCCGACGGACGATGCCGCCGAGGCAGATCAGGTAGCCGACCGTGTCGAGCCGGCCGATCCGGACTGGGGCGGTGCGGGCCGGCACCGTCGTGACGGGGGTGGAGACATGCGTCGGCGCCGTCATGGATGCTGCCTCCGATCCTGCGAATCGCCGCTTGTCCGCCCGGTCATGCCGCCGCCCTCCCCGGCTCCGCCACGATGCGCCGGAACGCGTCGGCGAGCGCCTCCCCGGGCGCGCCGATATCGCCGGCCCGGCCCCAGGCAACAATCCGGCCGCGATGGAGCACGATCGCGTCGTCCTCGGGCGAAATCTCCTCGAAGATGTGGGTCGCCCAGAGGACCGACAGGCCCTCCTCGCGCACCAGCGCCCGGACGATCGCGACGATATCGGCGCGCGATTCGAGATCGAGGCCCACCGTGGGCTCGTCGAGGAGGAGCAGGTCCGGACGATGTATCAGCGAACGGGCGATTTCGATGCGGCGCGACTGGCCGCCCGAGAGCGTCCGGACCTTGTCGTGGCGCCGGTCGGAGAGCCCCACGCGGTCGAGGAGGAGGCCGACGCGTTCCTTCCCGGCGCCGCGGGCGATGCCGTGCAGGCTGGCGTGGTAGAGAAGGTTCTGCTCGACGGTGAGGTCTGTATCGAGGGTGCGCGCCTGGAACACCACACCGAGCCGGGCGAGCGCCCGAGAGGGCTCGCGATCGAGCGCGTGACCGAAGATCGAGACCCGCCCGGTCTGGTTGTTGTAGAGGCGGGTGATCACCGAAAACAGCGTGGTCTTGCCGGCGCCGTTCGGCCCGAGCAGGGCCGCGAAGCGCCCGCGCCCAACCTCGAGCGACACATCGTCGAGGGCCGCCCGGGCGCCGAAGCGATGGCCGACATGCTCGACGCGCAGGGCGGCATCGGCGCTCATCGGCCCAGCACCTTCCAAGCGTCGGCGACGGCATCGAGGCACTCGTCGTACTCACCCTCCTTCTGCTCCCGTTCGGCGACCCGCAGGGCCTTGCGAAGCTTGGGCAACGCGGATTCAGGCGGGTTCAGCGCCAGGGCGTCGCGGATCATCGCGATGCCTTCGGAACAGGCGGAGGCGTCGTCGGCGAGCGCAGGCCCGGCGCACAGGAGAGTCGAGACGAGTAGGATCGCACGCATCACTTCACCGTCAGCGTGCCGGTCATGCCCTTGGATTCGAGTCCATGCGCCGCCCAGGTGTAGGTGCCCGGCTTGATCGCCACGAACTCGATCGCGATCTCGCCCGGATCGTCGAACTCCAGGTGGTCGGGCGGGCCGCCACCGTGGATTTCCTTGTGCTCGATCACGATCTGGTTGAACCAGATGTACCGGAAGAACTCCGGCGCATAGAATTTGTATTCCTGGCGTCCCTTGGCGACGATGCGCAGCCGGTAGGCCTTGCCGGATTCCAGCGTGATGTCCTTGTTCTCGACCACGAAATCGTTGCCCTGATCGTCGCCGAGGACAAGATCGGGCAGGTTCTCCCGCTTCTTGGTGAGATCCAGCGAAAGGGCCGGACCAGCTGCGAGCATCCCCGCGCAGGCGAAGACGGCCCATCGAAACATCCGCATCGTGTCGCTTCCTGCCCTCTGCCGCCGATCGGGCGGTCTTGATTGCGGCGGCTCCGGATCAGTTCGGCGAGATGGCTACGCCCCACGGCAGCAGGCCGACCGGAATGCTTTTGACCACCTTTTCGGAGGCCACATCGATCACCGAGACATCGTTGGAGGTGCCGTTCGTGGTGAAGAGCTGCTTCTGGTCCGGCGTGAAGGCCAGTTGCCAGACGCGCTGGCCCACGGGCAGGTATTTTTCGACCGTGTAGGTCTTGGCGTCGATCACCGCGACGCGATTGGCAGGCCCGAGCGCCACGAAGGCCTTGGACCCGTCCTTGGTGATCCGGATGCCGACAGGCTGGATCGCCTCGTCGTTCACGCTCGGGATCTTGAAGGTGATTTTCTTGATCACCCGGCGTTGGGCGACATCGATCACGCTCACCGTGCCGCCGACCTCCGCGGACACCCACAGGAACTTGCCGTCGGCGGTGAACTCGGCGAAGCGCGGGCGCGCATCCACCAGCACGTTGTCGATGACCTGGAACGTCTTTGTGTCGATGAAGTGGGCCATATTGGTCGTCTCGGAGGTGTTGACCAAGACCTTGCCGTCCGGCGACAGGCCCATTCCCTCCGGCTCGACGCCGACCGGCACCTCGGCCAGCACCTTGTTCTTCTCGATGTCGATGATGGTGACTTGGCTGTCGTCCTCGTTGGCGACGTACAGCGGGTTGCCCGAGGCATCGAGGATGAACTGCTCCGGGTCCGGCCCCGAGCGGAGCGAGCGGACCACCTTGCCGGAGCTGGTGTCGAGCACGTCGATCCGGTCGTCGTCGCTGGCGCAGACGAACAGCTCCTTGCCGTCCTTGGACAGGGTCACGCCGCGGGGGCGTCGCCCGACCTTCCACGTGGCGGTGACCGCCATCGTGTTGCTGTCGATGACGCTGACCGAATTGCCCTTCTCGTTGGTGACGTAAGCCGTGAAGGCGGCCGCCGGACCGCATAGGGCAACCCACGTGCCGAGGGCGACAACGCTCAGTCCTGCCACGATGCGGCGGCTCATGCCTTTCCCTTCCCTGAAATCTTCCCGGCGTCCCGTGACGGTGCTCGATCCGGGAACGTTCTTGCGGGGCGATAGTAGTGCGATATCCGCGTGTTGCGAGAGTCTCGGCCGCTCGTCAACGCCGCAGGTACTCCGCTCACTTGAACTTGCAGGTGGTTTCGGGGAGATCCACCCCGAGTGTGTCGAGCGGCGTGCGCTGATGCAGGAAGCCCTGCTCGGGGGCCACCGAGACCAACGCTTTCGGCTGGACCACGATGATCGCCTGCCGCAGCTGGTGGTCCCAGGGACGGAAGCTCAGCGGCACACCCTTGTAGGCCGGCAGCGTGAACTCAGGCTCGACGAGATAGGGCGCGATCACGGCCGGATCGTTGGTCTTCTTGGCGGTCACCGCCTCGCCGACCGTTCGCACCGCGGCCCAGACCTGATAATCGAGCGGTCGCATCAGCCGCCCGGCCAGCCGGCGGAACCGGTTCTGCGCCTGTGCGGCGCCCCAGGTTTCAAGGACGGGGGACCACGTGGTCGGAGTCAGGGCCTGGGTGCCGCCGACGGGCCTGGGATCCACTGTGCGATAGGGAACGTAGTCGCCCCAGTCGCCCTCCTCGTCGGCCACGATCGCCATGTCGTAGTCGAGCCCCCGGGTGAACACCATCGCCTCTGCGCGGGTCGGAGTATCGCCCCGCGCTTTGGCCAACGGCCCGAAGGTCCAGGGTTTCTCCGCAGTGATCTTGAGGGCGAATTTGCGTGCGGAGTTGCGCACTGCGTCAGCATAGGCCTTGTCGGCCTCGGTCGGTCCGACGATCAGGAAGATTTTCCGCCAGCGCATGACCGTCAGGTACTGCGCCAGAGCGTCGGTGAGCATCGCCCGGGAGGGCAGGATGTGGAACACGTTGGCCCGGCACTCCGCCCCGCGCAGCCGATCATCCGGGGCGCCGGCATTGAGCACTACAGTGCCGGTATCCTTCACGGCGTCGGATACCGCCAGCACGGCATCGGCCGGCAGCGCCAGGACGAGGTAGCGGATGCCCTTCGCCACCAGCTCCTTGGCGGCGGCGACCGGATCTGGCTTGTCGTCCGTCAGCGCGATATCGTCGAGGGTGTAGGTCTGCTTGGTGAACCGGCCGGTGGTGTTGTTGTCGGCGATGCCCATCTTGGCGCCAGCCAGCCCCTCATCCTCGGGTGCAGCTTCGGCATCGTAGGAGGACGGGGCGGGCTGGGGCCGGTAGATCAGGCCGATCGAGGTGTCGAGGGGCTGGGGCGCCGGCTGCTGCGCCCAGGCCGAGAACGGCACCAGGGCCAGCACGGCGAGGCCGGCCCGAAGCCATTGCCGCTGTGCCGGGGAACGGACGCGTATCTCGGCTGCAGGATTGTGCATAGGCACGGCCTCTATCAGTTTCCGTCCCGACCGCTCTAGTGCGGCCTGTCGCTGCGCCGTTCACGTTCGCGACGATCGCGTGACCGACCGTGCGGAGGCCCCTCGTGGATCAGGCCGACCGGGAAGTACATTGCCAAAGTGTCCCGTCGCCCGACCTATGGGCCGAGAGAGGCCGCTCGAAGCGGCCGGATCGTCGAGAGGAACGCTCCGCCCATGCGTCACCTGTCCCTCCATGCGGCGACCGCCTGCGGTCTCCTCGCCCTCGCGGCCGTCCTGCCCGGCGCCGCGCTGGCTGCCGAGAAGGCTGCCGTGTTTCCGGTGGAGCTGTTCGAGCCCGGGGCTTCCTATGGCGCGCGGGCGCGACCGGCCGACACCAAGAAGCTGACGCTCGTCACCGATGAGCTGCGCAAGGCCCTGCACGATCAGGCCGGGCTGGAGATCATCGACACGGCGCCGAAGGCCGACACCGTGGCCAAGGAGGGGCCGCTCTACAAATGCAACGGCTGCGCGGCGGAGATCGGCAAGAGCCTGGGTGCGGACCTCGTCGCGACGGGTTATGTGGAGAAGGGATCGGGTCAGATCTTCAACCTGACCGTCACCATCGCCGAGGCCGACACTGGCAAGGTGGTGCGCGGCGGGCAGGTCACGATCCGGGCCGACACCGACGATACCTGGGCCCACGCGATGCGCTGGGTGGTGAAGAACCGCCTGCTCGCCGAGCCGCTGCCCGGGAAGTCCTGAGGCTATCCATCAGCGTCCTGAGTCATTCGTGCACGCGTCTTCCACCCCGCTCCGCCCCCTGCCCCGTCTGCTCGTCAGCGTCCGCGATCCGGCGGAAGCGGAGGCCGCACGACTCGCGGGCGCCGACCTGATCGACGCCAAGGATCCTGAGCGTGGCGCGTTGGGCGCCCTAGCCTGCAGCGACGTGCGCGAGATCGTGGCGCGGGTCGCCGGCGGAGCGGTGACCAGCGCGGTCGCCGATCCGGCGCCCGCGGCGATTGCCGCCATGGCAGCCACCGGGGTCGATTGGGTGAAGACCGGTCTTGATGCGGGCCGCCGCCGCGAGCCCGCCGCGTTCGCGGATCTTGCGGCGGCAGCTCCGAACCGTCTGATCGCCGTCCTGTTCGTCGAGGACGGCCCAGCCGCCGCCCTGATCCCAGGCCTGGCCCGAGCGGGGTTTGCGGGCGCCATGATCGATACCGCCGGCAAGCACGGTGCACGACTGCCCGATCTGGCGCCGCCCGGCGATCTGGCGGCCTTCACCCAGGCCTGCCGCGCCCTTGGCCTGATGAGCGGCCTTGCCGGTTCACTCCGCGTTATCGACATCGCGCCGCTGGCGGAACACGCGCCGGATTATCTCGGCTTCCGCGGTGGTCTCTGCCGCGATTTCGACCGGCGCAACGGCATCGACCCGCTGCGGGTCGCCGAGGCGCTGCGTGCGCTCCGACCCAATCAGCGGGACGCCGCGTGATCTCCGTCATCAAGATCGGAGGCAGCTTGGAGGCGGACCCCCACCGTCGTCGCGTGCTGCTGGCCGCGATCGCGGACGGCGCTCACGGACGCTGTATCGTCGTTCCGGGTGGGGGCACCTTCGCGGGCCTCGTGCGGGCCGCGCAGGCGCGGGAGGGTTTCACCGACGCGGAAGCCCACCGAAGGGCCCTGGATGCCATGAGCGACGCGGCCGGGATCTTCCGCGGGGTCGAGCCGCGCCTCGTCCACACCCTGGAGCCCTGGACCGAGACCGCGTCCGCGACGGCACGTGTCTGGAATCCGCGCGCCCTGCGCGACGGCCATCCCGACATCCCTGAGACCTGGGACGTAACCTCCGACAGTCTCGCCCTCTGGCTCGCCGGGCGGGTCGCCGCGAAACGCTGCGTGCTGGTGAAATCCATCGATGCAACGCCGGGGCAGGACGCCACCGCCCTCGCAGGGAGCGGGCTCGTGGACGCGGCGTTCCCGGCCTTCGCGGCCCGTTACGGCGGCCCGATCGAGATCTGGGGGCCGGCCGGACGCGTCGCCATCGCGCCGAGGGATGCCGCGTGAGCGCGCCCGAGCACATCGTCTTCGTGACAGGCCGTCTCGCCCGGGCCAGGCTGGAAAAGGTCGCGGCTGGGCTGCCGGACAAATTCCGCTGGAGCATCGCGGATGCCGGCGTGAAGGTCGCCGCGCTGATGACCGAGGAGATCATCCGCCGCCGGGTCGCGCTGCCCCAGGGCGCGACGCGCGTGATCCTGCCCGGCCGCTGCCGGGCGAATCCGGAGCATTTGGCAGCCCATTTCGGCGTGCCTGTGGAGCGCGGCCCGGACGAGGTGGTCGATCTCCCGGCTTGGCTGGGGCTCTCGGCCCGAAAGATCGATCTTTCCCGCCACGACCTCCGGATCTTTTCCGAGATCGTCGATGCCTCGAAGATGAGCGTCGCCGAGATCCTGGCCAAGGGGCAGGACCTTGCCCGGAGGGGCGCCGACGTGATCGATCTCGGCGGTCTACCCGACACGTCTTTTCCGCATCTGGAGGATTCCGTGCGCGCCCTGAAGGGCGCCGGGCTCAAGGTCAGCGTCGATTCCTTCTCGCGCGACGAACTGGCCCGGGGTGCCGAGGCCGGGGCCGACTTCCTGCTGAGCCTCAACGAGGACACCCTCGACCTCGCCTTCGAGACCGACGCGGTCCCCGTGCTCGTGCCGACGCGCCCCGACGATCTGCCCTCCCTCGACCGGGCGATCGCGCGGATGCGCGAGGCCGGCCGGCCGTTCCTCGCCGATCCGATCCTGGAGCCGATCCACCACGGCTTCGTGGATTCGATCGCCCGCTATCGCGACACCCGCAACCGCTGGCCCGACATCGCCATGATGATGGGCACCGGCAACCTCACGGAGCTGACGGAGGCCGATTCCCTCGGCGTCACCGCGCTCCTCGTGGGCATGTGCTCGGAACTGGCGATCCAGAATGTGCTGATCGTGCAGGTGTCCAACCACACCCGCCGCACCGTCGAGGAGCACGACGCGGCCCGGCGGGTCATGTACGCCGCCAAGGCGGATTCAGCCCTGCCCAAGGGCTACGGCCGGGCACTGCTGGGGCTTCACGACAAGCGACCCTTCGTGCAGACGGCAGAGGAGATCGCCCAGGCCGCCGCGGAGGTCCGCGATCCCAACTACCGGATCGCCGTCGCGGAGGACGGCATCCACGTCTACAACCGCGACATCCACAGGGTCGGCACCGACGCGATGGCGTTCTTCCCCGAACTTGAAGTCGCCAGCGACGGCGCCCACGCTTTCTATCTCGGCGCGGAGCTCGCCAAGGCCGAGACCGCGTGGCGGCTCGGCAAGCGCTATGTGCAGGACGAGCCATTGGATTGGGGTTGTGCCGCCGACGCCGAGGTCGAGGACGCCACCGCCTTCAAGAAGGCCGGTCACACGCGCCATTCCGGACCTGATGCACCGCCCCCCGGCACCCGGGATGCACGGCTCGTGACGCCCGAGGTCGACGAGGATCCGCCCGAGGTCGTTCCGGAAACGGCGGCCCGCTCGGAGGCGTCTCCGGAGCGACCGCAGGAACCGAAAACCAAGCTGGTCTGCGGCCGGCTGGTTCCGGTCGATCAGGCGTGAGCCGATGCCGCTGATCCTGGAGACCATCGTCACGACCCTCTCGCCGGCCGGCGAGTTACACCTCGTGCCCTTCGGGCTGATCGGCGAGGAAGACGGCTACGTGCTGGCGCCGTTCCGCCCTTCGCCGACCATCGTCAACCTGGAAACGAATCCGTGCTTCGCGGCTTCCAGCCCGCGGGATATCCGGGTGATCGCCGGGACGGTCACGGGGCGGCGGGATTGGCCGACCGTCGCCTGCGATGCCATCGCGGGCCGGCGCCTCGCCGATAGCTTCGGCCATGCCGAGTTCGAGGTCGCGGCGGTCGAGGATCACGAGGTCCGGCCGCGCTTCCGCGGCCGCATGGTCCACAGCGCGGCACACGCGCCGTTCATCGGCTATAACCGCGCGCAGGCGGCGGTTCTGGAGGCCGCTGTTCTTTCCACCCGGCTCCACATGCTGGAACCCGAGAAGGTGTTGACGGAGATGGCCTATCTCGCCATCGCCGTGGGCAAGACTGCCGGACCCCGCGAGCGCGAGGCCTGGGGCTGGATCGAGGACAAGGTCGCGGCGGCTCTTGGCCCCGAGGCGCGGATCCTCGGTCGTGACGACCGCTGATCGCGGGAGGAGTAGGACGCAATGAAAAAAATCACCCTGGCCCTGGCGGCCACCGCGGCGCTTGTCGCTGCGACCGCGCAGGCCCACGGCCCGACGCGGCGCAAGATCCACGAGTCGATCGAGATCAACGCGCCGGCCGACAAGGTCTGGGCAGTGGTCGGCGACCTCAAGAACGCGGACTGGATGCAGAATGTCACCAAGACCGAGCTGAACGGCGATCCGGTCGGTAAGTTCAAGCGGGTGCTGACGCTCAAGAACGGCGATCAGATCTCCGAGACCAGCAACAAGTACAAGCCCGATGACAAGCTGTTTTCGTACTACATCGACAAGGTCGACGTGAAGGATCTGCCGGCCAACGACTACTCGGCCACGATCACGGTTGAGCCGGAGGGCGATGCCAAGTCGAAGGTCGAGTGGAAGGCGGCCTTCTACCGCGGCTATATGAACAACGATCCGCCGCCCGAACTCAACGACGAGGCCTCCGAGAAGGGCGTCGGCGACTGGATCAAGGCGAGCCTCGCCAACCTGAAGGCCAAGGTCGAGAAGGGCTCGTGAGCCTGGGCCGGGCGGCGCTCGCCGCCGCCCTCGCCCTTGCGGCCGGCGTCGCCCGCGCCGAGCCGGCGCGTGAGGCGATCATCACCGCGCAGCTCGGCGGCGCGGTCGAGGTTGTGGACCTTGCCGCCGGCAAGGTGGTGCGCCGCATCCCGGTCGATGGGGCCCCGGCCGGGATCGCCCTGTCGGCCGATCATCGGCTTGCCTATGTGACGCGTCCCGAGGGCCATGGCGTCGCGATCATCGATCTCGATGCCGGCAAGCTCGTGTCCGAGGTTCCGCTGCCCGGTGGCCCGCTCGGGATCGCGGCGGACCCGCGGGGCGGCCGGGTCTACGTGGCCGATTGGTACGGGCACCGCCTGTTCGTTCTGAGCGCGCACGATGGCACCCTGGTTCCCGATGGCGAGATCGCCGTCGGCGCCTCCCCATCGGGGATTGCGGTCAGTCCCGACGGCGCGACGCTCTACGTGGCCAACCGCGAGGCCGACACGGTCTCGGTCGTGGACGCGGCGAAGCGTCGAGAAACCAAGACCATCCCGGTCGGGCAGCACCCGTTCGGCATCACCCTCGATGCCGCCGCGGGCCGTGCCTACACGGCCAACGTCACCGGCGACGATGTTTCGGTGATCGACCTTGCCGCGGGCCGCGAGATCGGGCGGGTTCCGACCGGGCGGCGTCCCTACGTGATCGCTCTCAGTCAGGGGCGCGGCTTCGTCACCGATCAATATGCCGGCAGCGTCACAGTCTTCGATCTCGGAACGCTCAAGCCGATCGCCGACATCGACGTCGGCGATCATCCGGAGGGGATCGGCGCCGACGCGGATGGCCGCCTCTATGTCGCCAACTGGGGCGACAACACGCTGAGCATCCTCAATGCCGCCACGCTCACGGTGATCAAGACCATCCCGACCGGCGACGGCCCGCGCTCGTTCGGGACCTTTCTCCGATAACCATGCCCGACCCGGCGCCCGGTGCGATCAGGGTAACTCGCGGTGGGGCGCCCGCCGGTAGGCGACGCGCGCGGCAACCAGGGCGCCGCCCACCTGCAGCAAGCCGGTCTCTCCCAGATCGGAGGGTCCGATATGAGCCTGGATCAGCACGCGTGTGAGCGCATTCAGCGCGAGCAGGGTCAGGCAGAAGGCCGCTGCGGCGAGCAGGCTGGCGACGAACTCGGGCATGGCTTCGCTCCCGTTCCGAACGGGACCAACGTAGCAAGCCACGCGCCAAGGCCAAGCTGCCCGGCCATGGGTATCACCGTTTACGCGAAGGCGCGGAGGGTTTGGCCTCGGCAGAGGACTTGGCCTCGGCAGGCGGCTTGGCCTGAGCCGCCGGGGCTGGGCGCGGGGTCTCGACGACCAGACGCTTCACCGGCCAGCCGTCGCTCCACCGCTCCATATCGGCGAGCCGCGGGTTGTTCTTGAGCGCCGCGGCATCCGAACCGGCGAAGGCCGTGCTCGCGGCCAGATCGAAGACCTTCCAGAAACCGAGATAGTCCAGGGCATCCACCCGGGCGAGATTGACCTGGGACACCAGCGTCTGCTGCTCTCCGGTCAGTGCCATATCGGGCGACCAACGGAACGGCGGCGGCTTCGGGTTGTCCTTGGGGGCGTCCTTGGGCTCGGGTGCGGGCTTGATGGCGCTGCCGTCATAGGCCGAGTCCACGCCGGCCGGCGCAGCCAGCGTCGCGGTGAGCGCCGGGAAGCCGTGGTCGTCCGAGAGGATCCGCACGAACAACTTGCGGTCCATAGGCACGGAGCTCGCCTCGCGCAGCAGGCGCTTCGCGGCGAGATCGGCGGCCCGTGTATCCTTGTCGCCCACCATGGCGATGATCATCGTGGCGGGGTCGATCGCCGAGATGTCGCCGAGGGTGATGCCACGGGATTTCGGACCGCTGGCAATGCCACCAGGCATGACCGCGAAGACCAATTTCGGCGTCGGCAGACCCCGCACCTTCGCGTCCGCCGCGAGATCCATGGCCAGAGGGGCGCCGGCCAGATGGCCGATCATGGCGACACGGCCCAGATCGGGCTTGGCTTCAGGGTCGGCAGCGAGGTCGGCCAGGGTGGCCTTGACCAGCCCCTCGGCGTTGGCCGGTGCATCGGCAGGTCGCGTCCGGTTCACATCCTGGAAGCGCGGCAGGATCACGAGCCAGCCCTGCCGGGCCAGATGGTCGATCCAGGCTCCGTAGCTCTGCGGATTCACGATGCCCCAGCCGTGCAGGAACACGGCGACCGGTCGACCGGTCTCCGGCGCGGAGCCTGCCGTGTAGAAAGCGTAGCTGCTGGTGCTGCCACGACCGAGCAGGCGCTTGACCACCGTAGCCTTACGATCCCCGACGCTGCCGGGACCGTCGGCCGGTTGAGGCGGGGGAGTTGCCCCCTGCGCGGACACCACACCGGCCAGGATCAGGATCGCGACCGTGGCGAGCGATCCGCGAAGGGCGGTGAGACGCATGGAGGGCTCGATTACGTAAAGGCCTGCGCCTGCAGGATTGAAGGCGGTGAATAGCAGATTCTTGGGTCTTGGCGAGCCGGGGCCGATCTTATCGACCGTGTTGTGGACGGAAGGTTGTTCGTTCCTGGCGCGAGCCCAGGGGGCAAGGTTTCAGGAACATTAAAGGCATCACACATCGCATCCTGCACGCGGTGCACTACCGTCCGGCGGGAAAGGTCAAACCAACTCTGTCTCCAAACGACCCCGGATCGAGTTTTACGATCGCCTCAGCGTCGCGAGCCAACATTTGAGACCGGCCCGGTATCACGCCACGCGCTGACCGTCAGGCGATCCGACCTGATCGAGTTGCTGGGCCAGGGCGGCGAGCGTGTGCGGGACCGTATCGTCCGCAGCGCCGTAGAAACTGAGCAGCTCTTCACGAACCGAGTCGACAATCGCCAATTCGGCAGATTCGGATTCGCCGGGCCGGCGCAAGGAATCAGCGTGGTTGACAGCAACGATCTTCATGGCGACGCCTGCGATCCATTGTTGTGCGCGTAGCTCGGCGCCGCCTTCTGGAGAGCCGTACAACGACGCCGCTGCTTCAAGTTTCCAGACCGGGGCGGATTATTTTGCCGCCCGTTCCGATGATCGAGGGTCCCGTCTCGCCGGACGGGCGGCCCGCCGCCTGCTCCACCCAGGCCAGGATATCTTCGGCGCGCCAGGGCTTCGGGATGAAGGTCGCGGAGACGCGCAGGTCACTCGGCTGATCACCGGCATCGCCGGACGTCAGGAGGACCCGCACCCGTGGCCACGTCACGCCGATGATCCGCGCCAGCTCGAAGCCGCCGATCGGACCCGGCGTCCGTACGTCCGAGAAGACGACGCTCACCTCGTCCCCACGGTTGTTGAGGATTTCCAGCGCGCGGTCCGCAGTCTCAGCCTCGATCACGGTGAACCCAGTGTCCTCCAGCAGCGTAGCCGCGAGGAAGCGCTCGTCGGGCTGGTCCTCCACGACGAGGATCACGGGCTTCCGGCCGGTCTGTACCGAATCGCTCATGGGCCAGGACACTCTACAGGGGCTGAACGGCGGCCGTCGCAATCGGTTCAACGCATTATCGCGGCGGTAGGCCGGACCCGCGCAGGCACGAAGCTTCCTGTGATCCTTGCATAATAAAGAAGTTGTGTTTGTGTCCTGAGTAACACAGCCACTCAGGAACGGCCGGATATGCCTCTCCGCGTGGCAGTCGCGTGTTGTTCCGCCCGCGGGTGATCAGTCCCAGGGACGGTCGGATTTGCAGAGACCGGGCGGCGTTTTACCTCCCGATCACTACGCCATGGCCATTCCGCCCCGGCCAGCTTCAGCCGACGTCGTGGGCCTTGAGGAAGGCCAAGGCGCGTGTCCAACCGTCTTCGGCGGCTTCGCGCCGGTAACTCGGTCGATAATCCGCATGAAAGCCGTGCGGCGCATCCGGATAGACCACGAGCTCGACGCTCTTCCCGGCCGCCTTCGCCCGATCGCGCGCTTCCTCGACGGACGCAACGGGGATGCCCTGGTCGGCTCCCCCGTAGAGGGCGAGCAGCGGCGCGTTGATTTCCGCCGCCACATCACCGGCCGTACGCGGCTGGATCTCGGTCCGCTCGCCGCCCACCGGGCCGTACCAAGCGACTGCAGCCTTCAGATCCCGGCGATGCGCGGCGTAGAGCCAGACATCGCGCCCGCCGCGGCACCATCCCATCACGGCGAGGCGATGGGCGTCGCCCTTCGCAGCCGTCGAGGCCCAGGCTGCCGTCGCGTCGAGATCGCCGATCCACTGCGCGTCCGGGGTCTTCGAGATGACATCCCGGATGATGACCTTGGGATCCGTCATCGTCGAAAGATCGCCCTGGCGGGCGTAAAGCTCCGGCGCGACGGCGCAATATCCGGCCTTGGCAAGGCGCCGGCAGATATCCTTGATGTAGTCGTGAACGCCGAAGATTTCCTCGACCACCAGCACGATCGGGAACGGACCTGCCCCCTGCGGCACCGCCCTGTAGGCCGGCATCGGCCCGTCCGCGGCCGGGATCTTAACTTCGCCGGCTTCGATGCCGGTGGTGTCGGTATGGATCACCTGTGCCTCGACCCGGGTCGTGGCGAGCGTCAGGCCGCTCATCAGGCTGGTCATGACGAAACCGCGTCGCGAAAGCGGTGAGCTGATCAGTCCCTCCAGCTCTCCCGCGTCGCCGGCCGTATTGTGCTCCGCCATGCTGGTATCTCCGTCCCTGTTCCTTGCAGACGTACCGCGTTTGGCAGCGATCGTCTCCCCGGGGACTCGACCGGCGGCGCACGCGTCCCGACCGGCGTCAGCCTCACGCCCCGGCGGCGATCAGCGCACGCGCGGCCGGGCGGGTAGCGATGTGCACCTTCGACGGTGCGTTGCGCGGCTGGAGGATGTCGGCCAAGGTCACGAACGTCTCGGCGGCCGGCGATACGACCGCACGGATGCCGTAACCAAGCGCGAACGAGCGGAGCAGATTGGCATCGCGGGCGATGCCGAAGTGATCGAGCGCGGCCAGGAAGGCCTCACGGAACAGGCTGGGACGGCACCAGCGCTTCTCGGCCATCTGCAGCGGCCAGTCCCACAGGCCCTCGGCGCGGCGATGCGCCAGCGTTTCGCGGGCGATGAAGTACCCCGTCGCCCGATGCTCGATCCCGTCGGCCTGCACCGTCCAGTCATCGTTGCCGAACAGCTCGGCTTCGACCACATCGCCCATCGGATCCTCCGCGCCGTCCCGGCATTCCGAAGCATCGGAACATTGCCGGAACACTGGCCCGGATGGATGCGTTGGTCAAGGTGGATGTTCCCGGTGCGTTCGCGGCGCGTATCAGCGCCCTCGGAACATCGGATGCTCGATGCGATCGCCGGGCTGGATTCCGAGCTTGGCGGCAGTGCCGGCATTGAGTTCGAGCACTGCGGTGACGGGACCACCCGACGGAATGATGGCGGTGGAGAGCGGCTCCGTATCGGCCGCGATGCGGCTGATGGTGCCGTCCGGCCGGATGAAGACCATGTCGAGCGGGAGATAAGTGTTCTTCATCCACATGGTGACGGGCACGTCCTGCTCGAAATCGAACAGCATTCCATGATCGACCGCCATATGCCGGCGGAACATCAGTCCGCGGGAGCGCCCCGCATCGTCGCGCATGACCTCGACGTCGAAGCGCTTCGGCCCGGATTTGGTGACGATGGTCAACGGCTCAGCCTTGGCCGTCGCCGCCTGGGCGCCCGATTGCGCGCGAGCGACCGAAACCGGGACGACGGACGTCAGGCCAAGACCGACCACGGTCGCGAACGCCGCGAGGCGAAACTGGAATCTCACAGGCTGAAGCCCCTCGTGCCATCATGCTTGCAGCCGACATAGGCCAACATCGGGCGGGTGGGAATCCGATGTCACCTCAATGGGAGGCCGGAAGCGTCCCATCGATCAACCGCACCTCCGCCGCCATGACCCCCTTCGAGCCATCGCCGTAGCGTACCAGAACCGCTTCGCCGGGCTTCAACTCCGCGATGCCATACCGGCGCAGCGTCTCCATATGGACGAAGATATCGGGCGTGCCGTCGCCCCGGGTCAGAAAGCCGAACCCGCGCAAGCGATTGAACCACTTCACCACTGCGGTTTCGAGGCCGCTCGTCGGCGTCACGGTGACGTGGGTTCTCGGGAGTGGCATCTCCGACGGATGCAAAGCCGACGCTTGGTCGAGGGAGATTACCCGGAAGGCCTGCCAGCCGCGCGGCCGTTCAACCGCCTCCACGACGATGCGCGCGCCCTCGCTGGCGGCCTGATAGCCGTCCCGCCGCAGGCAGGTCACGTGCAGCAGGATATCCGGTGCGCCGTCATCCGGTACGATGAAACCGAATCCCTTGGAGACGTCGAACCATTTGATATGGCCCGCCACCTCCACGAGATCGAGGACTTCGTCCTCGCGAAGGCCGGTCTCGTCGCTTCGAGCCGACGCCCGCTCTGAGTTCGCTGGCCCGGACCCGTGTTCGTCAGACATGGCCGAGCAACCTACCCTGAATCACGCCGCGCTCTTTCCCGGCAAGATTAACGAAGTCCTGACTCGCGGGAAGCCCATTTCGCCGACCAATGAGCGCGACCGAGTTGCAATCTCGGGGGGTGTATGCGCGACGGCAACAGTCGATGCAGCGCACGTATCGGTACTCAACCATCTGGACCGCGACGTGGATTCCGCCCCGGGCTCCAGTCACGTCGGTCCGAAAGATCGGGAGCTGAACAGTTTCACGTTTTCGAGAGTGTTGGAGACGTCTGGACCGCGGCCGCGACGTGAAGCGAGCACCCCTTGGCATTGGTCCCACCCCCGTGGTTTGACTGCGCCACCATGCTCACCGAAGCCGCCATCGTTCCCCCCCCGACCGCGTCGACCGCCCGTCCGGGCCAAGGCCGCCTTCCGGTGATCGATGCCGCGCGGGCGACCGCACTGGCCGCCATGGCGGGCTATCATACGCTCTGGGACCTCGGCTATCTTCGGCTGACGGTCGAAAATTATGCGCTGACGCCCCTCGGGCATCGTGCCGCCGAGACGATCGCGGGCACCTTCCTGCTCCTCGTCGGTGTCGGACTGGTGCTGATGAATGGCCGTGGCATCCGGCCGAGGGCGACGCTGATCCGGCTCGGACGCATCGGCGGCGCCGCCCTGCTCGTGACCCTCGGGACCTGGGTCGCCTTCCCGGATGCCTTCGTGTTCTTCGGCATCCTGCACTGCATCGCGTTGGCGAGCGTGCTGGGATTGCCCTTCCTGTTCCTTCCGGTGTCGGTCGCCGCCTTCGCTGCGGCGCTGGTTCTGGCCGCTCCGCTGGTCCTGCACGCGGCGTTCCTCGATGCCCCGGCCCTGTTCTTCCTCGGGCTCGGTGCGGTGATGCCGCGAACCAACGACTACGTGCCGCTATTCCCCTGGTTCGGGTTGGTCCTGGCGGGCATCGTCCTCGGTCGGATCGGCCTGCCGCGGCTCGCCGCCTTACGCCTCGGCGCCTGGACTCCCCGTTCACGCCTCGGCCGCTGTGCGACCTTCGCGGGTCGCCACAGCTTGGTGATTTACCTGATCCACCAGCCGCTCCTGCTGGGGCTGCTCACCGCCGTCGTGAGCGTGACCGGCCCCAACCCGCATGCCGGACTGCGGGCGTTCCGCGCCGATTATGTAACAATCTGCACCCGCACCGGCGGCGAGGCGCCGCTCTGCCGGATCGCAGCCCGCTGCACGTCGGACGCCCTGCTCCGGGAGGATCTGTTCCGGGAGGATGGGCGCCCATACACCGTCGCCGAGCAGGTGCGCGCCCACGATCTCTCGCAGCAGTGCTACGGAGCCCTCGAGCATGCGCCGATCAATGCGGTGACGCCTGATCGGAGGTGACGGTTGGGCGTCCGCAGCGCGGAGCCGCTACCGGCATCACTCTGGACCCAAGGCCGCGTATCCCGCGAGGCTCCAAGAGCGCTGCCAAGAACTCCCGCTGCGCTGTCGCGGCCGGCGGGAGATCCCCTAAGGGCTAGCCGTTCAGCGAGACGCTCCTGAGCGTCGAGCCGGGCCGGTTCAGCCCGCTCAGTCCTTGGCGCGCTCGACGTAGGCCCCATCGGCGGTCATGACGATTACGCGCGTCCCGGCCGCGATGTGCGGCGGCACGGTCGTGCGCACGCCGTTCGACAGCGTGGCAGGCTTGTAGGATGACGAGGCAGTCTGCCCCTTCAGGACCGGCTCGGTCTCGGCGACCTCCAGCGTCACGCGCTGCGGCAGTTCGATCGTCAGCGGTACGCCGTTGTGGACGGACAGCATGACGGCCATGCCTTCCTGGAGGTAGGGCGCGGCGTCACCGACCACATCCTCCGGGACCGCGATCTGCTCGTAATTCTCGGGGTTCATAAAGTGGAACCCTTCGCCGTCGCTGTACAGGAAGGTGTGCTCACGATCCTCCACGAAGGCGCGCTCGACCTGCTCGGTCGTCCGGTAGCGTTCGGAGACCTTCACACCGTCCGTGATGCGGCGCATGTCGAGCTGGGTCACCGGCGTGCCCTTGCCGGGATGGATGTTCTCGGCGAACAGGATCACGTAGAGCTTACCGTCCTTATCGACGACGTTGCCCTTGCGGAGCGTTGAGGCGATCACCTTCACGGAATTGCGTCCTGCATTGACATGGGGGGCGGCACGCGCCAAGCGCGGGCGCTGCATCTCGGACCCCGCCACTATCGCATCTGCGTCCCGGTTGCCAGCGGGCGGTCGATGAGTCGTCGTGAGCCGGCGACAGGTCATGTCGTGAACGCGTCCGCGCATAGCCGGAGGGGGCCGAGGATGGTCCGGACCGACACGCCTGTCAGCGGGCTGCATCCGGCGTCGCCCGTCACCGGGATCGGCGCGTGACGGCGCCGGCTTCGCCCTGGTGGTCCGTCGACCGCCATGCCGATCGCCGGCCGGCGCTGATCCTGCGCAACCGCCTCACCGCGGCTGTTCGGGCTTGGTTTGCCGAGCGGGCGTTCGTCGAGGTCGATGCAGCCTGCCTGCAGGTCTCGCCGGGCAACGAGGCGCATCTTTCGGCCTTTGCCACCGAGGCCGTGGGCGGCGGCGGCGCGCGCATGCCGCTTTACCTCCACACATCGCCCGAATTCGCGTGCAAGAAATTGCTGGCGGCCGGCGAGACGCGGCTGTTCAGCCTCGCACGGGTGTTCCGCAATCGGGAGCGGGGGCCGTTGCATCACCCCGAATTCACGATGCTCGAATGGTACCGGGCTGCGGCCCCATACACCGCCCTGATGGACGACTGCGCCGCGCTGCTCCGATTATCGGCCACCACGGCAGGCGCGCATCGCTTCACGTATCGCGGCCGGGACGCCGATCCCTATGCGGAGCCCGAACGGCTCACGCTCGCCGAAGCGTTCGCGCAGTTTGCTAAAATCGACCTGCTCGCCACCGTGTCGCACACTGGCGAGACCGACCGGGATGCCTTCGCCAGCGCGGTTGCGGCTGCGGATCTGCGTGTCGCGCCGGACGACACCTGGGCCGATCTCTTCTCCCGGGTCCTTGTGGCACGGATCGAGCCGCATCTCGGCATCGGTCGGCCGACGATCCTGTGCGAGTATCCGATCAGCGAGGCGGCCCTCGCCCGGCCGTCGCCGCATGACGCTCGCGTCGCGGAGCGGTTCGAGCTCTATGTCTGCGGGGTCGAACTCGCCAACGCGTTCGGCGAGCTGACGGACCCGGACGAGCAACGCCGTCGGTTCGAGGACGAGATGGCCGAGAAACTGCGCGTCTACGGCGAGCGCTATCCGATCGACGAGGATTTCCTGGCGGCCCTCGCATACATGCCGGATTCCTCGGGGATCGCCCTCGGCTTCGACCGGCTCGCGATGCTGGCTTGTGGCGCCAGCCGCATCGAGGATGTCATCTGGACACCGGTCGCGGAGACCCCGGCATGACCCATGCCCTGCACGGATCCGACGATCTCGTGGCGGCCGGCCTGATCTCGGACGCGGAAGCCGTTCGGCTGCGCGACGTGCTGGATCGTTACGCGGTCTCCTTGACCCCCGACATGGCCGAGCTGATCGATCCGTCGGATCCCGGTGATCCGATTGCCCGGCAATTCGTACCCTCGATCGCGGAAGGCCGGGTCGAGCCCGAGGAACGGGCCGACCCGATCGGCGACGACGCCCATGCGCCGGTGATCGGGATCGTCCACCGTTACCCGGACCGCGTGCTGCTCAAGCCGCTCCACGTCTGCCCGGTCTATTGCCGCTTCTGTTTCCGGCGCGAGATGGTCGGGCCGACCGGGCTCGGGACGCTCAGCGAGGCCGAGCTGGAGACCGCGCTGGCGTATATCGCGCGGGATCCGCGGATCTGGGAGGTCGTGTTGACGGGCGGGGATCCGTTCGCGCTCTCGGCCCGGCGCCTCGGCGGCATTGCGGGGCGGCTCGCGGCCATCGAGCATGTGCGCGTCTTGCGGATTCACACCCGTGTGCCCGTGGTCAAACCCGACAGCGTGACCGACGATCTGGTGCAGGCGATGCGTCGGTTCGGCCGTGCGGTCTTCGTCGCCCTGCACGCGAACCACCCGCGCGAATTCACCCCCGCAGCGCGCGCCGCTTGTGCCCGGCTGGTCGATGCCGGGATCCCGATGGTGAGCCAGACCGTGCTGCTGCGCGGCGTCAACGATTCGGCGGCGACGCTGGACGCGTTGATGCGGAGCTTCGTCGAGAACCGGATCAAGCCCTATTACCTGCATCATGGCGACCTTGCGCCGGGCACCAGCCATCTGCGCACCAGCCTTGCCGAGGGACAGGCGCTGATGCGCGCCCTGCGTGGGCGCCTCTCCGGCCTCGCGCAGCCGACCTACGTGCTCGACATTCCCGGCGGTCACGGCAAGGTGCCGGTGGGTCCCCAGTACCTGCGCGATACGGCGGACGGGCAGCGGGTGACCGATCCGGACGGGCGCGACCATGCCTATCCCCCGAAGATTTGAGGACGAAGGCGTGACGATGCGCAGGCTCTGGGGGCGACTCACTTCGGTGAACGTGCAGAAAGCGGTCTGGGGGCTCGACGAGGCCGGGCTCGCCTATGAGCGGATCGATGCGGGCGGCGCCTTCGGCGTCGTCGCCGATCCCGCCTACCGCGCCCTGAACCCGAACGGCCTCGTCCCGACGCTGGAGGAGGACGGCTTCGTGCTCTGGGAGTCGAATGCGATCCTCCGCTATCTTGCGTCGACCTGCCCGGCGCTGGCGTTGCCGGAGGATCCCCGCGCCCGCGCTCACATCGATCAGTGGCTCGATTGGCAGGCAACGAGCTTCACGCCGGCCATGCGAGACGCGTTCTGGCAGCTGTTCCGGTCATCCGATCCAGACCGCGCGCTCATCGCCGACTCGCTCAAGCGGACGGAAGCCCTGGCGGCACTCCTCGACGCCCGTCTGGCGGAGCGGGATTATGCGGTCGGGGACGCATTCAGCATCGCCGACATCGCCCTGGGCTGTGCCGTACACCGCTGGCTGAACCTGCCGGCCGAGCGGGTCGAACGCCCGGCCCTGAAGCGGTGGTACGCGCGACTCGCCGACCGGCCGGGCTCGGCCCACGCCTTCGGCGAGCCAGTCGGCTGAGGTTCTCATCGCTTAGGATCCTGTCGCTTGCGTTCGTGGCGGTCTTGCCGTCGGACGCGCTGGATCCACTTGGCTGCAGATCGACCTGACAGAGCCGGCGGCGGAGCATGCCGCCCCGAGGAATTTTCGATGGCGATCGACCCGACCTTGCGTGACGCGCTCTCCGCCGTGACGCCGGCCAGTCTGGCCCGTGCGCTGATGCGGGCGGGCGTCAAGGCGTTCAGCCCCCTGGGTTTGACCCTGCGCGGCGGCACCGCGATCGGGACCGCCTTTACGCTTCGGATGATCCCGGCCCGCGACGATGCCGCGGGCGACATCGCCGCCGCGATCGACGCGGTTCCGGAGGGATCGGTCGTGGTGATCGACGCCGCTGGGACCGGCTCGCCCTTGCCGTTCGGCGCGATCCTGGCGGCCCGGCTCGTCCAGCGCGGCGCCGTGGGTCTGATCACCGATGCAGCCCTGCCGGACGAGATCGGCCTGCCGCACGGGGCCGCGCCGTTGGAAAGCTCGGGTACGCTTGCCCTGGTCGGCACGCAGCAGCCCGTCGCCTGCGGCGGCGCCGCGATCCATCCGGGCGACATCGTGGTCTGTACGCGGGAGGGGATCGTCGCCCTGCCCGCAGGCATTGCCGAACGGATCGCCCTCGAGGCCGTGGAGCAGCAGCGCCTCGACCTGTGGATTCAGCGCGAGGCCGAACGGGGCGAGAGCCTCGGCAGCCTCCTGCCGCCCGACGCCGCCGCCCTGGCGCGCTTCCAGTCCGAGACCAAGCCGGCGTGAACACCGTGTTCTTCCCTTTGTCGAAGGTGATCTTTTTCCTGATCACCCCGTCGAACTTCCTGATCTTCGCAACCCTGTTCGGAGCGCTCCTCCTCGTGGCTGCGCGGCTGCGGCGGACCGGGGCGTCCCTGGTACTGCTCGGTGCCCTTGGCCTTGCGATCGGAGGCCTTGGGCCGTTGTCTGAAATCCTGTTGCTGCCGCTCGAACAACGTTTTCCGCCGTCGCCAGCTGATGGACCGCCGCCCACGGGCATCATCGTGCTCGGCGGCGGGATCGAGGCCGGGCTGTCCGAGGCCCGGGGGCAGGTCATCGTCAACGATGCCGGCGAGCGGCCGATCTATCTGGCGGATCTGGCCCGGCGCTTCCCGACGGCGCGGCTGGTCTTCTCGGGGGGCAGCGGCTTCATCGGTGGCGGGATCGCGGAGGCCGATATCGTCAGCCGTCAGGCCGACACGATCGGCGTTCCGCGCACGCGCCTCATCCTCGAGAATCGGTCACGCAACACCCACGAGAACGCGCAGTTCACCGCCGCCCTCGTGCACCCGAAGCCCGGTGAGCGCTGGCGCCTCGTGACATCGGCCTGGCACATGCCCCGGGCGGTCGGCTGCTTCCGGCAGGCCGGGTTCACGGTCGACGCCTTTCCGGTCGATTATCGGACGCGCGGCTGGGGGGATATCGCCCGCTTCAACGGCTTCGCCTCGGATGGTCTGCTCCAGCTCGACTTGGCCGTGAAGGAGTGGATCGGTCTCGCAGTCTACCGGTGGGCGGGCTACACGCCGGACTGGCTTCCGGGGCCGGAGGCGCCCGAGGGCAGCGCCAGCCGGTAAATGCCGCGGAAATCATCCGGGTCGACCGGCTTGCTCTTGCGCAGGATGGCGACGCGTCCCGCATGGGCGAGGCGCACGGCGACCCGGCGCACCGGCTGCATCAGGGGGCCCCACCCGTCCGGATGCGGGCCGCCGAGCGCCCGCGCGACCTCCGAGGGGCAGACGGTCTTGTCCGCGCCGCGCGCGGCAACGAGGCCGAGCATGGTCTCTTCGATCGTGGCGTCATCCGCTCGCGCATCGGTCATGGTCGTGCCTCTTCCAGGGGCGACAGCAGGGGACCCTCATGGGGACCCTCGCCGGCTTCGAGCAGCGCCATGCGGATCTCGGACGCGAACTGACGACGCCACATGATGATCACCACCGCCGATGTCGAGACCAGGAGCACATAGGGGCTGACGAACCAGCCCAGATACGCCAGCGCGAAGAAGAAAGCCCGCTGCCCACGTGCGAAATGCCGGCCTGCGCTGACGTTCATCGCCGCAAGACGCCGGACGGCGCGCAGCATCTCGGTCTCGCTCGCCCCCGACCCTTTCGAGGGCACCGCGCCGAGCAGGATCGCCGCATAATTGAACAACCGGTAGGCCCAGGCGAACTTGAAGAACGCGTAGACGAAAACCAGCGCAAGCCCGGCAACCTTCAACTCCCAGGTGAGCCGGCTCGCCACCGTGCCGAACGGCAGCGTCGCGAACAGATTCAGCACGTCGTCGCCGGAGCGCGACAGGGTGAGGACGGATCCGAGGGCGATCAGCGAGGTCGATGCGAAGAACGCGGTGCCGTTCTGCAGCGATGCGTTGATCTGCGTGTCGACGACGCGGTTGTCGCGGCCAATGACCTGCCGGGCCCAGTTGGATCGGTGGCCGTTCATGATCTGGCTCAGGGACACCATCCGGCCCCGCAACCGCCCGACGGAGAGCCCGTACGCCACCCAGGCGAGGATGAAATACAGGAGCGCTCCGAGATCCACGGGCGAGAACGCGGCCTGGCCGGCGGATAGAGCGGTCATGATCCTCAAAATAGGGTGCTGGCCGGTATACGCGACGCCATACCAGCCAATCGGTCGACGCAGAAGCCGCCGTCGCGCGTCTGCGCCGGCCGGATTTCAGTCGCGCAGGATCTCGAAGCCGGTCAGAGCGGGCGCACCCACGTGCTCCCGTACGGCGATGTCGGTCACGCGAGCGCCCATTGGCCCGGAACTGCACAGCGTCAGCATCTCGGCCACGGCCTCCGGCGCGCCGCTGAACACCGCTTCCACCGTGCCGTCGTCGCGGTTGCGCACGGTGCCGGTCAAACCGCGGGCGCGGGCCTCGCTCCGGGTCCAGGCCCGGTATGAGACCCCCTGCACCCGCCCCCGGATCTCGACGGAGACGGTCCGTACCTCATGCATGCAAAACTACACCCATCGGGGACCCGCACGTCTGGCGCGCGGGTCCGGATTGCCTCACTCGGCCGCGATGGGACGACGCACGTTCGCCTCGATGGCCGCTGACCGGGTCGCGCCGGTCCGTACGTGGGTCGCGTAGAGCATCAGGCCCGTGAAGGCGATACCGCCGACGATGTTGCCGATCAGCGTCGGGATCTCGTTCCACAGCAGGTAGTCCATGACGGTCAGGTGGCCGCCCATGAGGATCGCCGACGGGAACAGGAACATGTTCACCACCGAGTGCTCGAAGGTCATGAAGAAGAACACCGTGATCGGCATCCACATCGCGATCACCTTGCCGGGTACCGAGGTCGACAGCATCGCGCCGATGACGCCGGTCGAGACCATCCAGTTGCACAGCATGGCGCGCACCAAGAGCGTCAGCATGCCGGAGGCGCCGTACTTCTCGTAGCCGAGCGTCCGGGCCTCGCCGATGCCGGCGATCAGCTTGCCGACGGCGTTCGGCTCGGTGGCGAAACCGAAGGTGAACACGATCGACATCATCACCGCGGTGGTGAGCGCCCCCGCGAAGTTGCCGAAGAAGACCAGCACCCAGTTGCGTGCAACGCCCGCCACGGTGACGCCGGGCCGCTTGTCGATCAGCGCCAGCGGGGTGAGCACGCAGACGCCGGTGAACAGGTCGTAGCCGAGCAGGTACAGCATCGAGAAGCCGACCGGGAACAGCAGCGCCGCAACGAGCGGCTGGCCCGTGGTCTGATTGATAGTCACTGCAAACGCGGCGGCGAGCGCCAGGATCGCGCCGGCCATATAGGCCCGGATAAAGGTGTCCTTGGTGGCCATGAAAACCTTCGACTCCCCTGCGTCGACGGCCTTCTTCACGAAATCGGCGGGCGCCAGATAC
Source organism: Methylobacterium sp. E-005 (assembly GCF_022829725.1). GTDB lineage: Bacteria > Pseudomonadota > Alphaproteobacteria > Rhizobiales > Beijerinckiaceae > Methylobacterium. The sequence goes on along the minus strand of NZ_JAKSYG010000062.1, from coordinate 32,542 downwards.
GACATGCGACAAACTCCCTCGCAGACGCGCGCCAATCGCCGTTGATCGACGGACGCCCTGCGCAATCACGGATGGCCGGCCGGGCACGGGGAGCCCCCTCGCCCGCCAGCTCGATCGTGGGCAAGCATGTCGCGTACCAATTTCAGAACGCTCAGGCCGGAAGGCCACGCGACCAAAGGCCGAGTTCGCGAATATAGGCCGGCGGCAACTGCGCCGCGCGGGCCGCGGCCAGGATCGCGTCGAGGTAACCAGGCCGCGGACGGCCGGGCGCCGTGGAACAGCCGAGATAGATCAGGGCGCGCTTGACACCATCCGGAGTCCGAACCGGCAGGGTCGCTTTCGTGTACAGGCCGCCCGCGACGCCCTCGTAGCGGTCGAGGGCCGGGATATCGTCGCTGGCGAGGTCCCAGAGCACACCCCAGACAGTGTGCGCGGGACCGCGCACCACAGAGGCGTAACCCTCGCGCATGATGATGAACCGGTATCTCGGCAGATGGCCGCCGCCGATCAGCCGCGAGACCGGGCAGCGCCGGGCCATCGCGGCGGCATCCATGTTGGCGCCGTAGGCAAAGTAGAGGGGCATGCCGCCGAGATCAGCCGCCGCTCACCCGCATCACTTGCCCGATTTGCGCTCGTCGCGCTGGATCGCCCATTCGTTCGCACGCATCGCCGCATAGGCGATCACCAGGGTCACGGCGGGTATCACGAAGGTGACGAAGATCTCACCCGAACTCATGGCCTGATGCTCCGCAGCACGCGCCGCCCGACCCGATGTACGCCGATCACAGCGCAAAGCCAGATCGCCACAAAGAAGGCCGTCGCCGGATGCAAGGTCGGCGCGCTCGCGATCCCGAAGCTCATCGCGGTGATCGGTGTCACGAAGCCGATCACCGCGAAAGCCACCGCGATGTTGTTAACCGCGGTGGCCAGCAGCTTCGTCTGTTCGTTGTGAACCGCACTCACGACGAAGGTCGATAGGCTCAGGCGAATTCCAGGATCACCGCGTCGACCGCGAGGCTCTCGCCTTCCTTTGCGTGGATCTTGCCCACGGTCGCATCCCGCTCGGCGCGGAGCACGTTCTCCATCTTCATCGCTTCGACGACCGCGATCGGCTCGCCATTCTTCACCTCCTGGCCCTCGGCCACGAGGATCTGCTTCACGAGCCCCGGCATCGGGCAGAGCACCTGCTTGCCCGAACCCGCCTGCTCCTTGACCGGCATCAGCGCGGCGAGTTCGGCCTCGCGACGCGTAAAGACCCGGGCCTCGGCGGCCGCGCCGGCATGCTGCAGGAACACGCCGTTGAGCAGGCTGCGCACCTGAATGGCAACGCGTTCGGATCCGATCGTGCCGATCCAGACCGGCTCGCCCGGACGCCACGCGCTCGCCACCGTCAGGGACGTGCCGTCATCCTGGGTGATCAAAAGATCCTCGCCCTCCGGCTCCACCGTGACGGGATAGGACTGACCGGCCAGGATCACCACGCGGTCCCGCTCGAAGGCGAACAGCCCCGGGGCGCGCATCTGCCCGGAGATGCCGCGCTTGCGCTGGTTGAGCTTGTGATCGATCGCCGCCGCGGCGGCCATCATCCGGGCCGCCACCGGTCCGGCGGGCTCCGGCGCGGTGAAGCCGTTCGGGAACTCCTCGGCGATGAAGCCGGTGGAGAGGCGGCCATCCTGCCAGCGCGGGTGCGCCATCAGAGCCGACAGGAACGGGATGTTGTGGCGGATGCCGTCGATCGCGAAGGCATCGAGGGCCTCGCCCTGTGCGGCGATCGCCTCGGCGCGGCTCGGCGCCCAGGTCACCAGCTTGGCGATCATGGGATCGTAGTGGATGGCGATCTCGCCGCCCTCCTCCACGCCGGTATCGTTGCGCACGATCGCCTTGCCCTGCTGCCCCTCCTCCGGCGGACGGTAGGTGGTCAGCCGGCCGATCGAGGGCAGGAAGTTGCGGGTCGGATCCTCGGCATAGACGCGGCTCTCCACGGCCCAGCCGTTCAGCTTCACGTCGTCCTGTGTGATCGGCAGCTTCTCACCGGCCGCGACCCGAATCATCAGCTCGACGAGATCGAGGCCGGTGATCATTTCGGTCACCGGGTGCTCGACCTGGAGCCGGGTGTTCATCTCTAGGAAATAGAAGGACTTGTCCTGGCCGGCGACGAACTCGACCGTGCCGGCCGAATCGTAATTCACCGCCTTGGCGAGCGCGACCGCCTGCTCGCCCATCTTGCGGCGGGTCTTCTTGTCGAGGAGTGGCGACGGCGCCTCCTCGATCACTTTTTGGTTGCGGCGCTGAATCGAGCACTCGCGCTCGCCGAGATACACGACGTTGCCGTGCTTATCGCCGATCAGCTGGATCTCGATGTGGCGCGGATCGGTGATGAACTTCTCGATGAAGACGCGATCGTCGCCGAAGGAGGAGGCCGCCTCCGACCTGGCGCGGGCAAAGCCCTCCGCCACCTCGTCGCCCGAGTGGGCGATGCGCATGCCCTTGCCGCCGCCGCCCGCGGACGCCTTGATCATCACGGGATAGCCGATTTCGTCGGCGATCGTCCGGGCGTGCTCGGGCGATTCGATGACGCCGAGGAAGCCGGGCACGGTCGAAACGTCCGCTGAGGCGGCCGCCTTCTTCGATTCGATCTTGTCGCCCATGGCGGCGATGGCGCCGGGATTCGGACCGATGAACACGATGCCGGCCGCCTCAAGCGCCTTCGGGAAGGCCTCGCGCTCGGATAGGAAGCCGTAGCCGGGATGTACGGCCTGGGCACCGGTCTGCTTGCAGGCCTCGACGATCTTGTCGATGACCAGGTAGGATTCCGAAGCTGCGGCCGGACCGATATGGACGGCCTCATCCGCCATGGCGACGTGCACGGCGTCGCGATCGGCATCCGAGTAGACCGCTACGGTCCTGATGCCCATCTTCCGGGCGGTCTTGATGACCCGGCAGGCGATCTCGCCCCGGTTTGCGATCAGGATCTTGTCGAACATCGCTGGCGCACTGCTTCCGAGATCGCCGGACTGCGCACCGGCTTGACTGTCCCGATAGATCAGTTGCGCGACAGACGGAAGCTGCGCCTTTGTCGAAGGCTCAGGCCGCCAGAGCAAAGCTCGTGCGGGCGGGCTGGACGGCGTCGCGGATCCGGCGGTTGGCTTCGAGGGCGAAGGCCATCAGCGATTCGGCGCTGCCCTGGGCTTCCCGCACGATCTCCATCGCGATCCGCCCACCGACCGGGCTCGGGCCATCGCGGCCGCTGAGCGAGGCGGCGAGCCAAGCGGCCACGTCGCGATCGATGTAACCGGTCGGCCGGGTGCCCCAAACGGCGAAATCGACGACCGAGGCCACGAGGAAGTCGGCGAAGGCCTCGGAGCCGATCACGGCGCGCTCCAGGGCGATCAGCAGGTCGGCCTCTTCGCGGCTCATCAGGCCTTCGGGGAGAACCTCGCGCTTGAGGACCAGGAGGTCCTCGTCGCTGATCGTCCCGGTCGAAACGGCATGGTTGCAGAACTGTTGAACGGAAATCATGGTCATGGTCGCCTGTCTCCCCGACCTTTGCTTTGGTCGGCGCTAGTCCCGGTGTGTCTTCAACCTACGGGACGGCTTCCCTGCCAGAGGTTAATGGCCAGATCTGAACGGAAGTTCAGGTAAACACAGCCCAAGCAAGCAAGCTTATTGGGACGTTGATTGGTTGCGTTACCGGACGATGACCGTGGCGCCCACGGGCACGCGATTGAAGAGGTCAACCACGTCGATGTTGCGCATGCGGATGCAGCCCGACGAGACCGCCTGCCCGATCTTCTCCGGCTCGTTGGTGCCGTGAATCCGGTAGAGCGTGTCCTTGCCGTGATCCGACAGGTAGAGGGCCCGGGCGCCCAGCGGGTTCATCGGGCCGCCCTGCATGGCGTGGACATGCGGCCAGCGCTTGATCATCTCGGCCGGCGGGTTCCAGGCGGGCCATTCCGCCTTGCGGTCGACAATCGCCCAACCGGTCCAGCCATAGGCCTCGTCGCCCACCGAGACGCCGTAGCGGAGCGCCTTCCCGCCGGGTTGGACGAGGTAGAGCTGGCGCTCCTTGGTCTCGACCACGATGGTGCCGGGCGGCTCATGGGTCGGATCGTTCATCTCGTAGCGGGCGAAATGCGGATCGAACTCGGCATCGGGCACGAGGGCCATGAACTCCGCGTCGCGGGCCGAGAGGGCGGGGTCGGGCACGCCCTTGAAGGTGCACCCTGCCAGGAGACCGGCACAGACGATGATCGGAACGATGCGCATGCGGCCGGTCTCGACGTTCGATCCCGCACCGAAGACCGTTCGGCGACTGGGAAAATCTGAAGACAATCGGGACAAGCCTAATCGTGGCGGGCACGCGGCCGTAGTCCGCGCGTTGCGACCGTGGCACATTGCCGACTCCTGTTGCAGGCGCGCGACAGGATCGGACCCGGGAGCGACCGTCGTGACCACACTGTACGTGAGCCATCCCGCCAGCTTCGATCACCTCGTGCCGGAGGGCCACCCGGAGCGGCCGGCCCGGATGCGCGCGGTCGAGCGCGCCCTGGAGGACGAACGCTTCGCCGGCCTTGTGCGCGCCTCTGCGCCCCGTGCGGAGCTGGAGACCGCCGCGCTCGCCCATCCCCGCTCCTATGTCGATGCGCTGGTCGCGGCGGTGCCGGAGACCGGCATGGTCGGGATCGACTCCGACACGGTCCTGTCGGCCGGCAGCCTGGAGGCGACGCTGCGCGCCATCGGCGGTGCGACGCACGCCGTCGACGCCGTCGTGGCAGGCGAGTGCCGCAACGCCTTCGTGGCCATGCGGCCGCCCGGCCATCACGCGGAGCGGACCCGGTCCATGGGGTTCTGCCTGTTCAACCACGCGGCCATCGCGGCCCGCTACGCCCAGACCCAGCACGGCGCCGGCCGCGTGGCACTCGTCGACTGGGATGTCCATCACGGCAACGGCAGCCAGGACATCTTCTGGGACGACGGCTCCGTCCTGTACTGCTCGACGCATCAGATGCCGCTCTATCCCGGTTCCGGCGCAGCTTCGGAGCGCGGCGACAAGGACACGATCGTAAACGTGCCCCTGCAGCCGAACGACGATGGCGAGGTGTTTCGCGAGGCGTTCGAGGCCGGTATCCTGTCGCGCCTGGAGACGTTCCGGCCGGACCTGATCGTGATCTCGGCGGGGTTCGATGCCCATCGGCTCGATCCCCTGGCGAATCTCCGCCTCGAAGCCGAAGATTTCGCCTGGGCGACACGCCGATTGATGGATTTGGCGGAACGCTGCGCGGGCGGGCGCATCGTCTCGGTGCTCGAAGGTGGCTACAGCCTCGAAGGTCTCGCCAAGTCGACCGCCGCGCATGTCGATGCGCTGATGGGTCGGTAGGCGCGATCGACGGTTGCGACGGCGCCGGATCCCGCCGTAGCCTCGGGCTTCGGGGGAATCAGGATCATGGCAGCGCATAGCCGCTTCATGGCGCCGGCCATCACTGGCCGGCCGGAATCTGCGCGATGACGACGGCTGGTTTTCTGGCCTACGCGCTGGCCTTGGGCGTCGCTGCCGCGATCCCGGGCCCCGGCGTCGTGGCCCTCGTCGCCCGGCCGCTGGCTTCGGGTTTCTGGGCCGGCATGGCGTTCGCTGCAGGCCTGATGCTGGGCGATCTGACCTTCCTGGCGGCCGCGGTGTTCGGGTTGACCCGCGTGGCCGAGGCGCTCGGCGACGTGTTCGTCGTGGTCCGGATCGGTGCGGGCCTGTATCTCGGCTATCTGGCCATCCAGCTGTGGCGCGCCGCAGCGCGCGCGCAGCCTGTCGCGGGGTGCAGTGCCGACAGACCCTTCGGGAGCTTCCTCGCCGGGCTGACCGTGACGCTCGCCAACCCGAAGACGATCGTCTTCTATCTCGCGGTGCTGCCCACCGTCCTGGATCTCCGGACTGTCACAGGAAGCGACTTCGCTGGGCTCGTCGCCGTCACGGCCCTCGTCGTGGCCGTGGTGATGACGCCCTACGCGGCTCTGGCGTCACGGGCACGGCATGCCTTGCAGACCGCAGCATTCCACCGGCGACTGAAGCGCGGCGCGGCCGCCATTATGGCCGGCGCCGCGATCTGGACGGTGGCGCGCCGCGTCTGACTTGGGCGTCAGGCCTCCAACGGCTCGTCGCCCAGGTGCTCGATGCCGAAGCCCGACAGACCGACATAGGCCCGCGACGAGGTAGCGAGGTTGCGGAACGAGACGACGCCAAGGTCGCGCAGGATCTGCGCGCCGAGGCCGACTTCGCGCCATTGGCGGGCGCGCAGGGCCTCTGTGCCCTCGTCGGTGACGCTCTTCACCGGCACGCCGGCGGTCCCGTCGCGGAGATAGACCAGCACTCCCCGTCCAGCGTCTGCGAAGCGCTTCAGCACCGCATCGATCTGCTTGCCGCCGCCGATCACGTCGGCCGCGACGTTTGAGCGGTGGAGGCGCACCAGCACGTCGCGGCCGTCGCCGATCTCGCCCATCACGAAGGCGAATTGCTGGATCGTCTCAAAGGGCGTCGAGAACACGTAGGCGTTCATGTCGCCGTGGTTCGACCGGACCGGGAAATGCCCGACCCGCTCCACCAGCCGGTCCCGGGCCTGCCGATAGGCGATGAGATCGGCCACCGAGACCTGCTTCAACCCATGTTTCTCGGCAAAGGCCTCGATCTGCGGCCCCTTCATCACCGTGCCGTCGTCGTTGGCGAGTTCGCAGATCACGCCGACGGGGGGCAACTCGGCCAACCGGCAGAGATCGACCGCGGCCTCGGTGTGGCCCGAGCGCATGAGCACGCCGCCATCCCGGGCGATCAGCGGGAAGACGTGTCCGGGACGCACGAAGTCGCCCGCGCCCATGTTGCCGTTGGCCAGCGCCCGGACCGTGTTGCAGCGCTGCTCCGCCGAGATGCCCGTGGTCAGCCCGTGCTTCACATCCACCGTCACGGTGAAGGCGGTGCCGAGCGGCGCATCGTTCGAGGCGACCATCGGGGCGAGATGCAGCCGCCGCGCCTCGCTCTGCGTGATCGGCGCGCAGACGATGCCGCAGGTGTTGCGGATGATGAACGCCATCTTCTCCGGCGTGCAGAGCGAGGCCGCGACGACGAGGTCGCCCTCGTTCTCGCGATCGTCATCGTCGGTGACGACCACGATTTCGCCCTTGGCGAAGGCCGCGATGGCCTCGGTAACGGTGCAATGGGGCACGGGCATTCTCGAACTGTTAGGACCGCGACCGGGATCAGGCCTGCGGCCCGACCTGCCCGCGATGGCGCAGGTAGTGATCGGCGAGCACGCACGCCATCATGGCTTCCGCCACAGGCACGGCGCGGATGCCGACACAGGGATCGTGGCGGCCCTTGGTGACGAGGTCCACCTCGGCGCCGTCGCGGGTGACGGAGCGGCGTGACGTGAGGATCGAGGAGGTCGGCTTCACGGCGAAGCGTACCACCACCGGCTCGCCGCTGGAGATGCCGCCGAGAATGCCGCCTGCGTGATTGGCCAGGAAGCGAGGGCGGCCGTCATTGCCGGCGCGCATCTCGTCGGCATTGTCCTCGCCGCGGAGCGCTGCCGCCGCAAAGCCGTCGCCGATCTCCACGCCCTTTACGGCGTTGATCGACATCATCGCGGCGGCGAGATCCGCGTCGAGCTTGCCGTAGATCGGCGCGCCGAGGCCCGGCGGGACACCCTCGGCCACCACCTCGATCACGGCGCCCACCGACGAGCCATCCTTCCGGATCGCATCGAGGTAGGTTTCGTAGAAGGCAGCCGTCTCCGCGTCGGGGCAGAAGAACGGGTTGCGCTCCACCTCGGCCCAGTCCCAGCGCGACCGGTCGATGGCGTGCGGACCCATCTGCACGAGGGCCGCCCGGATGGTGATGCCGGGAATGACCTTGCGGGCCACGGCGCCGGCGGCGACGCGCGCGGCGGTCTCCCGGGCCGAGGAGCGGCCGCCCCCACGATAGTCACGGATGCCGTATTTGGCGTCGTAGGTGTAGTCGGCGTGGCCGGGCCGATAGCTGTCGCGGATCTCGGAATAATCCTTCGAGCGCTGATCCGTATTCTCGATCATCAGCGCGATCGGCGTGCCGGTGGTGAACTGGCGGCCATCGGTGCGGTCGTCGGCGAAGACGCCCGACAGGATCTTCACCTGATCAGGCTCGCGGCGCTGGGTAGTGAAGCGCGACTGACCGGGCTTGCGCCGGTCGAGTTCCGCCTGGATCTCCTCGGCCTCCAGCGGCAGGCCGGGCGGGCAGCCATCCACCACGCAGCCCAGCGCGACCCCGTGGCTCTCGCCGAAGGTCGTGACGCGGAACAGGTGGCCGAAGGTGTTGTGCGACATGGCCCGGCTGCCTTAGCGCGGGAGCGGCGGGGGCACAAACGATGGTGCATGCTTCCGATGCTAAGCCGGCTTCGACTCGGCGATAGGCTGGACGCTGAGCCGGAGGCCGACCGCCTTGAGGACGCTCACCAGCGTGTCGAGCTCCGGGTTACCCATCTCGGGCAGGGTCCGGTACAAACTCTCACGAGACCGTCCCGTCTCGAACGCGATCTGCGTCATCCGTAAGCCCGCGCCACCTCGCCGATCGCCGCGGAAAGAAGCGCGGGATCACCATCGTCCAACGCAGCTTCGATATAGGCCGCGATGCGCTCTGGCGTGTCGAGATGCTCCACGACGTCCCAGACACGGGTTTCGATGGTCATCGGCCCTGCTCCTGCCGATCGATGAACTATGCCTCGCGTATGGTTCGATCCTGCGTTCGCTTGTCGCCGCACAGGAGTAGGACAAACGCCTCCCCGCGTTGTGCGAAGTAAACGTGAGAGCCCGGACCATAATCGACGCGCGCTCACTTCGGCGCCGAAGGGTCTCACATCGCCCGGGTTTCCCAACCCGAGGCGCTTGATCCGGACGTTGCTCTGAGCTCGCGCCTGCTCGTCGCGCAATGTTGAAAACCACCCCGCGAAGGTTTCGGTCTGGCGAATCGTCAGCGTCGCGTATTCTGTAGTTTATAGGCTACATCCCTAGACGGAACACGTCTTACAATCGAGGCCACCCCGCGCCTTCAGCGCTCGATAGGCCGTGACAGCCATCGTGAGATCAGTCCGCAGCCGCCGCTCATCGCCGAGCGCATCGAGATCGTAGGTCAACCCTAGGATGTGCGCCGCCTCGTAGCCCTCCGGCAGTTCGCCGACCGTGCCGAGGCCGATCGTTTCATTTGGCAGTCGATCGGCGAAATCGGCGAGGCGCGCCCGGAACATAGCCCCGCTCGCCCGGAGATGATCGCCCGCGCCGGCCCCGTGCTCGCGGATGGCCGCAACCGTCCCCTGCGCCAGAGACAGATGGACAGCCTCACGATGTGCCGGGAAGAGGTAGACGAGGTAATAGCCCCGGGTTGCGCTCGTGGTGACCGCGGGATCGAAGATTGCGATCCACGGCACGGCCGCCCACTTGCTGCCGCGCCCCGGGCTGCCCTTCACGAGGAAGGGCCCGTCGATCGAAGCCAGAGCGCCGCGCACCTCATCCGGCGCGCCCTTCCGGATCACCGCGGCGAGTGGATGCTTGGCAGGTGGGTCGAGCCGGGCGAGCGGGTATTCCTCGATGATCCGCCGCAGAGCGTAGCCGAGGCTCACGGACGCGCCAGAACCCCACCCGTCATGGGCTCGCGGACCCCGGTGGTCGACGGCAACGTGATCGGCAGACCCTGCAGCGAGCGCACCGCAAGATAGGCAAAGGCCTGCGCCTCCAGATAGGCCGAGGACCAGCCGATCGCGTCCGCGGTCGTGATCTCCGCGCGCAGGTGGTAGTTCAGCAGCCGGACCAACTCGCCATTGCGCGCCCCGCCGCCGGCGACGATCCAGCGGGTTGGGATCTCGGGGGCGTGGTCCAGGGCGCGGGCCACGGCGCGCGCCGTAAAGGCAGTGAGCGTCGCGGCGCCGTCCTCGGTCGTGAGTTGGCCCGCCAGCTTGTGCGAAAACCAGTTCCGATCCAGCGATTTCGGCGGCTTGCGGAAGAAGAACGGGTGCGTCAGCAGCCACGCGAGCAACTGCTCGTCGGGCCGGCCCCGGGCGGCGGTGCGGCCGCCATCGTCGAGGTTCTTGCCCTCGCGCTCCTGCATCCACTCGTCGATCAGGGCGTTGCCGGGGCCGGTATCGAAGGCGATCACGCCGCCCTTCGAGTCGATGAGTGTCGCGTTGGCGACCCCGCCGATATTGAGGATGCCGAACGGCCCGTCGAAGCCCGACGCCTCGGCCAGCGCTTTGTGGAACACCGGCACCAGCGGTGCCCCCTGCCCGCCCGCCTCGACATCGGCGCGGCGCAGGTCCGAGACCACGGGGATGCCGAGGCGCGTCGCCAGCGCTTGCCCGTCGCCGATCTGGATCGACAGGCGCTGGTCCGGACGGTGGATCACGGTCTGGCCGTGGAAGCCGATGACGTCGATCTCCGAGGCGGCCAGGCCGTTCTCTTCGAGAAAGCGTTCCACCGCCTCGGCATGGGCCTGTGTGACGAAGGCCTCCGCCTCCGGCAGGCGGCCGGGCCGGTCCCCGGGATGGAGGACGGATTCCGCATCCTTGGTGGCGGCCCGGAGGAGCGCCTTCTCGTCGTCCGCGTATCCGCGATACCCGGTCGGCCCCAGCGGCTCCAGGAAGTTGTTGGCCCCCTTCACCACATGGACCCGCTCGCCGTCGGTCTCGATCAGCGCGATGTCGACGCCGTCCAGCGACGTGCCGCTCATCAGTCCGATCGCGCGCATCATCGCCATGCCGTTCCGCCCCGTGCCTTTCGGCCAGCGCCCTGCTAAGAGCCCGCCGTATCCTGAACCCAGCGCGAGCTAGCATGCGGGGCCTCGGCCTGTCGCGCCAGCACGCGGCCCGAGATTGTAACCATGACCGCCGAGAGCTTCGCGCCGAAATCCGATCTCCTCCGGATCCTGACCGAGCGCGGCTATATCCACCAGACCTCCGACCTCGCCGGGATCGATGCCGCGGCCGTTGAGGGGCGGCTCACGACCTATGTCGGCTACGATTGCACGGCGCCCTCGCTCCATGTCGGGCACCTGCTGTCGATCATGATGCTGCACTGGCTGCAGGCGACCGGGGGCAAGCCGATCGCCCTGATGGGCGGCGGCACCACCCGGGTCGGCGACCCGTCCGGACGCGACGAGACCCGGAAGATCCTGACCGTCGAGCAGATCGACGCCAACAAGGCCGAGATCCGCAAGACCTTCGATCGGTTCCTGCGCTTCGGCGAAGGCGCGAACGACGCCGTGATGGTCGACAACGCCGAGTGGCTGACGAAACTCAACTACATCGAGATGCTGCGCGATGTGGGCCGGCATTTCTCGGTGAACCGCATGCTGTCGATGGACAGCGTGCGCCTGCGTCTGGAGCGCGATCAGGAGCTTTCGTTCCTCGAATTCAATTACATGATCCTACAATCCTACGACTTCGTGGAGCTGAACCGGCGCTACGGCTGCGTGATGCAGATGGGCGGCTCGGATCAGTGGGGCAACATCGTCAACGGCATCGATCTCGGCCGCCGCATGGGTACGCCGCAGCTCTACGCGCTGACCTGTCCGCTCCTGACAACCTCGTCGGGCGCCAAGATGGGGAAGACCGCCGCGGGTGCCGTCTGGCTCAACCCGGAGATGCTGAAGCCCTACGATTACTGGCAGTTCTGGCGGAACACCGAGGATGCGGACGTGGCTCGCTTCCTCAAGCTGTTCACCCTGCTGCCGATGGCGGAGATCACCCGGCTCGCGGCCCTCGCCGGCTCCGAGATCAACGCGGCCAAGACGGTGCTGGCCACGGAGGCGACGGCCCTGATGCATGGCCGCGAGGCCGCGGAGGCGGCCGCCGAGACAGCGCGCAAGACCTTCGTGGAGGGGACGCTCGCGGCCGATCTGCCGAGCGTCTCGGTGCCGGCCGCCACGCTGGAGGCCGGGCTCGGCGTGCTCACGGCCTTCGGGCCCGACATCGCCAAGCTGGTGCCGTCGACCAGCGAAGCGCGGCGCCAGATTAAAGGCGGCGGATTGCGGGTCAACGACGTGCCGGTAACCGACGAGAAGGCCACGCTCGGCCAGGGCGACCTGACGGCGGATGGCGTCATCAAGCTCTCCTTCGGCAAGAAGCGGCACGTGCTGCTGCGGGTGGAATGAGCGCGTCCGCCAGCATCCTGGTCATCGACGACGAGCCGCCGATCCGGCGCCTGCTCCGAACCGGTCTCGGCACCCAGGGCTACGCGATCGTCGAGGCCGGGGACGGCGCTGCGGCGCTTTCGGCTCTGGAAGCGGGCGGCCTCGACCTCGCGATCCTCGATCTGGGCCTGCCCGACATGACCGGCCACGCATTGCTCGGAAAGATCCGTGAGCGCTGGCCGGACCTGCCGGTCCTCGTCCTGTCGAGCCGCGACGACGAGCGCGGAAAGGTCGAAGCCCTGGACCTCGGGGCCGACGACTACGTGACGAAGCCGTTCGGCATGAACGAGTTACTCGCCCGCATCCGCACGGCGCTCCGGCACCGTCTGGCCATGCAGGGCGAGCGGCCGGTCTTTCGAGTCGACGACCTGACGGTCGATCTCGTGCGACGGATCGTGCGGGTCGGCGAGCGGGAGGTGAAGCTCTCGCCGCGGGAATACGACTTCCTGCGCGTCCTCGTGCAGCATGCGGGCAAGGTCCTGACGCACGCCCAGCTGATGCGCCACGCGCCGGCTTCCTCCGATCCGCAATACCTGCGCGTCTATATCCGGCAGTTGCGACAGAAGCTGGAGCCGGACCCGGAACGCCCGCACTATCTGCTCACCGAAACCGGTGTCGGCTACCGCCTGCGCGCCCCGGACTGAGCGACAGGCATCCTACGGATCCAGCCCTTCCTGGACCCGCCGCGCCGCGCGCAGCTTCTCGACTCGGGCCACCGAGAACACAGAGGCCTCGTAGAGGATCAGCATCGGCAAGGCGAGCGAGAGCTGAGAGATCACGTCAGGCGGCGTCAAAACCGCCGCGGCGACGAAGACCAGGACGATGGCGTAGCGCCGCTTCTCGCGCAGGAAGGCCGCGTCGATGATGCCGATCTGCCCCAGCAGGGTCAGGATCACAGGCAATTGGAACGCGATTCCGAACGCGAAGATCAGCGTCATGATCAGCGAGAGGTACTCGTCGACCTTCGGCATCAGCTTGATGGTCGGCTCGCCGGCGACACCCACTTGCTGGAGCGAAACCGAGAACTTGATCAGGAGCGGCATCGCCAGGAAGAACACCACCAGCGCGCCGAGCAGGAAGAAGATCGGTGTCGCCACGAGGTAGGGCAGGAAGGCCTTGCGCTCGTTCCGGTATAGGCCCGGCGCCACGAAGGCGTAGATCTGCGTGGCGATCACCGGGAAGGCCAGGAAGGCCGCGCCGAAGACGCTGAGCTTGATGTTGGTGAAGACCTGCTCGAGGAAGTGGGTCGCAATCAGCTCGGCATTCTCTGTGCCCACCACCGACGTGTAGGGGTAAACCAACACGTTGTAGATGTTGCGCGAGAAGAAAAAGCACAGAAAGAACATCGCCACGAAGGCGATGAGCGATTTGATCAGGCGCGCGCGCAGCTCGATCAGGTGTTCGAGCAGAGGAGCCCGGGAGGCCTCGATCTCGGCCTCATCGGTGTCGGTCATCATCGGACAGCGGCGCCGTTCTTCGTGTCGCGGTGGGCGTCATCGACGGCGGCCGGCTCGGCGGGCGGCCCGAACGGGTCGTCGACCGAGCCGGGCACCGGAAGCGGCGCCTCAGCCGCCGCCGGCTGCGCTACGGATTCGACAGGGGCCGGTTCGACCGCAGGAGCGACGGCCTCCTGCTCGGCCTTCAGCTGCGCCGTGGCCTCGGCCAGGGAGCGCGTCTCTTCACCCGGCGGCGGGGGGCCGAGTTTCTCGGGCCCGACCTTGGCCCGGCCTTCCACGGCACCCTTCAGTTCGTCGCGGATCGTCTGGACGGGATTGAAGGTCGATCCCACGCCGCGCACGGTATTGCGGATGCCGTCGACCTCGCGGCGAACCTCATCGAGTTCCGCCTCTCGGATCGCCTCGTTGAACTGCATCTGGAACTCGCCGGCCATGCGGCGCAGCTTCGAGGTGATCTGTCCGACGGTGCGAAGCGCCTTCGGCAAGTCCTTCGGCCCGATGACGATGAGGGCGACGCCGCCGATCAGCATCACCTCGCCCCAACTCATGTCCAGCATGTCGTCGACGGTCCTGCTGCCCGGGGAACCGAAGTTCGGCTCCCGTCAGGCTCTACACCAGCGCACGTCCCGTGGGAGTCCCCTCACACCGGCTTGCGTTCGCCGCCGGGGATATGGCTCGCCGGGATGGCGGTGCCGGGGCTGGTCTCGGCGGTATGCGGGATCGTGCGGACGGGCTCGCTCGGCGGCACGACGGTCGGGCTGGTCGGGGGCGTCTCGTCCTCCGCCATGCCTTTCTTGAACGCCTTGATGCCCTTGGCGACGTCGCCCATCAGGTCGGAGACCTTACCGCGCCCGAAGAGCAGCATCACGATGACCGCGACGATGACCCAGTGCCAGATACTCATGCTGCCCATGGCAACCTCCTGCGTACGCCCCGGGAAAGCGGGAGCGGGACGCCACGTCCGGTTGAGGATTTCGGGGCGAACCTAGGGATCACGCCGCCCGAACACAAGCATGGGCGGTGCCAGGGCGGTGGAACGCCGCGGTGGACGACAGCGGGTCAGGCCGCCGCCAGGGCCGCGGCGAACTGAGCCCGCGCTTCCGGGAGGTCCAGGCCGTCGCCGGCGGGACCGAGCCGCGCCAGCGCGGTGGCGGCCCGTTCCGCCGCCCGTCCAGCGAGCAAAGGCGCCGCCTCGGCGACCGCGCGCATCTCCTCCATCGCGCCATTGCAGTGGAGGCCGATATCGATGCCGGCCGCGAAGGCGCGCTCGGTCCGCTCACGGAATGTCCCGGTCAGGGCGTGCATCGACAGGTCGTCGGTCATCAGCAGGCCGTCGAAGCCGATCGTGCCCCGGATCACCTCCCGGATGACCGTTGCGGATTGCGTAGCCGGGTGCTCGGGGTCGATCGCGGTGAACACCACGTGGGCCGACATCGCCATCGGCAGGTCCGCGAGCGCCTCAAACGGGCGAAAATCCTGCGCTATCAGGGACTCGCGGCTGGACTCGACGATCGGTAGCCCGTGGTGGCTGTCGCAGGCGGCGCGGCCGTGCCCCGGGATGTGCTTCATCACCGGCAGGACCCCGCCGGCCATCAGACCTTCGGCAACCGCCCGGCCGATCGCGGCGACGGAGGCAGGATCCGTCCCGTAGGCCCGGTCGCCGATGATGTCGTGGGCGCCCGGTGCCGGAACGTCGAGGACGGGGGCGCAATCGACGTTGATGCCGACGTCTGCGAGATCGTGCGCCATCAGGCGCGCCCCGAGCCGGGCGATCGTCCGGGCGCTGCCGTTCAGCCGTCCATAGCGGCCGCCCGCCGGATAAGCCGGCCAATGCGGGGGACCCATGCGCTGGACCCGGCCGCCCTCCTGATCGATCAGGATCGGCGCCGTGTTACGGCCGATGCAGGCGCGCAGGGCATCGGTCAGGCCGCGCACCTCTTCGGGCGTGCCGATGTTGCGCTTGAACAGGATGAAGCCCCAGGGGCGAACTTCGCGGAAGAAGGCGGCCTCCTCGGGGGAGAGCGACTTGCCGGCGCAGCCGAGAATCAGGGCACGGGAGGTCATCGGGACGTCTCGAAAATTCAGGGGGTGCGCGGCGCGAAGGCGCTCTCGGCCGGTCCGAATCGATGCTTACAGAGTCGGGCGGGAACGGGGAGCCGGCAAGACGAATCGACGGCGCAATGTGGCGAACAAGCTCGCGAGCCGGACGTGTTGCCCCCGGGACTCGGATGGAGGCAAGTCTCCCCGCCGTATCCCGGTTCGCGGGGACGATCGTGTCGGGCGCGACGAAACGGAGCGAACGATCCCGCTTATCGGGCCCGAGGGCCCTCCGGGAACACCCGCGGCAGCCCGCTCGCGAGGATCCGTGACGACGGGCTGCTCAGGCCGTCAGTTCTTGGCGACGAAGCACTGGCCGCCCGCGCTCTGAAGGACGCTGCACAGGCTGGACGCCTCGGCCTTCTCCAGCGGCCCGACGCGTACGCGGAAGATGGTCTTGCCGTTGACCTCCGCCTGACGGATGAGCTCCGGCTTGCCGGCCAGCTGGCTGTACTTACCCTGCATCTGATGCAGCGCGGCCCGGGCCTCGGCCGCTGAGCCGCGGACGCCGAGTTGCACCGCGAAACCGCCGACCGGACCGCTTCTCAGCGCCGCGTCATCGGTGGTCGTGCTGGCCGTCGTGTCCGGGATCGAGGCCGGGCCCGCCGTGGCGACGCGCTGCGCAGCCTTCGGCGGCGGCTTCACCGCAACCGGCTTGGGCGGCGGCGCTTCCACGGGCGCGGGGGTCGGCGGTGCCTCGACGGGGGCCGGGGTCGCCTGGGGTATGCTCGCCGCGGCCTGCCGGCCCGGCTTGGCCTTCGGCGCAGGCGGCGGGGCCGGATCGTCGCCGGGCAACATCATGGTGGGAATCGGGGACGGGGCGGCATCGGCCTGCGCTTCACGGGCCGGCGGCGCGGGCGGCGCCTCGGGCTTCACCGCGACCGTGCGGACTCGCCGGGGCTCACCGAAGGCCTCGAACGGGCCGTTCCCGGGCGTCGTGCCACCCTGGTTCGATGCGGCGACCGTGGGACCCTGAACGGCGCGCGCGGCCTCGGCCACGTCGAGGGGCTGCTCCTCGCGGTTCACGATCTTGATCTGCCCCTCCTTCTTCCCCTTCGGATCGTAGATCTGCCGGTTCTGATCGGGGATCTCGACGCCGTCAGCCACCTTGGGGGCCACCTTGAGGGGGGTCGAATCGGCCTGGACCACGGGTATGCCGCCGTGCCCGCCGCTGTTCATGCCCTTGTAGGTCAGTGCCCCGGTTACAGCGACCGCCACGACGGCGATGCCCGCCCCGACGGAGACCAACCGCCGCCGTGGGTTGGTCCGCCGCAGCGGCCGGTCGTCCGCGTAGCTGCCCTCGCCGGCTTCCACGGCCACGTCGCCTTGATGGGCGTAGGGCGCCTCCTCGTGCGTATCGCGCTCGACCGAGGCCAGATACTGATCGAAAGCATCGGCTGGCGAAGCCTTGACCGGCTCGGGGGCGAAACTCGGCTCCACCCGCCCGTTCCAGCCGACCTGCGGCTCCGCGGGTGCAACGGCCCGCATCTGGTCGCGGGCTGCCAGCAGGGCCCGGAACGGGTCGTCCTGCCCGACGATCCGCGCCAGCTCGGCCAGCGGGTCGGTCTTTGCGGAACCCTGACCCGTTTGGCCATCATGACGCAGATCGCGCGCGAAGGCGTCCAGATCGACCTGAGCGCGCGAAGCGTTCGTCATGGCAGCATCCTTACATCAGCGCCGGTCAGAGGCCCATCGGAGCTGGGCCTATCGCATCTCGTCCGGCGCGGTCACACCGAGCACCGTGAGGCCCGCGGCAAGCGTGCTCCGAAGTGCTTCGGCGAGCGCCAGCCGGGCCCAGGTCGACTTTCGATCGGTTGCATTAACAAACCGTAATTGCGGCAAGTCTTTGCCCTTGTTCCAGAAACTATGAAGGGACGAAGCGATTTCGTAGAGGTGGAACGCGATCCGGTGGGGTTCGTGGGCGTTGGCTGCCGATTCGAGCACCCGCGGATATTGGGCGATGAGCCGCATCATCTCGGCTTCCCCGGTATCGGTGAGCAGGCCGAAATCCGCCTCCGCCAGCAGTGCGGCCGGGGACAGGTCGGCGTCCGGGAAGGCGTCGCGCGCCTGCCGCTGGACCGAGCGCACGCGAGCGTGGGCATATTGGACGTAGAAGACCGGGTTGTCCTTCGACTGCTCGACCACTTTGGCCAGATCGAAATCCAGCGTCGCGTCGTTCTTGCGATAGAGCATCATGAAGCGGATTGCGTCGCGGCCAACCTCGTCGATGACGTCGCGCAGGGTGACGAATTCGCCGGCGCGCTTCGACATCTTCACCGGCTCGCCTGCGCGCAACAGCCGCACCAGCTGGCAGAGCTTGACGTCGAGCGTCGCTTGGCCGTCGCTGACGGCCTTCACGGCGGCCTGCATGCGCTTCACGTAGCCGCCATGGTCGGCGCCGAGCACGTCGATCAGCTCGGTGGTACCCGCGAGGTATTTCGCCCGGTGATAGGCGATATCGGAGGCGAAGTAGGTGTAGGACCCGTCGGACTTCAGCAGCGGGCGGTCGCTGTCGTCGCCGAACTCCTTGGTCCGGAACAACGTCTGCTCGCGGTCCTCCCAATCCTCGGGGAGCTGGCCCTTCGGCGGCGGCAGCCGGCCCTCGTAGACCAGTCCACGCTCCCGCAGCTCCTGCAGGAGCGCCTTCACGGCGCCGCTCTCCTGAAGCGTCTTCTCGGAGAAGAACACATCGTGCCGGATGCCGATCGCCTCCAGATCGGCCCGGATCATGTCCATCATCATGGCAAGCGCGGTCTCGCGCACCACAGGCAGCCATTCCGCCTCGGACTGATCGAGGAGGGCGCGCCCATGGGTCTCGGCGAGCTTGGCGCCGACGGGCTTCAGATAGTCACCCGGATACAGGCCCTCCCCGATCACGTAGGGCTCGTTCAGCGCCTCGCGGTAGCGCTGGAAGGCGGAGCGGGCCAGGACGTCGACCTGCGCGCCGGCATCGTTGATGTAGTATTCCCGGGTCACTGTTCGACCAGCGGCGACCAGCAGGTTGCAGAGCGCATCGCCGAACACCGCACCCCGGCCGTGCCCGACATGCATCGGCCCGGTGGGATTGGCCGAGACGTACTCGACGTTGATCGGGCCACCCGGCATCTGCGCCCGGCCGAACGCCTCCGGCGCCGAGAGGGCGCTGCGCAGCACGGCATGGAAGATCGCGGGATCGAGCCGCAGGTTGATGAAGCCGGGCCCGGCGACGCTGGCTTCGACGATTCGCGGATCGGCCCGCAGTTCCCCGGCCAGCGCCTCGCCCAGGGCCTTCGGGTTGGTCCGTGCCTCCTTGGCGAGCACCAGGGCGGCGTTGGTGGCGAGATCGCCATGGGATGGGTCGCGGGGCGGCTCGACGACCACGCGGCCGAGATCCAGCCCGTCCGGTAGTTGACCGGCGCGGATGAGTGCCTCCACGGCCTCGCGTACGCGCGCCTCGAACAGGGCGAATATATTCATCGGTCTCAGTCTCGCTCGCGGGGAACCTGTTGCCCGGCCCAATCGAGCCGGGCCCGCCCCGGCCGTCTAGCAAGGGGGCGGGAGGGTGTCACGGCGCCGGGTATGCGCGGGACCCGGATCCGCGGCGGCTGGCCCACGGGTGGTCCGATCGGACGATCCCGTGCGGAGATTACCGATCCATTCGAAAAAATCTTGTTTCGTCTTGGGCAAGGCGGTCTCGTCGGCGGCGATCGCGAATCTTCGAACGGGGAGACCTTCATGAAGACCTTGATGATGGCCGGCTCGGCGCTGTGCGCCCTCCTCCTGGCCGCACCGGCCGCGGAAGCGGGCGGATACCGGGGTGGCGGGTTCCAGGGCGGACATTACGGCTACGGCTTCCGCGCCGGCGGCTACGGCTATCGGGGCGGATACTACGGCCACCGGTATGGATACGGTTATGGCCGGGGATACGGGCGGGGCTACGGCTATGGACGCGGCCTGGGCTACGGACTTGCCGGTGCCGGCCTCGGCCTCGGATTGGGTCTCGCCGCCGGTAGCCTCTACGGGGGGTACGGCTACGGTGGTTATGGTGGCTACGGGTATGGCGCTTACGGCTACGGCTATCCGGCGGCCTATGGCGGATATGGATACGGTTACGGCTATCCCGTCACCGGCGGCGCCTACGGTTACGGCTGCGGCTGCTGACCAGGGCGCCCGAAAACTCTTCGGTGGTTCAAGGTAAAGGGGGCGGCCGGGTCACGGATGATTCCCCGGCCGCAGCGCCGTGCCAGCAGTCAGTCGACGGGTTTCAAGGCTCGGCCAGCGGCAATCCCCGGCTCGGCAACTCCCAGTGCAGATCCGGGGTCGCGTCGTAGAGCTTGCGGTGGGCCAGCACCGCATAGGTATCAGTCATGCCGGCAATATAGTCGGCAACACGGCGCGCGATCCGCGCAGTCGGTGCGCCGTCCAATCCGATATGCCATTCTTCGGGCATGCGAGATGGATCCGCCGTGAACGCGGCGAACAGGTCGCGGACGATGGCATCGGCCTTCTTGCGCACCGCCACCACGCCCGGGTGCCGGTACATCCGCCCCCACAGGAAGCGCATGACGTCGGCGTCGGCCGCCGCGATGGCGGCCGAGAACGCGATGACCGGCTCGCGCGCCCCGCGGATGTCCTCGACGCTGCGCGGCTTGAGCGCAGCGATCCGGTGATCGCTTTCGCGGATCACGTCCTCCACGAAGCGTGTGATGACCCGGCGCGCCAGTTCGTGGATCTTGCGCGAGGGTTCCAGGCCGGGGTGAAGTCCGTCGATCTCATCGAGCAGCCCGGCCAGGGACGGGACGGCGCGCAAATCCGGTATCTCGAACAGGCCGGCGCGCAGGCCGTCATCGAGGTCGTGGGCCGCGTAGGCGATATCGTCGGCGAGCGAGGCGGCCTGTGCCTCCGGACCGGCCTGGCTCCACAAATCGAGGGGGTTCAGAGCGTCGTATTCCAGGATCGCGGCTGGGATGCCGCGCTCGGCGTATCGCGGCATCGGCTGGCCTTCAGCATCGAGCAGCGGGCCGTTGTGCTTGACCAGACCCTCCAGCGTCTCCCAGGCGAGGTTGAGCCCGTCGAATCCGGCGTATCGACGTTCGAGGCGTGTGACGATCCGCAGGGCCTGCGCGTTATGGTCGAAACCGCCATGGTCGGCCATGCAGGCATCCAGCGCGTCCTCGCCGGTATGGCCGAAGCACGTGTGGCCGAGGTCGTGGCTCAACGCCAAGGCCTCAGCCAGATCCTCGTCGAGACCCAGCGCCCGTGCCAGCGCCCGGCCGATCTGGCTGACCTCCAAAGTATGGGTCAGCCGGGTCCGGTAATGGTCGCCCTCGTGATGCACGAAGACCTGCGTCTTGTGCTTCAGGCGGCGGAACGCGGTCGAATGCACGATCCGGTCCCGGTCGCGCTGAAAGTCGCTGCGCGTCGGCGAGCCGGCCTCGGGGATGAGGCGGCCCCGGGTCCGGGCCGGGTCCGTGGCGTAGGGCGCACGCCAACGCTCGCCGTTAGGCCGCACGGGAGCTGTCCGCTGTCTCACGCAAACCGGTCATGACTACCTCTCATCCCACGCGTTGCGGCGCGGGCTCATGATCCATATCTTGTCGGTCATGACGTCCGGGACAACGGTCCGGCGGCGGCGTCCACCGAACGAATGCGTGGCCTTGAGACCAATGGCTGACATCACCCTGACCGATCGCGCCGCCAAGCGCATCAACGAGATTATGGTTGCCGAGCCCGCAGGCTCATCGCTGCGGATCAGCGTCAACGGCGGCGGCTGCTCGGGCTTCTCCTACGCATTCGATATTGTCCGGAGCCGTGAGGCGCAGGACGTCGCGATCGAGCGCGACGGCGCCACCGTGGTCGTTGACCCGGTCTCGCTGGAATACATGAGCGGCTCGACCATCGATTTCGTGAACGATCTGATCGGCCAGTCTTTCAAGATCGAGAACCCGCTCGCCACCGCATCCTGCGGCTGCGGGACCTCCTTCTCGCTTTAGGAAGTCTGGTGCGGGGCCTGACGCTCCGGTCGTTGCCGGCTTACGACACCCGTGCGGGCTCGACAGGGTAAGCCGGCGGGCGCGATTGCCTCGCCCGGCAAAACGCGGCACGCGTAACGGACACGCACACGCTCTCTGATCCGGACCCTGTCATGATCTCTCCGAAGGCCCGATTCCGCCTCCGGTCGACCCTGGCGGCGGCCGGAACGGCGGTGCTGCTCGGCCTCGTCGCGCTCCCCGCGCCGCTCGTTGCGCAGGAGGGCGCCGCTGCGGTCCAGGACGTGACGGTCACCGACGTGGTTCTGCCGCTTGGCGGCACGCTCCTCAAGGCGCCGAAGCTGACGGCGAGCGGCACACGCCTCTCGAAGGAGGACCTTGCCGCGATCCTGCGCCCGGACTCGGCGGTTCCGTGGAACGAGCGGCTCGCACGGCTCGATGCCGCCAGCCTGACGGTCCCGGTCCTGACATCGGAGAATGCCGGGCCCGGGGAGAACCGCCAGACCGTAACCTATCGCGATGTCGTGGCCCGGGACGTACGAGCCGGCCGCGTCGGCGAGCTCACGGCCGCCGGTGCGACCGTGAACGTGGTGGCGGGGCCGAATGGTGGCTCAGGGACCTACGGTCAGGTGCGGGCGACGGATCTCGATCTCGCGGCGCTGAGCCGCCTCTACACCACTCCCGGGGACGGCAAAGGGCCGGTCCAGCGCGTCTACGGGACGATCCAGGTTGCGGACGTCGTCTACGCTGATGCCCGCGGCACAACCGTGAAGATTGCGAGCCTGAGCGGGCGCGACCTCGGCGGTCGGCAGATCCCCGATGGCTGGAATGGCGCCTTCGCCATCGTGGCCGGGGGCTTTCAGGACGGCGCCGATCGCCGCGCCTTCGCGGCTGCGGCGGCCGACCTGATCGCCGCGACCACCTTGGGAAGCCTGGAGTTGCAGG
Source organism: Methylobacterium sp. E-005 (assembly GCF_022829725.1). Lineage (GTDB taxonomy): Bacteria > Pseudomonadota > Alphaproteobacteria > Rhizobiales > Beijerinckiaceae > Methylobacterium. The sequence goes on along the minus strand of NZ_JAKSYG010000062.1, from coordinate 9,881 downwards.
GTCTCAGCGTCAGCGATGCCGATCCGAAGGGGCCATTGCTGTTCGAGATCCGCCGGATCGCCTATGCGTCCGCCGGGCCGGAGGCCGGTACGCGGCTTGAGGATCTCGCGCTGTCGCGGGGCGGCCTGCGCACGCAGCTCGGCCGCCTGACACTGACCGGGGCGTCCCTCGCCCCCACGGTGGCGGCACTGCAGGGTATCGCCGCCGAGCCGGCGGCCGGGACCGGCTTCTCCGATGCCGAGATGCGTCGCCTCACGCCGCAGATCGGCAATCTGACCCTCAACGACCTCGCCATTGAACTTCCGCCGGAGGCCACCCCGGAGCGGACGCCCCATCGGGACGGACGGATCCCGGCCCGTGGGACCGGCTCCGAGACGGCTCGCCTCAATGCCGGCAAGCCCGCGGACCCGAAGGGTGTCGAACCGCGGACCGGAGATCCCCTGGCGGTCACCGTCACGCCGCAGCCAGGATCCCGGATAGTGCTCCGGGAGGCCAGCCTCGCCTTCGGTCCGCCCACCGACGGCGTACCGAGCAACAGCCGCCTGACCCTGTCGGGCCTGAGCCTGCCTGCGGATCTGCTGGCCGGCCAGCCGATCGTCGGGATGCTCCCGGCCTATGGCTACCGCAACGTCGACTTCGACGTGGTGGCCGACCTGGCCGTCGACGGGAAGGCGCGCGATCTGCTGGTCCGCGACATCACGATTTCGGGCCGCGAGATCGGCACTGTCCGCCTGTCCGGAACGCTGGGCGGGATTGGACCGGAACTTCTCTCCGGTACCCTCCCGGCGGCGACCCTGCTGATGTTCTCCGGCAGTGCCAAGAGCCTCGACCTCACGGTGGAGAATGCCGGCCTGTTCGAGCGCTTCCTGGCCGCGCAGGCAAAGGATCTCAGCCTCAGGCCCGATGAGCTGCGCAAGGAATATGTCACCGCGAGCCTGCTCGGCATCCCGATCATCCTCGGCAATGGTCCTGCCGCCAAGGCGATCGGGGCGGCGATGGGCCAGTTCGTGATGAAGCCTGGTAAGCTGGTGCTGCACGCCATGGCCAAGGAGCCCGCCGGAATCGGCTTCATCGATCTGGGCGCCGCGCGTTCCCCCGCCCTCGTGCTCGACCGGCTGGACGTCGACGCCAGGGCGAACTGAGGTTCGCTCAGAGCGCGATGATCTCCGGGTGCTGCGCTGCGAGCATGGCCCGGGTCGCCTCCGCCCAGGCCCGGTCGCGCGCCTGACGCGGCCGGTCGAGGGGTATATCGGCGATCAGGCTCGCCGGCCGGCGCGAGACGAGGAGCAGGCGATCCGCGATTCCGATCGCCTCGGCAACGTTGTGGGTCACCATCAGGACGCTCATGCCCGCCCGATCGACGGTTTCGACCACGAGGCCGCGCAGCTCGGCGGCCGCGGCATCGTCGAGGGAGACGAAGGGTTCATCGAGGACCAGCACCCGTGGCCCTGCGGCGAGCGCCCGGGCGAGGGCCACGCGCCGCTGCATCCCGAGGGAGAGTGCCTTCGGGTAGCGGTCGCGCCATGGCGTCAGCCCAAGCTGCGCGAACAGGCCATCGAGATCGAGGCCCCGCCGCGCCCGGGGCAGGCCCAGCCGCACGTTGTGCTCGACGCTGCGCCAGGGCAGCAGCCGCGGCTCCTGGAACACCATGCCGGCCTGCTCGGCCCCGGAAACGCGGCCTTCGAACGCGGTGTCGAGCCCGAGGAGGATGCGCAACGTCGTGGTCTTGCCCGCGCCGGACGGACCGATCAGGCAGACGATCTCGCCGGCCGCGATGCCGAAGGCGAGGTCGCGGACCGCCTCGACGGGCTCGGCGCCGCGCGGCCGGTACCATTTCGAAGCGATCGCAACCCGCAGGACGGGTTCAGCGCCAGCGGCGGACATGGGCTTCGAGCCGCTGAAGGAGGAGGACATCGATGCCGATCATCACGGCCATGAAGACGAGGCTGTAGCCGATGATTGCGGCCACGTCGGTGCTCTGGACGAAGTAGTAGTTGATCGCGAAGCCGACCCCGTCCGGCCGGCCGAGCAGCTCGACCACGAGCACGATTTTCCAGGCGAGCGATAGCCCCGACCGGGCGGCGGTGACCATGTAGGGCTGAAGCTGCGGGATCAGGACATCCCGGGCCCAGGTCCAGCGGTCGAGGCGGTAGGCACGGGCCATCTCGTCGAGGCCGGGGTCGAGGTTGCGGGCGCCCTCGCGCACGATCACCGCGACGTTCGGCAGCTTGTTGAGCACCACTGCCAGGATGGCGGCCGTCTCGGTCAGCCCGACCCAGACATAGGCCAGCACCGTGATCACGAGGGCGGGCGTGTTGAGCAGCACGAGGAGCGGCGTATCGAGGGTCAGGTCGGCGGCCTTCGAGCGGCCGAGCGCCACGCCCAACGCAACGCCGAGCACCATCGCGATCGCGAAGGAGATCGCCACCCGCAACAGGGTGATGCCGATATTGTGGGCAAGATCGCCCCGAGCGGCCTCCTGCGCGATAAAGCTCAGCACCGTCAGCGGCGCCGGGAGCAGGCGCGAATGCGCCTCCAGCGCGGTCGCCTGCCACGCGCCGATGAGCACGACCAGGGACGCGATCCGGGTCAGCGCGCCCATGCGGTCCCGGCAATCCGGACGCGCGGGACAAATCGGTGGCGGAGGGACGCCTCAGCCATTGCGGCTGTTGTCGTAATAGAGGTCGGGCGGCAGGCTGCTCCCCTTGCCGACGAGGCGCGCCCCCCCGAGCCGCGCCATTACGGCGTAGAGCTTCTCCGCGTCGGCGCGCTCCTCCGCCACTGGGCGGCGGGGGATGCCGGCCAGAAAATCGCGCTTCAGCGCCTCGAAGGTCGCCTCGTCCTCCGCGGCCATCAGCGGGCGCACGATCTCCCACGTGGACGGATCCTGGGCCAGCATGTCCTTGGCGGCGCGGGACGCGCGGTAGAAGCCGGCGACCGCCTCCGGCTTCTCCTTCACGGTGGCGTCCTGGAAGAGATAGCCGATCAGCGCCACGTCCCCGGGGACTCCGAGGGCGTGCATGATGTCCTCCGCGCCGATGAGGCGGCGGAATTTCTTGGCTTCGAGCCGCGCGCAATAGGTCCAGTAGGTCAGTGCCGCGTCGAGCGCCCCCTGCTCCAGCTTCAGGGTGATGAGCGGCGGCGCGCCGTAGGCGATCTCCGCGGCGCGCTCCAGATCGATGCCGGCGACGTCCTTGGCCTGGGCCTTCAGGAGCAGCCAGTTCTTGTCCAGCGGACCGCCCGCCACGCCGAAGCGCTTCCCGTCGAGGTCCTTCAGGCTCTTGATCGGGCTGTCGGTCGGCACCATCACGGCGCCCTCCGAGGTCGAATACGGGATGAAACGCACCGCCTGCCCGTCATTGCCTAGGCGTGCCGCCCAGAGCAGATCGCCGACGATCGTATCGACTTGGCCGCCGATGAAGCTGATCCGCGCGGCGTCGTTCCCGGCGAGCTTGACGGGGTCGAGCTGGAACCCGTTGGCTGCATCGAGGCCGCGGGCCTTGATCACCGCCGCCTCCCAGGTCGAGGTTCCGAAGGGCAGGCTCCCGAGGCGGACAACCGGCGTGTCGGCCCGCGCCGCCCGAAGGCCGAGGCCGCCCAGCAGGCCGCCGGCGAGCATCGCGCGCCGTGACAGCATCACGCCTTCTCCCGTCGTCTCTTGCAGTGTTCAGGCGAGGCAGACTGAAGTGCGGACGTGTGCCGGCGCCATTGGAAAATGGTCATAGGGCTCGCATGTCGCCGCGTCCACCGCGGCGGATACGCTTGCACCGGGCCGGATGCGGCGGCACCTTGCGCCGATCGATCGAGGGAGGGCGGCAGATGAGTGAACGGCGTGAGGGCGTGCTGGACGATGCGACCGTGGAGGCGCGGCTCAAGGCGGAACTGCCCGCATGGCGGCTCGAGGACGGGTGGATCCGCCGCACCTACAAGACGTCAGGCTGGAAGAGCACGCTCATGGTGATCAATACGGTGGGTCATCTCGCGGAAGCGGCGTGGCACCATCCCGACCTCACGGCGTCCTACGCCTGGGTCGAGGTGCGGTTGATGAACCACGCCGCCAAGGGCATCACCGAGAAGGATTTCGCGCTGGCGAAGAAGATCGAGGAGGTGGTGTCCTGGCAGCCTGGCCTGGAAGGCCACGGGCTGGAGGGGACGCCGACCGATCCGCGCTTCGCCTACATCAAGTACGACAGGTAGCGGTCGTCACTGGGGCTCCTTCACGCGGCGGCATTCGGTCTTGAGGTAGGCGCTCTTGCCGATCTCGTCGCGTCGCTCGGTGCGGGCGATGATCTCCTGCCAGCCCGTGGCGCAGCCGAGTTCGTTCGCGACGCGGACCTTGCGCACCTCCAGGGCGCGGTCATCCGTACAGGTGTCCTGGGGGATGCCGTTGGCGCAGACCAAGACGACGGCGATGAAGGCGTTCATGCGGGGGAACCTTGGCTTCTCGGTTCCTCCCTACGTTCGAAGCATGCGCAAGGTTTCCGGATTGCCGGCACGCGACCCATAGCAGCGCGCTGCCCAGGCAGCCCTGTGCCGGAATTCCCGCGGCGTCACGCCGAAGTGATCCTCGAAGCGTCGGGAAAAGTGAGCTTGGCTGACGAAGCCGCAGCCATAGGCGAGGATGCGGATCGCAATGTGGGCGCAGCTCGGGTCGATAAGGCGTCGGGCCACCATCTCGAGCCGGCGTCGCTCGATGTAGTCTGCGATGTGCTGGCCGGCCTCGTGGAACATGTCTTAGAGGCGGCGCAGGGAAACGCCCATTGCGGCTGCGAAACACGGCGGATCCAGCGCGGGATCGTGGAGATTGGCCGCGATGAAGGCTTTGGCCCGCTGCAGCAGGATCGTGGCACGGAGCGACTGGGGAACGTCCCGGGCCAGTCGCTCGGCGGGGCTGGCCACGATCAGATCGACGGTGATCGATGCCATCCGCTCGACGCCGTTCGGGGAGAGCTGAGAATGCACGTCGACCAATACGCGCAGAAACGTGCTGGCCAGAAGGCTGGACGGTAGGTCGGCGCTGATTTCGAGAGAGGCGTGGATCTGTGCGGGTGCGAGCGCCCGTTGCAGGCGCTCGCGCGGTATCTCCACGCACAGGCTCCGGCAGCCCATGCCGCTCTCATTCACCGCCGGACGGCTGTCGAGGACCAGGGGCTTCCGGGTCCGCAGCTTTGCAGCGATCGTTCTGAAGGCTGCTGATCGCGCCGGTGAGCGGCAACGCGACGAGGAGGCCCCCGTCGTTCCCATAGCGCCGGCTCTTCGCCGGCGTCGTCTCACCCGTGTCGGCGTTCTGCGCATACCGCGCGACGTCGAGGGATCCGATCCGGGCGGCCTCAATCCGTGCCTCGAAAGGTTTCTCGGCGCCATAACTCAACGCCATGGGCAGCCCCTGCGCCGCCACCATGTCGCGCCGGATATTGAACCGGTTCCGCGGATGAAGGCCTTTCGTCGCGAAGATCGATTGCATCGCGATCCGCCATCCGGGCGTCGAGCAAACGCGCCGCGGCAGAAGAATAACAACGACAACGCCTGAAAAATTTAAGTGTTCAATATCCAGAAATCAAGATGTGATGACGTTGTTGTCAAAGGCGGATCCGGTCATGGTCTTGGATCTTCGTCAGATTTATACATTATTGTGTCTTCGGACGTGGTGTCTTGGTCCGCACAGCAGCTGGCGTCGGCTTCGGGATGCGGGCTGACCTTTCTGTCTGCCCGCCTCGCGAAGCCAGTGACGAAGCGTTGTCGTCACGCCCGCGCCGAGTCAGGCGGTGGATGCCACTGAGCCGCCGGCACTTGGCCGGATCCGGTAGCAGCCGACATACAGGGCGGGCAGGAACAGGAGCGTGAGGACGGTGGCGGCTAGGATGCCGCCGATCATCGCGTAGGCCATCGGCCCCCAGAACACCTCGCGGGCGATCGGGATCAGGCCGAGGCTCGCCGCCGCGGCCGTCAACAGGATCGGCCGCATCCGGTGATGGGTCGCCTCGAAGACCGCGTCCCAGGGCGCCATACCTTCGTCGCGGAACTCCTCGATCTGGCTCACCAGAATGACCGCGTTGCGGATGATGATCCCAACCAGCGCCAGGATGCCGAGGATCGCCACGAAACCCATCGGCTTGTCGAACAGCAGCAGCGCCGGCACGACGCCGATCAGTCCGAGGGGCGCCACGGTGAAGACCAGCAGCATGCGCCCGACGCTTTGAAGCTGGATCATCAGCAGCAGCGCCATCGCGAGCAACATGACCGGCACGACCGCCGCGATCGGCCCCTGGCCCTTGGCGGATTCTTCGACGGCTCCGCCGGTCGTCAGGGTATAACCCTCCTGCAGCGCTTTCACGAAGGCGGCGATGCCGGGCTGGAGAGCGGCCACGATGGTGGCGGGCTGCGTCGTTCCATGGATCGTCGCCCGAACCGTTACGGTCGGCAACCGGTCCCGACGCCAGACGATCGGCTGTTCGAGCCCGTAGCCGATCCGCGCGAAGGCCAGCAGCGGCACCACGGTGCCGTTGGACAGCCCGACCTGCAGCGATTGCAAGGTATCGAGGGAGGAGCGTTCGGCGGCGCGCGCGCGGCCGACGACGTTCACGAGGTAGATCGAATCGCGCACCTGCGTGATCGTCTGACCACCCTCGATGCCGTTGAGGATGCCGGCGACATCCTGGCTCGACACGCCGAGTTGGCGCGCCTTGTCCTGCAGGATCTCGACCCGCAGAACCTTGCCGGGCTCATTCCAGTCGAAGGTCGGTACGTCGAGGCGTGTGTCGCTCGCGACCACGTTGGCGAGATCGAGGGCGAGGTGGCGCACCGTTTCCATATTCGGTCCGCTGAGGCGGTACTGGACCGGTCGTCCCACAGGCGGCCCGAGGCTGAGCGGCTGAACCAACACGTCGGTTCCAACGAAGTCGCGTCGGGCCATGTTCTGAAGGCGCGCCATCACGTGGTCGCGGACCTCGAGCGATTCCGTGACGATCACGATCTGCCCGAAGAACGCGTTCGACAATTGTTGATCGAGGGGCAGGTAGAAGCGCACGGCCCCCTGCCCCACATAGGACGACCAGCTCGAAACGTCGGAATCGTCCTTCAGCCTCGCCTCGAAGCGGTCCATCTGCGCCCGCGTCTCGGCGATCGTGGCGTTCTGCGGCAGGGTCAGATCGACCAGCACCTCAGAGCGGTCCGAGGACGGGAAGAACTGCTGCTGCACGTGGCCCATGCCGATGATGGCAACGGCCATCACGGCGAGGCAGGCCACCACCGTGCTCCAGTGCCAGCGCATCGCGACGCGCAGAGCCGCCGTGAACATCCGGGTGAACAGCCCATCCTTTTCGCTGTGGTGCTTCATGGTCTTGGGAAGCAGCGTCACGCCGATGAGCGGCGCGAACAGCACCGCGACCACCCAGGACACCAGCAGCGAGGCCGCCAGCACCACGAACAGCGAGTAGGTGTATTCGCCCGCCCCCGACCCGTTGAAGCCGATCGGCAGGAAGCCCGCTACCGTGACGAGCGTCCCGGTCAGCATCGGGAAGGCCGTCGAGGTGTAGGCGAAGGTCGCGGCCTTCAGGAGCGTGTCGCCGCGCTCCAGCCGCGCCACCATCATCTCCACGGTGATCATGGCGTCATCGACGAGGAGGCCGAGTGCGATGATCAGCGCGCCGAGCGAAATGCGCTGCAGCGTAACGTCCATGATCTGCATGATGACGAAGACGATCGCGAGGACGAGGGGGATCGATACCGAGACCACGAGGCCGGCCCGGACGCCGAGACTCACGAAGCTGACCGCCAGCACGATCACGATGGCCTCGACCAAAGCCTCGGTGAAACCGCCGACCGCGTGCTCGACCTGTTTGGGCTGATCCGACACGAGGTGGATTCCGACGCCCACGGGCAGCTTTGCCTCGATCAGGCGCATCCGCTCCTTCAGCGCCGCGCCGAAATGCAGCAGGTTGGCGCCGGGCCGCATCGCGATGGCGAGGCCGATCGCCGGCTTGCCGTCCACCCGGAACAGGGCGGAGGGCGGGTCCTCGTAGCCGCGGCTGATCTCGGCGATATCGGCAAGGCGGAAGAAGCGGTCGTTCACCCGCAGATTGAAATCCTGAAGTGCGGTCTCGGACGCGAAGGAACCGCTGACCCGGAGCGAGACCCGTTCGGGGCCGGCCTGGACCACGCCCGAGGCGGAGACGGCGTTCTGCGCCTGGAGCGCCTTGATCAGGGCCGAGAAGTCGATGCCATAGCCGGCGAGCTTGCGGGTCGAGAAATCGAGGAAGATCGTCTCGGCCTCGGTGCCGATCAGCTGGGTCTTCCCGATATCGGGCACCCGCAGCACCTCGGTGCGCACGCCCTCGACGTAATCGCGCAGCTGCCGGTAGGTCAGGCCGTCGGCCGTGAAGGCGTAGATGTTGCCGTAGACGTCGCCGAACTCGTCATTGAAGAACGGCCCCTGCACGCCCTCGGGAAATTGTCCCTTGATGTCGCCCAGGCGCTTGCGGACCTGATAGAAGGCCGGTTGGATCTCATTCTTCTTCAGCGTATCGCGGAACTGTACGAAGACCGTGGAGAAGCCCGGGGTCGTATAGCTGCGGACATAATCCAGCCCGTTGAGCTGTTGCAGTTCCTTCTCGACCCGGTCGGTGACCTGATCGAGGGTCTCCTTGACGGTCGCGCCCGGCCATGTGGTCTGCACCACCATGGTCTTGATCGTGAACGGTGGATCCTCCTCACGACCGAGGCGGGTATAGGCCATCACGCCCGCGATGAGCGCAACGAGCATCAGGAATCAGACGAACGAGCGGTGCCCGAGCGCCCAGTCGGAGAGATTGAAGCTTTTCACGTCAAACCCCGTGCCACCGTCTCAGACGGCGTCGTGCGTCAGCCGCACGGGCTGACCGTCCTTGAGCGAGTGGACGCCGGCGACCACGACCCGGTCGCCGGCCCGCAGACCGTCGATGACGGCGATGCGGCCCTGATCCGCACGGTCGCGCTCCGACACCACCGTCACGTCGCGCCGAGCCACCGACTTGCCGTCCGGCGCGACCACCCAGACCGAGCGCCGGCCGCCCTCCTCCAGCAGCGCCGAGGGGGGGAGCAGGAACCGTGGATGGACATTGCTGGCGAGCGCGACATCGATGGTCGCACCCAAGCGAAAGGCAGGCCCGGGATCGTCCAGGGCGATCCGGATCCGCTTCGAGCGCGTCCCGGCCTCGGCGAGCGGCGCAATCTCGCGCACCCGGCCGGTCGTGGTCAGGTCCGGGGCGCTCTGGAGCGCGACGGTGAAGCGGCAATCCGGGGGCAGCGCCGCGACATAGGCTTCCGGTATGTCGATGACCGCCTCACGCACGTCCGGCCGGGCCACGGTGACCACGCCCTGGCCCGCACTCAGAACCTGCCCGATCTCGGCGAGGCGCTGCGTGACGACGCCATCGAACTCGGCCTTCAGCTCCGTGTAACCCATCTGGTCCCGGGCCTTCTGCAAGCTCGCCATCGCCTGATCGACGCGGGCCCGCGCGGTGTCGCGCCGGGCGACGGCCTGATCCAGCGTGGCCTGCGCGACGCTGTTGCCGGTCATCAGGCGGCGCGTGCGCGCCTCGGCGGCCTCCGCGTTCTCGGCCTGGGCCCGGGCATCGGCGAGGTCAGCCTCGGCGCGGGTCAGGTCGAAGCGGCTGACGATGGTGTCGAGGGCGGCCAGGCGCTGCCCCTTCTTGACGAGGTCGCCCACCGTGACGTCACGCGCCACCATCCGGCCGGGGATCTGGAAGCCGAGCTGAGCCTGATAGCGGGGCTCGATCGTCCCCGCGAAGGGGCCGAGGGTGATTGTGTCGCTCGGCTCGGCGACCTGAGTCAGGACGGGCCGGACGGGGGTCTCGACCTCGGCCCTGTCGCCGCGATCAGTG
>NZ_JAKSYG010000016.1 GCF_022829725.1 Methylobacterium sp. E-005 | reverse complement strand
GCTGAGATGCGGGCTGATGAGGCTGCGCTTCTCGCTGAGATCGGGGAGGCGGCGTGATGGGCACCGCTCTCGTTAGTGTCCTAGGCTATAGTCTCGCAGTCGCGATGTTCGTCACCGGCATCAGTATGTTCACCGGAGCATTCTTCGGCAAGTTTCGTGATGACGATAGCAATGGCATCGCATTCTGGCTCAGCTTCGCCTTCTGTGGTTTTGGTTTCGGCGTTTGCGCCCTAATTGCAAAACTGACGGGGGCAATCTGATGGCCTTCCGCCTCGAACACGGCAGCGAAGCTCAGGGCTTCGGCCAGCGCATCGTAGATGACCATGGCGTCATCGCCTTGGTGAAGGCTCGTGGGAAGGCAGTCGGAGCCGGGCCAATCTTGGCTGCCGCGCCGGCTATGCTGGCAGAGTTGCAGCAGGTTCACACCGAGCTGACGGAAGCCGCAAATCTTCTGGCGGGCGCTCGTTACAACGGTATGGCTAGCATCTACCGGGCCGCCGCAGACCGAGTTCGCTGCATACTTGATGCTGCGGAGAGTCGTCATGGCTCGCCGTGAATTTAGCAAGGCGGTCCAGCGCGACGCTTTCGTCCGCGCCAACGGCAAGTGCGAAGGCTGCGGCGCCAAGCTCAGTGTCGGTCGTTTCGCCTACGACCACCGCATTCCCGATGGCCTGACTGGCGAGCCGACGCTGGAGAACTGTCAGGTTCTCTGCACGCCGTGTCACAGGGCGAAAACAGACATCGACGTTGCCGACATCGCTCGTGCCAAGCGGCGGTCCGACAAGCATCTTGGCATCAAGGATCCGCATTGCCGGAAGCTTCAAGGCGCTGGCTTCGCGAAGGCCCCTCCCCAGCGGAACGCCAGTCGTCCGCTGACCAAGATCTGCAACCCGCCATTCAACCGCTGAGCCTAGAGGCTCTGTGGCCCTCTACCTCGCGCCCGGCCTGATCTGCGCAGCGATCGGTCTGCGGATACTTCTTTCACTCATGGGAAGCCTTTAGCCATGTTTCTCGTCAGCCCCACCGATGACGCCCCGACGCCGCTCAACCAAGCGCCGAGCCTCACGCTCGCCCGTCTTCATCGCGAGCAAGACAGCCTGCACATGCAGTCCGGCAACGTGCGCCGAATGCTGGAGGCTCGTCGGGCCGAGGATCCGAGCTACACGCTGGCCGTCGTCAGGATGACGCTGGCAGCGGCTAGAAACACCGCAGAGGCCTTCCTGCGCACGCTGGATGAAGTTGAGGCCGAGGTTCTGCCGGTACGCCCCCTCCCCGTCGCCAAGCCCTTCGGCCGCCGGTCTGCTGATGCCGCCCTTCCCGCAGTCGTTTCTCCGGCGAGGGTGTGATGGTTCAGCATACCCCTGGCCCGTGGGCTGTCGATCCTGAATTTGAGGGTGACGTGCAAGCTGAGCGAGCGACAATCGAGATCGCGTCAGCTTGGGACAATTCAGCCCCTCGTATTCGCAAGCAGGGGCGGCATGCTCCTAGCGAAGATGAGTGCGTGGCTAATGCTCGGCTGATTGCCGCCGCACCCGACATGCTGTCCGCGCTGCGCTGCGTCGTTGCAGCCATGGACGACAACGACATGTGCGCGCTTCGGCGTGCCGACGCTTGCGACGTAGAGGCTAGCGCACTGCGCGATCTCATCTTGGCTGCCGAGGGCCGGTCATGAGCCAGTACCGCATAGAGCCTATCTGGAACGACCTCTACGCTGTGTTCCATCAGGATCGCCGCGTCGGCCTGATCTTCCCGGCCCGTTCGGCAACGGCATTCCCCCCTGCCCCTGCCGAGCCTTGGACCCTCGCCCCTGATCCAGAGGCATTCCCCGATCTCGCATGCTCCGGCCTGCCAAGCCCGATGGAGCCTTGGTTCAAGGCATTCGAGAGCTTGGACCAGATCGTCGCCTACCTCGGCATTGAGCAGCGTGCGGAGGCGCGAGCCGCATGACAACGCCTCGCATGGAGTTCGCCGATACGTTCGTTTTTGAGCGCGATGGTCAGACTGCCCGCATCGCTGTGCCGGCAGCACGGAAACTGATCTTTCTGTTCTCGGATCGCGCGCCTGTCCCAGGTCCTGATCTGGAAGCTGGCACCTATGAAGTCTCGGCAGACAGCATCCGCGATAAGGCGACCCCGTTCCCGCTCGCCGTGCTGTCGGTCAAGCGCAAGCACGTGCCGATGTGGCTGGCGCTTAGCGCTGCTCGGGCCGCCGAGATTTTGAAGGATGCCGCTGACGGCGCGCGCGCCGTGCGACTGACGGGAGGACGGATGCAATGACCGCC
>NZ_JAKSYG010000012.1 GCF_022829725.1 Methylobacterium sp. E-005 | reverse complement strand
CGACCGGGTGGAGTTGGTGATCGCCAGCTGAGGGCCGGAGCGTCAGCAGATCAGGTTTCCAAAGGGCGTGGCCCTTTGGTGGGGTGTCGGGGTGAAACCCCCGACGAACGGATCTTCGACCCCCGGAAGGGGGTCGAAGATACGTCTGCAGGGCTCTGCCCCGCACCCGCCAAAGGACGCGTCCTTTGGGATCCATGACCGGCTCAGCGCGCCGCGGGCCCGGTCAGTGACATCGGGAGGGCGCGGCGTGGGGAACACGGGTGCATGGTCGAGCTGATGGTACCACCATCGCCGGAGGGCCAGTTCTGGACCTTCCTGCACGCGCTCGGTGAGACGCTGGGCATCGCGTTCCTCGGCACGCTGACGGCGGC
>NZ_JAKSYG010000009.1 GCF_022829725.1 Methylobacterium sp. E-005 | reverse complement strand
GCACCGCGTCCGAGACCGTCTGCCGGCGCGTCGCAGGACCGGGCCGTCGCACAGACACCGCGACGAGAAAGACGGCGTTGATCGGGGCGGATGCCCGGTCGATGCCGCGGGCGCCGCGGGGACCGGATCCCGCGCGTTAGCTGACACCTGGGTTCCCGCGGCGTCCCGCGTCCCGCGTGTTCGTCCCCTGGGCCATGCCCCCGGTGCCACAGGCGCGCGGGGCCGATGATGCATACCCCGAGGACAGGCTGGGGCAGGCCAGCCGGGTCAGGGATGCGGGGAGATGCGCCGCACCGTTGTTCCCTCGCCGAAAAAATCGGTCTACACGGCCGCTCCCCTGAAACCGCTTACCTGCCCCGTATGCAGGACTGAGCCCGGAGACGCGTGATCCATGCCGATTCTCACCTTCCCCGACGGCAACACCCGGGAGATCGCCGCCGGCACGACCGGCCGCGCCGTGGTCGAGGGCATCGCCAAGTCGCTGGCCAAGCGCACCGTCGCCATGGCGCTCGACGGTACGGTCGCCGACCTCGACGATCCGATCGGGCGCGACGCCCGAATCGAGTTCCTGGATCGCTCCGATCCGCGCAGCCTTGAGTTGATCCGGCACGATTGTGCGCATGTGCTCGCCGAGGCGGTGCAGGCGCTCTGGCCGGAGACTCAGGTCACGATCGGGCCGGTGATCGAGAACGGCTTCTATTACGATTTCTACCGCGAGACCCCGTTCACGCCCGAGGACTTCCCGAAGATCGAGGCGAAGATGCGCGAGATCATCGCGCGCGATGCACCGTTTACGAAAGAGATCTGGAAGCGCGAGGACGTGCGGGCGCTGTTCGCCGGCAAGGACGAAAAATTCAAGGTCGAGCTGGTCGACGCGATCCCGCCCGGCGAGGACCTGAAGATCTACCGCCAGGGCGCGTGGTTCGACCTGTGCCGCGGCCCGCACATGACCTCGACCGCCAAGGTCGGCACCGCCTTCAAGCTGATGAAGGTCGCGGGCGCCTACTGGCGGGGTGATTCGAACAACCCGATGCTGACCCGCATCTACGGGACGGCCTGGGCGAACCAGGCCGATCTCGACGGCTACCTGCACCGGCTGGAGGAGGCCGAGCGCCGGGATCACCGCCGGCTCGGCCGCGAGATGGACCTGTTCCACTTCCAGGAGGAGGGGCCGGGCGTCGTCTTCTGGCACGCCAAGGGCTGGACGATCTTCCAGGAGTTGATCGCCTACATGCGCCGGCGCCTGCGCGGCGACTACGCCGAGGTGAACGCCCCGCAGATCCTCGACAAGGCCCTGTGGGAGACCTCCGGCCACTGGGGCTGGTACCGGGAGAACATGTTCGCCGCGCAATCGGCGGGCGAGGAGGCCGAGGATAAGCGCTGGTTCGCCCTCAAGCCGATGAATTGCCCGGGCCACGTGCAGATCTTCAAGCACGGGCTGAAATCCTACCGCGACCTGCCCCTGCGCATGGCCGAGTTCGGCATCGTCCACCGCTACGAGCCATCCGGCGCCATGCACGGGCTGATGCGCGTGCGCGGCTTCACGCAGGACGACGCCCACGTCTTCTGTACCGAGGACCAGCTCGCCGACGAGTGCCTGAAGATCAACGATTTGATCCTCTCGACCTACGCGGATTTCGGCTTCGACCAGATCGTCGTGAAACTCTCGACCAGGCCCGAGAAGCGCGTCGGCTCCGATGCCCTCTGGGACCACGCCGAGGAGGTGATGACCCGGGTGCTGGCGCAGATCGAGGAGCAGTCGGCCGGCCGGATCAAGACCGCGGTGAACCCGGGGGAGGGCGCGTTCTACGGGCCCAAATTCGAGTACGTGCTGCGCGACGCGATCGGCCGCGACTGGCAATGCGGAACCACGCAGGTCGACTTCAACCTGCCCGAGCGGTTCGGCGCCTTCTACATCGATGCCGACGGCGCAAGGAAGCCGCCCGTGATGGTCCACCGGGCGATCTGCGGCTCGATGGAACGCTTCACCGGCATCCTGATCGAGCACTTCGCCGGGCATTTCCCGCTCTGGCTGGCACCGGTGCAGGTGGTGGTGGCGACGATCACCGGCGAGGCCGATGCGTATGCCCGGGACGTCATCCGCACCCTGGAGCGGGCCGGCCTGCGGGTCGAGGCGGATCTGCGCAACGAGAAGATCAACTACAAGGTCCGTGAGCACTCGCTCGCGAAGGTGCCGGTGCTGCTGGCACTCGGCAAGCGCGAGGCGGAGGAGCGGACGGTCTCGATCCGGCGGCTCGGCAGCCAGCAGACCCGGACGCTGTCGCTCACCGAGGCGGTGGCGGCCTTCGTGGAGGAGGCGACCGCCCCGGATATCCGCCGGGCCGAGGCCGTGGCCGAAACGGTCCCGACCAGCGACACGGTGCTCGACGGGCATCACGCGGTGCAAAACGCGCCCTGACGAGTTACGCCCTCTGCGGGGCGGGCTGGCGCCGCACGCAACGCGACAAGGACAGCGCTGAGGCGGGATCCGGCCTCAGCGCGCCTTCTCGTGCTCCGCGAGGCCGACCGCCTTATAATCGTAGGTGGGATAGAACTCGGTGCGGTAGGCACCCCAGGCGGTATCCTCGAGGACCCGGTTGACCTCACGGAGCCGCGTGGCAGGCAACCGCAGCACGATGATCTGCCCGATCCCCATGACCACGTTCCACGAGACGACCTCGATTCCCGGGGGCGGGAAGGCCTTGTAGAAGCCCTGCTTGGCGAGCTGCGCGTTCAGCTCGGCCAGCGGACGCGCCTGATCGTGGCGCAGGAGAACGGTCAGCAGGACGGCATTGTCCGGCGTCGCCGTCGCGGACCCCGCCGGGGGCGGGGGCGCCGTCTGCGCCCGCGCCGCCAGGGGGAGGGCGCAGAGCAGCGCGAGCGCCGCGAGGGATCCGATCGCACCTGTCGCCCGTGTCATCCGCAATCCTCGACCGCATGGTGCAGCGGGAGATCAACGCGGAGGGATGGCCGTCCTATCCCGGCCGCGCCCCTCAAAACGCCGTCAGCCCTGCTCGATATCGTACGAGAGGCGCAGGCGCAGACGGACCACACCCTGCGCGTCGCGCACCGCGATGACATAATCCTGCCGCTCCCGCGGATCCGACAGGCCCTGGGCGATGCGGGTCATCATCCGCACGGCCTGCGCCCGCGCTGCGGTCAAATCGGGGACATCAAAACCTTCTTGGTCTCGGACGAGGTGGGTACCGTCATGGATATCGATGAAATAGCGGGGCACGGATTTGGGCTCAGCAAGCACATTGGCTTAAAAGAATCATTATCCGTTGTTTCTACGTAGTTTCGCGCCGATCATAAATACGCATCCTGCGTGTCGCAGGGAGAGAATTGCCTCCCTGTCAGGGCACGGTTCAGCCACCGAGCAGGCTCTCGGCGAAATCGTCCGGGACAGTGCCGAACTGGTCGAGGATCACCACGTTGTCGAGCTCGCCGGTCTCGCCATCGGCGACGACCTTCAGGGCCGCCGCGCCGGGCAGGCGCGCGGCGAGCGCCTCCGCCTTCTTGAGGGCGCCGAACTCGCTCTGCGCGAGCTCCTGGCGTGCGGGTCGCAGGCGATTGCGATGCAGTTCAAACGGTTGCACCACGAAGGTGGTCTTCAGGGCCATGCTGGTCTCCTCGGTGCGGATGATGTTCGTGACCGAGGCCGCCGCTCATGCCTCACAGGCTGCGCGTGGTCACCCCGAGCGCCAGGAGGATGTAGGCGCCGATGAAGAACCATTGCCGGTGCGCCACGACCGTACGTCCGACCATCGGTATCCGTGTGTACAGGCTGGCGACGGCGAGGCCGATCAAGACAGCCGAGAGGAGGAAGGTCAGCAGGCGCGGAGCGGAGAGCGTTGGCATGACCCATGCTGGCCGCGGCAGGCTTACCGGACCGTTACCGATCGAGCCCGGGGACGAGGGGTCGCTCGTCGGTCAAGGGGCCCTTGGAACCCGGAAGCAGCCCGATCTCGGCCAGCCAGAGCGCCATGATGGCCCCCGCGATCAGCGTTGCCAGGGAAGCCAGACGCCCGGTCCACCGCCGCAGGACGATCATCATCACCAGAACGGCGAGCAGGGCGAGGATGAGGGCCACCATGAGCATCACGGCGCAATGCCACGTCGCGGTTGCCGCGTCACCACCGACGCAGTGCGCCGCCCGCATCGTCGCTCGGACACCTCAAGCTCTCGGTCACAGAGAATCTGAGAACTCTAGGTGCATTGCTGAATCATTTCGCAGCCTGGGGAAAACACTCCCGAAGTCGACCACGTGGCCACAGCGAGACAGCCAAGATCTGCGTACCGGTTGCCGAAAATACCCGCCCGCGGGTCGCGGCGAGCATGCCAATCATGCACCGGAAGCCCGCCCGTGAACAATTTTGTAACTTGCATTCAGAGAGAGGAAGTAGCAAATCACTTGCGAGGGGCACATTAGGAACCTTGAAGTGACAGAAGAAACCGCCGGGCCCACCCCCAACTTCATCGAGCTGGCTGGCGACATCGTCGCCGCCTACGTGTCGAACAATCCCGTGCCGGCCACGGAACTGCCGGCCCTGATCGCCCGCGTGCACGGCGCCATCGCGGGGCTCGGCTCGGGAACCCTGACGACGGAGTCCGGCGCGGCCGCCCAGCCCGAGATCGACCGGCCGAGCGCCGCTCAGATCCGCAAGTCGGTCCGCCCCGACGGGATCGTGAGCTTCATCGACGGCAAGACCTACAAGACGCTCAAGCGCCACCTCACCAGCCATGGTCTGGACCCGCGGGCCTACCGCGACCGCTACGGCCTGCCGGCCGATTACCCGATGGTCGCCCCGGCTTACGCCGAGCAGCGCTCCGCCCTCGCCAAGGCGATCGGCCTGGGCCAGCCCGGCGCCATGGCCGAGCGCGAGCGGAAGGGCCGTCGGGCCGCCTGAACCCCAGGCCTTGGAAGGGACACCCCGTCACCCGCGCCATTCCCACGGCGTCGCGACGGGGGCCCAGCGAACTGGCTACGGCCCGGGTTGATCCCGAGGTGAGGCACGGATCGCACGGCGGCATGCCCAAAGCCCGTGAAATCGTTGCTGCGGCGCCACACTCGCTCGCCACAGCCAACGACACGGACAAGCTGCCATACTCTGTACATAGCGTCTGCGCACGCCGGGTCCCGAGACGGAATCAAGGGACGGGCGAGATGAAACGAGAGCAGACGAAATCCAGTTCAGTCGTGCCTTTTCCGGCGCATATTGCACCCGCCGTGGCCGACGAGGACACCGCGTCAATCATCGCCGTGTTGCAGGACCAATTGGCGCTCGCCCGCGAAGGCCGGCTGCGCTCGGTCGCGGTCGTCTCCGTCTCGGCGGATGGCGAGGCGATCGGGACGCAATGGTCGTGCAAGAGCGGGGATATCAGCAGCTTGATCGGCAAGCTGGCGGTCCTCTCCCACGATTTGATGGCCGCACGGAAGTGATCGGCCGCGGCCGAATCGGGCTCCCTCGGTCGCCCGGATCCGGCACGAACCTTCGCGAGATGGCTGACGATGAGACGCGCCCTACCCGCCATCCTGTTCGCCGCAGCATCGCTGCTCGGCGGCTCCGCCCGGGCCCAGGACGCGACCGACACGATGGCGTCCAAGCGCGCCGAGACTCTCGACGGGCTGGTGCGGATCGTCGGCGCACAGGCCGGTATCGTGCTGTATTGCCGCAAGCTCTATACTGTGGATGACGCGGTCTCGGATGGCCTGTCCCGGACGGCGCGCCGGGCCCTCGAAACCGCCATGGGGGGCCGCCGGGCCGCGACAGCCATCGCGGCGGAAGGTCGGCGCGTCGCCGAAGAGATCGCCGCGGTCGGTGCCGACCGCTGGTGCGCCGATCAGCGGGACATCCTCAATACGGACGATGTTCAGGTCTTCCTCGATTGAAGCCGGGTGGGCGTCGCCGGCCCGCCCATGGGACGCTGTCACGACGCGGTCGGCGCTTCACGGCCGGGCATAGGGATGGCCGGCACGGACGCAGATCCTGCCTGCTTCGCCCGCCGAGACGATCCGCGAGATACCCGAGAACATCAGAATTCGTCGTCGACGGCGCGGCGTTCTGCAATGCAGAACTGATTATATCCTTGTTCACCGCCTCCGCGTCTGTCATGCTTCGTCCGCGGATGGATCTGAACACATCACGCCGGTTTCGATCATCCGGACAAGAGCCCTGAAGGGTCGCGGAACTGGCGAGGAGGAAACGTCATGTCGCGACCGATTTACCTCGCCATCGCCCTCGTCGTCTGCGGCGCAGCCGTAACGCTCTTCACCTTCGCCCGCGCACCGCGATCGAAGGAATTCGCCGGCTGGGATGTGGCGTTCATGGGTGGACTGGGTGCCATCGCCCTCGGCTTCCTGACAACCCTCGTCGAGGTGGTCATCGGGTAGGCGCTGTCAGCCGATACTGGTTCGGCCGCGGAAGTCTGCAACAGCAATGCCCTGGAACCGTGCCCGAGCGCACCGCGACCGGACACGGCCTCAAAGGGCCGCCGGAGAAGCCGGTTGGCACGCGCACGGTGCCCGATATTGATCGATCAACACTTCAATATCGTCGCTCTCGGCGCACCACCTCAAAAAACGGTGACCGGCCGAACTGATTCAGCGAAACCGACAATTTGATCTATCGCCAAAACCGGGCTTGAACCTGTGTCGTCGATCCTGGCCGCATGACCTTCCATGAGGCAGCGATGTTCGAACGGCGCCGTGCTCCGCGTACGATCCTGAATGAAGCCGGCAGCATCTCGGTCGACGAGCATCGCAGTCTGCCCTGCATCGTCTATGATCGGTCTGTCGGCGGCATCCGCATCGCTCTTCCGGAAGCAGATTTGGTGCCGGATCGGTTCGTGCTCAGCATCGACGCGAGCAACGAGATCCTCGTCTGCCAAGCCGTTTGGCGCGGTATGGAGGAGATCGGCGCGGCGACCGAGCTCTCCGCGCCGGTCCGTCCGATCATGCCGGACTCACGGTACGAACGGCAGACCCTCTGAAATGCGGTGGCACGGTCTCTTCGGCACCTTCGCCAGGATTGACCGTTCTCCTTCGGCGGCC
This sequence comes from Methylobacterium sp. E-005, assembly GCF_022829725.1. Classification (GTDB taxonomy): domain Bacteria; phylum Pseudomonadota; class Alphaproteobacteria; order Rhizobiales; family Beijerinckiaceae; genus Methylobacterium. The sequence goes on along the minus strand of NZ_JAKSYG010000009.1, from coordinate 7,842 downwards.
AACCGAAGAATCGCGGAGAGATCGCGCCAAGGGGTCGCATCGCACGGGAAGGGATGCCATGCCGGAGCCGAAATCGCCCGACGCGGACGCGATACCGGACCTGCCGCAGGGTCTGCCGATGCCGCCGAACACCGGCGACATGCCGCCCCCGCGGCTGCCTCCAGCGCCTGACGACAATCCGGCGCCGCCACGTCGGGAGCCGGTGCCCGATATCGATGAGGTCCCGGGCCTGTGACGGGCACGTCGCCGGGGCTATCCGTGACGGCGCGGCGAACGGACCACTTCCCCGGCGCCGCGAGCCGGCGGCATCAAACGCGATGGCTCTCGAGCCTTTCGCTTGGCTCGGCGGGAATTCGGCGGGCTCGCCCGCCGAGCAGCCGTTCAGCATCGAGCGGCTCAACGCGGATGCCTGGGAGATCTCCGGGTACACCGGGACGTTCGAGAATCGCTCGTCCCTGATCCTGTCCCGCAAGCGGGACCAAACCTATCTCGTCCCGTTCTCGATCCTGTACGACGTGACGCGCAGCCCGCGCGGCGTCACGAATTGCTACGCGTTGCACTGAGGCAGGCGCACCGCCCTGGGCGCCCCTGATAACAAGTGGCGCGCCGCCCTGGGCGGCGCATGGCGCAGTTGCGCACTCAATCCCAGTCGATGTTGAGGGAGCGTTCGAAGGCGGCCGCAGACATTTCTTTGCCCTTTGGATCGGCGACTGTGATGTCGCGGAACCCCCGCCGGGCGAGTTCCCAGGTCTTCTCCATCGCCTGCTCGTCGGTGCCGCAGGCGAAGCTCATGACACGCCCGGACGGGTCGATCCCCTTGACGGTGAACACAACGCTCTCCTCGCTCGTCTAGAGGCGTGCCCGACCGCGTCGCGACTGGGCATCCCTCTAGGTCTTTGTGTCGATGCGCACTCTTGTGCCGAACCGATGTCCACTTCGGCGGAGATCGCTTGAGGCCCATATAACGCCGCAATCTCAATCCGGTCCCGGGCGCGACGTCGTGTGGACCCGGCCGGGCGCTCTCGCGTTGACAGTGCGAGAGGCCCCCGATGACGAACGCCCGCGCGATCCCGCTGCCGAAGCGCGAACCCGATTCGGTGGATCCGGCCCAGGATGGGAATCCGGATCTCGCTCGGGATCCCTCCAACGAGCCCCTGCCGGTGCCCGATGCGGATCCGGATGTTGGCCTGTCCCAGAAGGGCACCGACGAGGATGCTGTCCTGCGCCGCGAAATTGAGATTTGACCTTGGGATATGGGGCGGACGCACTGCACGCCGATATTTGTGCGGCGCATCCGGAATGGGGCCACAACCGGACGAGTGGCCCGCAGAAGACCAAGCCTGGCTGATGTTCCGAGCGCCGAGGGCCCGCGACAGAGGCGCGACTTCGCTGAGATCACTTTGAGCCCTGCGCGCAAATCGTTCGACCAGCTTCATCGAACCCGTGCGTCACAACACCGGTACACTGTCGAGCTCGACGGAGTTCACCCGTACCCAGTCCCGGAATATCTCCGCCCGCGCGTTGGATGACATCCGGTCGAATGTCCGCACCATCCGCGATCTGGCTTGAAAGCTCGTGGCTGCGTGCTCCTTCCCGGAAGCGACACGGATCCAGGCCGGGGGCGTACGAGAGCAGTTTGCCGCCCCGCAGACCCACGCGCAGGATCTGAACGGCCTTGTCGGGAGCGCGTTGCAGCAGGGCGAGCACACCGGCGCTGCAATGCAGCAGAGTGCACCGACGGAGCTCGGAGCGTAGTCGAATAGGGTCAGGACACCGCCCGGCACGCGAGCTCGGTGATCCACCACGTGACGGGCAGTTGTCGCCTCGAGCACGGCCTGCCTCGCATCGCATCGCATATTCATACCGGCGGCTTAAACGTTGCCGGCCATATCGAGGTGGGACGGAGATGATCGAGCGGGACATTGGTCGTCTGACCGCTGAAAGCCTGCGTCTGAGTCTCCGGCAGGTCGAACTCGCAGGACTGCTGGCAACGGCCATTCAGTATGCTTGGCTGGATCTGTGTCTTGAAGGGTATCGGACGCAGATGATGGCCATGAGCGCCGGATCGGATCGGCGGGAACGGACATGGCGCCTGATCCAGCGCGGTGTCCCACCCGAGGCGGCCGCCCGCGCGCTGCACATCGTCTGAGGACCGGGCCGCCGATACCGAACCTGAAGCGTCATCACAGAGGGAGGCGACCGGTTGATCGCCCCCTTCTTCAAATCGTCAGCGTCGCGCCTCGGCGGAGGCCTGGACCAGGGACCGCTTGGTGATCGAACCCGTCCGAAGTTCCTCCGCCACCGGGACCGGCTGCGGCGTCGTTGTCAGATGGGTAAGGGGGTGGATCCGCAGCTGGGCATGGGCCTGATCGCGGTAGAGTGGCGGTGTCAGGTGCAGCGGCTCGTCGGCCACGGCCGGCCCGGTGAAGATGGCGGCCGAGGTGAGCGCCGCCGACGCGAGGATGAAGATCGTGCGCATGGTGCGTCTCCGTTTCGATCGCAGGTCCTGTCGCGGAAAGCGACCGACGCCGAACGAAACCACATTTTTGTGCGCTGCGGTATGTCGATGATGCAATGCAAAATACCGCCGTATCGGCATTGCTCTGCAGGCGTTGATAGACATTGCACAGGGTGATGCACTGTCGATCCCACCGCGCGCCATGCATCTCACGCAAATGAATTAAACTTCACCAATTTTAGTCTCAAAGGAAAATTGAAGGAACAGCAGATTTAATTTCATCCGCAGGTCGTTATGGCGGGTTGATCAATCGCGATCGATTTGCCGCAAGACCGCGAGCGTCGCGACACAAATCGGCAACACGTTCGCCAGATCCACGTCATACGGGGGCGCTAGTGAGAGTGCGAACCGCGAAGCATCCGGAGCGACGGCATGACGCCCGCTGATCTCGACAGACGCGCAGAGCTGACCGTCTGGCCGAAACGCGCACCCGGCCGAGCGGCACAGGGCCGGCCGTTCGCGACCTTGCGCGAGGCGCTTGCGGTCGCCGTTCAAGCGATTGAGACCGAGGATGCGCAGCCCTGGATCATCACCGAAGCGGGTGACATCCTCTCGCCGCGCTGGATCCGGGCCAACAGTCTGCCGCACGCCTTACAGTAGGATCCGTGCCCGTGGGGCGGGACCGGCCGCTCAGCAGCCGATGCAGATGTCGTGCACCACATGTTGGTGCCGGGAACCGGTGCGCTGATTCGGAAGCTGACCGCCGATGGATGGAAATCCGGCCCCGAGCGCCCGGAGCCGACGTCGGCCCTCGCCGGAATCGGTCCGCGGTGCAGCCGGGACTTCCGCCGGAACCGACGATCCGACAGCCCCGCTGTTCGCCATGCCGGGTTCAGGAAGCGTGACGGCCATGCCGGGCGCCGGGGGCATCGGGGCGAATTCCCCCGCCCCCGCTGGCGCGAAGGCGTCGAGGACGCAGGGCACGAACAGAAGCACGAGGACGAAACGGCACCGCACACGCATCACGCACTCCCTTCGCGGCGGGGTCGAGGGCGACCGGCGCATCTGCGCCGGTGCGTTTCATCAGGTCCTCAGTAGGCCCGACCGTAATACGGCTGCGAAATCGGCCGGTAGCGGTCGCTGACCGGCCACGTATAGGGCTGGTCCTTGACGGCCCGCATGTCGGCTCGGAAGCTCGGCGCGTTGAAACCGAGGGCCTGGTGGGTGGAGGCCTTACCAACCCCACGCGGGTGAGAGCCTGCCTCCCGCGCCAGCGCCGCGCTCGACAGACCCAGAACGAGAAAGGTCGCGAGCGAGGCGCGGCTCAGAGTGACGCTCATCTCCGTCTCCTATCCCGGACGAGGTGCCGGTGCGGAAGGAACGGCCGCGCTGGAACGGCGGTTCCGGGCCCGGCCGGTCAGTACATCGTGTCAGCGCCGAGACAGGCCGTCGTGAGGATGCCGCCGCAGACATCGTTGACCCGGACGGGCGCGGCGGCCGCCCCACCGATCCCGGCGCCGCCAGATGCGCCGCCACCGGCCGGTATCGCGGACGCCGTCTGAGCGAGGTCCCGGCTGGTCACCGCAGTTGAAGCGGCCGCGATCCCGGCGCCGCCCGTGGCCGTTCCGGCTGCTGTCCCGGTGGTGATCGCCCCCGGGGTGAGACTCGTGGCAGCCCCCGTCCCGCCCCCGGTCGTGATTGTCCCGAACCCGGAGGATGCCGCTCCAAGGGCGGCCGCGTCGATGGCATTCGCGGTCCCACCCGAAGCGAGTCCGGTTGCCGTCGTCGCGTCGGTGCCCTGGCTCGTGACGACGCCCGATGCGCGTCCGGTTCCGGCACCGGATGTCCCGAACGCGGACGTGCCGAACGCGGACGTGCCGAACGCGGAGCTGCCCAGCCCGGAGATCCGCGCCCCAGTCACGCCCGTGCCGGTGTTCAGACCATTCGTCAGGCCCGTCGTGAGGCCCGTGGCATTGGTGGTGAACGCCGCGTTGCTCCCGAGGCCGGTCGACCCGAACGTCGTGGAGAGTGCACTTCCCGAGAGCGAACCGAGGGCCGCGTTCGAGCTTGAACCCAGCGCTGAACCGAAGCCACCCAGCGTGCCGGTGGCGCCCGTTCGGCTCGTGCCGAGTGTCAGACCGGTGACGCCTGCGCCGCCGGTGGTTCCGGCGCTCGACGTGAGCCCGAGTTGGCCCCCACTGCCCAGCGCGCTGCCGGGTGCTCCGATCGTGCCGCCGCCACCGCCGCCACCGCCGAAGCTGAGCTGGCCGGCATTCAGGATCCCGCCGGTCTGGGCCGAGAGGGTCGGGAACGGCCCGGTCGTGGACGTGCCCCCCAGGCTGAGCTGACCGGGATTGGCGATCGCGGTGATCGGCTCCAGCGAGGCGGCATTCGGCGCCGTCGCGGTGGCCGACAGGCTCTGCGCCGAGGTCGGGGCGGCGATCGGAACCAGCAGGAATGTGGAAAGCAGGGCGCGCAAAGCAGTCGCCATGGCGATCTCCAGGCAACGAACGGATGTCAGGCCCAACCGGAACCCGTCGAGGTCGTTCCGGCGACGCGGCGACGCGGTCCGGCCTTCATGCTGCCGGAAAGCCGGTGTCGTCTCGGCCCGGGATCCGATCAACTCACCTTTGTGCCCGTGCCCGATTCCTTCGCCCGAGGCTTACGCCGCGCCGGCTGGCTCGCCGGCCTGCCGGCGCTCGCGCTGATCTGGGCGAGCGCGACGCTCTACGCCGCCCCGCAGATCGCCGAGCGACTGGAGGCCGAGGCCGCGCGGGTGGCGGCCGGCACGGCCACCGAGACCGGCGAGCCTTGGCTGCGCCTGACGGTGCAGGGCCGCGACCTCGTGGCGGCCGGGGAGGCGCCGGATGCGGGCGCCCGCGCCGCCACCCTGTTCCGCCTCGCGGTCCTGGAAGGCCCCCGGCGCATCGTCTCGGGGATAGGCCTCGTCGAGACGGCCACGCCGTTCCAATGGGCGGCGATCCGCCGGGGGCCGGCCCAGGTCGCCCTGGAGGGCAGCCGCCCGGTGGAGATCGGGCGCAGGGCCCTGGAGGCCCGGGTCACCGGGGCGCTCGGCCCCGGCACCAGCCTCGACGACACCGCCCGGGCCGCCCGCGGGGCGCCGCCGGATTTCGCGAGCGCGGCGGCCTTCCTGGCGGCGCGGCTCTCCGGATTGGCGGCGGGCGGGCGGGCCGCGCTCAGCGACACCGTGCTGAGCCTCTCAGGCGAGGCCGTCGACGTGCCGGCTTACGAGGCGCTGCGGGCTGCCCTGGCGGAGCCGCCGGCGGGCTTCAGCGTCGGCCGCATCGAGATCCTGCCGCCGCGGGTGGCGCAGTACCACTTCACCGTCGAGAAGGACGTCGGCGGTATCGCGCTCGACGGCTTCATCCCCTCCGCGGTCGACCGCGAGGTGGCCCGGCGCGCCGCCCAGGAGGCGGCCCAGGAGACCACGGGCTCGGCCGTCGACGATCGGCTGGTGACCGCCCGGGGCCTCGATCCGGCGATCGATCCGAAAGCCCTGGTTGCCTTCGCGTTCCGCCTCGCCGCGCTGATCCAGACGGGCCACGTGACCTTCGCGGACGGCGCGGTCTCGGTCAGCGGCGATGCCATGGACGCGCAGGCGATCCCCGACGCCGAGGCGCTGATGCGCGATGCCCGGCCCGCGGGCGTCGCAGCTGGGCGGGTCGCCCTGACGGCGCGGCCGCTCTCGCCCTACCGGGTGGCGATCCGCCGGACGCCGGAGGCGGTGACGCTCACCGGGCACGTGCCGGATGCCGCCACACGGGAGCGGGTGCTCGATGCGCTCAGGCCGCGCCTGTTCCGCGAGCCGATTCTCGACCGCACCCGCCTCGCCGACGGTGCGCCGCCCGATCTCGGGGCGGCGCTGGCCGCCGCGGCGCCGCTGGTGGTGGGTCTTGCGACGGGTGAGGCCAGCGTGTCCGACCGGACGCTGACGCTGACCGGCGAAAGCCTCTACCACGAGGTCGCGACCCGCGCCTCCGACCGGCTCGCCGAGGCGCTGCCCCCCGGCTGGACCGGGCAGGCCTCGGTCGCGGCCCGCCAGCCGGCGGAACGGCGCGACCTCGCGACCTGCCGCGCCGATTTCGCCGCCGCCACCGCAGGGGCGGATCTGCGCTTCCCGGTGGGCAGCGCCGTGCCGGGCCCGGCCTTCTATCCGACCCTCGACGCCCTGGCGGCCCTGGCCAAGGCCTGCCCGAGCCAGCGCATCGCCGTCTCGGGCCCCGCCGATCCGGCCAAGGCCCCGCCGACACCGGCCGCCGGCCCGGGGGAGGGCGCCCATCCGGCCGCGGCGCCGGAGCTTGAGCCGACCCGCGTCGCCAGCGCGGCCAAGACAGAGGCGACCGGCAAGCCGGCGGCCAAGGCGGAGGCAAAGCCGAAGGTGAAGTCGGAGGCAAAAGCGGAGGCAAGGGCCAAGCCCGATCCCAAGGGCTCCGGCAAAGATGCCGCCAAACGCGGCAAGCCGGCCCCCCCGAAAAAACCCGAGGCGGCCGCCGACGAGCCGCTGCAGGACCTGCCCCGGCTGCGCGCGCAGGCCGTGGTGGAGTATCTGCTCCAGGCCGGCGCCCGGGCGGATCAATTGAGCGTCCTGCCGGATCAGGCGAGCGCCGGCCCGGTCACCTTCGCGCTGCTGCCGTGAGGCCCCGTCGCTCCGCCACGCGCACCGTTGCGTACGGGCGCCGCATCCGTTTGGAGACCGCACGGCCGTGATGCTGCTGCCTGCCGGATTCTGGCCCGGGCTCGCCGGGGCGGGGGCGCTCGGCCTCGTGGTCGGGGCGCTCGCGGGCTGGCCGGACCGCATCGCCGTGCCGCTCGGCCTGTTCGTGGCCGCCGGCCTCCTGGCGGCCGCGGCGCTCGCCGCGATCGTGCCCGGCGTGGCCGGTCTCTGGCTGGAAGGCGCGGCCCTGATCCTGCCGCCGTATGGCGTGGGCTGCGCCCTCGGCGCGCTCGGACGCCGCCTCGCCGCCAGGCGCTGAGGCATCGGGAACCAGTCCGCCCCCGGCCGGCGTTGCCTCGTCATAAGGGCCCGAGGCCCACCCCTTCGACGAGGCCACCATGTCGACGACCGATCGCCGATCGCGCCCGGCGCGCGCCGCCCTCCGCCTGCCGCGCCCGCGGGCGGGGGCCGCCGCCACCGGCCTGTTCCTGACCGCGCTGGCGCTCGCCGCCGCGACGATGCCGCTCAGCGAGCCCGCCGACGCCACCACCGCCCACGGCACCGCGCAGGCGGCCCTGATCAGCTCGGATCGCTGAGGGGACGGGCCACCCGTCTGCGAGTCTCCCCCACCGGGGTTCGGCGGCTTCACACGCGGTCCCTGGCGATACGGGCGCCGGTTCGGATCCGGGTCCCCTCTCCCGTGCGGGAG
>NZ_JAKSYG010000006.1 GCF_022829725.1 Methylobacterium sp. E-005 | reverse complement strand
GCCGCCCTGCGGGTTCGGATCCGCCACCACGCGGAGCGTCCGGCCATCGGGCAGGTACCACCACGTCTGGTTCGCCTCGGCGGCCCGGTAGGCGGCGAGCACGCCCTGCTTCCAGCCACGGAAATCGGCGTGCTCCTCGATCACCTGCGTGCGAAACGGAAGCTCGAGGAGCACGCCGCTCGAGCCACCAGACCGGCGCATCGCAATTCGTTTGGCACCGGGCGGCGCAGGGTGCTGCGACGGCCAGTGCTGTGTTCGGCAAGCAGGCAGCGGATATGCTGCGGGTCTTCTTATGTTGTGTGTCTCTGGCTTCGCCAGCCTTGCGGCTGCCGAACCAGTCCGGACACGGATCACGAGAGCGATCAAGCCAATCGGGCGATTAGTACCGGTCGGCTCAACGCGTCGCCGCGCTTGCACCCCCGGCCTATCGACGTGGTCGTCTTCCACGGCCCTCAAGGGAGGTCTCGTTTTAAGGGGGGTTTCCCGCTTAGATGCCTTCAGCGGTTATCCCGTCCGTACGTAGCTATGCTGCACTGCCGCTGGCGCGACAACAGCTCCACCAGAGGTACGTTCATCCCGGTCCTCTCGTACTAGGGACAAAGCCTCTCAAACCTCCTACACCCACGGCAGATAGGGACCGAACTGTCTCACGACGTTCTGAACCCAGCTCACGTACCACTTTAATCGGCGAACAGCCGAACCCTTGGGACCTTCTCCAGCCCCAGGATGTGATGAGCCGACATCGAGGTGCCAAACGACCCCGTCGATATGGACTCTTGGGGGTCATCAGCCTGTTATCCCCGGCGTACCTTTTATCCGTTGAGCGATGGCCCACCCACGCGGGACCACCGGATCACTATGACCGACTTTCGTCTCTGCTCGACCTGTCCGTCTCGCAGTCAAGCGGGCTTATGCCATTGCACGCGACGAGCGATTTCCGACCGCTCTGAGCCCACCTTCGTACGCCTCCGTTACGCTTTGGGAGGCGACCGCCCCAGTCAAACTGCCTGCCATGCGCGGTCCCGGACCCCGATCAAGGGTCGCGGTTAGACCACCATATCGCCAAGGGTGGTATTTCAAGGACGGCTCCATCCAGGCTGACGCCTGAACTTCATAGCCTACCACCTATCCTACACATGCCGACACGAAGGCCAGCGCAAAGCTACAGTAAAGGTGCACGGGGTCTTTCCGTCTGACCGCAGGAACCCCGCATCTTCACGGGGAATTCAATTTCACTGAGCCGATGCTGGAGACAGCGGGGAGATCGTTACGCCATTCGTGCAGGTCGGAACTTACCCGACAAGGAATTTCGCTACCTTAGGACCGTTATAGTTACGGCCGCCGTTTACCGGGGCTTCGATTCAAAGCTCTCACCTCTCCTCTTAACCTTCCGGCACCGGGCAGGCGTCAGGCCCTATACGTCGTCTTACAGACTTCGCAGAGCCCTGTGTTTTAGATAAACAGTCGCCACCCCCTGGTCTGTGCCCCTCTGCCCTACTTGCGTAAGACAGAGGCCTCCTTATCCCGAAGTTACGGAGGCAAATTGCCGAGTTCCTTCAGCATCGTTCTCTCAAGCGCCTTGGTATACTCTACCAGTCCACCTGTGTCGGTTTCGGGTACGGTCTTACGCGGAGGCTATTTCCTGGGACCCCTTCACCGCCTGACCAATCCGATAAGGTCAAACGATACACGGCATCCGTCACCATCCGCTGGCCGGGGAATGTTCGCCCCGTTCCCATCGACTACGCCTTTCGGCCTCGCCTTAGGGGCCGGCTAACCCTGCGCAGATTAACTTTACGCAGGAACCCTTGGACTTTCGGCGAGAGTGTCTTTCACACTCTTTGTCGTTACTCATGTCAGCATTCGCACTTCCCATACCTCCACGGCCCCTCACAGGTGCCGCTTCGCAGGCCTAGGGAACGCTCCGCTACCACTCACCCCCGAAGGAGTGAATCCGAAGCTTCGGCTCGTGGCTTGAGCCCCGTTACATTTTCGGCGCAGGACCCCTTATTTAGACCAGTGAGCTGTTACGCTTTCTTTAAAGGATGGCTGCTTCTAAGCCAACCTCCTGGTTGTTTTGGGAGTCCCACATCCTTTCCCACTTAGCCACGAATTGGGGGCCTTAGCTGTCGGTCAGGGTTGTTTCCCTCTCCACGACGGACGTTAGCACCCGCCGTGTGTCTCCCGCGCAGTACTCTCACGTATTCGGAGTTTGGTTGGGTTTGGTACCGCTGTGGGCGGCCCTAGCCCATCCAGTGCTCTACCCCGTGAGGTATTCACGCGAGGCGCTACCTAAATAGCTTTCGCGGAGAACCAGCTATTTCCGAGTTTGATTGGCCTTTCACCCCTAGCCACACGTCATCCAAGACCTTTTCAACGGGCACTGGTTCGGACCTCCAGTGGGTGTTACCCCACCTTCATCCTGCACATGGCTAGATCACTCGGTTTCGGGTCTAAAGCCACGAACTGAACGCCCTGTTCAGACTCGCTTTCGCTGCGCCTCCACCTATCGGCTTAAGCTCGCTCGTAACTTTAAGTCGCTGACCCATTATACAAAAGGTACGCGGTCACCCAGGACGAACCTTGGGCTCCCACTGTTTGTAAGCATCCGGTTTCAGGTGCTGTTTCACTCCCCTCGTCGGGGTGCTTTTCACCTTTCCCTCACGGTACTGGTTCGCTATCGGTCGCTGAGGAGTACTTAGGCTTGGAGGGTGGTCCCCCCATGTTCAGACAGGATTTCACGTGTCCCGCCCTACTCGAGTCCTGTGTTTCGTCCGTCCCGTACGGGGCTGTCACCCATCGCGCCGGCCTTTCCAGACCGTTCCGGTAAACTCAACACAGGCACTGGCCTGATCCGCGTTCGCTCGCCACTACTGACGGAGTCTCGTTGATGTCCTTTCCTCCGGGTACTGAGATGTTTCAGTTCCCCGGGTTCGCTTCAAACCCCTATTGTATTCAGGATTTGATACCTTCATGTGACCAACCGTATTGAGGAACCAGGCTCGCGCCTGGTCCCACAATACGGAAGGTCGAAGGTGGGTTTCCCCATTCGGAAATCCCTGGATCAAAGCTCGTTCGCAGCTCCCCAAGGCTTATCGCAGCGTACCACGTCCTTCATCGCCTCTCAGCGCCAAGGCATCCACCGAATGCTCTTAAGGCACTTGATCGCTCTCGTGATCGATGTCCGTCGCTGATCCGACAGCCGTAAGGCTGGCCGATCAGCGCGACACGGTCACAAAAAGACCAGCGATCCGATCGTTTCCGATCAAATCGCCGTATGCTTGCCGAACATGACCGCCAGAGTTCACAGATCTCTCTGCCCCAACGGCCACATTCCCTCTTCACGATGTCACTGATGTCTTCGCC
>NZ_JAKSYG010000234.1 GCF_022829725.1 Methylobacterium sp. E-005 | reverse complement strand
ACCACTTCAAGCGGCTCGCCATGATCGAGTACCAGCTCGGCGACACCGCCCATCACCTGCGCCGGATCACGCAGGACGAGAACGGCCTGCTGGCGGCGTAACCCCGGCGAACAAGGGGTTTCCAAAGGGCGAGCCCTTTGGGGGGGTGTCGGGGGGCTGGGCACGCAAACGGCGGGCTCGGTGATCCGGCCGGCAAGCTATTGCGGCTGCGCGGCGGTGAAACCGTCGTTCCGGTTGATCCCGACCGTGGGGGTGAAGACGTATTCCTGGGCGCTCGACACAGTCGGCCTGTTCGCCGCCGGGGTCGCGGA
>NZ_JAKSYG010000230.1 GCF_022829725.1 Methylobacterium sp. E-005 | reverse complement strand
CCACGGCCAGGGCCTCGCCGGCCACCGGCCAGTGCCGGCTCGTTCCCCTCCAGCCGTCGAGGGGGATGCCGACGAAACTGTCGGCGCGGGTGCGCAGGGTCATGGGCGGACCTCCGCGGAATCGACGGCGAGCGGGTTGGGCAGGCCGACGTAATGCGCCAGGGGATCGGTCACGTCCGTGTTCTCGTTGATGTTGCGGAAGCAGATCATGAAATTGCCCTTGCTCCCGAGGGTCGGAGATTCGAGCAGGAGGCGCAGGCAGGTCGTGTCGGGAAGGTCCGTTCCGGCGAGCGCCTCAACGAGGCGGCGCAACCGCCGGGTGAGCACGTCCTCGCGCGCGAGGCCCGCGATGGCGATCGCGCCGATCACCGCGAAAACGCTGTTGACGATCAGGTAATAGGCCATGATCCGCGCGGCCTCGGCGGCGGCGAAGAGATGGCCAGATCCGAGGTCCAGCCCCGGCGCGGCTTCGGCGAGGGCGGGCAGGAATTCGCGCACGAAGCCCGTGCCCTGGCAGTCGCGGAAGAAGGCTTCCGCCGGCCAGCCGTCCGCAAGGCCGATGACGAGGTTCTGCTGGTGAGCGCCGAACAGCAGACCGTACGCGCATTGCATGCCGAGGAGCGGCTCGACCACGGTGTCGAGGAAACGGTCGAACCAGCGCAGGGCCACGGTCTCGGCCATACGCGCGCCGCCCGCCCGCTCGGCGATGCGCAGGATCGTGTCGGCGAGCGCGCTGCCCCGCCCGTCCGGATAGATCTCACAGAGGGCCGCCAGAACCGCCGCCGGGCGCTGCTGGGATCCGCGGAACGGGTTGTCGCGCAGCGCGACGATCGTCTGTGGCAGCATCGCGCCGTCGGCGCCGCGCAGGGCGAGGTAGCCCGGCTCGCCGAGGATGTGGAAACGCGGCCAGCGGGCGGCGATCGCCGCACCGATCGGGCCCTGCAGCAGCGCGTCGACCGCGAGGCCCCGCGCGCACTCGACGGGCTTGATCAGGCGCAGCGAGTTGGTGAGCCGGAGGCTCAGCGAATGCTTGAGCATGACCCGCGCATGCGGCGCGTAGAGGCTGCGCAGGGAGGTCGTGGCGAACCACGGGCTGCCGCCGGAGCCGTGGTCGATCAGCTGCCCTGAGCCGAACAGGGCGTCGACGGCGGGATCGAGGCCGAGCCGGGCCGCCTGCCAGGGATGCATTGGCAGGAGGACGCGGCCCTCCGCCGCCGCCAGGATCTGCCGGTCGAGGGCGGGATCCTCCGCGGCGAGGCCGGCGCTGAAATCCGCCGCCCCCTCGGCCCGCGCGCTGCCCTGCACCACCGCGTCGGGCGCGGCCGACCACCAGCGCAGGGGGAAACCCCGGCCGTATTCAGGCGCGAAGGTGCGCGCATCCTCGGGCGTGAACGCGTCCCGGCTGCGCGGGGTCGGATGCACCGCATGGCCGAAGCGCAGGGCCCGCTCGGCCTCCTGGAAGCTCGGATCGGCGTGCAGGCCGATCCGGGGCGCGGGCACCCGGGCGAGCGCGTCCTCGATGGCGGCGAGGCTCTGGAACACCCGGCCCAGGAAGGCCGGCGCGGCCCAGGCCGCCTCCGGGCCGACGATCTCCGGTTCATGGGCGATGGCCGCGGCGAAATCCGGGAAGGCCATGACCCGGGCGGGCGCGCCGGCGCGGTGCTCCCGGAACGGGAGGCGGAACACGTGCAGGCCGACCGAGGAGCGGTGGACGACCGCGATCTCCACCACGGAGCCGCGGCGCGGCAGGGGCATGCGCAGCCGCCACGCGCGGGGACCGGCCTCCTGATCCGCCTCGGCGGCCGGGGCGAGCGACCAGCCCCGCCACTCGCGCAGGAGGCTGTTCAGGAAGCTGCGCGCCGAGATCTCGCAAGCAACATCGGCCAAGCAGATGCCCGACTCGACCATGTTTAATCCTCCATCGCACGATAAAAGCCGATAGATGACGATGAAATGCGGCGCAATCCCGTTTCTATACTATGGAATTATTTCAAAACGACAAAACAAGCTTTGCGGCGCGGGCAGCCGATGCGCTAAGAGGGCGCCCATCGATGAGGCTCCCATGGCTCCAAACCCGATCGGCCCATCCGGACGCGCGGCGGCGCGGCTCTCGCTTGCGGCGGCATCCGTAGGCTTCGGTCAGTCGGCCGTCCTCGCGCTGGTGCCGGTGACCGCCGCGCGCACCGGGCTCGACCCGGCCGCGATCGGGGGCGTCGCCCTGCTCGGATCGGTGGTGTTCCTGCTCTGCGCGCCGGGCTGGGGGCATTACGGCGGCGCGTGGCGCCTGCGCCGCCTGTTCGGGGCGCTGGCCGCCCTGATGGGGCTGGGCCACGCCCTGTTCGGCCTCGCGCTCGTCCTGCCGGGTCTCCCGGCGGCCGGCGCGCTGGGCCTGCTGGCCGCGTCGCGGATCGCCTACGGGGCGGGCGCGGCCGGGGTGATGCCCCACGCCCAGGCCGCCCTGGTGCGCGGCCTGCCGGAGGCACTGCGCCCGGCGGCCCTCGGGCGGCTCGGTGCCGGCCTGTCGGTCGGCCGCATCCTCGGCGCGCTGGTGATGGCGGCCGGCCTGCTCGGGTCCGGCGCGCCGCTCCTCGTGCTCGTGGCGAGCCCGCTCCTGCTCCTCGCCGCGCCGGACCTCGCCGGCGGGGCCCGGCCGGCGCGGGGTGGCGCGGGACGGGATTTCCTGCACGCCGCGGCGCCGCTCCTGGCGATCGGCTTCGCGCTGACCATCGGCCTCGGGCAGATCCAGCTCGTGCTCGGCCTGTTCCTGCAGCAGCGCTTCGATCTCGGCGCCGAGGCGGCCGCCGGGTTCGTCGGGGCGACCTTCGCGCTGGTCGCTGTCGCGATGATCCTGACGCAGCTCCTCGTGGTGCCGCGCCTCGGCCGGGACCTCGGGCGCAACCTGGGCCTGGGCCTTGCCGGGTTCGCGGCCGGCTCCGGCCTGATCGCCCTGGCACCGGCCCCGTGGTTCGCCGGGCTCGGTTATGTCCTGGCCGGCGTCGGTCTCGCCCTCGCGACGCCGACCTACACGACGGCCCTGGTGGCCCGGGTGCCGGAGGCGGCACAGGCCGCCGCGGCGGGCTGGCTGGCGAGCGTGCACGTGCTGGGTCAGGGAATCGGCGCCCTGAGCGGCGGCGCGGCCTTCCGGCTCGCCCCGACCCTGCCGCCCTGGCTCTGCGCGGCGCTCGGCCTCGCGCTGATCCCCGTGGCCCTCCGGCTCGGGCGCGGCGGGGGCCATCAGGACGGCCCGCGGCCGGTGCCGAGCAGCCGCACGGTCGCCACCGTGGCGGCACCCGAAAGCAGCGTGGCGAGCCCGAACAGGGCGCCGTAGCCGAGGAGGTCGGCGAGCTTGCCCGAGATCAGCGAGCCGACGAAGTAGACGATGAGCTGCGCGCAGGCGAGGATCGTGAAGTCGGTGCCGGGCTGGTCGGTCGAGGCGGCCGCCATGAACAGGCTGTAGAGCGCCACGATCTCCATGTAGCGGATCAGCGTCTGGAACCCGGCCGCACCGAACAGCGGCCACAGGCCGACCACCGCGCCCAGCGCGTGGGCGGCGAACAGGGCGAAGCACAGGGTGCGCGCCGCGCCGAGCAGGCCGAGCGTGGCGGCGGTGCCGTAACGGCGCACCAGCAGCGCGGCGATGCCCGATCCGGCGAGCCCTGCGGTGGCTGCCGAGAGGCCCGACAGGTAGCCGATCCGGTCGAGCGGCACGCCGGCATCGACGAGGTAGGGGCCCTCCATCGCCTTCACGAGGCCCTCGCTGACCCGGTAGGTCAGGGCGACCCACAGGATGGTGCGCACCTCCGGCCGCCGCAGGAAGGCGCGGATCGAGGGGCGCGGCGCGGTTGCGGCAGGCGCGGGATCGCCCTCGCGCATGCAGAAGGCGGCGGCGAGCGGCGGCAGGCAGAAGGCGGCGGCGGTGAGCAGCATCACGCTCCAGCCGGCATGGTGGTAGAGCACGAGGCTCAGCGTCCCGCCGACCACCACGCCCAGGGCGACCGAGCCACCCTGGATCGCGTTGCCGATGGCGCGGTCCCCGGGCCGCAGCCGCGTCACCGCGTAGCCGTCGGTGGCGATGTCCTGCGTCGCGATCAGGAGCGCGGCGACGAAGCCGATGCCGATCAGGCCGGCGACATCGGTGGGGCCGAGCGGCAGCATCGCCAGGATGCAGCCGATCACGCCGATCTGGGTGACGATCACCCAGCCCGCCCGGTGCGCCCGCGCGAAGGGCCGGACCCGGTCGACCACCGGCGCCCAGATGAACTTCAGCACCAGCGGCAGGAACAGCAGGCTCAGGTAGCCGATCGCCGCCCGGGAGACCCCGGCCTCGCGCAGGATCGGCGGCAGGGCGGCCGCGATCAGGTAGGAGGGAATCGCCTGCGCCATGTAGAGCGCGGCCAGCACGGCGAAGAGGCGCAGCCGCTCGGACCGGACGACGCTGATGGGAGCATTCACGGAGGTACTCACGGGGGTGCTCATGCGAAAAAATCCCGCACCGCGGCCCGGGCGGCGGCCTCGTCGGGCGCGATCCGGATCGGGAAGCGCCAGAGCCGGCGGAACACGTCCGCCCCCGCCTCGGTGAAGCCGGGCCGCACGATGACGAGGCCGCGGCAGAGCCGGTCCAGCTCGGCGCGGGTGCGCTTGAACCACAGGTTCTGCGCGCGTTCCCCGGCCGGCGAGAGCTTGCCGATTCCGCCGAGCACCAGGATCAGCGCGAAGGGCGCGGTGCGCGCGCCGATCCGTTCCAGGGCGTCGAGATAGGCGGCCTCGTCGCCGGGAAGCGGCGGCCCGAGATAGCGCAGGACGACGAGGCCGTCCGTCTCCTCCACGGCGACCATCGGCTCAGAACGTCTTGCGATAGCCGACCGTGACGGTGCGCCCGAGCCCGTAGACGGTCAGATTGCGCACCGAGGTCGCGGTGGGGTTCCAGTAGGTGGCGTCGAACAGGTTGTCGACGGAGGCGTAGAGCTCGCCGCCGGCCAGGGGCGCGCCGACGGAGGCGTTCACCGTGAAGGCATCCTTGAGGCGGTAGCGGGTGCCCACGAGGTCGATGCGGGCATCGCGGCCGGTGAAGCCCTCGCCCTCCAGGCGGAACGACACGCCGTTCTCGAACAGGTAGGTGCCCGAGACCGTGGCGCGGAAGGGCGCGCCGATGCGGTTGTTGGGCAGATAGCTGTCGAGGCGCCCGTCCCGGTTGGTGTCGTAGCGGCCCTCGCGATAGCCCAGCACGGTGCCGAGGCTGAGCTGCTCGGTCACCTGCGCGTTGCCGGTGAACTCGACGCCGTAGATCTCCTCCTTCTGCTGGCTGAGCCGGCTGGTCAGCGGGTCGAAGGTCGTGCCCTCGTCCGAGGTCGAGACGAAGCCGCCGAGCGAGCCGGAGAAGATCCCGACCCGGCCGCGGATGCCGAAATCGTAGGAATTCACGATCTGCGCGCGGGGGGCGATGCTGGAATACGCGATGGTGGTGCCCGCCGGCAGGCAGAAGGGCCGCGCCAGCGGGCAGGCATAGGCGAGCGACAGGCCGGCCCGCCGCGTGAAGGCGCCGATATCGGCCAGCGCGTAGCCCTGGCTGAAGCCGCCGTAGAGGTCGATGCCGGGCAGGAGGTTGAAGGTCGCGCCCGCGTTGAAGGTCGGGGCCGCGTAGGAGAAGCGGCCGCCCGTGACGGCGACCGCCGGCAGCACGAAGGTCGAGTAGCCGAGGGCGTTGCGGGCGGCCGTCGCCGCGAAGGTGGTCGGCCGCGTATAGCCCGCCACGTCGAGGTCGAAATGCTCGTAGCGCATGCCGGCGCGCAGGGTCAGCCGCTCGCCCACGGGCAGCTGCAGCAGGGCGAAGCCGGCATAGCTGTTCTGCTGGAGCGGCGTGAACACGTCCGCGCCGTCGCGGGACCGCTGGCGCGTGGATTCGCTGATAACGTCGGTGCCCCAGGTCAGCTTCATCCCGGGGAGAAGGACGCTCAGATCCGTGTCGAGGGTCAGGTTGATGCCGCCGCGCTCGGTCGCCAGTGCGGATTGGTTGGCGAGGCTCGTGGGCGCGGTCGGCCTGAACGAGTAGGTCACGAACGGGTTCGCCGGATAGGCGAATTCCGTGTAGTTGAAGCGCTTGTTGATGTCGTTGAAGAAGCCGAGCAGTGACAGCGACCCGAGCGGCGTGTCGCGGTCTGTATAGCGCAGGTACAGCGAGCGCGTATCCTCGGCCACCGGCAGGCCGGGATAGAGCCGCGCATAGTTCGGGCGCGCGTAAGGCGCGGTGTAGTCCGTGAGGTAGCGCGGGTCCTGGTTGAGCAGGATCTGCGTGAGGCCGAACTCCAGGCGCTTGGCGAGGTCGAGGTCGTAGCCGAGCCGCAGGTTGATGTTGCCGAGCTGGAAGCGGTCGCCGCCGCCCTGGCCGAGCTGCCCGTCGGAGGGCATCTCCCGGCCCTTGCCGTCGTAGGTCCGGGCGGCGAAGCGCCCCGATCCGGTAAAGGCGTAGTCGACCCCGTCCGGCACCTTGCCGGTCACGCTGATCGAGGTCTCCGGCGCGATCCCGTGGAGAGGGTCGGCCGTGAAGGTCCGCAGGGCGGTGTTGACGGTGACGATCGGCTTCCCGTCGGTCGGGCGGCGGGTGATGAAGTTGACCGTGCCGCCGGTGGCTCCGGCGCTGTAGAGGCTGGAGGCACCGGCCACCACCTCGATCCGCTCCACGGAATTGAGATCGATCAGGTTGAGGATGCGCGAGACGTCGCGCAGGGGCGTGTTCACCGGCACGCCGTCGATCAGGACCAGGAGGTTGCGCCCGCGAAAACTCTCGGAGGCGCTGGAGATCGTGCCGTTCGGCGCCGAGAAGCCCGGCACCAGCTTGGCAAGGACCGCGGAGGGGTTCGGCGTCAGGGTGAGCTGCTGGCGGATCTGCGCGCGGTCGACCACCTGGACGCTCTGCGGCACGTCCTCGATCCGCCGCGGGGCGCGGGTGGCGGTCACCGAGATCTCGTCGAGGGCGACGGTCGGCGCGGCCGTCTGAGGGGACGTCTGCGCCCCGGCCGGACCGGCCAGGATCGTCCCCGCACCGAGGATCGCGACGAGACCGACATACCGCATGACGCTCAGACCCACCCTTGTGCACCCCGTCGGGGCGCCCCGTTGCCGCCATACGCGCCACCGCCCGTGTAAAACGGGGACGGTGCCGGCGTTGCGCGCAGTTTAAAATTCGTCTAATGAGAGAATTGCGAGGGGGTTGAACTCAGTTTCGAAGTAAATCCCGCAAAAATCCCTCGACATGATCTTGGGCGTCTAGCATGGTGATTGCCCGCCCGCTTGGACTGGGGCGAGCAACAGTACGGACTGCTGCGCAGGATCTGGCTGCACCGGGCATGCGATGACGAAGCGGATGGATCCGACCGAGGCTGCGGCCCTGATGGCGCGCGAGGGTACGCCGATACGCGCGGCACCAGCCGGCGGTGCGCTTCCGCAGGTGATCACGGGGGCGGAGGCCCTTCCCTTCCGCGGGCGCACCGCGATCCGCCTGGAGCCCGATCTCGGCATCGCCTCGGTGTTCGGCCCGTCCCGGACGTGGTGCGACGAGGGACCGGCCGAGCGCCTCCTCCTGGTCCGGCCCGCGGTCGGGCGTCTCCAGGTGACGCAGGGTGGGCGCACGCTGGCCTGCTGCTCGCGCGATGCGCTGCTCGTCGCGGCGAGCCGGGGGGCCGTGTTCGCCGCGACGGCGGTCGAGCGGATCGACATCCTGGCGATCGAGCGGCGCCAGCTCGCGGGGCCGCTCGCCACCCTCGAATCCGGCTTCCTCCGGCGGATCGGGCGGGACCATCCAGGCCTGCAGACCCTGACGGCCTATGCCGCGGGGCTGCTGCGCGGGCTGATTCCAGCCGCCACCGCCGGGCTGGCGGAGCTCGCCCGGGCGCATCTGGCCGAACTCCTGGCCGTCATCGTGCGCGAGCCCGACCTTCAGGCGAACGGGCCCGTCCCGAGCCGGCGCGACCAGCGGATCCAGGCGCTCAAGGCCGAGGTCGAGCAGCGCCTCGGCAGCCCGGACCTGAGCCTCGACACCGTGGCCCGGGCCCAGCGGATCTCGAGCCGGCAGATCCAGGCGCTGTTCCAGGCGGAGGGCGAGACCTTCTCGGGCTTCGTCCTCACCCGCCGCCTCGACCGGGCGATGCAGCGCCTCACGGATGGCGACGACGCGCGGCCGGTCGGCGCCATCGCGTTCGATGTCGGCTTCGGCGATTTGTCCTACTTCAACCGGACCTTCCGCAGGCGCTTCGGCCTCACCCCCTCGCAGGCGCGACGGTTACTGCGACGGGCAGACCGGGTCCCGGCCGTCGCTGCGGAGCGAGTCCGGGCCCCTGACGGGTGAGCCGCGCCGGGTTGCCGGGGCATCGGTTTGGGTCGTGCCGCGCCTCGATCAGGCCCTGCCGCGGGAGGGCGGCGGGCGCTGCCGCCAGCCCGTCGCGCCGTCCCTCAGGTCTGGACCAAAGAGCCCGAACGCTTCAGGCTCGATCCGTCCCATCACATCCCGGGACCATACATCCGGCGGCATTGCCCTGGGGACGTGACCGAGTCCAAGCCGACGAGCCGGCGCTTAGAGGTCTTGGTCAACGAACTGCAGCACCGGGCGCGCAAGCTGTTGGGCGTCGTCACTGCCGTAGCTGACCGCACAGTCAAGCAGGGTGGGGCGGTCGAGGCGTTTGAGAATCGTTTGCAGGCGCTCGGTCGAGCGCAGGGGCTGCTCAGCCAAGGCGGCGGCGACACCGTCGAGGTCGGCGCGATGGTCAAGGCCGAACTGGCAGCGCACGCTGATGGAGCGTCTGATCGCGCGACGATCACGGGGCCGGAGGTGCAACTCCAGGCGAGGCAGGTGCAGAACTTCGCGCTGGCGCTGCACGAGCCAACCACGAACGCGGTGAAGTACGGCGCGCTGAAGGTCGAGACCGGCCGGCTCGCTGTCACCGGGGACGTGGTGCTGGACAAACGCGAGCGCCGCCGGCTGGCGCTCGGCTGGATTGGGAGTGAAGTCCCCATCGATCTGGATCTGGTCACGCGCCGCCGCTACGGCACTGCGTTGATCCAAGAGGCGCTGGCCTACGCGCTGAACGCCACCGTGGATTACGAGTTGAGCTCGGATCGAAATGCCGGTCCCCTGAACGCCGGGAAGGAGACTCCCTATGGTCCGCGAAGGGTCGTGAGCCCCCGGCGGCTATGACTGCTTCGATGTGTCCGCCGCCCAGAAGCCGACTGGCGGGGAGCCACACCCAGCGGATATCAAGCCCCCGACCCACAATGGCTGGGATCGAACACATGCGGGTAACAGCAATGAACTGCCGATCCCGTGGATCTTGATCTGAGTCGTTGGCGCAACGTCAAGGGTTGCATCCCACCCCTGGGAGGCGCCTCCGTTCGCCGTGGCAATCTATTCAGTAGTGTATCTGCTGGCGAGCATGGTTCTTTTGTTAGGGTTGTCCCGAAGGAGCCGTAACACGTAGAAACCCTATGCTGTGACCGCTTAATGAGCCTCTTCTGACGCCATTCGCGAGTTCGCTGAGGACCGTGAGCAGGCGTTATGGCGGGGTCTGCACCTGTTACCTCCCTCCTGAAATCGGACCGCCCGAAATCCACCCCTCTGAGACGTTCGCGCAACCCCTTGGTGGCGGCCGATGCTGCCGGGAAGCGGCTTGTCCGGTTCCGCGTGCGGCCCTGGCAAGGGCGGACGGCCCCTCATCCGAAGGCTCACTCAGCAGTATGCGTGCGGTCTGAATGGGATTCGAATGGCCGATACAGGCAGTTCGCGGAGGCTCATCAGCCGCGAGAGCCAGATCCGACCTGATTTTGTGATTTGGCTTTCCAGCATGGATTTGCTCTCCCTTTGCCGCGGACGCAACGTCCCATCACGGCTTCGAGCACCCGGCGCTGCGCCGATATGGGGGACGCATGACGGCAGCGCTCGGGATCATGTGCAAGGCCCCGCGTCCCGGCCTGACCAAGACGCGCCTTGCCGCACGCCTCGGTCCAGAGAAGGCAGCCCGTCTCTCCGCGTGTTTCCTGGAGGATGTCGCCGCTGTAGTGCTCGCGGTCCCGGAAGCGCTGGGTAGGCAGGGATACGGGATCTATGCACCCGCAGGATCGGAGGCAGAACTCGCCGCGATCCTGCCGCCCGCCTTTCGCCTGCTGCTGCAAGAGGGATCCGATTTTGGGGTCATCCTCGCAACGGCCGTGCGCCGTCTCTTGACCGAACAGGCGCACGACTGTGTCGTGCTGATCAACGCCGACTCGCCGACCCTGCCCGCCGCGCTGCTCACGAAGACGATCGTCTCCCTGCGGCGCCCCGGGGACCGCGTGGTGCTCGGGCCCGCCATCGACGGCGGCTACACGCATATCGGGCTGAAGACCGACCATCCCGAACTGTTCGTCGGCATCCCGTGGAGCACGGACGCGGTGCTGGCCCGTACGCTGGAGCGGGCCGCCGGCATCAGCTTGGAGGCCGAGGTGCTTCCCCCCTGGTACGACATCGACGATGCGGCGACGTTTCGCCTCCTCCTCGACGAGATCGCGGGAATTCCACCGGCTTTCGCCGCGGACGGGATCGTCGGCGGTCGGGCGCCCGCGACGCGCGCGCTGCTGACCCAGTGGCGTGACGCGTGAGCCCGGCCCGGCGCCTGACCGCACTCGGCATCGCCGGAACCGTGCTGATCGGTCTCGGCATGCCGCTCCTTCGGGGCTTCGGCGACGATGCGTTCCTGGCGCTCGCCTGCGCCGGCGGCGTGATCGCCGCTCTGGCGGCCAGCACGCGGGACATCGCGGGATCCCGGGCGCTGGCCGTCATCGTCGGGGCCGGCCTCGCGATGCGACTCCTCGCGCTGTCCGCACCGCCGATCCTGTCGACCGACATCTTCCGCTACGTCTGGGACGGGGTGGTGCAGGGCGCCGGGATCAACCCCTACCGCTATGTGCCGGCCGATCCGGCTCTGGCGTTCCTGCGCGATGCGCAGGTCTACCCGTTCATCAACCGCGCCGACTACGCGGTGACCATCTACCCCCCGGTCGCGCAGGCCTTCTTCTTCCTCGTCACCCGCTTCTCGGCGAGCCCGCTCGCCATCAAGGTCGCCCTCGTGGCGTGCGAGGGGGTGACGATCTGCGCCCTGATCGGTCTGCTGCGGCTCACGGGACAGTCGGAGACCCGCGTGGCGGCCTACGCCTGGCATCCGCTCCCGGTCTGGGAGATCGCGGGCCAGGGCCATATCGACGGCCTGATGATCGCCCTGATGATGCTCGGCCTGTGGCTGGCCCTGGCCGTCGGACGCCGCTATGCGGGCGCGACATCGGTGGTACTGGCGGCGCTGGCCAAGCCGTTCGCGCTGATCGCGCTGCCCGGCCTGTGGCGTCCCTGGGACTGGCGGATGGTCGCCCTCGTGCCGGTCGTCATGGCGCTCGCCTATCTGCCCTACCTGTCCGTCGGGAGCGGCGTGCTCGGCTTCCTCGCCACCGGCTACGCCGACGAGCAGGGCCTGTCCTCGGGCTGGGGCTTCACCCTGCTGCGACTCTGGCGGCAGGTGGTCGGGATGTGGCCCCATGACACCCAAGTCTACCTGGCCCTGTGCCTGACGATCCTGGCGGTCCTGGCGCTGTGGACCGGGTTCCGGCGCGTCCGCACGCCGGAGCGGAGCCTGCGCGACATCAATCGTTCGATCGTGATGTTACTGTTTCTGCTCTCGCCCGAATTCCCGTGGTATCTGTTGATGGCCGTGCCGTTCTTGAGCGTCGCCGCCACGCTTCCGGGTTGGGTTCTCACGGTGGGAGGCTTCATGCTCTACGACGTCGTCCCCGGCGATCCGCAGCTCTCCTACGACGCCCGCTCGGCCATCCTCGCCGCCCTGGTGGCGGCCGCGGCGCTGGTGCAGGTCAGGATCCGCCACACCGGGCTCACCCGATGACCATAGCCACCCACCCCGCCACGCCGGCCATCGACCCGCGCCGCTACCACGAAGCGGCGCCGCGGACGGTCGAGACCGTGGTCGAGCGCATGCCGGTCTGCCTCTATCTGGAGGTCACGAACCGCTGCAACCTGCTCTGCACCACCTGTCCGCGCACCTATGTCGAACTTGAGCCGCCGGCCGACATGAGCTGGGCGCTGTTCACCTCCATCGTCGATCAGGTGCCGGATCTCAGCCGCGCCGTGCTCCACGGGGTCGGCGAGCCGATGCTGGTCAAGGACCTGCCCCGCATGGTCCGCTACCTCAAGGATCGCGGAACCTACGTCCTGTTCAACACCAACGGCACGGTCCTGTCGGAGAAGAACGGGCGGGCCCTGATCGAGGCGGGCCTGGACGAATTGCGCGTCTCGCTCGATGCCTCGACGCGGGCCTCCTACATCACGGTGCGCGGCAAGGATTATTTCGAGCGGATCCTGAAGAACGTCCGGGCGTTCCGGGCGCTGCAGGAACGGGAGGGCCACGCGAAGCCGCGGGTCTCGGCCTGGCTCACCGGCCTCAAGGAGACCCTGCCGGAGCTGCCCGCCTTCGTGCGGGTGGCGGCCGAGGCCGGCGTCAGGGAAGTGTACCTCCAGCGGCTGGTCTATTTCGCGGACGACGCCATCGGCCTGGCGCGGCCCGATCAGGCCCTCTATGAGCGCATGGCGGCGGATGAGGCCCACTACCTCGACGAGGCCGAGGCGGTCGCGCGCGAACTCGGGCTCACCTTCTCGGCCTCGGGGGCGGCGAGCGAGCCGGGGATGAGCCTCCGCCGCGACACCGACGGCTCGCCCTGGTCCCTGTGCCGCCGGCCCTGGAACGTGATGTACGTCACCGCCAACGGCCGGGCGCTGCCGTGCTGCATCGCGCCGTTCTCGCAGCGCGGCTACGAGAACTACACCCTCGGCGACGCCACGCAGGACACCCTGCGGGCGATCTGGAACGGCC
>NZ_JAKSYG010000008.1 GCF_022829725.1 Methylobacterium sp. E-005 | reverse complement strand
GCATCCCACCAAGCGGGATGGTCGCAGTAGACCACGAGGGGCCCGGGATGGTTCCGGTCGGGGGGCGTTCGCCAGCGGGGCAGGCGTAGGGCGTCGAGACGGCGGTGCAGGAAGCGCTCGAACCACGCAACCATGAAACGGCGGCTCGTGGGGGAGACATGCGGGAGATGCGCCGCTCTACCTCCCCCCTCGGCGGGGGGGGGTACCCTGCGCAGCAGGGGGGGAGAGGGGAGCGACGGTGCAGAATACGGCTCGGCCTTCGCGGCGGGCGAGGCTTTGCCTGAACCGCCGCTCCCCTCTCCCGACCCCCTTCGAGGGC
>NZ_JAKSYG010000226.1 GCF_022829725.1 Methylobacterium sp. E-005 | reverse complement strand
GCGCGACAATGTCGTGATCGCCCTGGCCCTGCTGCTGGGCATCACGGCGGTCGACCTGATCGACGCTCAGGCCAGCACGGCCCGGCACAGCCGTGCGGTGGGTCGGAAGCGCTCCTATCGGGATCGCAGCGGCTTCCCGCGGGGCGTCCAGGCGTCCCGCGGTGCGGCCCGGGACTTCAAGACGCCGCCCGACCTACGGCATGCCCCGCCGCTCGCGTCGGTGTCGAAGCGGACATCCACCGCCTGATCCCGGCCTTTCCGGGTCAGGGCCCTGTTTCCTGGGCGGCCGTCCGCATCGCACATGCGGAGGTCCGAGCCGCCCAGGCCAGCACCGAACTGGCTCGAAACCTTCTCTGCGGACGCTGAAGCGGACTGGATTTTGGTTCAAGGCGTTCCCCGAATCCGCTCCAGCAGTGCCGCGTCGGCATAACCGTCGGCTGGCAGCCCGACAGAGCCCTGGAAAGCGCGCAGAGCCGACCGGGTCTTCGGGCCGATCTTCCCGTCGACCCCCCCGGTGGCAAAACCGCGTTCCATCAGGCGGGTCTGCAGATCCCGGCGCTCGTCGCTTGTAAGCACCCGATCGCCCCGGGGCCAATCGCGGACAAGGCCCGGATCGCCGCGCAGGCGGTCCGACAGCAGCGCCACGGTCAGCGCGTAGGCGAGCGCCGTGTTGTAGCGCAGGATCACCGCGAAGTTCGGCCTCAGCAGGAAGGCCGGGCCGCGAAGGCCGGCGGGAAGGATCAGCGTCGCTTCCCCGGCCTCGTCCGGGAAGGCTGAAGGACGGGCGGGCCGCACGCCGAGCGCCCGCCACGCCGTGAGGCTGCGGGGCGTGGTCTCATCGGCCAGAGCGGCGTCGAAGGTCCCGGGCAGCAGCGCCTCGGAGCCCCAGCCCTCGTCGGGTTTCCATCCGTTGGCGCGGAGGTATTGCGCGGTTGAGGCCAGCGCATCCGGCACCGAGGTCCAGATGTCGCGCCGTCCGTCGCCGTCGAAATCGACCGCATCGCGCTGGTAGACGCTCGGCATGAACTGGGTGTGGCCCATCGCGCCCGCCCAGGAGCCGGTCAGGCCGCCGGGCATCCGGTCGAGGGGCGCTTGGTTCCAGGCCAGGATCTGAAGCGCGGCCGCGAGTTCATTGCGCCAGTAGGGCGCCCGGGCGGGATCGCCGCAGGCCAGCGTCGCCAGGGAGCGCACCACGGGCTTCACCACGGCGGGGTTGTCGAGCACCGCGCCGAAGCTCGACTCCACACCCCAGAACGCGGCCAGGATGTGGCGGTCGACCCCGTAGCGGGCCTCGACGGCCGCGAAGGTCTCGGCCTGCTCGGCGAGCTTGCGCTGACCGGCCTCGATCCGCGCCGGGTTGATGCTGGCCTCGATATAATCCCAGAGCGGCCTGACGAACTCGCCCTGGCTCGTGGCGGCGGCCAACACGTCGGGATCGGGCGTCAGGTTGGCGAGTTGGGCGTCGGCGAGGTCCTGCGGCACGGCCTGGGTGATGGCGAAGTTGATCAGGTCAGTGCGGCAAGACTCAAAGGACGGTGTGGGCGGGGTCGGATCGGGCGCCGCGATGGCGAGCGTTGGCGCCATGGCGCAGGTCAGCACGACGCTTCGGAATCCAGCGCCGGGGCGTATCGGGCGGCTCATCGGCGGTCTCGGCTCGCGGTCTGTTCGGGTCCCATCATACCCGGCCGGTCGGCGCGGGTTCCAGGGGTGGACCAAGCCGTGAATCGATCCGCCTTCCGGGGGTCCAAAGGAGACCGATGATGAAGACGCTGATTCGCGCGACGCTCGGTGCTGTTCTCCTCGCCTCCGCTCCGGCCCATGCCCTGGAGGTCACCCGAAGCCGCGACATCCCGGCCCCCGCCGCAGCGGTCTGGGCCCTGGTGGGCGATTTCTGCGCCATTCAGTTCTGGCATCCGCAGGTGGAGCGCTGCATCCTGTCGGCCGATGACGACGATGACGGCATCCGCGCGCAGATCCGCGGTCTCGTGGTGAAGGGCGGCCTCGGCACGATCGTCGAGGTTGAGACGGTCCGCGACGAGGCGGGCATGAGTTACGGCTACAGCTTCATCCAGGGGCCCCTGCCGGTGCGCAGCTACAACGCGACCCTGGCGGTCCGGCCGAACGGTCGCGGGTCCACGGTGATCTGGAGCGCGGCCTTCGATGCCGAGGGGATGAGCGATGCCGAGGCCGTCGCCGATATCGCCGGCGTGTTCGAGGCGGGGCTTGCCGGGATCGCCCGCGAGGCGTCCAGATAGCGGCCGACCGAATCGGGCAACCGCGCGAACACGCCCCCGACCGGCGGCGTTCCCCCTCGCCATGGTGCCTGTCGGCACCGATCCGAGCGGCATCGGGGGCGGCCGATCGCCCGGCTCGATTGCCAGAGGCAGCCTCAGGAGGCCGAGACCCGCATGCGCCGTCACCGCCACGCCAAGATCGTCGCCACCGTGGGTCCCGCCAGTTCGGCGCCCGATCGGCTGAAGGCCCTGTTCCTCGCCGGAGTCGATACCTTCCGGTTGAACTTCAGCCATGGCGTGCAGGAGGATCACGCCCGGGTCCACGCCGCGATCCGTGCCCTCGAGCAGGAGGTCGGCCGACCGATCGGCATCCTGCAGGATCTGCAGGGCCCCAAGATCCGGATCGGCACGCTGCAGGGCGGCCGCCTCGACCTTGAAGCCGGCGAGAGGGTGCGCTTCGTCCTGGAGGGGGCGGACGGCGACAAGCACTCGATCCCGCTGCACCACCCGGAGATCTTCGACGCCGTGGTGCCTGGGCAGGAACTGCTGATCGACGACGGACGGGTGCGGGTGCGGGTCATCGGACCGGAGCGCGCCGCCATCACGGCCGAGGTGGTGACCGGCGGCCCGATCTCGAACCGCAAGGGTGTCAACCTGCCGGGTACGCTGCTCGACCTGTCGCCGCTCACCGAGAAGGATCGGGCCGACCTCGCCTTCGGGCTCGACCTCGGTGTCGATTGGGTCGCCCTGTCCTTCGTGCAGAAGCCCTCGGACGTCATCGAGGCGCGGGGGATCATCGGCGACCGGGCCGGGATCATGTCGAAGATCGAGAAGCCGCAGGCGCTGGAGCGGATCGACGACATTGTCCGGCTCTCCGACGCCGTGATGGTGGCGCGCGGCGACCTCGGCGTGGAGATCCCGCACGAGGATGTGCCGGGCCGTCAGAAGGAGCTGATCCGCGCCTGCCGGCTCGCTGTGAAGCCCGTGGTGGTGGCGACTCAGATGCTCGACTCGATGGTCAACGCCCCGGCGCCAACCCGGGCCGAGGCCTCGGATGTCGCCACCGCCATCTATGACGGTGCCGACGCCGTGATGCTCTCGGCGGAATCGGCCACCGGACGCTACCCGGTGGAGGCAGTGGCGATGATGGACCGGATCATCCGCAGCGTGGAGGGGCACAAGCTCTACCACTCCATCGTGGCGGCCTCGGAGCCCGGCGAGGAGGAGACGCCGCCCCACGCGGTGGCGACCGCGACCGCCGACCTCGCCGAGGCGATCCATGCCGCCGCGATCGTGGCCTACACGTCGAGCGGGACGACCGCGGCCCGGGTGGCGCGGAAGCGACCCGTCGCCGCGATCCTGGCGCTGACGCCGAACCTCGCGACCTCGCGCCGGTTGAGCCTGCTATGGGGCGCCCACAGCGTCCTGACGGACGATGTCGACTCCTACGAGGAGATGACCGCCAAGGCCTGCCAGCATGCCAAGGCGGAGGGCTTCGCCCAGCCGAACGACATCATCGTGGTGGCGGCCGGCATCCCGTTCCACACGGCGGGCAACACCAACAACATCCGGCTCATGCAGGTCTGAAGTCGAGCCGGGCGGGTGGAACGCGCCGCGCGGCTCGCCCGTTGAATCGAAAGCTGCGCCGTTTTGGCGCGATACTGGAGGGCCATCCCATGAACCTGATCGGACGCCTCGTCACCAAGCTCCTCGGCAACGAGAACCGCCCCATCGACCGCGACGACCGGAACGCCAGCACGGCGACGCCGATCGGTCGCCTCGTCACCAAGATCCTGGGCAAGTAAGCCAAGACGCCGCGCGCCGACCGGCGCGCGGCGCAGGACCGAGCCCGGCTCAGTTCGCGAGCGCGCTCGCCGTCTCCTTGACCGTGGGCGCGGCCGGAACCGTGTGCTGCCAGAAGGTCCCGGTCCGGCCCTTCGCCAGACCCTCCTTGTAGAGGGCACGCATGTAAGCGGTGTCGAACCCCTTCGAGGCCGGCACCTTCGGCCCCCCCTCGTCGATATAGGTCAGGTTGAAGCCGATCCCGTTGCCGCGTGCCAGCGCGTAGGTCGCCGTCAGCGTGGCCCGCGAGCGCGCACGGCTCGCTGTCGTGAACGAGCGCTCCACGATCGAGAGCGTGTTGTCCTTCGTCACCTCGAAGTCGGGTTCCAGACGGCCGTTGATCACGACGTAGATCTCAGCCTTCCCGCCCGTGCGGATCCGCCCGTCGCGCAGGAGCAGGGTCTGCGGCAGGGTGAAGACCGGCGTCACGACTGACCCGTCGACATGCATCTCCTGGAAGCGCGCGTCGCCGGCCGAGACGTCGATGAATTGCGGCGGGAACACCGCCGGGATGCTGGCGGAGGCGGCCAGCACGTCGCGGAATAGGTCCCGGGCGTTGGGCACGCCACTCGCCGCGATGGCGCCCATGTTCCAGATCACCGCCCGCTGAGAATCGAGGTTCGTGGTCACCACGAGCAGGCGCCGGCCCTTGGCGTGCTCCTCGGCCACCGCCCGGATCAGGTCCGGCGTGACGTACCGGCCGATCAGGTTGCGCAGGCGTCCGTCGCCGAACAGCCCCGAACCGAACAGCACGTTGGCAAGGTTGGGCGAGGCCACCAATTCACCGGCGACGCCGCTCGTGTAGAACTCGGTCAGGTAGGCGTCGTAGCTGGAGCCCAGGAACGCGAAAGGCGCGATCAGCGCGCCGGTCGAGACACCGGAGACCAGGGTGAATTCGGGCCGCTGACCCGATTGGGTCCAGCCATTGAGTACGCCGGCCCCGTAGGCGCCGTCGCCGCCGCCACCCGAGAGCGCCAGATAGGAGAACCCCTTGGTCCGGCGCTGCGGATTCGCGGCCAGTTCCGCGATCGTCGCCACCGACGCATCCGCGTAGACGCGGGCGCCGGGGATGCCGGGAACGCTCGCGAACGAGGCCTGCTCGGCACTGTAGGGCGTGCGCGGAAGGCTGCCGCAGGCCGCGACCTGACCCGCCAGCCCGAGCGCGGCCAGCGCCCGCAAGCCTGTCAGACGGAAACCCATCCTCGTCACCCTGATCCTTGAAGCTTGGCCACCCTGCCACAGGAAACGAGCTTGGCCGTGACGTGCGTTCCATCTTTGCCGCCCGGCAGGCACGATAACGCCCCGCTGTTGCGCCGGAGTCACGATCCCATGGGATCGCGGCGCGAGCGCGGCGGGGTTACGCCCGCGCCGATTCTGCACCCGGTTCGACGGGCGGTGAACAGCGACGATGCGGGACCGGTCCGCGACCCAGTGCGCCCAGCGCGAACGCATCGATCGGTAATTCCGCCATTGCCGGTGGACAGTGATCGAGGGGAACGGGCAGGCGCCCTTGCAACGCTCGTCAGCACCGCGCTAGGGTTCCCGGCGGCCCGAGGGACAGGGTGTCGCACCACGGTGCGGCCAGCCTGGCCTGGGTGCGCGGTCCGCTCGGTCGCATGACCCGCCGATTGGGGGTCGGCAGACCCGGGGGTGCGCGCCGGGGCACGGCGCAGCGCGGGCCGCAGGGGGCGGAGGGGATTATGGAAGCGGCTGTAGGCTGGACGGATGATCGCGTGGCGCTCCTGCGCCGGCTGTGGGAAGACGGGCAGAGCGCGAGCAAGATCGCGGCACAACTCGGCGGCGTCACCCGCAACGCGGTGATCGGCAAGGTCCATCGCCTCGGTCTGGCGGGCCGGGCCCGGGGCGGCGAGGAAGCGCCAAGCACCGCGACGCCGTCGGCGAAGGTCATCGAGATCCAGACGGCGATCGCGGTGGTGGAGACGCAGGCTCCGGAGCCGGTGGCGATCGTGTCGCATCGGCCGGCGCCCGACTTCCCGGCATCCGCCCCGACGCCAGCGCCGACACCGCTGCCGGTTTCCCAGCGCGTCACCATCATGGACCTCCGGGAATCCATGTGCCGCTGGCCGCTCGGCGATCCGACCACACCGGAATTCCGGTTCTGCGGCGCCCGCTCAATCACCGGCCTGCCCTATTGCACCCATCACGCCGAGATCGCCTATCAACCGGCGACCGAACGGAAGCGGGATCGCCGCGTCGCCTCGTTCCGCTGATCCCAGGCGACGTTACGGCTGGATGAGCCCGCCTGCGCGCAGAGCGCGCGCGGTGGCGGCATTGATGCGATCCATTGGGACGAGCCCGATCAGGTTCTTCGGGTTCGTCGGAGCAGTACCATTCCGGCCGAGCGCGCGGACGATCCGGTCAGCCGTCTCCCCGTCGAAGCCCGGGCGCGCCAGAACGAAGCTCCAGGAGCCCACCGTCTCGATCGGCGCCGACTGCCCCGGAAAGCTGCCAGCCGGCACGGTCAGACGCTTCATCGCGCCGCCGGGCTGTGCCAGTTGGGCGATCCCGGCCTCGGAGGGTCCGAAGAAGCGCGCGCCTCCTGGTGCCCGGGCCATGGCGATGAAGCCCGGCCAGTCGAGCCCGCCGCCCCAGAGTGCGTCGGCTTGACCGTCGCGCACCAGGGTCGGCCCGTCCCCTGCCCGATCGAGCAGAACCGGGCGGATATCGCGCGCGGGGTCGAGCCCCGAGGCCCTCAATACAGCGCGGGCCATGACGGTGAGCCCCGACTGGTGGGTGCCCAGAACGACGCTACGCCCGCGCAGATCCGCGACCGACCGGATCGCGCTCTCCATCGGAACGACGAACAGGCCGGGCGTCGGATACATCGGCGCCAGCACGGTCACGCCCTCGGCCGACGCGAAGGCCGGGTAGGCGTATTCCCCTTGCACGAGTCCGAGATCGACGCGGCCGGCCTGCAGGAGCCTCAGATTCTCAACCGAGCCGGCGCTGGCGCGGAGTTCGATGACGAGTGCCGGATCGGCCTGCCGGATCGTGCCCGCGAAGGCCGCCCCGAAGGCTGGAAAGCCGCCGCCGGGCGTTGCCGTGGCCAAAACAGCCCGGACCGGCTCCTCGGATCGCACCGACCGAGGCGCGAGGAGGCCAAGCGCCCCCAGGAGCATCCCCGACATCGCCCTTCGGCGGTTCGCTGTCCGGGCTTCCGGGGTCGGCACATGAGGCGACATCAGCATGCTCCTGCGGCGGGCGCGCCGGATCGGCGCCGAACGGGAGAATAAGTTTCTGTCGGTTGTTTCGCGGCCAGCAAAACCGTTCCACGCCGCGGCCAAGAGCTCCGCCAAAGCGGAAAGAACTTTTGATATGGGCACTTAGCCCGATTGCTCCCCGGGCGGCAACGCGATATCGCAGCCCTCCGTCCGCCGCCAATCCCGGCTTCCCGGCCCCCGGGGGGCTTGGTCCCGTCCGACCGGACCCACATCTCATCGATCCCAACACGAGCAGGAGCTCCGCGATGGCCGATTCCCTCAACGCGCCGGCGAAGGTCGGCCATGGCCGTGTCTACAGCTCGATCACCGAGACGATCGGCAACACCCCCCTGGTCCGCCTGAACCGCCTGCCGAAGGAGCACGGCGTCGATGCCGAGATCCTGCTGAAGCTGGAATTCTTCAACCCGATCGCCAGCGTCAAGGACCGCATCGGCGTCAACATGATCGACGCGCTCGAGGCCTCCGGCAAGCTTCAGCCCGGCGGCACGCTGGTGGAGCCTACCTCCGGCAACACCGGCATCGCCCTGGCCTTCACGGCGGCGGCCCGGGGCTACCGCCTGATCCTGGTCATGCCGGAGACGATGTCGCTGGAGCGGCGCAAGATGCTGGCCTTCCTGGGCGCGGAACTCGCGCTGACCCCTGGCGCCCAGGGCATGAAGGGCGCGATCGCGAAGGCTGAAGAGCTCCTGAAGGAGATCCCCGGCTCGGTGATGCCACAGCAATTCTCGAACCCGGCCAACCCCGAGATCCACCGGAAGACCACCGCCGAGGAGATCTGGAGCGACACCGGCGGCCAGCTCGACGCGTTCGTGGCGGGCGTCGGCACCGGTGGTACCGTGACCGGCGTCGGTGAGGTGCTGAAGCCGCGCCTGCCGAACCTGAAGGTCTTCGCCGTCGAGCCGGAGGATTCACCGGTGATCTCGGGCGGCCAGCCCGGCCCGCACAAGATCCAGGGTATCGGTGCGGGCTTCATCCCCGACAACCTGCACACCGATATCCTCGACGGCGTGCTGAAGGTATCCAACCAGACCGCCTTCGAGACCGCCCGGGCGCTCGCCCGTCTGGAGGGTATCCCCGGCGGCATCTCGACCGGCGGCAATGTCGCCGCCGCGCTGGAACTGGCCAAGCGCCCGGAGTTCCAGGGCAAGCGCATCGTCACGATCGCCTGCTCCTTCGCCGAGCGTTACATCTCGTCGGCGCTGTTCGAGGGCATCGGCTGACCGGAACGCCGGCCCGTCCCGGGCGGGAACGGGCCCCGCGTCGGATCGACCGACGCGGGGCGCGCCGCTGACGGATGTAACCGGTGGTGTTCTCACGGAAGAGCCTCACACCGCCGGACCCGCCGATGTGACGCCAATCGAATTTTAAGCTTTCGATACTCTGGCGATGATGTTCGAAGATTTCCCTGGCGGACCGCAAAGGTTGTAAGTCGGCATTAGGATAATCTATCTCCAAGGTTCAAGCTTGGACCGGCATCGATCCGGTCATTGAACGCTGCTCCGTCGGCCTGGATCTTCCTCCATCATTCCGTTACCGCCGATCGTGCGATCGATCGGGATTCTTCTCATGCGCTGTGTTGTCGTGATCCTGTGCTGCTTCTGGTCACAGGCGGCGTTTGCCCTGGGTTTCACGGTTCATGATCTGACGCCGCTGACCGAGGAAGCCCGCGCAGCCCTCGGCAAGGACGCCACAGCGCAGGCGCAGCCGTTCCAGCTCATGCTCACCTGCCCGGCCTGCGACGGCGCCCCCACCGTCGCGCTGCAACTCGGACGCCTCACGGACGGCACCGAGGGCCGTATCCGATCCGGCAAGACCACCATGGCGGCGCTGGAGACGATGTGCCTCCAGAGAAATCCGGATTGCCGACTCACGACCCTGCCGGCCGGCCCGGCGGTCGCATGGATCACCTCCTACGCGTTCGGGACGGGTGCGGGCGCGACCGCCATCGTCCTGCGCGACGGCGACCTCCTCACGATCGATGCCCGCTCGATCGACCGCGGCGCGGCGGAGGATACGGTGCTGCGCGTTGCGCAGAAGCTCCTGCCACGGATCGTCGGGCGCTGACATTCGAACGAGGCCGACCGCGCTCGATCGCCCCAAGGGCGCAACCCTCCACCGCCGCCTCCGTTGTCCTGGGAAGACACGGAAAGGCGAGCCATGACCGGGCAGACAGAACGACCGTCGCTGAAGGATTTCGACGCCAACGCGGACCGCAACGGTCAGGATCTGGGTCAGGATTCGCCGCTGGACATCGGCTTGCCGGCGCGCACGCAGGCGGATCTGAAGCGCGATCCGGCGGGCGACGCCGAAGCTGCGCGGATCGCCTCCGGTACCCCAGGCTCCGACGCCACGGACGCCACCGAGGCCGAGACGCCGCGTGAGAATCTCGAGAAGCTGAAGGGCACGGCCAGCGGCGGTTCGGACCTGAGCGAGGCGATCGACCGGGCCACGGCGGCCGTCGGCCAGGACGACGGGAAGCGCTGATGGCCCGGCCGACCAGCGAGTCCGGGACCGTTACCCGCAAACCCGACGACGCGGTCGGGTCGCGCGGCGAGCCGCCCGCCGGGGGCGGCCACCAGACGGCCGATCAGGCGGCCATCACCGATATCGGCGGGGGCGGCAAGCCTCAGACGGAGCCGAAGGAAGGCTGGGGCGCTACCGGTGAGCCCGGTCGCGCGCCGCCGGCCGTCGGCGGCTCGTCGGGGGGACATTCGGACCAGAAGGCGTCCCGGGGCCCCGCGGCCGACGAAACGGTGGCGGACGGTCACTACCGGACAGAACGGGAGAACCGGGAATGAGCGAAGCCGAGGCGCAGGATTCGAAGCCCGAGACGCCGAAGAACGTCGCTCCCGATGCCGTGAAGGACCCGAACGAGAAGACCGAGGGCCATCCCGGCGCCGGGCCGGCCGGTGGCGGCAAGCAGAACGACGAGACCGACCCCGGCAGCAGTTAGCGCCTTTCGCGCTCAGGCGAGCCGAAATGGGAGCGGACCGGCGGCGAGCTTGACGTCGTCCGGCCGGCAACCGGTCTCGACGCAGGCGTAACGGATGGCATCCTGGCGCGAGCGGAAGATGCCTCCGGCTCGCCCGCCGGCCTCGACGGCCACCCAGTGTCCTTCGCCATCCTGGCCGACGAGGTAGGAGAGTGGCGTCCCGGCGCTCGGCTGGGACGACAGGGATGCATTCAACGCGACGGTCATGGTCGACTGGGGGTTCACGCGGACCTCTCGGGTGCCGCCACGCCAAGCTAAGAGGCTTGGCATAAGGGTTCGATGGACCCGAGAGCGATCCGGAATAAGAGCTGCATCAGCAACCGGGCCTGAGCGCCCGGTTGCCTGGCGTTCAGCTCAGGCCGCGTTTTCCTTGGAACGTTCGGCGCGCTTGCGGTCATTCGGGTCGAGAACCGCTTTACGCAGACGGATCGACTTCGGCGTCACCTCGACCAGCTCGTCATCCTGAATCCAGGCGAGCGAGCGCTCCAGGGTCATCCGGATCGGCGGGGTGAGCCGCACGGCCTCGTCCTTGGAGGTGGTGCGGATGTTGGTGAGCTTCTTGCCCTTGAGCACGTTCACCTCGAGATCGTTCTCGCGGTTGTGCTCGCCGACGATCATGCCCTGATAGACCTTCCAGCCCGGCTCGATCATCATCGGGCCGCGGTCCTCCAGGTTCCACATGGCGTAGGCCACGGCCTCGCCCTGGTCGTTGGAGATCAGCACGCCGTTGCGCCGGCCCGGCATCTCGCCCTTGTGGGGCTCGTAGGCCTTGAACAGCCGGTTCATGATCGCGGTGCCGCGGGTGTCGGTCAGCAGCTCGCCCTGGTAGCCGATCAGGCCGCGGGTCGGCGCGTGGAACACGAGGCGCAGGCGATTGCCGCCGGACGGCCGCATCTCCAGCATCTCGGCCTTCCGCTCGGACATCTTCTGCACGACGACGCCGGAATGCTCCTCGTCGACGTCGACGACGACCTCCTCGATCGGCTCCAGCAGACCGCCGTTCTCGTCGCGCTCGTACACGACCCGGGGCCGCGACACGGCGATCTCAAAGCCCTCGCGGCGCATGGTCTCGATGAGGATCGAGAGCTGCAGCTCGCCGCGGCCCGAGACGTAGAAGCTGTCCTTGTCGGCCGCCTCCTCGATCTTGAGCGTGACGTTGCCCTCGGCCTCCTTGAACAGGCGGTCGCGGATCATGCGGCTCGTGACTTTGTCGCCCTCGGTGCCGGCGAGGGGGCTGTCGTTGACGATGAACGACATCGTCACGGTCGGCGGGTCGATCGGCTGCGCCTGGATCGGGGTCTCGACCTGCGGGTCGCAGAAGGTGTCGGCGACGGTGCCCTTGATCAGGCCTGCAATCGAGACGATGTCGCCCGCCTCGCCCACGTCGATCGGCGCGCGCTCCAGGCCCCGGAAGGCGAGGATCTTCGACACGCGGCCGGTCTCGACCACCTTGCCGGTGCGGTCGAGCACCTTGATCGACTGGTTGGGCTTCACCGAACCCGACGCGATCCGGCCGGTGATGATGCGGCCCAGGAACGGGTTGGCCTCCAGCAGGGTACCGAGCATCCGGAACGGCCCCTCCTCGGTCCGGGCCGGCGGCACGTGCTTGAGCACGAGTTCGAACAGCGGCTCCAGGCCTACCGACGGATCGGCCTCGGGGGTATCGGCCATCCAGCCGTTGCGGCCCGAACCGTAGAGGATCGGGAAGTCGAGCTGCTCGTCGGTGGCGTCCAGCGCCGCGAACAGGTCGAACACCTCGTTCACGACCTCGTTGATCCGCGCGTCCGGGCGGTCGACCTTGTTGATCGCCACGATCGGGCGCAGGCCGATCTTGAGCGCCTTGCCGACCACGAACTTCGTCTGCGGCATCGGCCCTTCGGCCGCGTCGACCAGCACGATCACGCCATCGACCATCGACAGGATACGCTCGACCTCGCCGCCGAAATCGGCGTGGCCGGGGGTGTCGACGATGTTGACGCGGGTATCCTTCCAGAGAACCGAGGTCGCCTTGGCCAGGATCGTGATGCCACGTTCCTTCTCGAGGTCGTTCGAGTCCATCGCCCGCTCCTCGACCCGCTGGTTCTCGCGGAAGGTGCCGGATTGGGCCAGCAGCTTGTCGACGAGAGTCGTCTTGCCGTGGTCGACGTGGGCGATGATGGCGATGTTGCGCAGATTCATGGCGGCCCGAAACGGGTTGTGCCGGCTCCCTGGCGGCCGCGCGGCGCGGCCGTCCGCGCCGGTTCAGGTACGGAGTCGATGTGGTTGCGTCGCAATATAAGGACGCGCGCTCTTGGGCAAGGCCACCCGTGGTTCAGCAATGGCATCCGGCGGGAATTCTGGGGCTTCCTGCCCGCTGGGCACCACCGTTTTGTCCCCTGGCGGGACGCGCAGACCAGCCCTGCAACCAGTCCCAGGAGGCGGCCCGCGTCCTATATGACACTCCGATGACGCCGCGAGGCGATCGAGTCCGCGCAGGGCGGCCCCTCGGGTGCATTGGATGAAACGAGACCCATCGGCTACCGTACCGTCTGCAAGTCCACGGTTGGACCCGGCGAACTGGTATGACCTCCGCCTCGACGGCTGCCCCACGGAACGAGCCGATGCGCGCGCTTGAGCCGCGGCTGTTCGCGTATATCTGGCGCTATTCGAAGGCCGACCAGTTCCGGATCTGCGCCGTCGTCCTGGCCTCGCTGCCGTTCTACTTCGCCTCGCTCGATCTGCCGAAGCGCATCGTCAACGACGCGATTACCGGCAAGGCCTTCACGCACGGTGAGGCGACCGCCCCGTTCCTTGAGATCACCGTGTCATGGCCCCAGCTGTTCGGCGGCGGGACCACCCGGCTGTTCGAGGGGTTCCAGCTCGACCGCTTCGAGCTGCTGCTCGGCCTCTCCACCCTGTTCCTCAGCCTCGTGCTGATCAACGGCGCCTTCAAGTTCTGGATCAACCTGCAGAAGGGCATCCTCGGCGAGCGGATGCTGCGACGCCTGCGCTTCCAGCTGTTCTGCCTGATGCTGCGCTTCTCGCCGGAGACGCAGCGGGAGGTGAAATCCTCCGAGACCGCGACGATCATCCGCGACGAGGTCGAGCCGATCGGCTCCTTCATCGGCGACGCGATCGTTGTGCCGGTCTTCCTCGGCACGCAGGCCGCCACGGCGCTCGCCTTCATCCTGATGCAGAACCTGTGGCTCGGCCTCGCGGCCGGGGGCATGGTGGGCGTCCAGATGATCGTGATCCCGCGGCTGCGGCGCGAGATCATCCGCTTGAGCCGCCGCCGCCAGATTTCCTCGCGCGCCCTCGCAGGGCGTGTCGCGGAGGTGCTGGACGGTCTGCCGGCGGTGCGCATCAACGATACCGGCCGGTGGGAGCGGGCCGAGATCGGCGGCCGGCTCTACGGCCTCTACGATCTGCGGCTGCGGATCTACCGACGCAAATTCGCGGTCAAATACCTCAACAACCTGCTGGCCCAGGTGACGCCGTTCCTGTTTTACGCGATCGGCGGCTACTTCGCCCTGAAGGGCGAGCTCGATATCGGCCAGCTGGTGGCCGTGCTCGCGGCCTACCGCGATCTGCCACCGCCCCTCAAGGAGCTGATCGACTGGGATCAGCAGCGCCTCGACGTCGAGGTGAAGTACGAGACCGTGGCGGCGCATTTCGGGCCGCAACGCCTGCAGCCCGATGAGCCCGAGCTGGGGGACACGCCGCCGCCGCTCGGCAGCCCCCTCCGGACCGAGGGTCTGACGGTGCGCGACCCACAGGGCGGCGGGCCGATCGAGGTCGGCGACGTCGAGGTGCAGCTGCCGACGCGGCTCGCGCTCGTTCCCCCCGGCCCGGTCGCCCAGGAATTCGCCCGCGTCCTCGCGGGCCTGCAGACCGCGCAGGGGGGCACGATCCGGATCGGCAAGCACGATCTGTCCACGGTGCCACGGCCCGTTCACGCCTATCGGATCGCCTTCGCGGGCGTCGAGCCGGTCCTGTTCCCGGGAACGCTGCGCGACAACGTGCTCTACGGCCTGCGGATTCGGCCATTGCGGAAAGGCAGCCTGGATCTCAGCAAGACGCGGATCAACGAGGCAGTGAAGACCGGCAACCCGTGCGACAGCGTCGACGACCCCTGGATCGACTACCAGCGCCTCGGCATCCGCGACGGCACGGACCTCAATAACCACCTCCTCGATATGCTGAGCCGGCTCGATCTCGGCGACGACCTCTATCGGTTCGGCCTGGGCGCCCTCAGCTCGATCTCCCACGAGACGCCGGCGGGCCAGCGCATGATCGCGGCCCGGGAGCACCTGCGCCAGCACTTCGTCGAGAAGGGCCTCGCCGATCTCGTCATTCCGTTCGCCCGGGGCCGCTACAACGATCAGGCGACCGTCGGGGAGAACCTGCTGTTCGGGGTCCCGCGCGACCCGACGCTCACGGATCCACAGCGCTTGGCCGCGACCCCGCTGTTCCGCGAGGCGCTGGAAGAGGCACACCTGCTCGACGACCTCGACCGCATGGGCGTGGCCATCGCCAGCAACCTCAAGGATATCTTCGCCGACGTTCCGCCCGGCCATCCCCTGTTCCGGCGCTTCTCGCTGATCACCCCGGATGCCCTGCCGGAATACCTGCGCCGGCTCACGCGCGTCCCTGAGAGCGGGCGCCTCGGTGAGGCGGACAGCGTCGCCTTCCTGGCTCTGACCCTGGCCTACGTCGAGCCGCGGATGCGCTTTGGCCTGCTCAATGAGGTGCTGAAGCAGCGCATCGTCGGGGCGCGCACCATCGTCCAGCGCCACATGCACGGCGACCATGGCTGCGACGTCGAGTCCTACGATCCGAACCGGATCAACCCACGCAGCACCGTGCTCGACAACCTGCTGTTCGGCCGCATCGACACCGCGCGGATGCACGGCGAGGCGATCATCCAGCGCGAGGCGCGAGCGGTATTCCGGCAGTTCGACCTGGAGCGCCCGATCCAGCTGCGCGGGCTGGAGAAGGAAGTCGGCAACCGCGGCCAGCTCCTGACCGAGCGTGTCCAGGTGCGGATCGGCCTCGCCCGGGCCATCCTGCGCCAGCCGGAGATTCTCGTGGTCGATCGGGTGGACGAGTTCCTGGAGCACGGCGTCGACACGCTGCTCCAGGTCGCGGAATCGACCCTGACCCGGGCGAGCCTCGTGGCCAGCCTGTCGGCGGAGGCCGATCCTGCCCGGTTCCCAGCGCGTCTGCCATTGCGCAAGCCGGAGGCGCGGCTGCGCGCCGCCGAATGACGCCAGCATGACCGTCGCGCGGGCTTGCGGTTTACAGCCCGACCCGTCTCCGGCACAGGATGGCGCCCATGCCCGTTCTCCTGGACGCGACCGTGACACAGGCCGGCACCACCCCGAGCCTCGCCGGGCTGCCGCGCGTGGTGCCCCCGCACCGCGTGCCGCCGGAGCGGGAGCTGCCGATCTGGGCCTATCTCCGCTCGATCCGCGACAACAGCCTGTCGGGCTTTCCGCGGCGGGCCTTCGAGGAGCCGGTCACCTGCCGGGGCCTGCTCGGCCGGTCGAGCTTCATCCTTAACGACCCGGAGGCGATCCGCCGGGTCCTGGTCGAGAATCAGGCGAATTACGCCCGCACCACCGGGACGATCCGGATCCTGCGCCCCATCCTCGGCGACGGGCTCCTGATCAGCGAAGGCGCGGCGTGGCGGCACCAGCGGCGGACGCTCGCCCCGGCCTTCACGCCGCGGGCGATCGACGGCCTCGTACCGCACATCGCGACCGCCATCGGGGAGGGGCTGGATCACATCGCCGCCGAGGCCGACGCCGGCTCGATCGACCTGTTCACGTCTTACTACCGGCTCGCCCTGGAGGTGGCCGGGCGCGCCATGTTCTCGGTGGGCATGGACGAGCACGGGGCGGAGCTGCGCCGCTTCATCGCCGCCTACGGTGAGCGGATGGGCCGCCCCCACCTGCTCGACATCGTGACGCCGCCGGGCTGGCCTGTGCCGCTCGACTGGGCGCGAATGCGCTTTCGCCGGCGCTGGATCCCGTTCCTCGACCGGATCATCGCAGCACGCCAAGCCTCCGGTCGAAGCCATGCTGGGTCGGGCGACCTGCTGGACCTGCTCGCGGCCGCGCGCAATCCCGATACAGGGGCTGCCTTTACACCGGCGGAGCTGCGCGATCAGGTCGCCACGATGATCCTCGCGGGCCACGAGACCACGGCGGGCACGCTGTTCTGGGCCTCCTATCTGCTGGCCCTCGCACCGGACCTGCAGGAGCGCGTCGCCGCGGAGGCCCGGAGTGTCGATCTCACCGAGCCGACCGGCTGCCAGAGCGACGGGCGCCTCCCCCTCACCCGCGCGGTGATCGACGAGACGTTGCGCCTGTACCCAGCCGCCTTCGTGGTGGTGCGCCGGGCGCTCGGCCCCGACACGGTGGCAGGTCATGCGGTCAAGAAGAGCGACATCGTGATGGTGAGTCCGTGGGTGCTCCACCGCCACCGGACGCTCTGGTCGGACCCGGACGCGTTCGATCCCGGCCGCTTCCTGCCGGGGGCGCCCCCGCCGCCGCGCTTCGCCTATCTGCCCTTCGGCGCCGGCCCGCGGGTCTGCATCGGCGCGCAGTTCGCGCTCAGCGAGGCGGTGCTGGCGCTGGCTCAGGTGCTGATCCGGTTCCGGCTCGTGCTGGACGACGCGGAGCCGGTCCTGCCCCAGGCGGTGGTCACCACCCAGCCGGACCGGCCCGCCCGCTTCCGGCTGATCCCGCGCGATCCGGTCAGCCCGCGATCCCCGTGATCGTCGCGGAGGCCGAGCGCGGATCGCGCATCGGCCAGCGCCCGGTCTCGACCTGGGCGAGGAACGCGTCGAGCAGCGCGTTGTAGGCGTCGGGCTCCTCCACCGAGAGCGCATGACCCGTGTTGGGCAGGATCGCGAGGCCGGCCGCGGGGATCACCTGCTTCAGCATCAGACTCGGGGCGAGACAGGGCCAGTCCTCGTCGCCGGTGACGATCAGGGTGGGCACGGTGATCCGCCCCAGCGCGTCCGTGAGGTCGTAGAGCGAGGGGCGTTCCTTCTGGACACCGAGCTGCGTGTTGGCCGAGCCGACAGCGGAATGCTCGGCCAGCATCCGTCTGAACTCGGCATGCCCCCTCGGATCCTTGGTGG
The DNA here is from genome assembly GCF_022829725.1 of Methylobacterium sp. E-005. Lineage (GTDB taxonomy): Bacteria > Pseudomonadota > Alphaproteobacteria > Rhizobiales > Beijerinckiaceae > Methylobacterium. The sequence continues at coordinate 134,954 of NZ_JAKSYG010000226.1, read as the reverse complement.
CGAACTGAACCCGGGTCGGCCCGTAGGCGTAACGCTCTGCGAAGGCCGCCATGCCGTCGCGACGCAACAGCTCGGCGGTCGCCGTGGCTTCGGCGCGGAACGTGGGCTGCCGGTCCGGTTCGGCGCCGTAGCCGCATCCACCGAGGCACAGCGACAGGGCGCGGTCTTGGTGGCGCAGGCCGAAATGCAGCGTCGCGAAGGCGCCCATCGAGATTCCAGCGACGTGGGCGCGCGGCGCGCCGATCTGATCGAGGATCGCCAGGATGTCGTCGGCGGCGCGGGCCTGCGTATAGGCCGAGACGGCCTCGGGCACGTCCGAGGGCGGATAGCCCCGGGCGTTGAAGGCGATCGCGCGATAGCGGCGGCTGAAATGGCGCAGCTGCGCCTCGTAGCTGCGGTGATCCCCCGCGAATTCGTGGACGAAGATCAGCGGCGTTCCGGATCCGCTCTCCTCGTAGTGGAGGCGAACGCCGTCATCGGTGGTGGCGCTCGGCATGGCTGCTCCGTCAAAGCTCCCCCCGCGTGGCTGGAGCTAGGGCGGCGGCACCTGCGGTCGAGGGCCGGACGGTCGGCCGACAAGACGACGCCGCACCCGGCGGACCGGGCGCGGCGCATCGGATCGCGTGCCGGCGGGACAGACCCCGCTGCGGCTCAAGCGGCCTTCTTGGAAGACCCCGGCCGGCCGCCCTTATTGGCGGCGACCTCGGCGAGCTTGGCCGCGAGCTTCGCGTCGAGCTTGGCGGCGGCACCGAGCGGAAGCTCGATGTCGAGGCCGAGCGTCGAGACCGCCTCGCCGCGCTCCAGGGTGACCTTCACCTTGTCGGGTTCGACCGCGACATGGTTGGCGATCACCGCCAGGATCTCCTCGCGGAGCTGGAGCACGAGGTCGGGACGACCCGACTCGGCGCGCTCGTGGGCGAGGATCAGCTGCAGGCGGTCGCGGGCGACCGTGCCGGAATTGCGCTTCTGGAAGATCCCGAGGATGCTCATGCCGCCCTCCGCATGAACAGCTTGTCGAGGAACGACTTACGCTCGACCGGCAGGCTCATCGGCACCTCCTCGCCCTTCAGCCGGCGCGCCGCATCGGCATAGGCCCGCGCCGGGGCGCAGAGGGGGTTGTTGAGGGTCACCGGGCAGCCGAGGTTCGAGGCGCGCAGCACCTCCTGGCTCTCCGGGATGATCGCGAGCAGCGGGATCGACAGGATGTCAAGCACGTCCTCGGTCTTGAGCATATCGCCGCGGTCGGCCCGGGACGGGTCGTAGCGGGTGAGGATCAGGTGCTTCTCCATCTCCTCGCCCTTCTCCGCCTTGGCGGTCTTGGAATCGAGGAGGCCGATGATCCGGTCGGAGTCGCGCACCGAGGAGACCTCGGGGTTGGTGACGACCACCGCCACGTCGGCGTGGTGCATGGCGAGCTGGGCGCCGCGCTCGATGCCGGCGGGGGAATCGCAGATCACCCAGTCGAACTTGTCGCGCAGCTCTTCCATCACCCGGGCGACGCCCGCATCGGTGAGCGCGTCCTTGTCGCGGGTCTGCGAGGCCGGCAGCAGGTGCAGGGTGTCGACCCGCTTGTCCTTGATCAGCGCCTGCGGCAGCTTGGCGTCGCCGTTGACCACGTTGATCAGGTCGTAGACCACCCGGCGCTCGGCGCCCATGATCAGGTCGAGGTTGCGCAGGCCGACGTCGAAATCGACGACGCACACGCTCTGACCACCCTGGGCCAGGGCCGCTCCGAGGGCTGCGGTCGTCGTCGTCTTGCCGACGCCGCCCTTGCCCGATGTGACGACGAGAACCTTTGCCACGCGTCGATCTCCCTTGATCCAGAGCTGATTAATCGAGACTTGCCATGCGGATGTTGCCGCCATCGAGCCAGACCTGGGCGGCCTTGCCGCGCAGGGCCGTGCCCATGTCCTCCGCCGTCCGCACGAGGCGGTCGATCCCCAGCAACTCGGGCTCGAATTTGCGGCAGTAGATTCGTGCGCGCGGGTTGCGCGCAGCTCCGGCGATCGCGCGACCGCGCAGGGCGCCGTAGACGTGGATCGAGCCGCCGGCCAGGATTTCGGCCCCCGAGGAGACCGAGCCCATCACGGTGACGTCCCCGGTCGGGTTGATCACGCTCTGGCCGGAGCGGACCGAGCCCTCGACGGTGATCGAGGTGACCACCTGCGGCTCCGGCTCGGCCGGGACGCTCGGGATCTCGACCTTGTCGGACGGGTGTCCCTTGACGAGGAGCGGCGGCAGGCCTTCGCCCACGAGGTCGGTGCCCTCGATCCCCAGGACCGCGATGCCGCGGGCCTTGAGTTCACGCATGAGCGTCTCGAGGGCGTCCGGCTCGGGCTTGAGCTGGGCGCAGTCCAGGATGACGGCCCGGCCTTTCAGCAGGGCCGGCGAGCGCTTGAGCGCCGCGTCGAGACCCGCGAGCCACTGCGGAAGCGGCGGCTCGGGGGAGAGGGCCAGGGCCTTGAAGGCCCGCCCGCGCAGGCTGAGCGGCCGGGGCGCGGAAGGAGACGCCGCCTGGGCGGTCTCCGGGTCGATCGGCTCGGGGTGGGTCTCGCTCATGTCCGCCCGTTAAGAGTCCTTACCGGACCATTGACGGCGGGTATGGTTACCGAAGGGTTAAGGTTGTGATCCCATCGGCAAATTCTGCCGGGATCCTGGTATCGGTGCGGCGGAGGACGTTTGGAGGACGTGATCGAAGCGTCCTGGCCTGTAGGAAAGCCGCGCGGAGCAGGACGGGCGAAATAGTCGGCGATTAACGACCGTCAGCCCCGCTCGAACAGGTTCAGCTTGATCGCATCCTCCAGCAGCCGGACCTCCACGGCCTGCCCGCGGAAGGCCGGGTCGAGGTCGTCGGCGGCGCGGTAGAGGCCGTCGATCGCCACCAGCTCCGGCTCGAACTTGCGGCACCAGATCCGGGCGGCGGGATTGCCCGCGGCGCCGGCGATCGCCCGGCCGCGCAGGGCTCCGTAGACGTGGATCGAGCCCCCCGCGATCACCTCGGCCCCCGACGCGACGGCGCCCAGCACGGTCACGTCGCCCTCAAGATGCAGCACGGTCTGGCCCGAACGCACCGGCGTATCGAGGATCAGCGAACGCGGCATCTCCTTCGCGGCCGGTTCCGGCGCCGCGCCCTCGTCAGGCGTGGCCACCTCCCCGGCGGCGCGGCCGCCCGACAGGACCGGCGGCATCCCGGGGCCCAGCAGGGCCGGCGGCGCACCCTCTATCCCGAGAATGGCGATGTGGCGCGCGGCGAGGTCGGCCAGCAGCCCGTCGAGGTCCTCCCGCGTCAGACGCAGGCCCGCAAGGTCGAGGATCACCGGGCGCCCCGCGAAGAAGTTCGGCGCGCGGCGGTTCAGGGCGTCGAGGTCGCCGAGCCAGTCGGCCACGGGGGGGATCGGCGCCAGCACGGTCGCCATGAAGGAACGGCCGCGGAAGCGGATCGGCGGGCGCGCCGGCTCGGATGTCGGCTGGGTCACGGGCGTCTTCGATGTCGCTGGATCGTCCCGCATCCATGCTTTGCCGGCGCGCCTGGGGCAATCCCGCAGCGGCCCGTGTGACGCCTTGGCGGGTCCCTCGGCGCGTTTCTGTTGTAGAGAGAGGTCGCAGCCGATCCGGACGGGACCGTTGAGCAGCATCCAAGTCCAAAAACCCTTCGTCGTCGACGATCTGACCCGCGCCAATCAGCGCCGGGCGGCCGATCCGCGGGCCTCGGCCTGGGTCTCGGCCAATGCCGGGGCCGGCAAGACCAAGGTGCTGACCGACCGGGTGGTGCGCCTCCTGCTGGACGGATCGCCGCCCGGGCGGATCCTCTGCCTCACCTTCACCAAGGCGGCCGCGGCCAACATGGCGATCCGCGTGTTCCGACTGCTCGGACGCTGGGTGACCCTCGACGACGAGACGCTCGCGGCCGAACTGGCCGAGCTCACCGGCGAGCGCGCCGGGCCGGAGCGCCTGCGCATGGCCCGCCGGCTGTTCGCCCGGGCGGTCGAGACGCCAGGCGGCCTCAAGATCGAGACCCTGCACGCCCTGTGCGAGCGGCTGCTGCACATGTTCCCCTTTGAGGCGAACGTGCCGGCGCGCTTCGTGGTGCTCGACGATACGAAGGCCCGCGAGATCTTCGAGATCGAGATGGCCAACGTCCTGGCCGATGCGGTCTCGAACGGCGACACGCCGCTCAGCGCCGCCCTGGCCCGGGTCGCCCCGGAGGCCACCGGCGACGCCCTGCGCGCGGCGATCCGGTCCGCTCTGCGGGCCCGGAGCTTCATCGGCGACGCGGCCGGCCTGAAGGCCGCATTCGGGCGCCTGCACGGGGCGCTCGGGCTCGCTGCCGAGGAGACGGCGGAGCGGATCGAGGCCATGATCTTCGACGGGGCCCCCGGATGCCGGCCGGAGGACAGGGCGGGCCTCGTCGCGGTCCTCCGCACCGGCAAGGCCAACGACGAGAAACTCGCCGACGCCCTCGCCGAGGCGGAAGCCGAGCGGGCGCGCTCCGAAGGGCTGCCGGACCGGGCCGAGGCGCTCGCCCTCTACCGGTCGGTCTTCTTCACCCAGAAGGACGAGCCCAAGGCCGATGGTAGCCTCGGCACCAAGGCGGTGCCGGCCGCCGCCAAGGAAGCGCTGATCGCCGAGCGCGACCGGCTGGACCCGCTGTTCGACCGCCTGCGCGCGGCCCGGGCCCATGCCCGCACCCAGGCCCTGTTCCAGCTCGCCGCCGAGATCCACCGCCGCGTGGAGGCTCAGAAGGCGCGCCTCGGCGCCCTCGATTTCGACGACCTGATCCACAAGGCCCTCGACCTGCTCGGCCGGGTCGGCGCCGGCTGGGTCCTGTACAAGCTCGACCGGGGCATCGACCATGTCCTGGTCGACGAGGCGCAGGATACCAACCCGGAGCAATGGGCGATCCTGCGGGCGATCACGCAGGAATTCGCCGCCGGCGAGGGCGCCCGCACCGGCAGCCGCACCCGCTTCGCGGTGGGCGATCCCAAGCAGTCGATCTACGGCTTCCAGGGCGCCGAACCGCGGGAATTCGCCCTGACCCGCGCGGCCTGGATCGCGGAATCGCGCTCGGCCGGGCTGACCTTCGAGGATGTGCCGCTCACCCTCTCGTTCCGCTCGACCAGCCTCGTCCTGCGGGCGGTCGACGCCGTGTTCGCCCTCGATGCGCACAACGAAGGGCTGTCCTTCGAGGATACGGTGCGCCAGACGGTCCATGCCAGCGCGCGGCCCGGTGCCCCCGGGGCCGTGGAGCTGTGGCCGATCGCCGAGCCCGAGCCCGCGGCCGAGCCCGATGCCTGGACCGCCCCGGTCGATGCCCCCGAGACCAGCGCCCCCGCGATCATCACGGCCCGCCGGGTCGCGCAGGCGGTGCGGACCTGGATCACCCGGGGCGACGCGACCGGCCGGATCTGGCGTCCCGGCGACGTGCTGATCCTCGTCCGCAAGCGCGGGCCGGCCTTCGAGGAGGTGATCCGCGCCCTGAAGGGCCTCGGGGTGCCGGTGGCCGGCCAGGACCGGCTGGAGGTCTCGGCCCATATCGCGGTCGCCGATCTCGTTGCCGCCGGCCGGGCCGGACTGCTGCCGGCCGACGACCTGACTCTCGCCACCGCGCTCAAGACGCCGCTCGTCGGCCTGACGGACGACGATCTGGTGCGGATCGCCGCCCGCCGCGATCTCTCCGAGACGCTGGAGGACGCCCTCCACCGCCATGCCGCCTCAGGTGATGCCGCGGCGATCCGAGGGCTTGCGGCGCTGACGGACTGGATCGCGCTGGCGGGCCTGCACGGCCCGTTCGGCTTCTATGCGCGGCTCCTCGGGCCGCTCGGCGGCCGGGCCAAGCTGGTGGCCCGGCTCGGCGGCGAGGCGGGTGATGCCATCGACGTGTTCCTGGCCGCAGCCGCCCAGGCGGAGACCGGTGAGGACGCCCCCTCGCTCGGCGGCTTCCTGGCCCGCTATGTCGGCGCCGAAGCCGGGCACACGGTCAAGCGCGACCTCGAATCCGGGCGCGACGAGGTGCGCGTCATGACGGTGCACGGGGCCAAGGGCCTGGAGGCGCCGGTCGTGGTCCTGCTCGACGGCTGCGAGCCCCTGGGCCGGAACGACCCGCCCCTGCTGCCCTTGCCGGTGGACGGCCCCGCGCTGCCGCCGGTCTGGTCCGGCGGACGGACGCAGGATTGCGCCGCCACCGAAGCGGCTCGGGCCGCCCTGCTCGCCCGGTCGCGGCAGGAGCACAACCGCCTGCTCTACGTGGCCATGACCCGGGCGGCCGACCGGCTCATCGTGGCGCCGTTCCGCGGGCATGAGCGCGAGACCGAAGCCGCGTGGTGCCGGATGGTCCAGGCCGGCCTTGAGGCGGCTCTCGGCGCCGGCCAGACCGTCGCGTTGTCGTATGGCTCGGTGACCGTCTGGCAGGATGGGGCCGAGGCCCCCCGCGTGCGCGAGGCGCCCTCCGCCGCCACGGCGCCGCTCCCGGAACCCGGCTGGCTCCGCAGCCCCGTGCCCCCGGAGCCCGAGGTTCAGTCCCTCAACCCGTCCGGAGCGCTCGCGGCCGCGGACGGCACCCGGGTGCCGCCGCCGCGCCTCGCGGATGCGCAGGCGAGACGCCGCGGCATCCTGATCCACGCCCTGCTGCAGCACCTGCCCCGCGTCGAGCGTCAGCGGCGGGAAGCGGCCGGTTTGGCCTTTGTCCGGTCGCGGGCGCCCGGTCTGCCCCGCCCCGCCCATGTCGCGATCGTGCGATCGGTCCTGCGGATCATCGATGATCCGGATCTCGCTCCCCTGTTCGCCCCCGACGCCCGTGCCGAGGTGAGCCTGTCGGGGCGCGTGCGCACCGCCCTCGGCGAGCGCGTGGTCCAGGGGCGCGTCGACCGCCTCTGCGTCACCTGCGACACGGTTAGGATCGCCGACTTCAAGACCGGTCGGCCGCCGGATCCAGACGCCCCCCTGCCCCCAGCGGAGGCCGGCCAGATCGCCCTCTACGCCCGGCTCCTCGGCCAGATCTATCCGGGTCATACCATCCGACCGATGCTGGTCTGGACATCGGGGCCGGTAATCCGCGCGCTGGATGCGGTGGACATCGCGGAAGCTCTGGAGCGTGCCGGGATCGCGGCGTGAGGCTGATCCGGCATCGAGCCCGGTATGCGACAGCGCACACGCATGAGGCATGTCCCCATGACGGATCATGCCGGCGCGTCCGGACTTCTTGACCACGCCCCGGCCCGTCGCCAATTCTGATCGAACCGCGCGGGCCCCTGCCCGTCCGACGCCGCTCTTCAGGCGGCGACTTCCGAAAGGTGACGTTATGGCGACGGTGAAGGTAACCGACGCGAGCTTCGAGCAGGACGTTCTTCAGTCCGCCGAGCCCGTTGTGGTGGATTTCTGGGCGGAGTGGTGCGGCCCCTGCCGCCAGATCGGCCCGGCCCTGGAGGAGATCGCCACCGATCTGCAGGGCAAGGTGAAGATCGCCAAGGTCAACGTCGACGAGAACCCGCAGATCGCCGCGCAGTACGGCATCCGCTCGATCCCGACGCTGCTGCTGTTCAAGAACGGTGAGCGCGTGGACCAGAAGGTCGGCGCCGCCCCGAAGGGCGACCTGTCCCGCTGGATCGGCGCCCAGACCGCCTGAGCCGCAAGCTCTGATGCCAAAAGGGAAAGCCCGGCCGCGATGCCCGGCTTTCTCGGTTTCGAGGCCCTGTTGTGTGGCCCCGGGCTTATGCCCGGGGTCCTTCGTCCGGTCTCAGTACGAGCCGAACTTGTAGTTCAGACCGGCGCGGACGACGGCGAAGTCGTTCGTGTTCCGGTTGCTGCCGGAGACGGCATAGACCGGCAGGAAGGCACCGTTGACGGCGGCGGCGCCGACCAGTGGCAGGCCGGTGCGGTTGCGGTCGAGGCTGACGTAGAGACCTTCGACCTTGAACGTCACCGCCGAGGAGCGGAAGAAGTTCAGGAACGAATCGGTGGGCAGGGCGAACTCGGCGCCGCCACCGACCGTGTAGCCGGTCTTGAAGTCGTCGCGGCGGCCGGCGAAGTTCTGGAACGCGATGTTCCGGGTGCCGTCATCGGTGCCGGTGGCGTAGGCGAAGCCGCCGGTGGCGTACACGAGGGTCCGGTCGAAGGCGTAGCCGAGACGACCGCGGACGGTGCCGAAGAAGTCCAGCGTGTTCAGCGTGCCGTTGACCGGCAGGAAGCCGGCATTCACGGCCCGGGCGTTCGTGGCGTAGCGCGGACGGCCACCGAAATCGAGGTACTGCGCGTCAGCCTCGAAGCCGATCACGATGCCCGAACCCGGGGTGAACTGGTAGTTATAGCCGATCTGGCCGCCGCCCGAGAAACCTTCGCGGTTGTTGCGGTTGTAGAGCAGCACCGAGCCGTTCGGGGCCAGGGCCTGATACGGCACGAGGCCGGCGCCGGTCAGAACGGCCGGGCTGCCGGCGGTCTGGACGAAACCGCTGTTGTTGGAGCGGCTGCTGGCATCAAACGCGTAGCCGGCGTTGATACCAAAGTAGGCGCCCGTCCAGGTGAAGACCGGCACCGGCGTGAAGACTGGCGGCGGCGCGGCCCGACGCGGCAGGTCGGCGGCGGAAGCAGCAGCCGTCAGTGCCGTAAACGCCGCAAGTGATGTGATAAGACGCTTCATTCTTATGCTCCCCAGCAAAAGCCCGATCGATAGTGAAATTAGGCGATCGGCTCTGCCGCGGATGTAGCTTGGCCGCCACAGCCCGGGGAAAGCGTGAGCGGATGACGACTTTGGCCCAGTCGAATACGGTGAATAGACGACCCGGGTGTGGCAACGCGCCACAAATTGAGGGTTGTCTAGGGCCAGTAGTGACATCCGCAAGGTGCAAGTCGGTTACTTGCGGACCCGGGCGTCGCACACGATTCCGTGGAGAGCGCCCCAGCGGCGTCAGACCGGTGGGGTATCGTTGGCGGCGAGTACTAAGCCGGCCAAGTAGAGCGAGCCGCAGATCAAAATGCGCGGCGGGCGCTCGAACGCGATGTCCTTCACCATCGCGAGCGCAGCCTCGATGCTCGGCGCCGTATAGGTCGAGAGGCCGACGCCCTCGCCGATCCGGGCGACCTCCTCCGCCGGGCGCGCCGCCAGCGAGCCGCTGATCGGCACCGCCACGAGGGCGCGTGCGAGCCCGACGAAATTGCGCAGGAAGCCGTCCGCGTCCTTGGTGCCGAGCAGCCCGACGATCAGCACGAGGGGCACGTCGCTCTTCTCGCCGAGATCCGCCATCGCGGCGGCGAGGATCCGTCCGCCGTCGATATTGTGGCCGCCGTCGAGCCACAGCTCGGTACCGGGATCGAGCTGTGCGGCCAGCCGGCCGCGGCCGAGACGCTGGAGCCGGCCCGGCCACTCGACCTCGGTGAGGCCCTTCTCCAGGGCCGTGATGCCGATATCGCCGAAACCGGCCGCCCGCAGGGCCGTGATCGCCGTGCCGGCATTGACGAGCTGGTGACGTCCGGCGAGGCGGGGGCGCGGCAGGTCGAACAGGTCAGTCTCGTCCTGGTAGACGAGCCGGCCGCGCTCCTCGTGAACGGAGAAATCCTGATTGCCCACGAAGATGGGCCCGGCCCCGATCTCCTCGGCGCGCCGGCACAGCACGGCGTCGGCCTCCGCGTAGTCCTGGGCGGCGATCACCGCGGGGCAGCCGCGCTTGAAGATCCCGGCCTTCTCGGTCGCCACCGATTCCACCGTGTCACCGAGATACTCGGCATGGTCGCGGCCGATCGGCGTCACCACCGCGCAGGCGGGCTGCGCGATCACGTTGGTGGCGTCGAGCCGGCCGCCGAGCCCGACCTCCAGCAGCAGGACATCGGCCGGGCTCTCCGAGAACAGCACCAGGGCCGCCGCCGTGGTGATCTCGAACATGGTGATCGGCGCGCCGGCATTGGCGCTCTCGCAGCGGGCGAAGGCGTCCGCCAGCCGGTCCTCGTCCACGAAATGTCCGCCGCCGATCCCGCCGATCCGGATCCGCTCGTGAAAGCGCACGAGGTGGGGCGAAGTGTAGACATGCGCGGCGAGGCCGCCGGCTTCGAGGATCGCCCGCATGAACGCGATGGTCGAGCCCTTGCCGTTGGTGCCGGCGACGTGGATCACCGGCGGCAGGCGCCGTTCCGGATGGTTGAGCTGCGCGAGCAGCCGCTCGATCCGGCCAAGCGACAGGTCGATGGTCCGCGGGTGCAGCGCGAGGAATCGCGCCATCAGGGCATCGGACGAGGCCATCGCGGGCTTTATGCCGCCTCGGCGGCCGTGGCCGACGCCGCCGGCTCGGCGACGTTGGTCAGGAGGCCGCAGAGGCGGGCGATGGTCTCCTTCAGCTGGTGGCGGTGGACCACCTGATCGACCATGCCGTGCTCGCGCAGGTACTCCGCCCGCTGGAACCCGTCGGGCAGCTTCTCGCGAATGGTCTGCTCGATCACCCGCGGTCCGGCGAAGCAGATCAGCGCCCCCGGCTCCGCGAGATGCACGTCGCCCAGCATGGCGTAGGAGGCGGTGACGCCGCCGGTGGTCGGGTTGGTCAGCACCACGATGTAGGGGAGCCGCGCCGCGTTGAGCCGGCGGACCGCCACGGTCGTGCGCGGCATCTGCATCAGCGACAGGATGCCCTCCTGCATCCGCGCCCCGCCGGAGGCCGCGAACAGCACGTACGGCGTGCGCTTCTCCAGCGCGGTCTCGGCGCCGCGGACGAAGGCCTCGCCGGCCGCCATGCCGAGCGAGCCGGCCATGAAGCCGAATTCCTGCGCGGCCAGCACCATCGGCAGGCCGCCGACCCGGCCGAAGCCGATCTTGAACGCGTCCTGCAACCCCGTCTTGGCCCGGGCCTCCTTGAGCCGGTCGATGTAGCGCTTCTCGTCGCGGAACTTGAGCGGATCGGTCGGCGCCTCGGGCAGCGCCACATCGATCCACGTGCCCTCGTCGAACATCATCTTCAGGCGCGCCTGGGCGCCCATCTTGAGGTGATGCTCCGAGCCGGGAATGACCCAGTGATTGGCCTCCACCTCCTTGTGGAACACCATCTGGCCCGTATCCGGGCACTTGACCCAGAGGTTCTCGGGCGTCTCGCGCTTGAACAGGGTCTTGATCCGGGGGCGTACCACCTCCGAGATCCAGTTCATCGGTTCGACCATCGCCTCGCGTCCGTCCGCTTCGTGCCCGCGCCAATATCAGGTGGCCGGCGCCCCACCGCCAGGGTCGGTGTCAAAGACCGTTCAGGCCGCCCGCTCGACCGTGGCGGCACGCACGCCCTCGGCCAGCTCTCGTACCAACTCCGCCACCGCCGAGACCGTGCCGCCCTGCGGACGGCCCTCGGCGTCGAGTGAGCGCACCAGCGCGTCCACCAGCGCCGAGCCGACCACGACACCGTCGGCGCCCTTGGCGATCGCCGCGGCATGGGCGCCGGTCTTCACGCCGAAGCCGACGACGACCGGCAGGTCGGTATGCTGGCGGATGCGGGAAACCGCCTCCGAGACCTTGCCGAAATCGGGCGTCGCGGTGCCGGTGATGCCGGTGATCGACACGTAGTAGACGAAGCCCGCCGTGTTCGCGAGGACCGCCGGCAGGCGCCGCGCGTCGGTGGTCGGCGTCGCGAGCCGGATGAAGGCCAGCCCCTGGGCCAGCGCCGGCAGGCACAGCTCGGCATCCTCCTCCGGCGGCAGATCGACCACGATCAGCCCGTCGATGCCGGCTGCCACCGCGTCCTCCAGGAAGCGGTCGACGCCGTAGGTGTGGATCGGGTTGTAATAGCCCATCAGCACGATCGGCGTGGCGTCGTTTTCCGCCCGGAAGCGGCGCACCAGATCCAGGGTGCCGGCCACGGTTTGGCCGGCCTTCAGCGCCCGCAGGCCCGCCGCCTGGATGGCCGGGCCGTCCGCCATCGGGTCGGTGAAGGGCAGGCCGAATTCCAGGATGTCGGCGCCGGCGCCCGGCAGGGCCTTCAGGATCTCCAGGGAGGTCTCGGGATCGGGATCGCCCGCCATCACATAGGTGACGAGGACGGCCCGGTTCTCCGCGCGGGCGCGGGCGAAGGTGGCGTCGATGCGGCTCGGCATGGGTCGGGCAAGGTTCGCGGTTGGGGCCGTCCGGGGCCCGGGATTGCCCCCGCGCTACACCAAAGCCAGCGGCCCGTGAAGCGGGCGGCGCTCGGCTCCCCTGCGCGCACTCTGGTTGCTGCGGCGTCCGCCCGCCGGTAGCCCTCCGCCATGACCACGATTCTCCCATCGCGCCCCTTCGCCGCCTTGCTGTTCGACATGGACGGCACGCTCATCAGCTCGATCGCGTCCGCCGAGCGGACCTGGTCGCGCTGGGCCGCGGCGCACGGGCTCGACGTGGCCACGTTTCTGCCGACGATCCACGGGGTGCGCTCGGTGGAGACGATCCGCCGCCTCAACCTGCCGGGGGTCGACCCCGAGGCCGAAGCCGCGGCGATCACACGGGCCGAGATGGAGGATGTCGGCGACGTCACCGAGATCCCGGGGGCACGGGCCTTCCTGGCGCCATTGCCGCCGGATCGCTGGGCGATCGTGACCTCGGCCCCGCGGGCCCTGGCGCTCCGCCGCCTCGCGGCGGCCGACATGCCGGTGCCCAGGCTCATGGTGGCCGCTGAGGACGTGGCCGAGGGCAAGCCGGCACCGGATTGCTTCCTGCTGGCTGCGCGCCGGCTCGGAGTCGCCGCGGGGGATTGCTGTGTGTTCGAGGATGCGCCCGCCGGGATCCGGGCGGCCGAGGCTGCGGGTGCGTCGGTGGTCGTGGTGACTGCGACCCACCACGAACCGGCGCCCACCGCATATCCCGCGATCCCGGATTACCGGACTCTCCGGGTGGTGCAGGATCCCGACGGACTTCGCCTGACCCCGGACATTTGAGACGATCGCGGCCGAGCCGTCGACTTCTGTTTCCGGCCGCGGGGCCCTATTCGGGGATGCAAAGCCGGATCCGGAGCCGCATGCCGATGACCAAGCCCGACGGCGGGAGGCCAAGCCTGTTCGCGACCGAGGAGGGCCTCCGGCTGGTCGCCGCGCGCAGCGACCCGGCCTGGCGCCGCTGGGGGCCGTATCTCAGTGATCGGCAATGGGGCACCGTCCGGGAGGATTACAGTCCCGGCGGCGACGCCTGGGATTACCTGCCCCACGACCATGCCCGCTCCCGGGCCTATCGGTGGGGCGAGGATGGAATCGGCGGCTTCGGCGACCGCCACCTGAACTGGTGCCTGTCGCTTGCCCTGTGGAACGGCCGCGATCCGATCCTGAAGGAACGCCTGTTCGGCCTGACCAACCAGGAGGGCAACCACGGCGAGGACGTCAAGGAACTCTACTACTACCTCGACGGCACCCCGACCCACGCCTTCATGCGGATGCTCTACAAGTATCCGCAGGCCGAATTTCCATACGAACGCCTCGTCGCGGAGAATGGCCGGCGCGGCCTCGACGACCCGGAATTCGAGCTGCTCGACACCGGCGTGTTCGACGGCGGCCGCTACTGCGATGTTGAAATCGCCTACGCCAAAGCAGCGCCCGACGACATCCTGATGCGGGTCACCGCCACCAACCGGGGGCCGGAGGCCGCCGAGCTCACGCTGCTGCCGCAGCTCTGGGCGCGCAACACGTGGTCGTGGAAAGACGGCGCACAGAAGCCGGAATTGATGGCCGGGTCAGACGGGTCGGTCTGGGTGCGCCATCCCGCCGTGCCGCCGATGCGCTTTTTCGCCGAGGACGCGGCCGAGCTGCTGTTCACCGAGAACGAGACCAACACCCACCGGCTGTTCGGCTCAGGCCCTGCCGCGGGCTTCTACAAGGACGGAATCGATACGTGCGTGGTCGGCGGCGATCAGTCGGCCGTCAACCATCTGTCCGGCACCAAGTGCGCGGCCCGCTATGCGCTCCACCTTGGCCCTGGCGAGAGCCGCACCCTCCGCCTTCGTCTTCGCGTCGAGACCGCCCCGGGTGAGCCCTTCGCGGATTTCAATACGGTCTTCGCCGCCCGCACGGCGGAGGCGGATGCCTTCTACGCCGCCCTCCAGGCGCCGATCGCCGATCCCGAGATGCGCCGCGTCCAGCGGCAGGCGCTGGCCGGCATGCTGTGGTCGAAGCAGCTCTACCATTACGACGTGCGCGAGTGGCTGGCGGGCGATCCGGCCCAGCCCGCCCCTGACCCCGCGCGCCGGCATGGTCGGAACGAGGACTGGGCGCATCTGCGCGCCAACGACATCATCTCCATGCCGGACGCCTGGGAGTATCCCTGGTTCGCCTCCTGGGACCTCGCCCTCCAGGCGATCGTGTTCGCGCTGATCGACCCGGACTTCGCCAAGAACCAGCTCCTGCTCCTCGTCGACGAGGCCTACGCGCATCCGAACGCGGCGTTGCCGGCCTACGAATGGGGTTTCGGGGACGCCAACCCGCCGATCCACGCGCTGGCCGCCTGGCGGGTGTTCGAGCTGGACCGGGCGCTCACCGGCACGGCGGACCACGTCTTCCTCAAGCGGATCTTCAACAAGCTGACCCTGAACTTCACGTGGTGGGTCAACCGCAAGGATGCGGATGACCGCAACCTGTTCCAGGGCGGCTTCCTCGGGCTCGACAATATCGGCATCCTCGACCGCTCGAAGCCGGTGGGCGACGGCGCCACCCTGACCCAGTCCGACGCCACCGCCTGGATGGCCGCCTACGCGCTGGCCCTGATGCGCATCGCCATCGAGCTGGCGCTGCGGGACCCGACCTACGAGGACATGGCGGAGAAGTTCTTCGAGCATTTCCTGCTGATCGCGGCCGCCACGGGCGACGGCGTCTGGGACGAGGAGGACGGCTTCTTCTACGACGTGATCGAGACCCGTGAAGGCGAGCGCCTGCCGATCCGGGTGCGGACCCTGGTTGGCCTGATCCCGATCCTTGCGGTGGCGACGATCAACGAATGCGACCTGGAGAAGCTGCCGGCCTTGCGCGACCGGATGCTGTTCTTCCTGAAGAACCGCCCGGACCTCGCCGACCTGGTGTCGCGCTGGAACGAGCCCGGCCAGGGTCAGGCCGCGCTGCTGTCGCTGCTGCGCGGGCACCGGTTGAAGGCGCTGCTGCACCGTGCCCTCGATCCGGCGGAGTTCCTCTCCGATCATGGCCTGCGCGGGGTGTCCCGCGTCTACGCGGACACGCCGTTCTGCTTCGCCTGGAACGGACGCGATCTCGGTCTCGCCTACGAACCCGCGGAGTCGCGCTCGCGCCTGTTCGGCGGCAATTCGAACTGGCGCGGTCCGGTCTGGATGCCGGTCAACTACCTGCTGATCACCGCCCTGAACCGCTTCCACGACTATTACGGTCCGGACTTCCGGGTCGAGGCACCCACGGGCTCGGGGCGGAGCTCGTCGCTGCGCGAGATCGCCCTGGATCTCTCACGCCGCCTGATCGCCCTCTCGGCCCGCGGCGCAGATGGGCGGAGGCCGGTCTACGGAGACAGCCGGATCGAGCAGGACGACCCGCACTTTCGTGACCTCGTCCTGTTCTACGAATACTATGACGGCGATACCGGCCGCGGCGTCGGCGCGTCCCATCAGACCGGCTGGTCCGGGCTCGTGGCGCTGCTGATCCAGGACATCGCAACGGATGCGGCGCCTACTCCGCCGCCTCCTTCATCCGGAGTCGCTGAGTGACTCCGATCTGGCGCGAGATATCCGAGCGGCGGGCGCTGTAGGTCGCCGAGACCATGGGGTAATCGACCGGCAGGCCCCACTTGGCCCTGTAGGCCTCGGGCGTCAGCCCGCGCAGGGTCAGATGCCGCCGCAGGGTCTTGTAGGTCTTTCCGTCCTCGAAGCTCACGAGGGCGTCGGACCGGATCGAAGCCCGGATCTGGGCATCGGTGGCACGCCGGGCCGGCGGTTGGGGCTGGTGGTTCAGCGACTGCACCGCACGATGGACCGTGGCAAGCAGATGAGGCAGACTTTCCGCGGGGATGCTGTTGCGCGTGACATACGCACTCATGATCCGCGCCGCGAGTTCAATACTCAGCGGATTCGTCCGCATGGCCGCCTCCTCCGGGTCGTCCTCTCGACGGGACGTACTCACGCGCTTGGCGGTGCCGCTCGTCCGACAGATTTGTCCTGTCGAACACTCGACACAACTAATGCGCGAATTTGTATCTCAATCTTTCTACCTAAAATATGTAATTTCAGTCAACGCCAATTCAGCAGGTGCGCCTTTATGTGCAGGCCGAGGGCGGATATTCGCATCAGCCTCATGAGGCCCGAACCGAGCCGGCACACGACACGGGACGGGGAACCTGGGTTGCCGATTCCCCCGACATCCTGTGCCCAGGCTCTTGAGGGCTCTCGAGATCGCTCGATGGTCCTTTGAGGCTCGCTGACGCGGTCACCTCGGGACGAGGGCGGGAACCGAAGCGCCGGACCGCCTTTCCGCCATAGGCAGTCGCATCCGGTGCGGCGGGCCGGCGCGTCTTATTTGAACAGCAGATGCAGCGCCAGCGGCGCCAGGATCGCCGTCAGGAAGGCGTTCAGCCCCATGGCGATACCCGCGAAGGTCCCCGCCACCTCGCTCACTTGAAAGGCCCGCGCCGTACCAATGCCGTGGGCCGCAAGCCCGGCCGCGAAGCCGCGGGCGCGCATGTCCTGAATCTTCAGCGCATTCATCATCGGTGTCACGAGGATCGCCCCGATGATGCCGGTGAGGATCACCAGGATCGCGGTCAGCGTCGGGTCTCCGCCGAGGGCCTGCGCGATTCCCATGGCGACGCCCGACGTCACCGATTTCGGTGCGAGCGAGACGAGGATCGGCTGCGGGATGTCGAGCAGCCGGGCCAGCGCGATCACCACCGCCAGGGTCGTCGCAGCCCCCGCGGCCAAAGCCGTCAGCATCGGCACCAGCGCGCGCTTGACGGTGGCCCGCCGCTCGTAAAGCGGCATCGCCAGCACGACGGTGGCCGGTCCGAGCAGGAAGTGCACGAACTGCGCACCCTCGAAATAGACCGGATAGGCCGTGCCGGTCAGCGCCAGCACGCCACCGACCAGCGTCACCGTGATCAGCACCGGGTTGGCGATCGGGTGGCGGCCGGTCGCGGCGGCGATCCGGTCGGCGAGGACGTAGGCGGTCAGCGTCACCGTCAGCCACAGCAGCGGCGTCTTGGCGAGGTAGACCCAGAGGGAGAAGTCGCCGCTCACGCGTCAGGGCTCCCCGTCATGCCCCGGCCGCTCGACCCAGGCCGCGACGGCGCGGAACACCAGCACGGTGACGAGCAGTGACAAAGCCGTCGACACCACCAGCACGATGGCGAGCTTCACGCCCTGCGCCCGCAGCAGGTCGAGACGGCCGACGACGCCCACGCCCGCGGGGACGAACATCAGCGACAGGTTCATCAGGAGCCCCCGCGCGGTATTCTCGAGGGTGCCGTCGGTCAGCGGCTTCGGAAGGAATCGGGGCAGGCCGAACCGGGTACTGTCGCGCAGCAGCAGGAAGCCGAACATCAGCCCCATGCCGATCACCGGCCCGGGGATCGGCACATGGGCGCCGCGGGCGATCGCCTCGCCCACGAGCTGGGCCAGCAGGATGAGCGCCAGACTCGCAATCATCGTCCCGGCCGTCCCCTACGCCAGCCCGGCCTGCTGCTGGCCGGTTTGACGGGCGGACGCGATGGCGCCCTCGTCGAAGCCGAGGAGCCGGCCGAGCCGCTCCACCAGGGCCTCCTCGAACTCGTCGACCCGTCCGTCCGCCGCCGCGACCGACCACGCCATGGTCAGGAGTTCCTCGCGCTCGGCCTTGTTGGCCTCGTGGGGAATCATCTCGACGAGGCTCACCACGTCGCGCGTCTCGGAATCCATCGCGGCGGCGCGCTCGATCAGCGCCCGCGCCGCTTCGGGCCCCTCGGCGTAGTGACCCTGCACGAGGCGGGACAGGCGCTCGCTTTCGGAGGCCGCCAGGATCCCGTCGACCCGCGCCACGTGAACTAGGAGCGCAGTGGCCGCGAGATGCGTATCGTCCACGGCCTGGTGCGTGCCCACGCCGAGGGCTTCGGCCGCGTAAGCACGCAGGCGTGCGATGAGGGACATGGGGGCTCCGAGGCGGACGCCAAACGATCGTGCATCGCACAGTTCGGGCCGGCGCCTTCCGCCGTCAAGGACGGATCCGCGGATGGAGGCCGGGCGTGGCCGGACTGCATCGCTCCGGCTTCAGCGCCGCGCCGCCTCGGTCGCGCCGGCGACCAGCTCGGCCAGGATCGCGTTCGCCGCCCGGTCGACGTCCGGACCGGCCTCGGCGGGGGTTCCGGCCCGGAACGGTGGGTCCGGGGCATATTCGGCCACGAGCTGCGCCGTACGGGCATAGGTGGCGCCGCGCAGCCGGGCCGCGAGCACCAGCCCGAGATCGAGCCCGGCCGAAATCCCCGCACCGGTCATGCGGTTGCGGTCGACGACGACGCGCTCCGCCACCGGCTCGGCGCCGAGCAACGGCAGCACCGCGTCGCGCACGCACCAATGGGAGGTGGCGCGATAACCCCGCAGCAGGCCGGCCGCCCCCAGGATCAGCGATCCGGTGCAGACGCTCGTCACCCATCCGGCGTGCGTGGCGCGGTCGCGCAGGAAGGCGAGAAGCCGTGTGTTGCGCATCTGCGCCGGCGTGCCGTCACCCCCGGGCACGAACAGGACGTCGAGATCCTGCGGGCAGGTCTCGAAGGTGTCGGTCGCCATCAGCGACAGGCCGGTATCGCTCGTCACCGGGCCGCTGGTCTCGGCGACGAGGTGCAGGCTCCCGGGCGCCAATCCGGCGAGCAGGTCCTGCGGGCCGACGAGGTCGAGGGCGGTGAGGCCCGGGAAGAGCACCATCGCGATCCGAACCGGACGGTCGTCGGGGATCGGCGCCGGATCGTCCGCGCGCGCAGGATGCGGCCAGACCGCTGCGGCCGCGATCGCGGCGGCCATGAGATCCCGGCGGCTCGGACCCGCCAGCCCGGTCACGACCGGCGCATCACAGCGGCCAGGCCGCGTCGCGGTAGGCGCTGTCCCAGAACATCCATTCCAGGCGCGTGGCCTGGGTGAAGGCGTGGTGCATGCGCGCACGCTCGCCGGCACCGACGTCCTGGGCTGCCCGGTCGGTGGCAGCGATCATGGCGGCGACGGCTTCAGCGAAATCGGCGCCCGCGTAGGTGTCGATCCAGGCCCGATATGGGTTGTTGGCCGCAGCCCGGGCGAAAATGTCGTCGCCGACGGCCTTGTAGATCCAGAAGCACGGCAGCAGGGCGGCGCAGACCACCGGGAACGGCTCGGCATAGGCGGTGGCGAGCAGGTAGCTCACGTAATGGTCGCAGGCCGGCGTGAGCGGGGTGGCCGCAAAAATCTCAGGCCCGATGCCGTAATCGCGGAAGAAGCCGCCATGCAGGGCGCGCTCCACCACGATGGCCTCCTGCGCGGCTGCGGCGAACTGCACGATCCCGTCCGGATCCGGCGCCTTGGCGGCGGCGAGGCTCAGCGCCCGGCCGAAGCCCACGAGGTAATGTGCGTCCTGCACGATGTAGTGGCGGAACCGGTCCTGCGGCAGCGTGCCGGCGGCGAGCTCGGCATTGAACGGCATCGACCGGATGGTCTCGTAGGCGGCGGCGTTGCGCGCCCAGGCCTCTTGGGAGAAGGCGCCCTGTCCAGCATGGTCCGCCATGTCAGCCCTGCCGCTGGGCGTGGGTGACGGCGACATGGATCAGCTCGGCGAGCGTCCGGACGCCGAGCTTCTGCCGCATCTGCGAGCAGGCGTTCGTGACGGTCTTGTAGCTCACCGACAGATCCGTCGCGATGGCTCCGTAGGACCGTCCTTGCGCGAGCCGGGCCAGGATCTGCTGCTCGCGCGGGGTGAGCTGCGATTCCGGTGTGCGCCGGGCGTCGGCCCGCAGCATCGCGACCTCGGTGGCGAGCCGCCGATCGAGATAGACCTCGCCGATCCGCACCTTGCCGAAGGCCTCGAACAGCTCGGCCGAGGCGTGATCCTTCAGGACGTAGCCGAGCGCACCGGCTTCGAGCGCGCGGGCCACGATCACCGGATCGTTGTGCATGCTGAACACGAGGATCCGCGTCTCCGGCGCCACCGCGCGGATCCGGCGGATCAGCCCGAGGCCGGCCATGCCGCTGCCCTGAAAGGTCAGGTCGCAGATCACCACCGGCGGCCGGAGCCGGTGGAAGATCCGGTAGCCAGCGACCACCGTGGTCGCCTCCGCGATCGTCTCGACGCCGGCATCCTCCAGCACGCGGCGGCAGCCCTGCAGAACGATCGGATGATCGTCGATCACCAGGACCGGCAGGCGCGTGGCGGCGATATCGATCTGGGAGGCGATGGCGTTCATGCGCTCGGCGCGTTGTTCTCGTCGCCCCGGTCCGGCGGAACGGGGATCCTGATCCGGACGATTGCTCCGGGCCCGGCATTGTCAAGGGCGAAGGTGCCATCCAGGGCCTCCACGCGCTCGCGCATTCCCGAAAGACCGAACCCCGTACCGGGCTCGGCCTGAGTCTCGGCCCCTGGTATACCCTTGCCGTTGTCGCGGATCGTCACGGTCAGCTGACCCTCACGTTCGGCTGCTTCCGCCTCGACCCGGGTGGCGGCGCCGTGTCGCACCGCGTTGGTGGCGCTCTCCTGCACGCAGCGGAACACGGTGAGGTCCACAAGGTCACCGTAGCCGCGCGCCAGACCGTCGAACCGGCCGCTGAAAACGAGGCCGGGATGGCGCTGAGCAAAGCCCCGCAGGAGCAGATCGAGGCAGGTGGCGAGCGGCGCCTGCCCGAGTCCATGCGGTCGCAGACGGTTCAGCAACTCCCTGTTGACGGTCTGGACCTGGCCGACGATGGCGCTGATCTCGGCTGCCCGTGCGGCGAGCTTCTCGCGGCTCGGCTCGGTCGGACCCGAGGCGATCCGGGCGATCGAGGCGGCATTGGCCTCCAGCGCGAACAGGCAGGGGCCGAACTCGTCGTGGAGTTCGAGGGCGGTGCGGCGGCGCTCGTCGTCCTGCGCGGTCAGAAGCTGCCGGTTGAGGCGCCCATTGGCGGCACGGACTTCGCCGAGGGCCGCCGCCACCTTGTTGAAGCGCTCGGCGATGACCGCCAACTCCTGGGCACCGGGGGGCTCCAGCCGGGCGGTGTAGTCGTGGTGTTCCAGCTGCGTCAGGCCGGCGCCGAGCCGCCGCAGTGGCGCCAGGATGCGCCCGAGGGCGACGTAGAGCGCGATCAGCATGGCGATGTTGATCGCCGCGGTGGTCAGCGAGAGCGCCCGGGCGTAACTCCAGATCTCGTCGATCTCGTCGAGCGGCTGGGTGGTGATCTGCGCGGTGCCGAGCGGCTGCCCCCGCACCGTGATCGGAAGGGTGTGGCGCTCGATCGGCGGCATGATCAGGTCGGCGAACCAGCCCGGCGCCTCGCGCACGGTGCGGTGGCTCGGGACCGCGCTGCCGACACGTTCGCCGGCATTGTCGCGGACCGCGACCCGGACATGCCGCAGCACCTTGAAGCGCAGATCGAGGGTCTGCAGCAGGCTTTCTGGCGGGGTCGTCTCAGAGAGGCGGATCGTATCGGCCACCAGCGATTCCACGGTCGCCAGCGAGGCCCGGGTCTCGACCCGCACGGCATTGCGGGCGTTGAGCACGATCACGCCGCAGGAGATCAGAGCCGCCAGGGCATCGATGAACAGCACCACGGCGACGAGCCGCGCCCGGGTCGACCACGCCGCCCAGGGCCAGGGCCCTGCCCGGTTCGCGGGTGCTGCGGGCATGAGGAGATGAGTCGGTCGCGCGTCCACGCCGAGAGCCATAGCGGGCATGCGGGCGAAGTCCATGCGGCAACGGCTGTGACCGAGTCCGCGTATCCGCTGATCGATCACGGTTCGTTAAGCGGTTGCTGCATAACTTGTGGATAGAGGTGGCTCGACTGGCCACGCCCAGACTTCAGACCGACATCATTGCGCCGTATTGCGGCTCCTCTACCGACAGCAGAGTCGAACCGCATCCACGCGATGGAGGAAGGCGATCGGTCATGGGGGGCCCGGTCGCGCGCGTCGTGCATCGTGTCAGAGACCCCAGACCATGATCGACCTCGCTCTGGACCCCTCTGAGACCCGAGAGACCCGGATGCCGGCAACGCCACCGCGCCGTGCGCTCAACGTGCGCTTCGTTCTGTTCGGGCTGGCCGGGATCGGTGTGCTCGGCGGCTTCGGTGTCGCCGCCTCGACGCTGATGGCCGGGCTCGCCGCGCCGCCCCCGATGAAGATCAGCGCCGCCCCGGGCCGGGCTGAAGACTGGCCCGACTTGAAGGACGGGCTTCCGGCCGTAGCGGGAACCGTCGCGGCCTCGGCCCCCGAAGCGAATCCGACTGAACCGGCGGCGCCGGCACCGCGCATGGCCGCGCTGCCTGACACGTTCACCCAAGCGGCGGCGAGCAGGATCCCGGCCACGCCGCCCGCTAAAGCCGCGCCACCCGCCAAGGCCGCGGAGGCCGCCGTCCCGCCGGCCCGGCGCATCCCGACCCCGACACCGGTCGTACCGCTCACGGCGAGCCGTCAGGTCGTGCCGCTTCCGCCGAGCCGAACGGCGTTGCTCCAGGCGCCCCGCGCTTCCGAGACGGTGCGGGCCCGCATGCTGGTCGAGCCGGCTCCCAAGCCGGTCGCCCCGGCAACGGCCGTGCTGGAGAAGGCCCCGAAAGCCGCGCCCAAGGCCGTCGCCGCCAAGCCGGGGCCGGTGAAGACGGCCGAGAAGGCCGAGAAGGCCAAGCGTCCCGGCACCGCCACCGTCGCGCAGGCCGAGGCCGCGGAGCCCGAGGAGACGGAAGTGCTCGGGATCAAGCTGCCGTCGCTGGCGCCCGCCGGTCGCAAGCTGAAGGAGAGCGTCGACGCCCTCGGCGATGCCGTGAAGAGCGTGTTCTGAGTCGTCGTCCCCGCACGAGGCGCGGACACGCGCGGCCCTGAAACGAAGGCTTTTCCACCCACACCCTCATCCTGACGTGCCCGCGTCAGCGGGCCTCGAGGGAGGGTTCCCGGGATCGTAGGGCTGGCTGGAGGGGTCCTTCGAAGCGGTCGCTCGCGCCCGCACCTCGAGATGAGGTTGCGGGTTGGAATTGCAACCGAGAACGGGGTCCCTCAAGGAGCCCGATGCCGCCTCAGCCGCGGCCCGAATGCCGGCCCGGCTTGTCCTCCGGCCGCGGCCCGGTCCGATCAACCTTCCGCTGATGCTTTCCGGCGCGCGGGCTCGCGAACCCCTTCGGGCCGCCGCGGCCCGGCCGTTCGGCCGGTGCGCCTTCCCCCGCCAGGGCTTCCACCTGAATCTCCGGCGAGCCGTTCCGGGCGAAGGCATCGGCGAAGCGCGCCGCCGCATTGCCGCGGACCTCGAACTTGGTCTCGCGGTCGAAGATCCGGATCGCCCCGATCTCCTGGCGGTCGATCCCGCCCCGGCGGGTGAGCATCGGCAGAAGACGGCGCGGATCCGCGTTGTCGCGGCGGCCGAGGTTGAGCCGGAACCAGACCGCCGGCCCCATGGCGGCGATCCGCTCCGGATCCATCGGATCGTAGGTCGGCCGCTCGCCCCGCGGTGTGCGCCCCTCCCCGGGATCGCTGACCTCCTCAGGGGCCGGCAGACGGGTGCGGTAGACCCGGGCCAGCAACGCGGCGAGTTCCTCCGGGCTCTTGCCGGCGAGGAGCGTTTCGGCCAGCGCGACATCCTCCTCGGCGGGCGGCTCGGCGAAGAGCGGGTCGGAGAGCATGCGCTCGCCGTCGAGCCGGCGGATCTCGTCGGCGGAGGGCGGCCCCGACCATTCGGGGCTGACCTTGGCGATGGCGAACATCTGCTCGGCCCGACGCCGCCGGGAATTCGGGATCAGCAGCACCGAAGTGCCCTTGCGCCCGGCCCGGCCTGTGCGCCCGCTGCGGTGCTGCAGCACCTCCGCGTCATGCGGCAGATCGGCGTGAATCACGAGGCTCAACGACGGCAGGTCGATGCCGCGGGCGGCGACATCGGTGGCGACGCAGACCCGGGCACGGCCGTCGCGCAAGGCCTGAAGCGCGGCGTTGCGCTCGCCCTGACCGAGCTCGCCCGAGAGCGCGACGACGGAGAAGCCGCGCTCGGTCAGGTTCGCCTGAAGGTGGCGCACGGCGTTGCGGGTGTTGCAGAACACGATCGCGGTCGCGGCATCGGCTTCGCGCAGGAGGTTGAGCACCACGTGCTCGGTCTCCCGCGGCATGATCCGCACCGCCCGATAGGCGATGTCGGCGTGGCCCCGGGTCTCGCTCTTGATCGCGAGCCGAAGGGCGTCGCGCTGGTAGCGTTCGGCCAGCGATTCGATTGCCTTCGGCAGGGTCGCGGAGAACAGGTAGGTCGCCCGCTCCGGCGGCGTCGCCGAGAGGATGAACTCGATGTCCTCCCGGAAGCCGAGGTCGAGCATCTCGTCGGCCTCGTCGAGCACCACGGCGCGTAGCGCCGTGGGATCGAGGTTGCGCCGCTCCAGATGGTCACGCAGCCGGCCCGGCGTGCCGACCACGATATGGGTGCCCTCGGCCAGCATCCGGCTCTCGCGGCGGGGATCCATGCCGCCGACGCAGGCGGCGATCCGGCCGCCGGCCGGACCGTAGAGCCAGAACAGCTCGCGCTGGACCTGCAGCGCCAGTTCCCGGGTGGGCGCGATCACCAGGGCGAGCGGCGCTCCGGCGGGCGGCAGCATCTCGGCATCGCCGAAGAGCATGCCGGCCATGGCAAGGCCGTACGCCACGGTCTTGCCAGACCCCGTCTGGGCCGAGACGAGGAGGTCGCGGTCGCCGGCGGCCGCCTCCAGCACCGCGGCCTGGACCGGGGTGGGATCGGCGTAGCCGCGGTCGGATAGGGCCCGCGCGAGGGGGGCGGGCAGGGTCGGGAAAGGCAAGCTTCGGAGACTCTCAACGGCCGCGCCGCGCTCGACTGCGCGCCATCGCGCGGCGGAGGGTTCAGGCGCCGGACTTTATTCAGATTGGGAGAAGGTAACGCCAATTGGGCGTGCTGACCACTCCCGCCGCAGCATAGGGCGGTTGCGCACACATCCCGAGGGCGGCGCCCCTAGCATCCACGAGCGTCCGACCTAAAAAAAGCGTCAAGTCCCGCGCCATGCGTCTTCGACACGGCACGACCAGGAGACCGACACCGACATGATTGCACTGCTTCGCGTGGCGGTGGCCTGGGCGACGGTTCTTGCCTTCGCTTGGTTCGGCAAGGGCTGGCTCGCCGACCTGTCGCAGCCCCTCGTCGCCGGTGGGCTGTTCGCGTGGCTGCTGGCGGTGATCGTCTGGTCCGCCTTCGGTGTCGTGCACGAGGCGGAGGCGATCGCCCATCGTCTGGGCGAGCCCCTCGGCACCCTGGTCCTGACGCTCTCCATCGTGATCATCGAGGTGGCGCTGATCTCGGCCGTGATGCTCTCGGCCAAGGACGCGCCGACGCTCGGCCGCGACACGATGTTCGCCGTGCTGATGATCGTGCTGAACGGCGTGGTCGGGCTCGGATTGCTGGTCGGCGGCCTCCGCCATCACCAGCAGCGCTACAACCTGCAGGGCGCATCCGCCTTCCTATCGGTGATCATCCCGCTCACAACGATCGCGCTGATCATCCCGAACTTCACGAGCTCGACGAGCGACGGCTCGCTGACGACCCTCCAGGCCGTGGCGTTCTCGGTGTTCACCCTGACGTTGTACGGCGTGTTCTTGCTGATCCAGACCGGCCGCCACAGCGAGTTCTTCATCGACGCGGAGGCCCGGGACGCAGACTCCGAGGACGACGCCACCCACGGATCGGGTGGCGGCATCGCCAAGCATATCGGCCTGCTGCTGGCCAACGTCGTGCCGATCGTCATCCTGGCCAAGAGCCTCGCGGTGATCCTCGACCACGGCATCGCGGCCCTCGGCGCCCCCTCGGCGCTCGGCGGCGTGCTGATCGCCGCCATCGTGTTTACGCCGGAGGGAATTTCGGCGCTGAAGGCGGTGGCGCGCAACGAATTGCAGCGGGCGATCAACCTGTGCCTGGGCGCGGCGACCTCGACGGTCGGACTCACCGTGCCGGCCGTCCTGGCCATCGGGCTGCTCACCGGCCAGACCGTGGTGCTCGGGCTCAAGCCGACCGAAATGACCCTGCTCGCGGTCACGCTGATCCTCAGCGCCCAGACATTCTCCGGCACGCGCACCACGGTGCTGGAAGGGGCGGTGCACCTCGTGCTGTTCTTCGTCTACCTCGTGCTGATCTTCAGCCCGTAACACGACCGCTGTTCGGGTGATTCGGACGATGCACGCGGTCCCGCCTTGGGGAACGGAGCAACCTTGGCCAGCGAGACAACGGTGAACGTCGCGCTGCTGGAGCTCTGCGCTTCGCTCGCTAAGACGGAATTGCGGAAGCGCTCGTCCAGCGCTCAGGCCCCGAAGCGCTCCGTCCGGATCACCCCCGGTGCCACGCCGGCGGCCACGATCAGGTCGGAGGCCGCCGCCACGAAGCGGTTCGAGCCGCAGAGAAACACTTTGCCCGGCGGCCCGGTCCGGCGCAACGCCTCGGCGATGAGGCCGGCATCGATCCGTTTCCCGCCGGCCTCGCGCGTGGTCGCGAGGTGGAGCGAGAAGCCCGGATCCTCCGCCGCCAGCCGTTCCAGCTCGGGGAGCGCGATCGCCTCTGCCCGGGTGTGGACGGAGTAGATCAACGCCGCCGGAATCCCGCGCCAGCCCTGCGCCCGCCGCCGCAGCATGGCCAGCAGCGGCACCACGCCGGAGCCGCCGCCGCCGAGGAGCAGCGGCCCCCCATCCGGGCCGTCCCACGAGAAGGAGCCACCGATCGGCCCGCGCAATTCGACCTGATCGCCGACCTGCGCGACGGTTGTGAACCAACCCGAGACCTCGCCATCCGGCAGACCCTCGATCAGGAGCTCCAGGGTGCCGCTGCCGTCCTGGGCCGAGGCGACCGAGTAGCTGCGCTGGGCCTGATAGCCGTCCTCGGCAGTGAGCCGGACATCGACATGCTGGCCCGCCCGGTAGCTCTCGGCCAGCGGGCAGCGCAGCCGCACGCTGGTGACGTGGGGCGTGGCCAGGGCAATTCCGGCGATCTCAGCCCGGTGCCAGCGGAAGACGATCGGCTCAGTCACCGGTGTAGCGCTGCTCACGCCAGGGATCCCCGTACATGTGATAGCCGCGCAGCTCCCAGAAGCCGGCGGTGTCGCTCGTGGTGAAGCGCAGGCCCTTCAGCCATTTGGCGCTTTTCCAGAAGTAGAGATGCGGCACGAAGAGCCGCGCCGGTCCGCCATGGTCCGGATGGATCGGCTGGCCGGCATAGCGCGTCGCCACCAGGGCCCGGCCACCGACAAGATCGGTCACCGGCACGTTGGTGGTATAGTCGTCGTAGGATTCCGCCAGCAGGAACGGCGTCGGCGCCGAAATACCGGCATCCGCCAGCAGATCGTCGAAGCTCACGCCCTCCCAGGCGGTGTCGAACTTCGACCATTTGGTGACGCAGTGGATATCCCCGTGCCACGTGGTCCGGGGCAGCGCCTCGAACGCATCCCAACTCCACGTCTTGATCGGCCGGGAGCCCTCGCGCAGTGTGAACTGCCACGTGGCGAGATCGACCGTCGGGTTCGGGCCGATCTGCAGGATCGGGAAATCGTCGGTCAGGTACTGGCCCGGCGGCAGCCGGGCGCCGGTCTCGGGCGGCTGCCTGCGCCCGACGAAACCCCGTGTCACCATGCCGGCCTCCGCTGTGCGCCTGTCCCAACGGGTGTGGTGCGGCGGAACACCCCACGTCAAGCCGCCGAACACTCCCATGTGTGGCCGAACAAACGCCCCAAAGCTGAGGTGTGCTAGCGGGATTGTGCCGATGAACGGCACGAATCGCCTGCTTCCAGGGGGATGTCATGAAGTACCTACTCGCGACGAGCCTTGTCGTCGGGAGCCTCGCCACGCTGGCGCCGGCCGCCCAGGCTCGTGACGGCATCGGCGCCGGCGGCGCGGCCGCCCTCGGCGTGCTCGGTGGCCTCGCGGTCGGCGGCGCGATCGCGTCGGCCAACAACGGCTATTACCCGGGTCGCCCGGTCTACCGCGCCCCGCCGCCGGTCTACGTCGAGGAGGATTACGGCCCGGTCTGCCACTTCGAGCGCCGCCGGACCGTCGATCCCTACGGCGACGTCTATATCCGCCGCGTCCGCGTCTGCGAGTAAGAGCCTCTCAAAAGACTCCCGCTGCGCTGTCGCGGTCAGAGGGAGACCTCCCGGTGAACGGGAGTTTTGTGAGGTACTCTAAGCGGCCTCCGGCGCGGGCCCGACGGCCCGCCCCGGCTTCAACCGCTCGGCGCAGGCGATGCCGCCGAGCACCAGTGCCAGGGCGATGCCTTCCGTCGCCCCGAACGGCTCGCCGACCAGCAGGACGGCGAGGATCGCGCCGAAGATCGGCACGAGGTTGACGAACAGACCGGCCCGGTTCGGGCCGATCAGTTCCACCCCGCGCATGAAGAAGAGCTGCGCCAGCAGCGAGGGCCCGAGGCCGACGAAGGCCACCATGGCCCAGCCTTCCGGGCCCGGCCAGACGGAATGCCCGCTTGCCCATTCGACGGCCAAGGGCGGCAGCGAGGTCAGCAGCGCGGCAACCGCCATCGCTGCGAAGAAGGCCAGCCCCGAGACCTTCGGCCGGGTCGGCAGGAAGATCGTGTAGCCCGCGTAGAGCAGGCAGGCGCCGAACACCAGAACATCGCCGCGGTTGAAGGCAAGGTGTGTGAGGACGGCCAGATCGCCATGGGTCGCCGCCAAGCCTGCACCGACCAGCGTGAGGACCACGCCCGCCATCTGCCCGGCGGTGACCGGGATTCGATAGGCGACACGGTTCAGGACGATCACCAGAACCGGGATCGCCCCCTGGAACAGGGCGAGGTTGATCGCTCCGGTATACCTACCGGCGGCATAGAACAGGCAGTTGAAGGCCGTGTAGCCCAGGCCACCCATCAACAGGATGCGCAGCCAGTGCGGGCGCAACAGCGGCCACTCCGCGGCGAGCTTGCGCCCTGCGAAGGGCACGAGCACCGCGCAGGCCACCATCCAGCGCAACGTCGTGATGACCTGAGGCGAGATGTGCCCCGGCGCCCAGCGGCTGGTGACCGCGTTCCCGGCCCAGAGCAGCGCCGTGAGCGTGAGCAGACCGTAGGCGGGTGCGGCCGACGAAGCGCGCGCCGCCCGCTCAATGGTCAACGGCGGCGGAACTGGCCGCCGCGGACGGGCGGACGCGGTCCGGAGGAGCGCTCGTCCTTGTGGCGGAACACGAGGCGGCCCTTCTCGAGATCGTAGGGCGACATCTCGACCGTCACCCGATCACCCGCCAGCGTCTTGATGCGGTTCTTCTTCATCTTGCCGGCCGTGTAGGCCACGATCTCGTGGCCCTGGTCGAGCTGCACGCGGTAGCGCGCATCCGGCAGGATCTCGATGACGAGACCATCGAACTGCATCAATTCTTCTTTTGCCATGCACCTTCTCCAGTCGGACCGTCCGGCAGCAGGCGTTCCGGCAATACGTCTCGGTTTATGATCGAGCTCGGGAAACGCCGCAGGGCGCGGATCCGATCCGACGGACCGCCCGCGCCAGCTCAGCAGCACGCTTGCATTTAGTCGCCGCAGGAACCCGCCGCAAGTCACGGCGGTGTCTTACAGTTCGGTCATCGACACGATTGACCGGCTTTCACGGCTCGGCCGGCTCGTGACCGGCATAGTCGAGTCGGCCATCCGGCGTCCGCCGCCACACCCGCAGCACGACGGGACCGCCAGCGCGATCCCCGATCCGATCTCCTCGTGGATCGAAGCCGATCGGCCCGAGGATCGTGCGGATGGGCGGATCGTTGCGCAACGCCTCGGCGATCTTGCGGGCGTCAGTGATCCGGCCGGTCTTCGGATCGGCCGCGCGGGCGCGCTCGACCGCGCGGTAAAGCAGTTCCACCGCCGCATAGGCTTGAGCCGCCACGCTGTCCGCTTCGGGGCTGCGCGCGACCGGCTTCCCGCCCCGAGGGTCGGGCAGGCGCGGCGAATCGGGCGCAAGCGTCATGACGGTCCCCTCCCCCGCCGGGCCAGCCACCGTTGCGAAGCTCGGATCGAGGATCCCATCGCCCGCCACCAGGGTGGCGCCGAGCCCGGCCTGCCGCATCGCATGCAGCAGAGTGGCAACCTCGGGGGCCAAGCCGCCGACATACACCGCCTCGACCCGCGCCGCCGTCAGCCGGGCGACGAGGTCCGAGAAGTCGCGGGTTCCGCGGGGGAAACTGTCGAACAGCACCTCCGGCGCGCCGGACTGCTTCAACTGCGCCGCCACCGCGTCGGCGAGGCCGCGGCCGAAGGTCGAGCGGTCGTTGAGGATGCCGACCCGGCGTCCGGCGAACGCTTTGGCGAGGTAGGCCCCGGCGGCCCGGCCCTGCTGCGCATCGGTCGGCGCCAGCCGAAAGACGTTCCAGAGGCCCCGGCCGGTAAGCGGCGCATAGGTCGCGCCCGTCGTGACGAGCACGGCCCCGGCATCCTCGTAGACGGGCGACGCGGCGGCGACAGCGCCGGATTCGAATGGCCCGACCACGACACGTATCCCGTCCGCCGTCAGCTTTCGGGCGATTGCGACGGCCTGCTTGGCCTCTCCGGCATCGTCTGCGGGCACCAGAACCAGCCTGGGGCGCCCCCCAGCGGCGCGGTTCAGATCGGCCACAGCCTGCTCGGCTCCCTGTCGAAGGCCCTGCCCGAAGGCGGCGTCCGGACCGGAGAGCGGAGCCGAGAGACCGATCCGCACCGGCGCCTGCGCGGCGGCCGGCATCGCAGCCAGGGCGAGGAAGCCCGCAGAGATCAGGGTGAGGCGTCGGATCATGGTGGCACTTTATGGCGCATCCAGCGGCGTGCGGAAGATCGACATCCGGGCGCGGGCGATGCTTTTCAGCAGAAAACCGGTCCTACACCGTGTGAGCGAATCGGGAGGCTGCCAAGCGCACAAGCGCTGGCGGGCGGGCGCGATGTGCGGAATAAGGGCATCGCACCGGCAACGCCGGACCTACTGGCGCGCCGACGCGTCGCCGACCAAGACCCTCTGGGACGATTGACGATCATGACCTCGCTGTTCGCCGGTATCCAGGACGCGCCGCTCGATCCGATCATGCGCCTGTTCGAGGCCTTCAACGCCGACCCGAGCCCGAAGAAGCTCAACCTCGTGGTCGGCGTGTACACGGACGCGGACGGCAAGGTGCCGCGCCTGCGCGCCGTGCAGACCGCCGAGACGCGGTGGATCGAGAAGGGCCTGCCGAAGACCTACCGGCCGATCGAGGGCACCAAACCGTTCCGCGACGCGGTGCAGGAGCTGCTGTTCGGCAAGGGCGCGCCGATCCTGTCGCAGAACCGCACCGCGACGCTCCAGAGCATCGGCGGCACCGGTGCCCTGAAGACCGGCGCGGACGTGCTGGCCAAGCTCTATCCCGACGCCCAGGTGGCGGTGAGCAACCCGAGCTGGGAGAACCACAAGGCCCTGTTCACCCAGGCCGGCTTCACCGTGGTCGACTATCCCTACTTCTCGGCCGAGACCGGCGGCGCCGACTATCCGGCCATGAAGGCCTATCTCCAGGATCTGCCGAAGGGCTCGATCGTGGTGCTGCACGCCTGCTGCCACAACCCGACCGGCGCCGATCTCAGCCTCGACGAGTGGCGCGATCTCGTGCCCCTGATGGCCGAGCGCGGCCTGATCCCGTTCCTCGACATCGCCTACCAGGGCTTTGGCAACGGCCTCGACGCCGACGCCGAGCCGGTGCGCCTGTTCGCCGAGTCGGGCCAGGAATTCCTGGTCGCCTCGTCGTTCTCGAAGTCGTTCTCGCTCTACGGCGAGCGGGTCGGTGCGCTCACCATCGTGGCCGAGAATCCGGCCGCGAAGGCGAAGGTCGAAGCCTTTGCGAAGCGCTTGGTGCGGGCGAGCTACTCGAACCCCCACACCCACGGCGCCGCCATCGTCGAGATCGTGCTCACCGATCCGGAACTGCGCGCCGATTGGGAGCGGGAGCTCGCCGAGATGCGCGACCGGATCCGCGCCATGCGCGAGCGGATGGCCGACAGCCTGCAGCAGCGCCACCCCGAGCGCGGCTTCGACGCGATCAAGACGCAGAAGGGCATGTTCTCCTACACGGGCCTGAGCCCCGCCGAGGCGACCCGGCTGCGCGAGGAGCACGAGGTCTACGCCCTGGAGACCGGCCGGATCTGCGTGGCCGCGGTCAACAGCCACAACATCGACCACGTCATCGACGCGATCGACGCCGTGGTGAAGGGCTGAATCCGATGGCGGCCCTGAAGCGCGTCTGCCGGTTCAATGTCTGGATCAACCCGGTCTTCGACGCGCGGCTGAGGGCCGAGCCCGATATCGACCTGCAGGTCGGCGATCTGCAGGGTCCGGAGGACAC
Source organism: Methylobacterium sp. E-005 (assembly GCF_022829725.1). Lineage (GTDB taxonomy): Bacteria > Pseudomonadota > Alphaproteobacteria > Rhizobiales > Beijerinckiaceae > Methylobacterium. Next base: position 102,569 of record NZ_JAKSYG010000226.1, on the reverse strand, counting down.
GCTGCGGGACCTGCTCCGGCAGGCGCATGTCTTCCACGTCTCGCCGGCGCGGGACGAGCTGCCGCGCCGCTGGCACGTCACCGACGCACTGCTGGCGGACTGCCCGAACCTGCTCGCCGTCTCGTCGGGCGGCGCCGGCTTCGACACGGTCGATGCTGCGGCCTGCACCCGGGCCGGCGTCGCGGTGGTCAATCAGGTCGGTGGCAACGCGCAGTCGGTGGCGGAACTGGCGATCGGGCTGATGCTCGCCGTTTCCCGAAAGATCTGCGTGTCGGACCGGCTGCTCCGGACGGCGCGGGGCTTCTCGCGGGAATCACTGATGGGCCACGAGATCGGCGGCTCGACGCTGGGGCTCGTCGGACTCGGGCATACGGGTCGAGCGGTGGCCAAGCTCGCCCGCGGCTTCGACATGCGGGTCCTGGCCTACGATCCGCTGCTCTCGGCCGAGGAGATCCGGGCCCGCGGCGCGGAGCCGGTGGACCGGGCGAGGCTCCTTGCCGAATCCGACATCGTGTCCCTGCACTGCCCGCTCGACGACACGACACGCGGCAGCTTCGACGCCAAAGCCTTCGCGGCGATGAAGCCGGGGGCACTGTTCATCGCCACCGCCCGCGGCGGCATCCACGACGAGGCGGCGCTCGCCGCGGCGCTGAGTTCGGGCCATCTCGCGGGGGCGGGACTCGATGTCTGGGCCCCGGAGCCGCCGCCCCTGGAGTCCGATCTGCTTCGGCTCGACACCGTGGTGGCGACCTACCACACGGCCGGCGTGACCCACGAGGCGCGCCGCAACGTCGCCGCCTGGGGCGCCGCGCAGATCATCGGCCTGCTGAAAGGCGAGACCCCACCGCGGCTGGTCAACCCGGAGGTCTGGCCGGCCGTGCTGGAGCGCCGGGCGCGGTTGTTGGACTGAGGGTTCCGTCCACCGCTCCCCGTCTTTGCACGCGGAGCGAAGCAAGCCAGGGTAGCGGAACATCGGGGAGCGTAGCGCTGCAGGATCGCTTCTCTCCGCTCGCAGAGACGGCGGTGATGTCGTCTTGACCCGCTGCTACACCGCCGACCGCATCCAGCCGAGCCCCGCCTCGGTGCCGGAAGCAGGGTGATACTCGCAGCCGACGAAGCCGTCGTACCCGACCTCCTCAAGCGCCGCGAAGATCGGATCGAACGCGATCGTGCCGGTCCCCGGCTCGTGGCGGCCGGGATCATCGGCGATCTGGACATGGGCGATGAGGGCTGCGTGATCGCGGATCAGGGCCGCCGGATCGTGGCCCAGGCAGACGCAGTGATAGGCGTCAAACAAGAGCTTGACGTTGTCGCGGCCGATCGTGCGGATCGCGTCCACCGCCACCAGCGGATCGTCGATCACGTAGTTTGCGATCGAGCCCGGGCCGATCGGCTCGACGATCACCGTCATGCCCCGCGCCCTGGCGGCGTCGGCCGCGAAGGCGAGATTTTCGAGATAGGTATCCCAGAGCTGCGCCTGCTCGACCCCCGCAGGCCGGACGCCCGCCATCGGGTGGACCATGCGGCAGCCGAGCTGCTCAACATAGTCGAGCGTCGGTGCGATCGTGGAGCGGTAGTACTCCACCTTGTCGGGCAAAGCGGCAAACCCCTTCTCCCCCTTGGAGGCGTCGCCCGCCGGGAAGCCGGTCTGGACCAGGGGCACGCCCGCCCGCTCCAGCCAGCCCGCAACCTCCCGGGCCGGTGTCGTGAACAGGTTCGGGTGCTCCACCGCCCGGAAGCCCGCCTTGGCGGCGGCCGCAAACCGCTCGGCGAGCGGCAGCTCCGTGAACAGGAAGCCGCAATGGCCGCTGAGGCGATCCTTGAAGGCACCGAGTTGCATGGTCAGGCGCTCCGGCCGGTCTCGATCATGGCGCGCATCCGGTCCACCGCCGCGTGGGGGGCGGTCAGGACCGGGACGGAGACTGCTTTCCGCACCGCCTCGGCGGCCCGGGAGGTGGAGAAATGCGCCAGCATGATCGCGTCGCACTCGGCCAGTTCCGGCGCGCGCTCGGCGATCAGCCGGTTGTGGGTCTCGGCATCGCCGGCCCGCAGGCGCGCCATGGCGTCGTCGACCAGGATCGTCCGCAGGGTGGCCGGACGCCCCGACTGGCCTACGAATTCCTCGAACTCGTCGGTCATCGTGCCGATGGACGGTCCGAAGGTCGCCAGCATGCCGATGCGCTCGCCCTGCGCGATTGCAGCGCGAAACATCGCCTCGTTGGGCTTCAGCACCGGCACCGGCACCGTCTCGATCAGCCGGTCGATCGCCGGCCCGAAGGCCGAGCAGGTGATCAGGATGCCGTCCGCGCCCATATCGTGGCCGTAGCGGCCGAACCGTACGAAACGCTCGACCATGCCCTCCGAGATGTCGCCGGGCTCCTTGGCCCGGTCCGCCGACAGGCCATCATCGAGAAGGTTCACGGTCTCGGCCTCAGGCCACTTCTCCGCGAAGGCGGCCTGGATCGGTGCCATGGCGACCGGCGTCGCGTGCAGGAGGACGATGCGAGGCGCCATTGGATTGTCCAGGTTGCGCGTGGGGGCGGTTCGCGCGTTGTAAGCGATTTCAAAAGGCTGGCACAATAGCGCCGATCAGTCTGCGGCCCGGCGCGGCGGCGCCGTGCTGGCGCGCAGGATCAGCTCGGCGTCGATCTCGGTCAGGCGCACCACCGGGCGGCCCTGGATCCGGGCGATCAGATGATCCCCGGCGGCATGGCCGATCTCGGCGGAATGGATGCGGATCGTTGTCAGCGGCGGGTCGAGGAAGGGCGCGAAATCCGAATCGTTGTGGCCGATCACCGACAGGTCGCCCGGGACCGACAGCCCGCGGGCGCGCGCCTCGATCATCGCCCCGAAGGCGATCTGGTCGGTGCCGCAGATGATCGCGGTCGGCGGCAAGCCGCCGGCCAGCATCTGGCGGAAGCCGTCGCGGCCGCCGCCGATCCCGTAGGAGATCTCGATGTCGTGCTCGGGGGCGAGCCGCAGCCCGCGGGCCGCGAGGGCCTGGGCGATGCCGATCACCCGGGCGCCGCCGCGATCGTTGTCCTTGCGCAGGCCGGAGATCACGCCGATTCGGCGATGGCCGAGATCCATCAGGTAGTTGGCGGCCCGGGCTGCCGAGGCGGCATTGTCGAACCCGACGCAGGAATGCACGCGCGACAGGCTGAAGGTCTGCACCATGGGGATGCCCGAGCGGGCGATCCGTGCGTAGAGGTCCGGGTGGTGGATGTCGCCGACCAGCATCAAGCCGTCGACCCCCCGCTCCAGCAGGAAGGTCGCCTCGCGGAGTTCATCCTCCAGATCGTAGCCGGCATTGGCGGCCACCAGCGTGTAGCCCGCCTGCCGTAACCGATCCTGGACGCTCGACAGGACGCGCACGAACGCCTCGTTCTCGATGTTGGGCACGACAGCGCCCACCGCCATGAATCGCCGGGTCGAGAGCGCCCGGGCGGCGCCGTTGGCGACGAAACCGAGGTCCTGCGCGGCGCGCATCACGGCCTCGCGCTTGTCGGCCCGGACCCCGGCGAAACCGTTCAGCACCCGCGAGACCGTCGCGGTAGAGACGCCGGCGCGGCGGGCCACGTCCCGCGCCACCGGGCTGCGCCCTGGTGGTTCGAGGATGTCGTCCGGCAGGTCCAGCACTGATGTCTTGCCCCACGGCCTGAGGTGTTCCAGCAGTATATTGACACCCCTTCGGCCGGATGGCTATCTGAAAGCGCTTTCAGAAGCCGTCGCTCGTGACGGATCGTGGGGAGGACCTGATGGCGACGCTCGACCACCCGGCCTCTGGTGGCGGTGCAGCGGAGCGCGAGTCGCCGACCGTGGGTGGGGCCGACGCCACCGCGGCGGGCATCGCCGCGCCGCAGGCGATCGTCACGAGCCTGAAGCGCAGCGACGCGGTCACGCCCTACCGGTTCCGCGATCTGCTGGCGCTCGACGACTTCGAACGGCACGCCAAGCGGCTCCTGCCGCCGATGATCTTCCAATACGTCTCCGGCGGGGTCGAAACCGGGTCCGCTTTGGCGCAGAGCCGCGGCGCCTACGCCGATTACGCCCTCGTGCCGCGGCTGATGCGGGACACCTCGGCGCGGGACACTGCGACCACGCTGTTCGGCCACACCTACGCGGCACCGTTCGGGATCGGCCCGCTCGGCGGGGCCGCCTTCATTGCCTACCGGGGCGACCTCATGCTCGCCGAGGCGGCGCGGCGGATGAACCTGCCGATGTGTCTCAGCGCGTCCTCGCTGATCAAGCTGGAGGATGTCTACGCCCAGAACCCGCAGGCTTGGTTCCAGGGCTACCTGCCCGGCGACCAGACCCGGATCGACCGCCTGCTCGATCGCGTCGCCGCCACCGGCTACCGGACCTTCGTGGTCACCGCCGACACGCCGACGCTGGGCAACCGCGAGCACAACATCCGCAGCGGCTTCTCCATGCCGATCAAGGTCACGCCCAAGGTCGCATGGCAGAGCGCGACGCACCCGCGCTGGCTGATCGGCACCGTGGCTCGGACCTTCCTGAAACACGGCGCGCCGCATTTCGAGAACACCGAGGCCGAGCGTGGGCCGCCGATGATGTCGCAAGGGGCGGTGCGTAACACCATCGCGCGCGATCAGCTGTCGTGGAAGAACCTGGAGGCGATCCGCAAGCGCTGGACCGGCAACCTCCTCGTGAAGGGTCTGCTCGCGCCCGCGGATGTCGAGATCGCCCGGGAATGCGGCGCCGACGGGGTGATCCTGTCCACCCATGGCGGCCGCCAGCTCGATTACGCCGTCGCGCCCCTCGATGTGCTGCCGGAGATCGCGGCCAGGAAGGGCGGCCTGAAGATCATTGTCGACAGCGGCATCCGCCGGGGCACCGACGTGATGAAGGCCCTGGCGCTCGGCGCGGACTTCGTTCTGCTCGGCCGGCCCTTCATGTTCGGTGCGGCCCTCGGCGGAGCGGCGGGCGTCGAGCACGCCATGCGGATCCTCAAGGAAGAGCTCAACCGCGACATGGCGCTCATTGGGATCAACCGCCTGTCCGAGTTGAACCCCGATTTCCTGCGTCGCGTCCCCCGGCGGACCTGAGCCGGAGCGCCGCATGCATACCCCCGCCCCCCTCGGCCTCGCCTTCGTCGGCTGTTTCACCACCGAGCGGCGCCGGGCGCGTGGCCGGGGCATCGACGTGTACCGGACCGGGGGCGGGCTGGAGAGCTGGGTGCATCTCGGCCGGGTCGAGGGTCTGACCAATCCGTCCTTCCTCGTCACGGACGACAGGCGCGCCGTGCTCTACACGGTGCAGGGTGACGGGGAGGCGGCGAGCGCCTTCGCGGCGCAGGCCGACGGCACCCTGCGGGCCCTCGGCAGCGCCGCGACGGGCGGCACCAACAGCGTGCATCAGGCCCTCGACGCGACCGGGCGCTTCCTGATCGTGGCCAACTACGCCAGCGGCTCCGTGGCCCTGCTGCCGGTGCGGCCCGATGGTGGCCTTGAGCCGGCAAGCCACATCCTGCCCCTGTCAGGGAATCCGGGTCCGCACCGGACCGAGCAGGCCTGCGCCCACCCGCACCACGTCGTCGTGTCGCCGGACGGACGGCACGTGCTCGTACCCGACAAGGGGCTCGATCGGGTCTTTGTCTTGGCGGTCGACGACGAGCGGCTGGCGATCGTATCGGAGACCGCGATGCGCCCCGGGGCCGGGCCGCGCCACATCGCGTTCCATCCGCGGTCGCCCCTCGCCTTCCTGGTCAACGAGCTGGATTCGAGCATCGCGACCTGCCGCTGGGACGCCGAGGCCGGGACGCTCACGCCGCTTCACCTCGCTCCAACCCTGCCGCCGGACTTCTTCGGCGCCAGCACGGCCGCTGCCATCGTGGTCACGCCGGACAAGCGGTTCGTCTACGCCTCGAACCGGGGTCAGGACGGGATCATTCGATTCCGTGTGGAGGCCGAGGCCGGGCGGCTCGATCCCGCGGGTTGGACGCCCTCGGGTGGCCGCGACCCGCGCTTCATGGCGCTGGCGCCGGATGGGGCGCACCTGCTCGTCGCCAACGAGCAGGGCGACAGCCTCGTAGAATTCGCCATCGATGCCGACAGCGGAGACCTGACCAGGACGGGAGACCGGCCGAGCCCCAGCCCCTGCACGATCGCGTTTCTGTAGGAGGCCGAAGCACATCTCCCGCTTCACGATGGGGCACAGGCCTGCCCGCGGCTTCCCTCCACCCTCTGCGGGGGAGGGAGAGACGCGGGAGCGCCGGCCTCAATTCTGTGACGACCCGATAATCAATCGAAAAAACAAAAAACCACCCCACCCCAGAGGAAATCTCATGTTCGCCAAGCGCTACAGGTTCCTGATTGCATTCCTGCTGTTCATAGCGGGGATCATCAACTACATGGACCGCGCCGCGCTCGGCGTCGCAGCCCCCTTCGTCAAGCAGGACCTGAATCTGTCGCCCTCGGAACTCGGGGTGATCTTCTCGACCTTCTTCTTCGGCTACGCCCTGTTCGCCTTCGTGGGCGGCCAGCTCGCCGACCGCTACGGCCCGCGCAGCGTCTACAGCTGGGCCGCCGCATGCTGGTCGATCCTGTGCATGCTCACCGGCGCGGTCTTCGGCTTCGCCCAGATGTTCGTGGTCCGCTCGCTGTTCGGCTTTGCCGAGGGGCCGATGAACTCCACCACGAACCGCACCCTCACCACGTGGTTCCCCCGCGAGGAGACCGCCCGGACCATCGGCTTCACCTTCTCGGGCCAGACGGTCGGCAGCGCGATCGCGGCACCGGTCGTCGGCCTGCTGGCGATCCAGTACGGCTGGCGGGTCGCCTTCGTGGCGATCGGCGCGGTCGGCCTGCTCTGGGTCGTGGCGTGGCGTCTCCTGATGACCGACCGGCCCCAGGACAATCCCCGCGTCAGCCCGGAGGAGATCGCCCTGATCGAGCGCAGTCGGGCGGTCACGCATCTCGCGCCCTCCGACCATGCCCGCTCGCTCAAGGAATACCTGTTCCTGCCGAGCACCCTGTCGCTCGGCCTCGGCATGTTCGCGGTCAACTACACCGTCTACATCTTCCTCTCGTGGCTCCCGAGCTACCTCACCGACGCCCTGCACATGCCGGTCAAGGAGATGGCGCTCGTCGCCTCGATCCCCTGGGCCTGCGGCTTCGTCGGCTATGTCGGCGGCGGGATCGTCGCCGATCACCTCTACAAGCGGATGGGCGACAAGCTCGCCGCTCGGAAGCTCACCACGATCGTCCCGCTTGCCATCGCGGGAGTCGCGCTGATCGCCGTCAACGCCGCGTCGAACGCCACCGTCGCCGTCGCATTGATCGCGCTGTCCGTGCTGATGCTGACGAGTTCCGTGCAATCCTGCTGGGCGACGATCCACGAGCTGGTGCCCGAGGCCCGCGTCGGCGGGGTGAGCGGCTTCATCCACCTCCTGAGCAACATCTCGGGCATCATCGGCCCGACCGCCACCGGCTTCGCCGTGCAGTATCTCGGCGGCTACGCGAGCGCCTTCGTGATTGCCGCCCTGATCGCGGCGGCCGGCGTCGTCGCCATGACGATCTTCGTCCGTCGACCCCGCCTGCCCGAGTCGGCCGCCCCCCTCACCACGGCCAAGGCCGTCTGAACCCGGAGCATCCATGAGCACCGAGACCGTTCCGCAACGACCCGTCCTGCTGACCGGCGCCTCGGGTGCCCTCGGGCGCGTGCTGACCCGCGCGCTCGGGGAGGCCGGCTGGACGCTCCGGCTCACCGACCGGGTCCCCTTCCCCGATCCACTGCCGGAGGGTGCCCGCTTCCAGATCGCGGACCTCGAGGACGGGCCCGCGATCCTTCGGCTGGCGGAGGGCTGCGGAACGATCCTGCATTTCGGTGGAATTTCGGTGGAGCACCCGTTCGAGACGGTGATCGGCCCGAACATCCGCGGCCTCTATCACGCCTACGAGGCGGCCCGGCGGGAGGGCGCGCGGATGGTGTTCGCGTCGTCGAACCACACGATCGGCTTCCACGAGCGGTCGACGGTGCTGGACGATGCCTGCGCCCTCAAGCCGGACGGCTATTACGGCCTGTCGAAGGCCTATGGCGAGTTGATGGGCGGCCTGTACCGCGACAAGCACGGGGTCGAGAGCGCCTTCCTGCGGATCGGCTCGTGCTTCCCGGAGCCCACCGATGCGCGGATGCTGGCGACGTGGCTGTCCTACGCCGACCTCATCCGCCTCGTGATGCGCGCGACCCTTGCGCCGACGCTTGGCCCCGACGGGACGGTGGTGATCTGGGGCGCCTCGAACAACAGCCGCATGACGTGGTGGGGCCGGGACGGGCGCGACACGATCGGCTGGGTCCCGCAGGACAGCGCCGATCCCTACGCTCAGGCGCTGGAGGGCAAGACCAGCGGCAACCCGGTGGTGGAGCGCTACCAGGGCGGCGGGTTCACGGGGCTCGATTATTCCCGGGGGGATTCAGGGAAATCCTGATCTGCACGCGCCACGCGCCCTCCCTCCCCCGCGGAGGGGGGAGGGAGATGCGCGGATAGGCTTCCGGACCCGATTTGGCGGATCGTCGGATCGACCAGCGCGCCAACATAACGATGGATCACGACATGACCGACGCTCCCCCCGCGACACGCCTGAAATGCGCCCTGGTGGTGCGCGGCGCCTTCGACGCGCACATCATTCCGGTCTTCGAGGCGGCGGGCGGGCAGGCGGCGATCCACTGGGCGCCGACCACCGTCATCATGAAGGCGCTGGAGGCCGGCGAGACCGCCGACGCGGTGCTGGTCCTGTCGGACGCCATGGAGCGCCTGATCGCCGAGAACCGGGTCGAGCCGGAGACCCGGGTGGATGCGGTGCGCTCGCGCTACGGCCTCGCCGTGAAGGCCGGGGCGCCGCACCCGGACATCTCGACCGTCGAGGCGCTGAAGCACACGCTCACGGCGGCGCGCTCGGTCGCCTATTCGCGCACCGGCGCCAGCGGCATCTACTTCGCCGGCCTGCTGCCGCGGCTCGGCCTCGCAGAGGCGGTGAACGCCACAGCCACCATCATCCCGCAGGGCTTCACGGCGGAGAAGCTGGTCTCCGGTGAGGCCGACATCGCAGTCCAGCAGATCAGCGAACTCATGGTGGTGCCGGGGATCGAGGTGGTGGGGCCCTTCCCCGAGCCGGTCCAGGAGGTGACGACCTTCGCGGCCGCGATCCTGCGGGGCGCGACCGATCGCGAGGGCGCGGCGCGCTTCCTCGCCGGGCTGACGACGCCGGAGGCCGCCGAGGCCTACCGGGTGAGCGGCCTGGAGCCGGCCTTCTGACCGGCCCGGACGCTCCCGCTACCTCCAACAGCCAAGTCAAAAAACCTGCGAGGAAACGATGCCCCCGAGCGAACAGGACCGGATCGTCCGGCAGGTCTTCTTCCGGCTGATGCCGCTGCTCTTCATCGGCTACGTCATGGCCTATGTCGATCGGATCAACGTCGGCTTCGCGGCCCTGCGGATGAACGCCGATCTCGGCATCGGCCCGGCCGTGTTCGGGCTCGGCGCCGGGATCTTCTTCATCGGCTATTTCCTGTTCGAGGTGCCGAGCAACCTGATCCTGGAGAAGGTCGGCGCCCGGCGCTGGATCGCCCGGATCATGATCACCTGGGGCCTGCTCTCGGCCGCCATGATGTTCGTCCAGGGCGCGACGAGCTTCCTCGTCCTGCGCTTCCTGCTCGGGGCCGCCGAGGCCGGGTTCTACCCGGGGGTGATCCTCTACCTGACCTACTGGTTCCCCAAGGCCTACCGGGCGCGGATCTTCGGTGCCTTCGCGGTGGGCATTCCGGTCTCGCTGGCGATCGGCGCACCGCTCTCGACCGCGATCCTGCAGCTCGACGGCGCCCTCGGCCTCAAGGGCTGGCAATGGCTGTTCCTGATGGAAGGCATCCCCACCACTCTGTTCGGCTTCGTCTTTCTCGCCCTGATCCCCGATCGCCCGAAGGACGCGGCCTGGCTCGCCCCCGCCGACCGGACGGCCCTCCAGGCGGTGATCGATGCCGAGCAACACGCGGTGGCGGCGACCCACGGCACCAGCCTGCGCCGGGCCTTCGCCGACCCGCGGCTGATCGCCCTGTCGTTCATCTACTTCGCCAATACGGGCGCCAATCTCGGCCTCGCGTTCTTCCTGCCGCAGATACTCAAGAGCACCGGCCTGTCCGACATGCAGACCGGCCTGATGACCGCGGTGCCCTACGTGTTCGGGGTGGTGGGCGGCCTGACCATCGGCTGGATCTCCGACCGGACCGGCGACCGGCGTCTGACCCTGGCGGCCGCGCTGCTTCTCACGGCGACCGGCTTGGCGCTGGCCGGACTCGCCACGGGTTCGCTCTGGGCCGTGGCCTTCATGGCGGTGGCCGCCGCTGGCCTCTATGGCGGCAAGGCACCGTTCTGGGCACTGCCCTCGGTGTTCCTCACCGGCAGCGCGGCGGCGGGCGGCATCGCGCTGATCAACTGCGTGGGCAATCTCGGCGGCTTCGTCGCGCCCGCCATCGTGGGCTGGATCCGCGAGACCAGCGGCAGCTTCGAAGCCGGATTGTACTTCCTGGCGGCGCTGGCCTTCTCGGCCGTGATCGTGACCCTGCTGGTCGTCAACGCGCGGTTCGGCGACGCGCGGGCCGCAACGGCCCCCGCGTCCGTTCCGGCGGGCGCATCGCGCCGCTGAGGCGACCCGGCGCGGGACCGGTTCGATCCCGCGCCGGGTCGATAACGACGCGGGCGGCCGCGTCCCGCGGTTCGCGACCGCAAAAAAGTCCTTATGCTCGTGCTGTCCGGACGCCCAATCCCGTCCGACCGGATCGCGCCCCTCATGCTGAAGACCGCCTTCGTTGCCGCCCGCGACCGCCAGCGGCTGTCGGAGATTGCGAGCATCCTGATCGGCTTCGGCGTCACCCGGGTCGTGGACCGCCTCGGGCTGCGCTACCTGCCGCTGCTGCCGCGCCGCCAGCCCCGGGTCGACGTCACCCGCCTGTCGGAGCCGGAGCGTCTGCGCCGGGCGATCGAGGCTTTGGGCCCGACCTTCATCAAGTTCGGGCAGGTGCTGGCGAGCCGGCCGGACCTCCTGTCGCCGACCTGGACCGAGGAGCTGCAGAAGCTCCACAGCCAGGTCGTACCGGTCTCGTGGGAGCAGATCGGACCGCAGCTCGAACAGGATCTGGGCGGGCCGCCCCAGGAGATCTTCGCCGAGTTTGACACGAACCCGATCGCCTCCGCGTCGATCGCCCAGGTCTACCGGGCGCGGCTGCACTCGGGCGAGGACGTCATCGTGAAGGTCCTGCGCCCGAACCTGCGCAAGATCATCGAGGCGGATCTCCGCTTGATGGCCCACGGCGCCCGCATCGTCGAGAACGAGTGGCCCGACATGGCCCGCTACCAGCCGCGGGAGCAGATGCGCCACCTCGCCGACGGGTTGAACGGCGAGCTCGACCTACTCAACGAGGCGCGCAACTGCGAGCTGCTCGCCCAGATCTTCGAGGACCGCGACGACATCGTCTTCCCGAAGATCCACTGGGAATACTGCTCCGAGCGGGTACTGGTGCAGGACTTCATCCACGGCATCCCGCCGAACGACGACGCGGCGCTCCGCGCGGCCGGCCTCGACAAGAAGCTGCTCGCTCAGAAGGGCACCGACGCCTTCCTGCAGATGGCGCTGATCGAGGGGCACTTCCACGCCGATCCGCATCCCGGCAACATGCTGGCGCTGCCGGGCAACAAGATCGGCTTCATCGATTTCGGCATCATCGGCCGGCTGTCGCAGCGCCGCCGGTCGCAGCTGCTGGTTCTGATCGGCGCCATGCTCAAGCAGGATGCGGACGGCCTGATGGCCGTGCTGCTCGACTGGACCGGCACCAGCAACCCCGACCTGACCCGTCTCCAGGTCTCGGCCCAGTCCTTCGTGGAGAGCCATTCCTCGATCCCGCTCAATCTCGGGCTGGTGCTCACCGACTTCATGAACATGGCCCGCGAGAACGACCTCGCCATGCCGACCGATCTCGCCATCCTGTTCAAGGGGCTGGTGACCGCCGACGGCGTGATGCGCCACCTCGATCCCGATTTCGACCTGTTCGCGGCGGCCGGTCCCACGGTGCGGGCCAGCATGCAGACGCAGTTCTCGCTCTCGGCACTCAAGCAGAAGGCCGAGGCGCTCGGCGTCGGCCTCTACGGGGCGGCCTCGGAGCTGCCGACCCTGATCCACCTGATGCTGGTGCGCCTGAAGCAGGGCCGTGTCACGGTCGAGATCGAGGTGAAGGGGCTCGACAAGGTCACCCGCGGCATCGAGCGCGCCGCCGCCCGCGTCGCGGTGGCTCTGGTGGTGGCGGCCTTCGCGACCCAGCTCGCGCCGCGGCTCATCGACCTCGGTACGCCGGTCTTCGTCTCGATCGGCTTGATAATCTTCGTCCTCGGAATCGGCTGGCTTGTCCTACTGATGCGAAACAAGTAGCTGATTTCGCTGCGGCGCAGGATCGCAACATAAGTTTCAGCCCGCCGGTGAATACACGATCCGATTGATTATCCCGGCCGCCATGCTAGCGTGACCTACCCAACGATTCGCTCGGCTGCGGGCAGGGAACCGGCATCAGAAGCGGCTCAAGCCGCCGGTGCCCCCCGGCCCGACTCGGCATCGCCGCACCTGCGCGTCGGTGGACCTGTTGCGTCGCGCACGGGCGCGCCGCCTGGAGTGACGAGGGGGGCGGGCGATGGAAGCGGTCATCGTGTTGCCGCGGATCGATGGGGCAGAGCGGCGCCTCGACATGCTCGAGGCTGAGAATGCGCGTCTGCGCACCTTACTGGCGCAGGCCAGCGCGCAGGCGGACTGGGAGCGGCAGCGCAGCCGCCGCCTCGGCCGCATCATCGAGGCCGCGAGCCGCGTCGAGGCCGGCCGGATCGCCGCCGAGCGGCCGCGTCCCGCGGCGCCGGAAACCCGCCCCCCCCTGGCGGGCCTCAGACCCTCCGCGCAGCCGCCAGCCGCAAACGATTACCTCGAACTGCTCGATCGCGACGGATACCTGATCACCGCCTCGGCGGACGGTCCGGCGCTGACCGGCGTTCAGGATGAGGCGGAGGCGATCGGCCGCCCGTGGATCGAGGTGTGGACCCGGCAGGAGGATCGCGAGGCCGCCGCTGCCGCCTTGGATCGGGCACGCCTCGGCCGGCCGGGCCGTTTTCAGGCGCGGCTCGAGGCCGGCCTGTCGGTTCGATGGTGGGATGTGGCCGTGACGCCGATCGGTGCGACGCCAGGCAGCCCCGAACGCATCCTCACGGTCTCGCGCGACATCACCGAGCTGAAGCTCGCGCAGGCGCACCAGACCCTGCTGATGCAGGAACTCGCGCACCGGATGAAGAACACCATCGCCATGGTCCAGGCGGTGGCGGCACAGACCATGCGCAACGCGGTCTCGCTGGAAGCCGCTGGCGAGGCGCTGGCGGCACGTCTCCTGGCGCTCGCGAACGCCCACGACGTGCTGCTTCAGGGGTCCTTCGCCCGCGCCTCCCTGGTCGGCCTCGTCGCGGGCGCGATCTCGCTGCACGACGATGGCGTGACCGGCCGTTTCCGGGTCGAGGGCGCCGACCTGACCCTGGGGCCGCGCCACGGCCTGACCCTGGCGCTGATGCTGCACGAACTCGGGACCAACGCCGCCAAGTACGGTGCCCTCTCGGTCGCCGGCGGCATAGTCGGCATCACCTGGACGGTGGTCGACGCCGAGGGCGGGCCGAATCTGCGGTTCCGCTGGGAGGAGACGGGCGGTCCGCCGGTGGCCCCGCCGACCCGCAGCGGTTTCGGCACGCGCCTCATCGCCCGAAGCCTCGTCCACGGCTTCGGCGGCACGGCGCTGCTGACCTATCCCCCGGAGGGGGCGGTCCTGACGTTCGAGGCGCCGCTCGCGGCGGTGATCGCGGGCTGATCGGTGTTGGGCATGACGGCGGCCAGGTCCCGCAGGGCCAGGACTGTTTGATCGCGCAGCATCCGCAGCGTGGCCAGCGCCTCCGTCAGGTCGTGCCCCACCGCGGCGGCCTCCTCCACGGTGCGGCAAGCCCTGGACAGGGCATCGCAGCCAAGCATGCCGGATAGCGACACGAGCGTGTGCGCTTCGCGCCCGTAATCGGCCGCGGTGCGGTCCCCCTCCTCGACGGCGCTGGCGAGACTGAGGAGGAACCGATCGACGATGCGGGCGAGCTTCTCCGGTCCGATCACCGCGCTGAGTTCGTCGAGCGCCTCTCGATTCACGAGCGCCTGGGACACGGTCCGTCTCCGTGGGACCTGAAGAACGATCCGGAGGCGGAACACCTGAGCGGCGCACGCCGAAGACCGGGCTGACACCTTCGATGGCGTGCGGGTGTGTCAACTTTTCGACGCAGCCCGGACTTTCGGCCCTTCGATGCAAGATCCCGGTACTCTTCGCCCTGGAGCGACGCGTTTTCGACGAGCAAAATGCTGCGCGCGCGTGCCAAATCCCGTCAAAATTGTATTTTTTTCGACCTCGAACCTTAAAGGTGTGGTGCGGAAGCGGTCTGAACGCTTCGGCCGAGGAGTCCGCCCGTCAGCGCGAACGCCACGCATCGACGATGTGCAACACGATCAATTCAACCTCAGATGGTATCCGTAGCCGCGGCCGGGGAAATTCGGTCCACGCGCCCCCCTCCCCGTTTGGTCTTCCGAATCCACCCCTCCTCGGGATGCACTTCAGCCATGGCCCGAGGCCGAAGGCGTGCAGGGAGGCGCACGCGTATCGCGAGGACCAGACTATCAAACGGCCTTCGCCCACACCCAACGGGTGCGCGGCCCCCTGTCTGAGCAAGTAAGGACGGACGGCTGAGTGGTCAGGCTGCCCGCCAGGGCTTACGGATCGGTCGCGGACGGGCCGGACGCCCACCGGAGGAGCCTGCGCCGTGTTCGACCGAGCGCCGCCGTGACGGCCTACAGCTTGCGCGCCCGGCTCCTCGCCCTGTGGATCCTGCTGCTCGCCTCGGCGATCGCGACCGCCTACCTGATGTTCGGGGTCTACGCCCAATCGACCGGCGTCCAGGTGACCCGCGCGGACATCACGGCGGGGCGGGCCTGCCGCGAGATCATCGACCGGTACACCGCTCGGGTCGGTCTGCGCGGGGCCGTCGCCGAGGCCGATCTCGCGGGCGTCGTCGAGGCCGCGCTCGCCGGCACCCCGGGCATCGAGGGCGGGATCTGGAGCGCCCAGGACGGGTCGATCGCCTACGCGTATCCGACCTATGAGGGGACCGGGCCGAAAACCGATCTCCCGGCCGCGGAGCGCGACACGATCGCCGCCGTGAACGCGCAGGCGCTCCGCGTCGGACACGCCGTTTCGGTGAACCGGCCGAGCCGCACACAGGTGCTCCTGCTCCAGGCCTGTCCCCTGCGGGGCCCGGAACCCGGCCTGACCGCGTGGACCATGGGGCGCGCCCACGTCAACGACGGCCCGACCTACACACGCTTCCTGGCTGGGCTCGGCTTCCTGGCCGCCACGGTTCTGGGCTCGGCGGCGTTTCTCGGCTGGTTCCTCTACGGATTCTCCGACCGGATCGCCCGCCTCGAGGCCGCGCTCGCGGCACCCCGATCGGACGGCGAAGATCTGCCGCGCCTCGACCACACCGGCGAGCGGGAATTCGATCGGCTGGTCGATGCGCTCAACGCGGCGGGCGGGCGGCTGCGGGAGGCGAGGGGCCGGGTCGTGACGGCCGAACGTTTGGCCGCAGTCGGCCGGCTCGCGGCGAGCATCGCCCACGAGATCCGCAACCCGATCGCCGCGATGCGGCTGAAGGCCGAGAACGCCCTGGTCAGCGGCGATCCGGACCGGGCGACCGCGGCCCTGCGCACCGTCCTCGGCCAGATCGCGCGGGTCGACACGTTGCTGCGCGACCTGCTCAACCTGACGCAGGCGCGCCCGCTCAGCCGGACCCCGAATGCCGTGGCGCCGCTGCTCGCGGAGTGCGTCGGCCTGCACGAGGATCTCGCGAGCGCCCGCGCCGTGCAGGTTTCGATTGCGGCGGACGGGCTGCCCGAGCACGACCATCCGCATATCGACCGGGCGCAAGTCGCCCGCGCCCTGGACAACCTGCTTCTGAACGCCCTCCAGAACACGCCGCCCGGAGGCCGGGTCTGCCTTGGTGGCGAGCGGGTCACGGTCGATGGCGCCGTCCGCCTGCGGCTGCGGGTCAGCGACACGGGCCCCGGCATCGATCTGGCGATCCGGGGCAGTCTTTTCGAACCCTTTGCCACCGGCCGCCCAGACGGCACCGGCCTGGGGCTCGCGATCGTGCGCGAGATCGCACTGGCCCATCGCGGTGAGGTCAGGTTGGACGAGAACGCGCCCGTGACAACCTTCCTGCTGGACCTGCCATGGCAACCATCCTGATCGTCGACGACGACCCGGCCCTGCGCGAGGGGCTCGCCGAGACCGTGGCTGACCTCGGGCACATGCCGCTGCCGGTGGGCTCCGGCTCCGAGGCGCTGGCGCGGCTGCAGGACAGACCGCAAGACAGTCCGATCGCGGCGGTGCTGCTCGATCTGCGCATGCCCGGCGATCTCGACGGCATGGCGACGCTGGAACGGATCTGCGCCCTGCCCGACCGCCCGCCCGTGACCGTGCTGACGGCCTTCGCGAGTCCGGCCAACACCATCGAGGCGATGCGCCTCGGGGCGCACGACCATCTCACCAAGCCGATCGGCCGCGCGGATCTCGCGGCCGCCCTCGACGCGATGCTGAAGACCATGCGGTCGGTGGGCGGGGTTGAGACGGCAGCCTCCGGCCATCCGGTTCTCGTCGGCTCCAGCGGGAGCATGCGCCGGGTTCAGAAGACCATCGGCCTCGTGGCCGATACCGACTCCACGGTGCTGATCCAGGGCGAGACCGGCACCGGTAAGGAAGAGGTGGCCCGTGCGCTCCACGCCTTCTCCCGGCGGCGGGCGCGCCCCTTCGTCCCCGTGAACTGTGCGGCGATCCCGGGGGACCAGCTGGAGAGTGAGCTGTTCGGGCATGTCCGGGGGGCCTTCGGCGGGGCAGCGGCGGACCGGGCTGGCGCCTTCCACCGGGCCGAGGGCGGCACGCTGTTCCTCGACGAGATCGGCGACATGCCGGCCACCATGCAGGCCAAGATCCTGCGCGTCATCCAGGATTGCGTGGTCACACCGTCCGGCGGCAGCCCGGCCCGGGTCGATGTCCGCCTCGTGGCGGCGACCCACCGCGACCTCCCGGCGCTCGTCGCTGCTGGCCGGTTCCGCGTCGATCTCTACTATCGCCTCAACGTCGTGCCGATCGCCCTGCCGCCGCTGCGCGAGCGCCTTGCCGATATCGTCCCGCTGGCCGAACATTTCCTGGCCCGGTCGGGCAAGCGCCTCGACCGGGGCGCGGCCGCGCGCCTGCTGACGCATGACTGGCCCGGCAATGTCCGCGAATTGCGCAACGCCGTGGAGCGCAGCGCCGTGCTGGTCCGCGGCGGCGCGATCACGGCCGAGGATCTCGACCTGCCCTCGGACAAGCCGGACCGGCGGACCGCGGACGCTTCGCCGACGGATTGGCTGTCCGGGGATCTGCCAAGCGCTGTCGCCCGCCTGGAGCGGACCATGATCACCGCTGCCTTGCGCGAGAGCGAGGGCAACAGGGCCCGGGCCGCCCGCCGCCTCGGGATCCAGCGGCAGCTTCTCTACGCCAAGATGGAGCGCTACGGCCTCGGCACGCCGGGCGCCGAGCTGTCCGCAGACGCGACAGCCGATGTCGGGAATCCTGACGCATCGGACGCGCCCGAGGCCGACTAAGCCTCTGATGCCCCGGGAATCGTCCTCGACGGAGTGGCCGACGCCATCGTGACGGAACCGAACCTCTGCAGGGGCGTCGAGCACCGCGAGCGAGGGACCGCCCGGCTCGGGGCGAAGCCGTCCGTCGGACTGGGGTCAAGCAGGATGAGCAGCATCGTGACGGGGACGACGGGCGGCGGCGCGGCGATCCGGACCCCCTCGACCAAGGCCCTGCGCGGCCTCGATGCCCTCAACTTCTTCCTGGCCGACGTGCGCGACGGGCTCGGCCCCTACCTCGCCATCTACCTCATCGCCGTGCGCGGCCCGGACCAGGGCTGGAACGAGGCCACCACGGGCCTCGTCATGACCATCGCGGGCATCCTCGGTCTGATCGCGCAGACCCCCGCGGGCGCCTTCATCGACGCCACCAACCACAAGCGCGCCGTGGTGATCGGTGGCGCCATCGCGGTGACGGCGAGCTGCCTCGTTCTGCCGTTCATCTCCAATTTCTACCTCGTGACCGCGACCCAATCGATCGCGCACGTCGCCGGTACGATCTTCCCGCCGGCGCTCGCCGCCATAACCCTCGGCCTCGTCGGCCCGAAGATGTTCGCCAAGCGGATCGGTCGCAACGAGGGCTTCAACCACGCCGGCAACGCGGTCTCGGCCGCAGTGGCCGGGGGGCTCGCCTATTTCTTCGGACCGATCGTGGTGTTCTGGCTGATGGGCATCCTGGCGGCCTGCTCCATCGGCGCCATGCTGATGGTGCCGGCTGACGCGATTGACGACGACCTCGCCCGGGGCATGACCGAGGAGGAGGAAGCGCAGCAGGAGCAGCCCTCCGGCCTCGCCACCCTGTTGCAGAACAAGGCCCTGCTTCTCTTCGCGGTGCTCTGCGCGATCTTCCACCTCGCCAACGCCGCGATGCTGACCTCGGTCGGCCAGCTTCTCACCCACCTGTCGGGCAAGGATCACGCGACGTCGCTGATCGCCGTCTGCATCGTGGCGGCGCAATGCGTGATGGTGCCGGTGGCGATCTTCGTGGGCGCCAAGGCCGACGTGATCGGCCGCAAGCCGATCTTCCTGGCGGCCTTCGGAGTGCTGGCGCTGCGCGGGGTGCTCTACACCCTGTCGGACAACCCGTTCTGGCTGGTGGGCGTCCAGCTCCTCGACGGGATCGGCGCGGGCATCTACGGCGCGTTGTTCCCGATCGTCGTGTCCGATCTGACTCGCGGTGGCGGACGCTTCAACGCGGCCCAGGGCGCGGTCGCCACCGCCCAGGGCGTCGGCGCATCACTCAGCGCGAAGCTTGCAGGCGTGATCATCGTGTCGGCGGGGTATTCCACAGCCTTCCTGGCGCTTGCCGCCATCGCGGCCCTGGGATTCGCGCTGTATCTCACGCTGATGCCCGAGACCCGCGGCGACGCCGCCGCGGGCAGCGAGCCCGAGAGCGGCGGCACGCTCCCGCCAGCCGTTCCAGCAAGGGCGTGAACAGGCAGCCTTTCGATCATCTGTCCAGGCGATGCGCAGGGCACGTCTTTTCAGGTGTTAGACAGGTTATCCGTTGAACTCACCGCTCTGCACCGTTTCGTTTTCCAGGGCGTATGCGGCGGTAGCCGAATGCAAGCCGGGATCCAGCACGCGACAACGCGGAACATCCATAGGGTGCCGCCGACGCGACCCTTCGTGCGCTGGGTTCCGATGAGGTTCCGTTCCGCTCCACCTGTTGGGAGGGGCGCTCGTCATGAGAGCAGAGAGCGGTGGACCCGCCCCTTGTTTCAGGAGGCGGCAGCGAGCTCGGGTGTCATCGCCGGCGTTGCCTCCGGCGGCGCCTTGCGTGACACGTAATAGATGTCGACGGCGCGCCAGAAGGCGCCTTGTTCCTCGGTTGAACGGCGGGAGAGCGAACCTTCGAGGATCGCCATGGCGGCCTGGGCGGGCTCGCTCCGCTCCAGTTCCTCGAGCAGACCGGCGAGATGCAGCATGGGGCTTACCTCCGAACGGACAGCAACCCGGTTTAACGCCCGGGCTTGCGTAACGATCCAAGCCCACGTGAACCGTACGGCCTGCACGATCCTTGCCTGACACATCCGCGCGGCTACCATCGTGGCGGCGAGTCCGACTCGCCATCGTTTCAGAGCTAGAGGATCACCGCATGTTTTCCTGCCGAAGCGGCGCGGCCCATTCCCTGCGCGGAGCGGCCTTCGCGCTGGCCCTGGCCAGCCTCTGGGGGGCGAGCCCGCTATCCGCGCGCGAGATGCCCGAATCCGGGACGGCAGCGGCGACCCGGAAGCCGAACGTGGTGATCCTCGCCACCGGCGGCACCATCGCGGGCGCGGGCGCAGATGCCGCCAACAGCGCGACCTACACCGCCGCCAAGGTGCCGGTGGACAAGCTCATCGCGGCCGTGCCGCAGATCAGCGCCGTCGCCAATGTCCGCGGCGAGCAGGTCTTCCAGATTGCCTCCGAGAGCTTCACGGATGCCCAGCTCGTCCAATTGGCCAAGCGCGTCTCTCAGCTCCTGAAGCAGGACGATGTTGACGGCGTGGTCGTCACCCACGGCACCGACACCCTGGAGGAGACCGCCTTTTTCCTCGATCTCGTGGTCAAGAGCGACAAGCCGATCGTGGTGGTCGGCTCGATGCGGCCGGGCACGGCGATCTCGGCCGACGGCGCTCTCAATCTCCTCGACGCCGTGACGGTGGCGGGCAGCAAGGAGGCGATCGGCAAGGGCGTCACCGTGACGATGAACGACTACATCCAGTGCGGCCGCGACGTGAACAAGCGGACCAACATCGTGCCCAGCGCCTTCTACAGCCAGTGGGGGCCACTCGGTATGGTGGTCGAGGGCAAGACCTACTTCTTCCGCTCGCTCACGAAGCGGCACAACATGAGCTCGGAGTTCGACATCGATCAGATCGACAGCCTGCCGCTGGTCGGTATCGTTTACGGCTCGGGCAACATGATCCCGGGCGTCTACGACGCGGAGGTCCAGGCGGGCGCGAAGGCGATCGTCAACGCCGGCACCGGCAACGGCTCGGTGGCGGGCTACCTCGTCGACAAGCTCAAGGACATCCGCTCCAAGGGCACGATCGTGATCCGCTCCTCGCGGGTGCCGGACGGCTTCGTCCTGCGCAACGCCGAGCAGCCGGACGACACGTACGACTGGGTTGTGGCGCATGACCTGAACCCCGCCAAGGCCAAGATCCTGGCGGCCGTGGCGTTGACGAAGACCAACGACACGAAGGAACTCCAGCGGATCTTCTGGGAGTATTGAGACGGTTCGAAGCGTCCCCCCTCCCCCTCTGCGGGGAGGGGGTGCGCGCCGGTCGGGTTACATCCCGCAGCGCACCGCTTAGATACCGGCGAACGACGGGCTGCGGAGCCGGAGCCGAATCGCGGCGCCGATCCCGCGGCTTTCGCCAAAGGCCTGGAGGAACCAGCATGACCGAGCTTCATCCCGAGGTCGCGGCGGTCACCGAGCGCGTGGTTGCGCGCTCCCGCGAGACCCGGCGCGCCTATCTCGACCTGATCGCCCGTGAGCGGGATGCGGGGGTCCGGCGCGGAAAGCTCGCCTGCGGCAACCTCGCCCACGGCTTCGCGGCGGCCGGCGAGGACAAGGCGGCGATCCGCGACGAGCGGACCACGATGAATATCGGCATCGTCACCGCCTACAACGACATGCTCTCGGCGCATCAGCCCTACGGGCGCTATCCCGAGCAGATCAAGCTGTTCGCCCGGGAGCGCGGCGCCACCGCCCAGGTGGCGGGCGGGACGCCGGCCATGTGCGATGGCGTCACGCAGGGCCAGAGCGGCATGGAGCTGTCGCTGTTCTCCCGGGACACGATCGCCCTCTCGACCGCGGTGGGCTTAAGCCACGGCATGTTCGACGGCGCGGCTTTGCTCGGCATCTGCGACAAGATCGTGCCCGGCCTGCTGATCGGGGCGCTCCGTTTCGGCCATCTGCCGACGATCCTGATCCCGGCCGGGCCGATGCCGTCGGGCCTCGCCAACAAGGAGAAGCAGCGGATCCGCCAGCTCTACGCCGAGGGCAAGGTCGGCCGGGCGGAACTGCTGGAATCCGAATCCGCCTCCTACCACTCGGCCGGCACCTGCACGTTCTACGGCACCGCCAACTCGAACCAGATGATGATGGACATGATGGGCCTGCACATGCCGGGCGCGTCCTTCATCAATCCCGGCACCAAGCTGCGGCAGGCCGTGACCCGGGCGGCGATCCACCGGCTCACCGAGATCGGCGGCGCCGGCAACGATTACCGGCCGCTCGGCCTCTGCGTCGATGAGAAGGCGATCGTGAACGCGGCGGTCGGTCTGCTCGCCACCGGCGGCTCGACCAACCACGCGATCCACCTGCCGGCCATCGCGCGTGCCGCCGGCATCGTGATCGACTGGGAGGATATCGACCGCCTCTCCAGCGCCGTGCCGCTGATCGCGCGCGTCTACCCGAACGGGGCGGGCGACGTGAACCATTTCCACGCCGCGGGCGGGATGAGCTTCGTGATGCGCGCGCTGCTCGATGCCGGGCTGCTGCATGACGACATCCTGACGGTGACCGGCCAATCCCTGCGCGACCATGCCCGCGACCCGAAGCTCGACGGCGACGACCTCGTTTTCGAGGACGCCGTGCCGGAAAGCCTGGATGACGCCATGCTGCGCCGGCCGGACAAGCCGTTCCAGCCGGATGGCGGCATGCGGCTGGTGAGGGGCAATCTCGGCCGGGCGACGTTCAAGACCAGCGCCGTCGAGGAGCAGCGCCGGACCATCGAGGCCCCGGCCCGGGTGTTCTCCGATCAGGACGAGGTGCTGAAGGCGTTCAAGGCCGGCGAGCTGGAACGGGATGTCGTGGTGGTGGTCCGGTTCCAGGGGCCGAAGGCGAACGGCATGCCGGAGCTGCACAAGCTGACGCCGCCACTCGGCGTGCTGCAGGACCGCGGCCACAAGGTCGCCCTGGTGACGGACGGGCGGATGTCGGGCGCTTCCGGAAAGGTCCCGGCCGCCATCCACCTGAGCCCCGAGGCCCTGGGCGGTGGGCCGATCGGGCGGATCCGCGACGGCGACATCGTCCGGCTCAGCGCCGCCGAGGGCCTGCTCGAGGTGCTGGTGGACGATGCGGAATTCGCGGCCCGTCCCGAGGCCGAGGCTCCGCCGCCCAGCCAGGGCACCGGACGCGAGTTGTTCGCGTTCATGCGCCATGGGGCCGACACGGCCGAGCGCGGTGCCTCCGCGATGCTCGCGGCCGCCGGCCTCTGAAACCCTACAGGAGTTGCCGACCATGAACGATCTGACCAGCATCGACGCGCTGATGCGCTCCGTGCCCGTCATTCCGGTCCTGGTGATCGACGACGTGGCCCAGGCTCGGCCCATCGCCGAGGCCCTGGTGAAGGGCGGGCTGACCGCCCTGGAGGTCACCCTGCGGACGCCGGCCGCCCTCGACGTCATCCGGGAGATGACCCGCGTCGAGGGCGCGGTGGTCGGGGCCGGGACGGTGCTGAACCCACGCGACCTCGAGAACGCGCTCGCGGCCGGCGCCGAGTTCATCGTCTCCCCCGGTCTCACGGAGCCGCTGACCGACGCCGCCAAGGCGAATGGCGTGCCCTACCTGCCGGGCGTCGCCACCGCGGCCGACATCATGCGCGGCCTGGATTACGGGCTCGACCGGTTCAAGTTCTTCCCGGCCGAGGCCGCCGGCGGCATCAAGGCGCTGAAGGCGCATGCGGCCGTGTTCGGCGCGGTGCGGTTCTGCCCGACCGGCGGGATCACCGAACTGAGCGCGCCGGATTGGCTGGCGATCCCGTCGGTGCTCTGCGTCGGCGGCAGCTGGGTGGTGAAGCCCGGTACGCCGGATCCCGCGGCGATCGAGCAGGCGGCGCGGGCGGCCGCGGGGCTGCGGACGAAGGCTTAAAGGCTGCGCATCACCGTCTTTGCGAGCGAAGCGAAGCAATCCAGGGCGGCGCCATGATCTCAGAGGTCGCGCTGCCCTGGGTCACTTCGCTTCGCTCGTGATGACGGAGTGGGCCTGTCGCCATCGGAGGGCCATCGTGGACTGTCCGGCTGAGCAGTCGGACAGGCACGTCCTGCCCGCAAGAGAAAGAGCAGCCGCGTAGCCGGCCTACTACTCCGCCGGCAGCGGCTGCCGCCGCTGCTCGCGTGGGGTGAACACCCCGCCCTCCGGCTCCAGCGTGATGCGCCGGTCGTGGAACGCGTCGAGCGTCGAGCGGTGGCCGATCGACACGATGGATGTCCCCGGCAGCCGCTCGCGCAGCATGCGGTAGAGCGCGGCCTCCGAAGGCTCGTCGAGGGAGGCGGTCGCTTCGTCGAGGAACAGCCATGCGGGCTTCGCCAGCAGCACGCGGGCGATGGCGAGCCGCTGCTGCTCGCCGCCCGACAGGCGCCGCTCCCAGGTATCGACCTCGTCGAGCCGATCGGCGAGGTGCGGGAGCTGGGCGGCGACCAGGGCGTCGCGGATCTCGGCATCCGTGAACTGGTCGGTGGTGTTCGGATAGACCACGGCGCCGCGCAGGGTGCCGAGCGGGATGTAGGGCCGCTGCGGCAGCAGCAGCGCCGATTGTCCGGCGGGCACATCGACCCGGCCCTTGCCGAACGGCCAGATCCCGGCGATCGCCCGGAACAGCGTCGACTTGCCCGAGCCGGACGGGCCGGTGACCAGGGTCGCGCCGCCCTGCGGCAGCGTCAGCGCATCGGCGGTCACGATCGGGCGCCCGTCCGGCAAAGCGAGCACCAGTCCGCGCGCCGTCACGTCGCCGGTGCTGTCGTTGCCCTGGACGAGCCCGTAGCCCGCCGACGCGAGGGCTTCGGCCTTGGTCATCGCCCGGCGGAAGGAGCCGAGACGGTTGGTGTTGGCCTTGTAGGCCGCCAGCGTCGTGTAGGAATCCACGAAGAACGACAGCGAGCTCTGTACCTGCCCGAAGGCCTGCGAGGTCTGCTGCAGGGCGCCCAGCGTAATCTTCTTGGCGAAGAACGAGGGCGCGGCCAGCACCATCGGGAAGATCACGCTCGCCTGCCGGTAGCTGAACGTGAAGGCAATCAGCTTAATGCGCCGGAAGATGATGCCGACGTAATTGTCGATCACGCTGTGGAACAGCGTCGAGAGCCGGGAGGCCTCGGCGCGCTCGCCGCGCAGCAGGGCGATCTGCTCGGAATAGATCCGGTTGCGGGCCAGCGCGAAGCGGAAATTCGCCTCGACCTGCTCCTGCCGGAAGTCGAGCCCGATGAGCGGCCGGCCGATCAGGTGGGTGAGCCACGTGCCCACCACCGCGTAGCCGATCACCAGCCAGACCAGGAAGCCCGGGATGACCGTGTCGGTGAACGGCACGACGAAGTCGCGTGACAGGGTCCAGAGGATGACCATGAAGGAGACGAGCTGTGCGGCCTGGCTCAGCAGCCGGATCGACAGGGTCGTGGTCTGCACGATGAAGCTGTTGACGTCGGCCTGAATCCGCTGATCCGGGTTGTCAGCCTCCTCGTCAGTGAACGGGATCCGGTAATGTGTGCCGTTGCCGAGCCAGCGCTCGTACAGGCTGTGGGTCAGCCACGTGCGCCAGCGGATCAGCAGCGAGGAATCCACGAACAGGTCGAACATGCCGATGGCGATGTTCAGCGTGGCCAGCGGCACGAACACCCAGAGCAGCTGATACCAGAAGGCGTTGGCGTCATACTCCTGCAGGGAGTTGTAGATGTCGCGGTAGAAGAAGTTGAACCGCAGGGTTAGCGCCACGTCGGCGAAATTCACGAAGATCGAGAGCGCCA
The DNA here is from genome assembly GCF_022829725.1 of Methylobacterium sp. E-005. Classification (GTDB taxonomy): domain Bacteria; phylum Pseudomonadota; class Alphaproteobacteria; order Rhizobiales; family Beijerinckiaceae; genus Methylobacterium. The sequence goes on along the minus strand of NZ_JAKSYG010000226.1, from coordinate 77,040 downwards.
CGAGGTTGCGGCCGATCCGACCCTCGGTGGTGCCGAACCAGCGGAACAGGCCGATCTCCTTGGTCGGCTTGTCGCGGTTGGCGAAGTAGGGATCGGCGATGTTGGTGATCGCCTGGATCGGTTCGAGATAGGAGATGCCGAGCACGATGGCGGCGAATACCACCGCGCCGGTGGCGGCAAAGGCCGGGGGGAGGAGCGCGGCGATCACCGGCGGCAGCAATCCCATGGCGGCGGCCGTCTTCGTGCCGGCGAGCAGCAGGTAGCCGATGCCGTAAACCGAGACGAACACCTTCAGGTAGGCCGAAATGGTGTTCGACGCGACCAGGATACCGGCCAGCGCGAAGCCGGCGAGGGAGACGTAGAGCGGCGGGCTCGGAATGCCCGGCATGGCCAGCAGGATCAGCGCGGCGACGGCCGTGAGCACGGCCTGGATCCCGAGCCCGGTCCTGAGTGCAGCCACGCGTCTCTCCCGTCCCACCGCGCCCGGTGGGGGCGCAACCCAGCGGCCTTGGCCCCGGTCGATGGCGAGATAGTGGCCTTTGCCGCACGCTGTCGCGTGAAATTCTCGTCACGTTTGCGGGATGCGGCGATTTACACCGGCCGCGCGCCTACCAATTCCACTCCTCGAAACCCGGCTCGCGGCAATGGTAGCCGATCGGGCATTGTGGGTTGTCGCGGGTGGGCGCGAAGCGCAGCTCGGCGATCTCCGAGCCGCTGCACTGGCCGGGGCCGCTGACGAAGCGCTCCGGCGCCGATCCGGCCGCGATCACGACGTCGCGCTCGCCCTTCACCAGGGCCATCGCCTCGGCGCAGGTCATCCGGGCGGTCATCGAGCCGCGCGGCGCCCGGGTTTGCGCAAGCGCCTCCGCCCCGGTCGCGACCGCGATAAGGTGTATGCACAGCAGGGTGAGGGCCAGCGGCCTCATCAGACACGGGTCCAGCATGCGCCCAGGACGACAATCCGCGGGCATCATACTTATCCTGCACGGGCCGGCGGCCTGAGACTGTCACCGGAATGCGCCACCAGACGCCTTTCGCCGTCGGACTGCCGCAATCAGCGGATTATGAGATTCCAGTCCGCCGCGACGGGTTGCACCATGACGGCCGGAGCCCGTGCGGGCTGAGCCGGCCCAGCCCGTCACCCGGGCCACCGGCATGCGCGACCGGCGCCTGGTATGTCGGCCGATTCGCCCTGGACCCAAGGGATCCCTCGATGTCCGCCCTCTCGATCCTCGACATCTCGGCGATTCGCGCCGCACCTCTCTCCCGGGAGCCCTACGCCTATACGCTGGGCAACAATGTCCTGAATCCCGACGCGATCGACGAGATCCGCCGCGACTTCCCGGAGATCGCCAAGCCCGGCTATCTCACGGTCGACGAGGTTGCCCTCAAGGGGCGCTTCAAGGCGCTGATCGATGAGCTGGAAAGCGACGCGTTCTCGAAGATCCTGGGCGAAAAGTTCGGGATCGACCTCGTGTCCTGCCCACGGCTCACCACCATCATGCGGAAGAGCCAACCGAAATACGGCTCGATCCACACCGATGGACCGTCGAAGGTGTTGACCCTCCTCGTCTACATGAACGACGCCTGGGAGGCCCCGGCGGCCGGTCGGCTGCGCGTCCTCTATGACGGGAAGAACTACGAGCCCTTCGCGGTCGAGGTGCCGCCCACCATGGGGACCATGTTCGCGTTCCTGCGCGCCGACAATTCCTGGCACGGCCATGAGCCGTTCGAGGGCGAGCGGCGCGTCGTCCAGGTCGCGTGGCTCAAGGATGCATCCGAGCTGGAACGCAAGCGCAAGCGCAATCGCACGGCCCAGTTCCTGAAAGGGATTTTCGGGCGCTGAGCGGAGACGGAGGGGGACGATGGGGGCGGTGGTGCTGGCTGATCCGGGCGGCGGAACACGTTCCGAGCCCAGGCGCCGCTATGTCCTCCCCGCCCTGCTGATCGCCGGCTGGATCGGGCTGTTCGCCTACAGTGCTGCCTACCTGACGGAAGACCTGCCGTTCCGGCCCCAGCGACCCGAAGCGGTTTCGCCGCCTGAGTCGGCACCCGGGTCGCGGGCCCTGGCGAGCCGGGTCGTGATGCTCGATCCACCCAACACGGCCGCCCCACCGAACCGTCCCCGGGAGGTTCAGGCAGCGCAGCTGCCGGCGCCCCGGCCGGCGCCGGCGCCGGTGAGCGCCGAGTATATCGGCGTCTGGGGTCCGGCACCCGGGGCCTGCGGGCATCGCTCGCGGCGGCGGGGCTACATCCCGGCGACGATCACACAGGATCAGGCCCGCGCCGGCCGCACGGTGTGCACCTTCCACGATACGCGCCGGTCCGGGGGCACCTGGGTGACCTCGGCCGAGTGCAGCGACCGGGGACGGCATTGGTCGTCGCAGGTCCGGCTGACGGTGGACGACGATCACCTGACGTGGTCGAGCAATCGGGGAACCGTATCGTACACCCGCTGCGGCCGGCGTAGCGGCTAGCACTCGCGGCCCGACGGATCACGGCCTTTCCGCTGCCCGCAGGACGATCCGTGCGGCAGCCCGGCTCGGCGTATCCGCATCGGCAAGCCGCATGCGGTCATCGATCCGGGCCAGGGCCGCGCATTGCGCCGCACGCACGGCGCCCCCCGCCAGCAGCGGCGCCAAGGCCTCGGCGAGATGGCCTGGCGTGCATTCGGCCTGGACGAATTCCGGCATGGCATTCTCGGCGAGGATCAGGTTCGGCAGCACGATGGTCGGCACCTGGATGAGCCGACGGGCAATGACCTCCTCGGCCCGCGAGACCTTGTAGGCGACCACCATGGGAACGCCCGCCAGCGCCAGTTCCAGCGTGACCGTGCCCGAGGCCGCGAGCGCCGCCCGGGCATTCCGGAAGGCGGCATATTTCGGCGCCTCGCCGGTGACGATCCGGACCGGGACAGGCCAGGCCGCGGCAAGGCGCTCGATCAAGGCCCGGTGGCGCGTCACCGCCGGCAGCACAGCTTCGATCGGATGGGCACGCGCCACGCGCGCCAAGGCTTGCCCGAAGACCGGCATCAGGCGCTCGATCTCGGAGCGGCGCGAGCCGGGCAGGATGACGAGGCTGTAGGGCATCGTCTCCCGGCGCAGGCTTTCGGGATCGGCGGGGCGCAGTTCGGCCAAGCGCTCGATCAGCGGATGCCCGACATAGGTGCAGGGCGGCCCGCCGAGCCGCAGATGAGCCTCGGGCTCGAAGGGCAGCAGCGCCAGGACGTGGTCGATGAAGGCGCGCATGCCCTTCGCGCGCCATGGGCGCCAAGCCCAGACGCTCGGCGAGACGTAGTCGATGATCGGGATGCCGGGCGCCGCCTTGCGCACCCGCTTCGCCACCGCGTGGGTGAAGCCGGGGCTGTCGATGATGACCAGTACGTCGGGTCGGGCGCGCACCACGGCCTCGGCGGTCTCGCGAATCCGCCGCAGGAGCGTGCGGGCGCGGGCGAGCACGGGCAGGTAGCCCATCACCGCCACGTCATCGAGGGGGAACAGGGAGGCGAACCCCGCCTCCGCCATCGCCTCGCCGCCGACGCCACCGAAGGCCACGTCCGGCGCCGCCGCGCGCACGGCGCGCATCAGCTTGGCGCCGAGCTGATCGCCGGAATCCTCGCCGGCTACGAGCCAGATGGTGCGGGACCGGGTCATCGCGGCACGCTCCCGTAGCCGACGACGAACAGGCCCAGGCGGTCAGCCTCCGCGGCGGTCGCGGCGCGGTCGATCACCAGCGTTCCCCCGGCTTCGAGGGCGAGGCCGACGCAGCCGGCGCGGGCGGCGTTGCGCACCGTGCGCGGGCCGATCGCCGGCAGGTCGATGCGCCGATCCTGTCCGGCTTTGGGCGCCTTCACCAGGACGGTCGCGGGAAGCGCCCGTCCCCATCCGAAGGGCCGGCGCCCGAGGGCGCGGGCCCGGGCGAGCATCCGGTCGGTCCCCTCCGGTCCCTCGACGGCCAGGATCCGGTTCCCCGCGACCGTCACTGCCTGCCCCAGATCGTACGGCGACAGGGCATCCAGCACGCCGCGCCCAGTGGCGATCGAGGCGGCGGCTTCCGGATCCGGTCGCCGGCGTCCGAGCGGTCCCTCCGGGCAGAGCAGGTCCGGCGCAGCCTCATGGACGCCGAGGATCCGATGCCCCTCCTCCTCGACGAGCGCCAATGCGGCGCGCAGGAGGCGGTCATCGCCCCCGCCCGCGATGGCCCGGAGGGCGTCGCGGTTGCGGAGGGCGGCGCCGGCATTGAGGATCGCGGCCGGGCTCGGCCGGGAGACGCCGCCGGCCGGCACCACGATGGCCGGGCCCCACCGGCGCAACAGCTTCAGGGTGGCGGCCAGATCGAGGAGGTCGACCGTGGCGTCGGCGCTGGTGCGCAGCGCCTGCCCGGTGAAGCCGCGCAGGGCGATCACCCGGAACGGACGGTGCGCCCGACGCAGGGATTCAGCCACGAGCTCCGGGAGGCGCCCGGCCCCGGCGATCAGCACGAGGGCGCCCTCGGGCGCGGGATCGGCTTGCGCCATGCGGCTGCCGGTCAGGCGGCGCCGATCGGGGTCGGGACTTCGCGCGGCGTGCAGATCGAGCGCTTACCGCCGACGCGGATGAAATCGAGGATCTCGCGCACCGCATCGTGGGACTCGAACGTCGCCGCCACGTCCTCGACCCGCTCCATCAGCGTTCCTTCAGGGGCGAAGAGCAGGCGGTAGGCCCGCCGCAGGGCGTGGATATCCTCCCGGGCGAAGCCGCGACGCTGCAGGCCGATGATGTTCAGGCCAGAGAGAGCGGCGCGGTTGCCCAGCACCATGCCGTAGGGGATGCAGTCGTTCTCCAGCCCCGAAAGGCCGCCCACGAAGGCGTGCGCCCCGACACGGGCGAACTGGATGACGGCCGCGCCTCCCCCGAGGATCGCGTAATCGCCCACCGCGCAATGACCGGCCAGCATGACGTTGTTGGAGAAGATCACGTGCGAGCCCACGCGGCAATCGTGGCCGACATGCGAGTTCGCCAGGAAGGTGCAGTGATCGCCCACCACGGTCTCCAGCCCGCCGCCGCTGGTGCCGGGATTCATAGTGACGCCTTCGCGGATCAGGCAATCGGCGCCGATCGTGAGGGTCGAGGGCTCGCCGCGATACTTCAGGTCCTGCGGCGGGTGGCCAATCGACGCGAAGGGGAAGATCCGGGTGCGGGCGCCGATTGTCGTCCGGCCCGCAACGACGACGTGGCTGACGAGTTCGCAATCGTCTCCCAGGACGACCTCCGGACCGACATGGCAGAAGGGCCCCACCCGTGCCCCGTCGGCGATCCGGGCGCCGGCCTCGACCACGGCGCTCGCATGGATGAACGGCGCGCTCACTCCGTCACCAGCATGGCGCCGATCTCGGCCTCGGCGACCAGCGTGCCGTCCACCCGGGCCTCACCGCGGAACCACCACATGGTCCGGCGGTGATTGATCTTCTTCATATGGAAACGCACTTGGTCGCCCGGCGTGACCGGCTTGCGAAACTTGCATTTGTCGATGGTCATGAAGAACACCTGCTTGGTGCGCAGCTCGTCCGTCCGGATATGGCGGCAGCAGATCGCGCCGGCGGTCTGCGCCATGCCCTCGATCAGGAGCACACCCGGGAAGACCGGCAGTCCCGGGAAGTGCCCCATGAATTGCGGCTCATTGGCGGTGACGTTCTTGATGCCGATGCAGGATTCGTCGCGGTCGATCTCGACGATCCGGTCCACCATGAGGAACGGATAGCGATGTGGCAGCAGCTCCAGAAGAGTCTGGATATCGGCTGTGCCCAGCTCGCCGCTGGTCTCGCGCGCCGCCTCACTCATCGGATCCCGCACCTCGACTTGCCGCTCGCGGCGGCCTGACATCCCGCCGCGCGTGGCGAAGGGAGCGCCCTCTTCGGCAGAAATCGCCGGAAGCGCAAGACCTTCCGGAGGAGCGGATCAATCCGGATGCCGGCAAGCCGGACGCGCGAATCCGCTCGCCTCAGGCTTCGTCCTCCGCCGGGCCCTTGCCCGAGCGTTCCGCGAGGCGCGCCAGGGTCGTGAGCTCACGGAACCAGGCCCGCACCGGCTTGGCGGGCGTGCCACCCCATCGGCTGCCCGGCGGCACGTCGCGGTTGACATTGGAGGAGCCGGCGATCTGCGCGCCGCGGCCGATCCGCAGGTGCCCGACCACGCCGACCTGCCCGCCGAGAACGACGTAATCCTCCAGCGTGGTCGAGCCCGAGATGCCGACGCCCGACACGATCACGCAGTGGCGCCCGATCACGACGTTGTGGGCGATCTGCACCAGGTTGTCGATCTTGGTCCCCTCCCCGATCACCGTGTCGCGCGAGGCGCCCCGGTCGATCGTGGTGTTGGCGCCGATCTCCACGTCGTCCTGGACGATGACGCGGCCGATCTGCGGAACCTTGAGGTGGGTGGCCCCCATGGCGAAGCCGAAACCGTCCTGGCCGAGTTGCGCACCGGGGTGCAGGATCACGCGGTTTCCCAGGAGCGCGTGGCTCAGCGTGGTGCCGGCCCCGATCGCGCAGTCGCGCCCGATGCGAACACCGGGGCCGATAACCGCGTTGGGGCCGATCACCGTCCCGCTCCCGATCTCCGCGCCGGGGCCGACAACCGCACCCGGATCGATCGTCACGCCCTCTTCGAGCCGCGCGTCCGGATGGACATGGGCGCCAGGGGCGATACCGCGGGCGCCGAACTGTGATCCGGGACGCAGGGCCTCCGGATGGAGGCGTCCGAGCAGGGCTGCGTAGGCGCGATAGGGATCCCGGGTGACCAGGGCGACCGTACCGGGTGGGCAGCGGGCCGCGAAGCGGGGCGAGACCAGGCATGCCCCAGCCCGCGTCGCCGCGAAGGCATCGCCGTAGCGCGCGTTGTCCATATAGGCCAGGTGCTCGGGCCCGGCCCCCTCCAGGGGCGCCGCACCCACGAGCTTGGCGGCCGGATCGGCGCCGTCGGGCAGGCTGGCCCCGGCAGCGGCGGCGATCTCCCCGAGGGTCAGGCTGGCCGCGGGGGCGAAGAAGATAGGATCTGACATGCTCGACAACGCGCCGGCCGGAAGAAACCGACCGGCGCGCCGGGTATTTTGATCAGAACCGCGAGCCGCCGGAGAAGCGGAACGCCTGGGTCTGATCCTTGCCGATATGGCCGTACTTGCCGAGGATCGGCACGTAGACCGCGACACCCTCGTCCTTCGTCAGGGCGTAGGCGTAGTCGAACCGGATCGGGCCGAGCGGCGAGTTCCACAGGATGGAGGCACCGATCGAGGAGCGGATCGTGGCGCTGTCGCGGACGTTCACGCATTCCGGCTCGACGCCGATCTTGTAGGCGTTGAAGTTGCAGCGCCCGGTGGCCGGATCCGTGCCGTTGATGAAGCTGTCGCCGTTCACGTCGAAGGAGCGGCGGCTGTTATAGCCGAACAGCGTACCGGCATCGGCGAAGAGCGCGCCCTTCAGGCCGAGATCCCGCGGAACGAGGGGCAGCGGGAACTGCACCTCGAGCGTGCCGCCGATATAGGTCGAGCCGCCGATCGCGTTCGAGCGGGCGTCGGCGATGCCGACGTCGCGCGGGCCGATGCCGTTCGGCGCGAAGCCGCGGACCAGCGACGGACCGAGGAAGAACTCGTCGGTCACGCGAAGCGGCTTGCCGTCGATGGACTGAATGTGACCGCCCTGGAACCGGACGAAGCCGATCACGTCCTCGAACAGCTCCTTGTAGTAGCGCGCATCGGCGGTGACACGGAAGAACCGCGAGTCGCCGCCCAGGCCCGCCACGTCGGGCTTCAGCTCCGCGTAGAGGCCGTTATGGGGAGCGCCGACCACGTCCAGGGTCGAGTAGGCGAGCGTCAGGCCGGCCAGCGAGGTCAGCGTGTTGCCCTGCGAGCCCTTGATGGCGATGGAGGCCTCGCCGTCATAGGCGCAGTTCGGGTAGATCGCCTGACCGCCGATATTGCGGCCGGTATTCGGATCGATCGTTCCGGGGGCATAGGTCGCGGTGTAGCCCGGGATCGGGATCGAGCAGTCGTTGTACGGCCGCTTCAGGGTGTTCGGCACCTTCAGCTCGGTGTTGTACAGCGAGTAGCGCAGGGTGACGCCGAACTCCTCGGTGATCGGCAGGCCGAGGCGGAGCTGGCCGCCATAGACCGTGGTCTCGTAGCGGGAGTACCGGGTCAGGTCAGAATATTTGTAGAAGGCGTCGAAGCCGGCGGCGAGGCGGTAGCCGAGGAAGTACGGCTCGGTGAACGAGAAGTCGACGCCGCGCGAGTACTGGCCGCCCGTGCCGGCGAGGCGGACATACTGGCCGCGGCCGAGGAAGTTCGACTCGGAGACCGAGACCTCGCCGATGATGCCGTCCTGGGTGGAGTAGCCGCCCGCCACCGAGAACGAACCCGTGGGCTGATCCTCAACGTCGATGTTGATCACCACGCGATCGGGCGCCGAACCCGGCTCGTTGGAGAAGCGGACCTTCTTGAAGAAGCCCAGGCCGTTCAGGCGCCGCTCGGCGCGGTCGGTGAGCACGCGGTTGTAGGCGTCGCCCTCGGCGATATCGAGCTCGCGACGGATGACGTAGTCGCGGGTGCGGGTGTTGCCGCGGATGTTGATGCGCTCGACGTAGACGTGCGGGCCGTCCTCGACCACGAAGCCCAGGGAGACCTGATGGCTGCCCGGATCGCGCTGGCCGGTCGGGCGCACCTGGGCGAACGGATAGCCGGCGCGGTTCACCTCGCGGGTGACGTTGTTCAGCGTCTTCTCGACATCGTCGGCGTTGTAGACGTCACCCACGGTCGTTGCGACACCGTCGGTCAGTTCGGCGGTATTCAGGCCCGGCAGGCGGGAATCCACCTGCACCGCGCCGACCTTGTACTGCTCGCCCTCGTTCACCGTGACGGTGATGACGTAGCCGGACTTCTCGCCCTCGACGTAGCGGGCGTCGGCGCTCACCACCTGGAAGTCGGCGTAGCCGTTCTTCAGGTAGTAGCGGCGGACCTGATCGAGGTCGTTGGTGATGCGGTCGGGATCGTAAACGTCGGAGGTCTTGATGAACGACAGGAAGTTCATCTCCGAGGAGCTCATCAGCCCCTTCAGGGTCCGCTCCGAATAAGCGTTGTTGCCGACGAAATTGATCGAGATGATGCCGGTCTTATCACCCTCATCGATCTGGTAGATCACGTCGACGCGGCCGTTCGGCAGATCGACGGTGCGGTAGGTCACCTTGGCGGTGCCGCGGCCGAACCGCTTGTAGACGTCGCGGATGCGGGCGAGGTCGGCGTTGACGATCGCCTCGCTGTAGGGGCCGCGGGCCTTCGCTTCGACCACCCCTTCCAGGGTCGCCTTCTCGATCTTCTTGTTGCCCTCGAACACCACCCGGTTGATCAGGTTGTTCTCACGGACCGTGACCACCGTGCGCCCGCTCGACTGGGCGACCTTCACGTCCGAGAACATGCCGCTGGCGAGCAGGTTGCGCCGCGCCTCCTCCGCGGAGCCGGACGCCGTCCCGGTCACGTAGGACCGGATCGTGTCGGCATCGACGCGCTGGTTGCCCTGGACGACAATCTGCTGCGCCTGAGCGGCCCCGCTCAGGACGACGCTCAGACCCGCAGTGACTAGGACGATGGTTCTCCGCACCGACTTACGTCGGGGCTTCCCCGTCAACGACATCATGCAATCGCCCGTTTCTGTTCTGGTCGCGGGGGTTAGCCCGTCGCAGGCGACCGTTGACCGGTCGTCCCGTCACCTGGTCCAAGCGTGGCTTCGGTCCAAGCGTAGCTCTTAGCGGGATTCCCCTGCCAAGCAAACGCGCGGGCGGCCATCGTCAGGGGATTTTGGGGGGTCGTGGCCTTCGCGCCACTTAACGATCCGGCCACCGCGCGCGCAAACCGCCAAACGTCGTGAATAACGCGTAAACGCCTGCAACGGCGCGCGTTTTTCGACCCGAAGTCGGGAGATTTCACGCCGCATTAACCGGATTTTGACCCCTGGGCGGGGCGCCGATCGGGCGGCTTCGGGGCCGGATCGCGGCGGGATTCGGGCATCCTTTCCGGTGGAGATCGGACAGGATGGCCGAGCGGCGTGGGAACGGCCGGCAACTCCTCCGGATCAGGTGTTCCGCCAGGACGCGCCGAGGTTGAGGATGTCGTTCCAGGCGGCGAACAGCATCAGCATCAGGACCAGGGCCAGGCCGATCCGGAAGCCGATCTCCTGGGCGCGCTCGCTGAGCGGGCGGCCGCGGACGACCTCGAAGGCGTAGAACAGCAGATGGCCGCCATCGAGCAGCGGCACCGGGAACAGGTTCAGCAGGCCGATCGAGACCGAGAGGAGCGCGATCAGCCCGACCAGGCCGCCCACGCCGCCCGTCTTGGCGACCTCGCCGGACACGCGGGCGATACCGATCGGACCCGAAAGCTGGTCGGCCGACTCACGACCGGTCACCAGCTTGCCGAGATAGGAGAAGGTACGCTCGACGACGAAGTAGGTCTCCTTCACGCCGAGATTCAGGGAGTCCAGCGCATCGTAGCGGACGAGGCGCGCCTCGGAGCCTGCGGGGGAGCGGATCCCCAGCCGACCGATCCGGTGGCGGCCGAACGGGGTCTTCTCCTCGAAGGTAGCGGGCGTCGCCTGGATGGTGATCGGCTTGTCGTCGCGCTCCACCGTGAAGGTCAGAGGCGTGCCGGCGCTGCCCGTCACCGTGCGGTACATGGCGTTGAAGTCGCCGATCTTCTCGCCGTCGATGGCGGTGATGACGTCGCCCGGCTGGAAGCCCGCCTCGGCCGCGACGCTGTTCGGCTCCACCGAGGAGACGCGGGCGGGCAGCTCGTAGCGTCCGCCGAGCCAGATCGCCCCGGCGAACAGCACGATCGCCAGGATGAAGTTCGCCACCGGGCCAGCGGCGACGATGGCGGCGCGCTTGGCCACGGGCTGGGTCGGGAAGCTGATCGCCCGCTCCTGCGGGGTCATGCGGGCGACGGCCTCCGGGTCGGGCATGCTCGCCCCGTTCACATCGCCGTGGAACTTCACGTAGCCGCCGAGCGGAATGGCGCAGAGCTTCCAGCGGGTGCCGCGGCGGTCGTTGAAGCCCACCAGTTCCGGTCCGAAGCCGAGCGAGAAGGCATGCACGCCGACGCCGCACCAGCGCCCGACCAGGAAATGGCCCATCTCGTGCACGAACACCACGACGGTGAGCACGAACAGGAACGGGATCAGGGCACCGAAGAAACCACCGGCGGTGCCGCCCATCGCGTTGAGGAAGTCCATAAGCCGATCCCTGGCCGTCGCCGCACCGGCCCCCCGGACCAGCGCATCCCGACATCCTAGCAGATCGGTGGGGCGTACCGCCAACGCAATCCTATGCGGGATCGTGCATCGTCGCAGCCGATCCGGCGTTGGCCCGTCAGTGACCGCCTCCACCCCCGGCCACCGCGCGTGGCCGCCGGATCAGCGGCACCGCGCAGGCCATCGCTAGGAACAACACCGTCAACGCGAGGAACAGGTCCTCGAAGGCCATGACGAGGCCCTGGATCCGAACGGTGTTGGACATGGCCTTGAGCGCCATCCCGGGTGCCGCGCTGCCGAACGAATCGAAGCCGCGCTGGAGCGTATCCAGGCGCTCGAGGGCGGCGGTGTTCGTCCAGCTGAACCGCTCGTGGAGCCGGGCGAGGTGCAGGTCCCAGCGATCGTTCAGCACCGTGTTGATCAGCGCGAGACCGACCGCACCGCCGAGGTTGCGGGTCAGGTTGAACAGGCCCGAGGCATTCTTCATCCGGGCCGGTGGCAGGGTGCCCAGCGCGATGTTGTTGATCGGGATCATGCACAGCATCAGCGAGCAGCCGCGCAGAATCTGCGGCAGCAGCAACTCGTAGAAGTCCCAGTCCTTGGTAAGCCCGGTGACGATCCAAGTGCCGGAGGCGAAGCCCGCGAAGCCGATCCCCATCATGATCCGCGGATCGACCTTGCCGGACAGGCGGCCGGCGATCGGCGCGGTGATGAACATGAACAGGCCGGAGACGAACATCGTCTCGCCGATCATCAGCGCCGAGTAGCCGCGCACCCGCGCGAGGTAGACCGGGTAGATGTAGGTCAGCCCGTAGAGGCCGATGCCGAGCACGAAGCTCGCCACGCAACCGCTGGCGAAGTTGCGGTCCGAGAAGGCGCGCAGATCGACGATCGGCTGCCGGGCGGTCAAGACCCGCCAGAAGAACAGCAGCGCCGAGACCCCGCAGATCACAGCGGCGGCGAACACCGTCTCGTCCTGCAGCCAGTCGTGGTACGGACCCTCCTCCAGCACGTATTCGAGGCAGCCGAGGAAGCCCGCCATGAAGGCGAGTCCCGCCCAGTCGAAAGCCTCCAGCAGGCTGTAATTGGGCTTGTCGAAATCGACCAGGATCCAGGTCGAGACCGTCACGAAAATACCCGGCACGACGTTGATCAGGAACAGCCAGTGCCAGGACATCAGGTCGGTGAGATAGCCGCCGACCGTGGGGCCGATGGTCGGCGCGAGCGTGGCCACGAGGCCGATCATCGGCGACACGATAGTCCGCTTCGAGGGCGGGAAGATCGTGAAGGCCGCGGCGAACACGGTCGGGATCATACCGCCGCCGATGAAGCCCTGCGCGGCCCGCCAGACGATCATCTCGCCGATCGACGAGGAGGTCGCGCACATCAGGCTCATCAGGGTGAAGCCGCCCGCCGAGATCGCGAACATCCAGCGGGTCGAGAGTACCCGCGACAGGGTGCCGGAGAGCGGGATCGAGATCACCTCGGCGATGAGGTAGCTGGTCTGGACCCAGGGGATCTCGTCGCCGGAGGCCGAGAGGCCGGCCTGGATCTCGTTCAGGGAGGCCGAGACGATCTGGATGTCCAGGATCGCCATGAACATCCCGAATACCATGCAGACGAACGCCACCATGCGGCGGCGGTCGAGGGGCGGCTCGGCGGCGCGGGCCGGCGCGCCCGGCGCGAGGGCGGCGGTGGCGGCCATGTCGGATCCTACCGGCTCGCGGTGCTGACTGGCCGCTCGCGCGCGGCCCGGTCGAGCACCGAGCGGTCCGCGCCAACGCGGGTATCGACCCGCACCACCGCCGACAGGCCCGGCCGCAGCAGGCCCTCACGGGCGACATCCTCCGGCACCCGCACCCGCACCGGCAGGCGCTGGACGATCTTGGTGAAGTTGCCGGTCGCATTGTCGGGGGGCAGCAGGCTGAACACCGAGCCGGAGGCCGGCGAGAAGGATTCCACCACGCCCTGGATCTCGCGATCCGGGTAGGCATCCACCGTGACGATCACCCGCTGGCCCGGGCGCATGCGCTGGACCTGGGTCTCCTTGAAGTTCGCGTCGATCCGCACGCTCTGGAGCGGCACCAGGGCGGCGATCCGGGTGCCCGGCGCGACGTAGGCGCCGGCTTCAACGGCCTTGTTGCCGACCACACCGTCGAAGGGGGCACGGATCACCGCGAAGTCGAGATCCCGGCGGGCGCGATCGACGGCGGTGCGCAGTTCGGCCGCGACGCTCTCCGCCTCGCGCTTCTGCGCCTGAAGCACGTCGACATTGGCGCGGGCGGCCAAGAGGCCGGCCTCCATGGCCTTGACCGAGGCCTCGGTCCGGTCGCGATCGGCGCGGGTCTGGTCGATGCGCGACTTGGCGACGTAATCGGCCTGCATCTGCGTCGACCGGGTGAAATCGGCCTGGGCGCGGACCGCATCGGCGCGGGTGGCGTCGAGCTGCGCGGCGGCCTGGGCGACCTGCGCCTGCGCCGCCTCGGCCTGCCGGGCGATCCGCGCGATGGTGCTCTCCTGCGTGGCGAGCTTGTCCTGCGCGGCCTGAAGAGCGAGGCGATAGTCGCCGTCGTCGAGCTTGGCGATCACGTCGCCCTTCTTCACCGAGAGGCCGTTCACCACCGGAACCGCCTCGAGATAGCCGGAGACCTTGGCGGCGAGCACCGAGATGTCGGCCTGGACATAGGCGTCGTCCGTCGAGACGAAGAACCGTCCGACCGTCCACCATTGCCACCCGGCATAGGCGCTGCCGCCGAGCGCGACGGCCAGGACGATAAGCAGGATGGCCCGGCGGAGCGGACGCTTGCGCGCCGGCGCCCCACCCTCGGGTGTCGCGGCGTGATTGGTCGGTGCGGCCGGTGCCGGGGTCGGGACGGGTCGGGCTGGGCCCTCGGCCCGCTCCTCGTCGCCGCGTTCGACGACCGGATCGGGGCGATCAGCGTCCTCGCGCAGGGACATTGCAGAGCCTCACATCCAACGACAACCGCATTGACCGAACCGTTCGGTCAAAACATCGGCGCGCCTTGACGCGTCTCCGATTTGGTCGCAGGTTATGTTGACCGAACGGTTCGGTCAAGCGGAGCGGCGCCACGGGCGTCGGACGGAACGATGGCACAGGGTGCAGCGCTGGATCGGGGCGTATCCGCGCACGAGGGCGACAAGCGCCGTCAGATCCTGGACGGTGCCCGAACGGTCTTCCTTTCGGCGGGCTACGACGGCGCGAGCATGGGTGAGATCGCCCGGGCGGCCGGCGTCTCGAAGGGCACGCTGTACGTGTATTTCGACAGCAAGGAGGCGCTGTTCGAGGCCTTGATCCTGGAGGAGAAGGCCAGCCTCGCCGAGACGCTCTTCACCTTCGATCCGAACGATCCGGATATCCCGGCCGTCCTGACGCGCCTGGGGATGAGTTTTCTCGCCGAAATGTCCCAGCCGCGGCACATCTCGATGCACCGCATGGTGATCGGCGTCTGCGAAAAGTTCCCGCAATTCGGGCAGGTCTATTACGACGCCGGTCCGGCCCGCGGCGTGGCACGGCTCGCAGCCTATCTCGACGTGCAGGTGAAGGCCGACCGGCTACGGATCGCCAACACCACCCTGGCGGCGCAGCACTTTCTGCATCTCTGCCTCGCCGGCCTCATGATGCGGATGCTGTTCGCTGCGGGTGGCGAGGCGGACGAGGCCCGGATGCGGTTCCAGACGGTCGAGGCGGTGCGTGTCTTCCTGGCCGGATACGGGCCGGAAAGCTGACGCGTCGCCCGCGCTCGGCCGCTACCCGACGGCGCGCAGCTCCGGCAGCGCCTCGGCGCTCCAGACCCGGACATGGGCGTCGATGGCCAGCGCCTCGTCGACATCGGTCGGCGCAGTCCGGTACTGGCCGGCGAAGTGGGTGCAGGCCCGCTCCACGAGATCGCTGATCCCATAGAAGCCGATCCGGCCCGCGATGAACGCTGCCACCGCGATCTCGTTGGCGGCGTTCATCACGGTCGGCGCGGCGCCACCCGCGGCGAGGGCCGCCCGGGCGATCCGCAGGCACGGGAAGCGCTCCTCGTCCGCGGCCTCGAAGGTGAGCGCACCGAGCTTCACGAGGTCGAGCGGCCGCCCGCGCGCGATGGTCAGCCGGTCGCCGAGGCCCAGGCAGTGGGAAATCGGGACCCGCATGTCGGGCAGCGCCAGCTCGGCGGTCACGGCGCCGTCGAGCCAGTAGACCATCCCGTGGATCACCGATTGCGGATGCACCACGACGTCCAGGCGCTCGGGCTCGATGCCGAACAGGTGGTGGGCCTCGATCAGTTCGAGGCCTTTGTTCATCAGGCTCGCCGAATCGATGTTGATCTTCATGCCCATCGACCACGTCGGATGGGCGGCGGCCTCCGTGGCGGACGCCGCGGCGATCCGCTCGCGGGTCCAGGTGCGGAACGGGCCACCGGAGGCCGTGATCATCATGGTGCGCACGTCGGCGAGCGGCCGACCGGCCAGCGCCTGGCTCAGGGCGTCGTGCTCGGAATCCATCGGCAGGATCGTGGCGCCGTAGCGCGCTGCGTCGCGCATGAAGGCATCGCCGGCGCAGACGAGGCTCTCCTTGTTGGCGAGCGCCACCGTCCGGCCCAGGCGCAAAGCCGCATGGGTGGATTTGAGGCCCGCCGCTCCGCTCACCGCCGCCACGACGATGTCGGCGTCCCGGGCGACCGCCTCCATGACGGCCCCCTCCCCGGCCCCGCTGGGGATGCCGGAGCCCGACAGGGCCTCGGCGAGCGCCGGGCCGGCGGATTCGTCCGCAAGCGCCGCGAAGGACGCGTTCAGCTCCCGCGCCATCCGGGCCAGCGCGACGGGATCCTTGCCGCCCACGAGGGCGCCGACGCTGAAGCGGTCGGCATGCTGGGCGAGCAGGTCGGCCGTGGACTTACCGATGGAGCCGGTGGCGCCGAAGACGGTGACGATCTGGGTCACGGGTTCAACTCCCTCATCGTCACGTGATCAGGCCAGCCCCGCGCAGGGCGAGATAGACCGCCGCCAGCACGGCGACCGCAAAGAATCCGTCAAGCCGGTCCATGACGCCGCCATGGCCCGGGATGATCTTTCCCGAATCCTTTACGCCGTAGCGGCGCTTGAGGCCGGATTCGATCAGGTCGCCCGCCTGGCTGAGCACGGAAGCGAGCGCGCTCACGCCCGCCACCACCGGCAGGGAGGCGGCGCTCGGCAGGGTCCTCCCGGCGAGATCCGCCACCACCGGCACCAGCGTCCCGGCCGCGACCGCGCCGATCAGGCCGCCGATCGCACCCGACCACGTCTTGTTGGGCGAGACCCGCGGCATCAGCTTCGGGCCGCCGATCTTCCGGCCGGCAAAATAGGCGGCGATGTCGGTGGACCAGACCACCGCGAACATCCAGGCCGGCCCGACGAGGCCGATGGCCGGATCATCGCGCAGGGCCACGGGCACCGCCGCGATCGCCCCCGCGCCGAGCACGCCGATGAAGGCACGCCACCGGCCCCAGCCGGTCCGCGCCACCGTGGCGCAGGCGGCGGCGCCGAGGATCAGGACGGCGAGGCAGGCGGGCGCCGGGGCGCCGCCGCGCTGACAGAGCAGAAGGGCGCCGAGCGTCGCGGCGCCGAGCGCGATCAGCACCTCGCGCGGCTCGGTGCGGCTCATCACCATCCACTCGGCAAAGCCGATGATCCCAGCTGCGAGCCAGACGCCGGCAAACGGCCAGCCGCCATAGACCAGGGCGGCCAGAACGCCGGCCCCGAGCACGAGCCCCGAGGCGACGCGCAGCCACAGCTCGCGCCGCCCCTTGGACGGAGCCTTGGACGGTGCAGCCGGTGCGGCGGCGGCGGTCACGCGCGGACCGTGCCCTGCCTCAAACCTGCATGATCTCCTTCTCCTTGGAGGCCAGCACGCCGTCGATCTCGGCGATGTACTGGTCGGTCGCCTTCTGCACATCGGCGGCCTGGCGCTTCTCGTCGTCCTCCGAGATAGCGCTGTCCTTCAGGAGCTTCTTGAGGTGATCGAGGCCGTCCCGGCGGACGTGGCGCACGGCGACGCGCGCCTCCTCGGTGTACTTGTGGGCGACCTTGACCATCTCCTTGCGCCGCTGCTCGTTCATCTCGGGGATGCGGAGGCGGATGGTCTGGCCTTCCGTCTGCGGATTGAGGCCGAGGTCGGATTCGCGGATCGCCTTCTCGACGGCGGTCACCATGCTGCGGTCCCAGACCGAGATCGACAGGAGCCGCGGCTCCGGCACGCTCACGGTGGCGACCTGGGCCATCGGCATCGCCGAGCCGTAGGCATCCACCTGGATCGGGTCGAGGAGCGAGGGCGTGGCGCGCCCCGTGCGCAGGGACCCGAGGTCCTTGGAGAGCGAGGCGACGGCGCCCTGCATCCGGCGCTTGATGTCGTTGAGGTCGAATTCCGGTGTGGCCATGAGAATCGTCCCGAGACGTCTGACGTGGTCTTCTCGCCCGGCGCGGGCAGTCGCGGCCTCAATGGACGAATTTTTTCAGGGCCGCAAACGGTTGTGGCGGCCTATCCGCGGCTGCGTCAGGGCGCGACGAGCGTCGAGGGGGCCTCGCCCGACAGGATCCCGGCGATCGAGCTCGGCGCATGCAGCGAACCGACGATGATCGAGAGGCGGCTCTCCCGGGCCAGGGCGAAGGCTGCGGTGTCCATGACCTTCAGGTCGCGGGCGATCGCCTCGTCATGGGTGATGCGGTCGTAGCGGGTCGCGCTCGGATCCTTCTTGGGGTCGGCCGAGTAGACGCCGTCGACCTGGGTCGCCTTGAGCACGGCGTCGCAGCGCAGCTCGGCGGCGCGCAGAACCGCGGCGGTGTCGGTGGTGAAGAACGGGTTGCCGGTGCCCCCGGCGAGGACGACCACTTGCCCCTTGTCCAGGTGGTGCAAAGCCGGCTGGCGGGCATAGGTCTCGCAGATCGTCGGCATGGAGACCGCCGACATGGTCCGTGCCTGGACGCCCGCCGCGTTCAGCGCCGTCTCGATGGCGAGCGAATTCATCACGGTCGCCATCATGCCGAGCGAATCCCCGGTCGCCCGGTCGATCCAGCCGGCCGCGGAGATGCGCGCCCCGCGGATCATGTTGCCGCCGCCGACCACGATCGCGACCTCTGCCCCGGCCTCGATGGTGCGCGCGATATCCTCGGCGAGCGCCGCCAGCGTTGGCGGATGCAGCCAGTAGCCGTCCGGTGCGGCGAGCGCCTCCCCCGACAGCTTCACGAGGATACGGCGAAACGGCGTCGTCTGCGGCATTTCGGTCCCCATCCGACCCGCCTCGTGCGAGCCGGGAGGCTTCTACGTCAACCGTGTGAGCGCCGTCGAGGGGCGTGCCGCGTTCGGGCGGGGATCGTCGGTCGAAACACCACCGACACGCGACCGACGTGCAGCCCTGGCAAAGCGGATCGGAAACCGCCCCCGGCCCGGACCTCCATGCGCATTGCCCTGGTGATCAATACCGAATCCGGCAGCGTCGACGGTGCGACGCCCGAGGCGATCCGCCAGCGGATCGTCGCGGCCGGGATCGAGGCCCTGGGTGAGGCCGAC
Source organism: Methylobacterium sp. E-005 (assembly GCF_022829725.1). GTDB lineage: Bacteria > Pseudomonadota > Alphaproteobacteria > Rhizobiales > Beijerinckiaceae > Methylobacterium. Next base: position 58,222 of record NZ_JAKSYG010000226.1, on the reverse strand, counting down.
CGCGGGGCCTCCCTCCCGGCGCGCATCGCCGCAGCGGTGGAGGAGCCGGGGATCAACGCGGTGGTGGTCGCAGGCGGCGACGGCACGGTCGCCTGCGCGGCCGCCGCCCTGGTCGGAACCGGGACGCCCCTCGGCATCCTGCCACTCGGCACCATGAATTTGCTGGCGAAGGATCTCGGCCTGCCCCTCGATCTCGACGGCGCCATCGCGAACCTCACGCGGGGCGTACCGCGCCGAATCGATGTCGGCGACGTGAACGGCCGGATCTTCGTGATCAATTCCGTGCTCGGCATGGCGGCGCGGGTGGCCCGCCACCGGGAGGCGCATCGCGCCCGCCGGGCCGTGCGCACCCTGATGCGCTGGGCGCTCGGGATGCTGCGTCATCTCGGCCGCTATCCGCGGCTCACGGTGACCGGCCTGATCGACGGGACAGCGCGGCGCCTGCGGGGGCGGCTGATGGCTGTGGTCGTGGGCGATTACGTCGAGCAGCCGGGGCATATGCTGCTGCGGGCGCCGGTCGATGCCGGGCAGCTCACGCTCTACGTCCTCGCCAACCTCTTGGTCTGGCGCAGCCTGCGCCTCGCCGTCGGATTCGCCCTCGGCGATTGGCGCCGGCTCCCGGACATCGAGCGGCTGCCGGTCGGCGACCTCAGCATCGCGTCGCGCCGACGGGCCCTCCTCGTGATGAATGACGGCGAGGTTCTCCTGATCCCCACGCCCCTGCACTACCGGATCCGGCGTCAGGCGCTGACCGTGATCGTGCCATGCTCCGAGGCAGGCCAGCGCTTTGCTGAAGGGACGCCCACGGCATGAGGCGGATCAGCCACATTTCCGACCTCCATTTCGGCCGCACCGATCCGGCGGTCGTCGAGGCCCTGGTCGACGAGTTGAACGGGGACGCCCCGGACCTGATCGTCGCCTCGGGCGACTTCACCATGGCGGCGCGCCCGTCCGAATTCGCGCAGGCCCGCGCGTTCCTGAGCCGCCTCTTGCCGCCCTGGATCGGCGTGCCGGGCAACCACGACATTTCGCCTTATGATTTGGTGCAGCGGTTCGCACGGCCCTTCGCACGCTACCGGCACGCCATCGCGCCCGAGACGGAACCGTGCTTCGTGGATGGCGAGATCGGCGTCATCTGCTTGAACACGGTGCGGCTTTGGGCGCCGGAGCCGGACTGGTCGCACGGGGTGATCCGGCGCCGCCAGATCGCCCGGACCGAGGCACGGCTTGGGGCGATGCCCGAGCATCTGTTCAAGATCGTGGTGGGCCACCATCCGTTCATGCCGCCGCCCTGGGACGAGGAGGCACGGCTGGTCGGTCGTGCCGACTTGGCGTTGACGGCATTCCGCCGCTGCGGCGTCGGCCTGACGCTCGCCGGCCATCTGCACCGACACTACGTGCGCTTTGCCGTGGACGACGATTCCGGAGCCGAGACGGTTGATCGGGCCACGATGCGCGGTTGCCGAGGCCGGCTGCTGGCCGTTCAGGCTGGGTCCGCAACCTCGACGCGCCTGCGCGGGAACGAGCCCAACGCCTACAATCGCATCGCCGTCACGGATGGCTGCGCCAGCGTCACGGTGCGGGTCTGGGATGGCGGAGCCTGGGTCGATGCGGCGCCGGCATGACGGGAGCCCGCCACGCCGATGCCGATTCTCAGCTGCCCGTGAGGACGCCGACGGCGCCGACGACGGTCATCACAAGGCCGGACGCGAAGGCGCCGATCATCAGGTAGGAGAGAGGCTTCAAGGTCATGACGCGAAGGTAGTGCGCATCCGCGAAATGCGGTGTGCGCCGCAACACGCAACCAAAATGGTCCCGTTCCGCCGCCCAAAACAAAAAGCCCCGCCCGGCTGTCGCCGGACAGGGCTCGATGACGGAGCGGTCAGAAGAATCTGCCCCCCAGCCCGTGGAGATCAGGCGCGACCGGCCTGCTGGGCGACCTCGGTGGCGAAGTCCGGCCCGTCTTCCTTCTCGATGCCCTCGCCCAGCGCGTAGCGCACGAAGGCCGTCAGGGTCACCGGACCGCCGACCTTGGAGCCGGCTTCCTTCAGGACCTGGCTCACGGTCTTCGAGCCGTCATGCACGAAGGGCTGCTCCAGGAGGGTGACCTCCTTGTAGTAGCTCTTCAGGCCGCTCTCGATGATCTTGGCCATCACGTGGTCCGGCTTGCCGGCGTTCTTCTCGCGCAGGATGTTCGACTCACGCTCCACCGTGGCGGTATCGACGCCCGAGGCGTCGAGCGCCACCGGATTGGTCGCCGCGACGTGCATGGCGATCTGCCGGCCGAGCGCCGACAGCGCCTCGACATCGCCCTCGGACTCCAGCGCCACCAGCACGCCGATCTTGCCGAGACCCTCGGAGATCTGGTTGTGCACGTAGGAGGCGATGACGCCCTTCTTGACCTCGAGCTTGGCGACGCGGCGCAGGTTCATGTTCTCGCCGATCGTGGCGATCAGGGCCTGCAGCTTCTCGGACACGGTCTCGGTGGCGCCCGGGAACTTGGCGGCCTGGAGACCCTCCAGCGTGCCGTCGGTGTTCAGGGCGATCTTGGCGGCCTCGCGGGCGAAGGCCTGGAAGGCGTCGTTGCGGGCGACGAAGTCGGTCTCGGAATTCACCTCGACCACCGCGGCATGGTGGCCGGCGGACTCGACGGCGACCAAGCCCTCGGCGGCGACGCGGCCGGCCTTCTTGGCAGCCTTCGCGAGGCCCTTCTTGCGCAGCCAGTCGACCGCGGCCTCGATGTCGCCACCCGTCTCGTTGAGCGCACCCTTGCAATCCATCATGCCGGCGCCGGTCGTCTCCCGGAGCTCCTTCACCATCGCGGCGGTGATGTTGGCCATGGCGGTCCCTTTCGTGTGGTCTGGATGAGAGAGGCCCGGCGCGCGGGTGAGCGGCCGGGCCCGGTATGCCTGGAACCGCGACGGCCCGATGACGGTGCCGCCGCGACGTCCGGATGGATCAGGCCGCGGCGGCGGCCTCGACGAAGCCGCGGGCCTGCGAGACCCACGAATCGCGGTCGATGCGGCCGTTGAGCTTCAGGTCGGCATCGACTTTGGCGACGTCCTCGGGGGTCATCGCGGCGATCTGCCAGTAGTGGTAGATGCCGGCGTCGTTGAGCTTCTGCACGATCTGCGGGCCGGCACCGTTCAGCTTGGTCAGGTCGTCCGGCGCGCCGCGCGGGGCGGCGAGCAGCTCGAAATGCTCGGTCGACTCGGCGAGCATCGCCACGTCGGCCGGGTCGAGGGCGTCGGACTCGACCGAGACGGCCTGATCGTCGTTCGCCGGCAGCTCCTCGGCCATCGGCTCCTCGGAGGCGCCGAGGTCCATGCCCGACGAGCCCTGGGCGCGCGAGATGCCGTCGATGGCGGCCTTGGCGATCAGGTCGCAGTAGAGCGCGATGGCGCGGCCCGCGTCGTCGTTGGCCGGGACGATGTAGCTGATGCCGTCCGGGTTGCAGTTGGTGTCGACGATGGCGGCGACCGGGATCCCGAGGCGGTTCGCCTCCTTGATCGCCAGCTGCTCCTTGTTGGTGTCGATCACGAACAGCAGGTCGGGGACGCCGCCCATGTCCTTGATGCCGCCGAGCGCCTTCTCGAGCTTCTCCTTCTCACGGGAGAGCATCAGGCGCTCCTTCTTGGTCAGGCCCGGGCCGCCGGTCTCCAGCGTCTCGGTGACCTTGCGCAGGCGCGAGATCGAGCCCGAGATCGTCTTCCAGTTAGTGAGCATGCCGCCCAGCCAGCGGGAATTGACGTAGTACTGGGCCGAACGCTTGGCCGCCTCGGCGATCGTGTCGGCCGCCTGGCGCTTGGTGCCGACGAACAGCACGCGACCGCCCTTGGCGACGGTGTCGCTCACCGCCTGCAGCGCCTGGTGGAGCGCCGGCACCGTCTGGGCGAGGTCGATGATGTGGATGTTGTTGCGGGTACCGAAGATGTACGGCTGCATCTTCGGGTTCCAGCGGTGCGACTGGTGACCGAAATGGGCGCCCGCTTCGAGGAGCTGACGCATAGAGAAATCGACGGCCATATCTGTGTGCTCTCCGGTTGGATCCGCCGCGGAGGGATGCAGCCGCCCGACGCATTCGGGCGACCACCGGAAACGCCTCATTCAGGCATGAGGCCGGCTCCGCGTGTGGGATGGGCGGGCGCTTAGCAGAGTGTGCGGTTCGAGGCAAGGAGCGCCGCGATCAGATTGGCGAGGCCACATGGCCCGCGCGGCACGTCGGAGACAGCCGGAATCATCCGCCCGCGAACACGACGGCCACATCGCCGGCCGTCATCACGTGGTAGGCCCCCGCGGCGAGATCCGCCGGCAGATCCAGCCCTCCGACCCGATCCCGGTGGAGCGCCGTGACGTGGTTGCCCACGGCGGCGAACATCCGGCGGACCTGATGGTAGCGACCCTCGGTCAGCGTCACCGCGCAACGGGTGGCATCCTCGGCCACGAGGTCCACCGGCAGCAGCGGCCGCTCCTCGCCCTCCAGCATCAGCGTTCCCGACGCGAACACCGCCGCCTCGCGGCCCGTCAGCGGCCGGTCGAGGGTGACGCGGTAGCGCTTCGCCACCTGGGCCTTCGGGCTGATGATCCGGTGCAGCAGCGCCCCGTCGTCGGTCAGCAGGAGCAGGCCCGAAGTCTCCTTGTCGAGGCGGCCGACGGTGGAGAGCGGCGGGTCGCGCCGGCGCCAGCGCTCCGGCAGCAGCCCGTAGATCAGCGGACCGGCCTCCTTGTGCGAGCAGGTCACCCCGAGGGGCTTGTGCAGCATCAGGCAGAGGCCCGGCAGCGGATCGAGGGCCTCGCCGTCGATCGTCAGGCGCGCGGGGAGATCCGGATCGAGGGCGATCCGCACGCCGGCATCGTCGAGATCCGCGCCGTCGAGGCGGATCGCCCCGGCCCGGGCGAGCCCCTGGATCTCCCGGCGCGAGCCGTAACCCAGATTGGCGAGCAGCTTGTCGAGCCGCACGGCCTTCGCGCTCACCGGCGCGCCTCGTAGACCCGGTAGCCGCCGTCCTGAACCGCTACCGACACGGAGCGGAACGCCGCCCGCAGCGGCACGTCGTAGGGCAGGTGCGCGTTGGCCACGAGCCAGAGCGTGCCGCCGGGCCTCAGCGATTCGGCAGCCCGGGCGATGAAGGCCCGGCCGAGCGCCTGATCCTCCGCTCCGCCCTCGTGAAAGGGGGGGTTCGTGACGATGAAATCGAGGTCGCCCGGCACCTGCCCGGGCGTCCGGATATCGGCCCAGAGGATCGTGGCCCGGGGGTCGGAGACGTTACGGCGGGCCATCTCGACGGCGCGGCGGTCGATCTCGACCAGGGTCATGGCGGTGACGGCCTCCGACGCCAGAACCGCGCGGGCCAGGATCCCGAGGCCGCAGCCGAGATCGGCCCCGCGGCCCTTCAGCACCGGCAGCGCGCGCAGGAGCAAGGCCGTGCCGGGATCGAGCCGATCCCAGGAGAAGATGCCGGGCTGGGTGCACAGGGCGAGATTGTCGACGTGGCGAGGGCCTCCCGCGTCGATCGCCTCGGCGATGCCGGCGGGCTCCGGCGGCCGGTCGGCCCGGCAGATCCGGTGATGGCGGCGCGGCTGGTCGGCGGCCGCACAGCCGAAGGTGCTGAGTTCCTTGGCCAGCCGCGTCCCGCCCCGGTCCTTCGGCGCCAGGGCGATCATCCGGCCGCCGGGCCCCAGGGCGCGCAGGACCTGAGCCAGCACGTAGCGGCGCTCGACCGTTCCGGGCGGCGCGAGCACGGTGGCGACGTCGAGGCTGTTCTCGGTCAGATCCTCGAGCCGCGCGGCACCGGGAATCAAAGGGGAAACCTGCACGGCATCGCCGGGGATCTCGGCGAGATCCATCGGCGGCAGGCCGTAGACGGCATGTCGCATGAATGATTCGGGAGTTGGAGAGTCGGCTTCGGAACGCGATTCCGCGGCGGTGCGGGGAGACCCGCGCCCGACTCGGATCATCCGGGGGAACGGCCTGGTTTATACCCGAATGGCGCCGAAAGCCCAGCCTTCCCAATCGAAGCGCCCTGGATCGGCGATCATCCCCGCGGGAATTCGAGGCCCATCTCGCGGTAGCGGGCTGGGTCGTCGGCCCAGTTCTCCCGCACCTTCACGTGCAGGAACAGGTGCACCTTCGCGTCAGCCGCCTCGGCGATCTCGATCCGGGCCGCCTGACCGATCGACCGGATGGTCTGGCCGCCCTTGCCGAGCACGATCGAGCGCTGGCTCTCGCGCTCCACGAAGATCGTCTGCTCGATCCGCACCGAGCCGTCCGCCCGGACCTGCCACTGGTCGGTCTCGACCGTGGAGCGGTAAGGCAGTTCCTCGTGCAGCCGGTCGTAGATCTTCTCGCGGGTGATCTCGGCCGCGAGCATGCGCAACGGTGCGTCCGAGACCTGATCCTCCGGGTAGAGCCAGGGACCGGCCGGCATCCGGGCGGCGAGTGCCCGCCGGAGATCCTGCACGCCGCTGCCATTCAGCGCCGAGATCATGAAGGTCTCGGCGAAGGGCGCGGCGGCATTGAGCTTGGCCGCAAGATCGAGCAGCCGCTCGCGGGCGATCAGGTCGATCTTGTTGAGGATCAGCAGCTTGTCCCGCCTCACTCCGTCAAGGCGCGACAGCACCGCCTCGACCTCCTCGTCGACGCCCTTGCGGGCATCCACCAGCAGGCAGACCGCGTCCGCGTCGGCGGCGCCGCTCCAGGCCGAATGCACCATCGCCCGGTCGAGCCGGCGCTTGGGCGCGAAGATGCCGGGCGTATCGACCAGCACGACCTGGGCGTTGCCCTCGATGAAGATGCCGCGCACAAGCGCCCGGGTCGTCTGCACCTTGCGGGAGACAATCGAGACCTTCGTGCCGACGAGGTTGTTCAGGAGCGTCGACTTGCCCGCATTCGGCACGCCGATCAGCGCGACGAAGCCCGCCCGGGCGTCGGTGAGCGTGCCCGGCAGTGCGGAGACGATGTTGGTTCCGCCCTCGGGCTGTGAATCGTCCTGATCGTGTTCGGTCATGCTGTCTCCGTCGGCCCCGCCGCCGGCAGGGCCCCGATTCCCTCCCGCTCCAACAGCGCCTGCGCGGCTGCCTGCTCGGCGATCCGCTTCGATGTGCCCTCGCCGAGCCCGGGCGCAAGACCCTCGACCTGAACCGCGATGCGGAACTTCGGCGCGTGGTCCGGGCCGGTGCGTTCGACCACCTCATAGGTGGGGATCGGCAGGCTCCGGCCCATGGCCCATTCCTGCAGGGCCGATTTGGCGTCGCGGCCCCGGGAGGCTGCCGGGGGCGCGCTCGGGTTAAAATGCGCCTCGACCACGGCCCGGGCCACGTCGAACCCGGCATCGAGATAGATGGCGCCGAGGATCGCCTCGCAGACATCGGCCAGGATGGTCTGGTTGCGGCGCCCGCCGCCCATGACCTCGCCCTGTCCGAGGATCAGGTGGGGGCCGACATCCCAGGACGCGGCCACCACGGCGCAGGTCTCCCGCCGCACGAGGGCGGCGAGCCGGCGCGAGAGGTCACCCTCGTCGGCATCCGGAAACGCGGCGTAGAGCCGGTCCGCCACCGCGAGGCCGAGCACGCGATCGCCGAGGAATTCGAGGCGCTGATAGCTGCCACCCCGGCCGGCGGCCTTGCTGGTGTGGGTCAGCGCGCGGGTGAGCAGGCTCTCGTCGGCGAAGCTGTGCCCGATCCGCGCCTCCAGCAGGCCGAGCGGCGGGCGCGGCTTGTGGGCGCGCCGGGTCCGCGCCGAGGTCCGGGGCTGGGCGGCCTCGTCCAAGTCCGGACCGATCAATGGATCGTCGAGAACAGGCGGGTCCAGCGGACATGGGCCGGCCAGTTCCAGACCTGCCACGCCGGCGTGCCCTCGTCGATCGAGAAGAAGATCATCTCAGCCCGGCCCACGTAGTTGGCGAAGGGCACGTAGCCGACATTGGCGAGATCGCGCGAATCGGTGGAGTTGTCGCGGTTGTCGCCCATCATGAAGAAGTGGCCGGCCGGGACCGTATAGAGCTCGGTCTTGTCCCAGAAGCCGTTGTCGCCGTCGCGCTCGATCACCTTATGGACCACGCCGTTCGGCAGCGTCTCGAGGTATTGCGGCACCTTGGTGGCCTGCCCGTAGGGGTCGGTCGTCTCGTAATCGGCGATCCGCTCGCGCTTGACCGCCTTGCCGTTGATGTTGAGCACGCCGTCGATCATCTGGATCTTGTCGCCCGGCAGGCCGATCACACGCTTGATGTAGTCGGTCGCATTGTCCTTCGGCAGCTTGAACACCGCGATGTCGCCACGCTTGGGCTCGGCGGCCCAGATCCGCCCGTCGGCCTGGATCGGGATGTATTCCGAGAGTGGTAGGGAATACTTCGAGTAGCCGTAGGAGTATTTCGAGACGAACAGGTAGTCGCCGATCAGCAGGGTCGGTACCAGCGAGCCCGAGGGGATGTTGAACGGTTGAAACAGGAGCGTGCGCACCACGAGGGCGATAAGCAGCGCCTGGATGCCGACCTTCAGGGTCTCGCGGATGCTGGCCCAGGTGCCGGTTTCGGCGGGCTTCCTGAGCGGCTTGCCGTCGTAATCCACGCGCACGTTCCGTCTTCGGTTGAAATTGCGTCGTCTGCCGCCCCGGAGGCGGCAGGGAAAGCGGTTGTCCGAGGAATACGCCGCAATCGTGTCCGCTGTGAGCGGCGGGTCTAGACCAAGCGCGAGCCCCCCGCAACGCGCGAGGGGGGCCGGCTAATCCGCCCCCCGCTCAGCCGGCGCCCGAGACCGGCAGCGCCTCGATGATCACGAAGGCTTGTGCCAGGGGCGGATCGTCCGTCAGACTGACGTGGAGGTGCGCCGCGTGGCCCGGCGGCAGCAGCTGTGCGAGTCGCGCCGCGGCTCCGGCGGTGAGGCGCAGGGTCGGCTGGCCGGAGGGGAGGTTCACCACCTCCATATCGCGCCAGAACACTCCGGCGCTAAGGCCGGTGCCGAGCGCCTTGGCGCAGGCCTCCTTGGCGGCGAAGCGCCGTGCATAGCCCTCCGCGCGGGACGCGCGCGCATCGCAGCGGGCCCGTTCCCCATCGGTGAAGACCCGATGCGTGAAGCGCTCGCCGTGGCGCTCCAGCGTCCGGGCGATCCGGCGGATGTCGCAGAGATCCGATCCGATCCCGATGATCATGGGGACCGGGCGCGGTCCATGGCCGCCCGCATGTCCCGCACGGCCTGGGTGAGTCCCACGAAGATCGCGTCGGCGATCAGGGAATGGCCGATGTTCAGCTCACGGATCTGCGGCAGGGCCGCCACGGGTCCGACGCTGCCAAGGGTGAGGCCGTGGCCGGCATGGATCTCCAGGCCGAGACCCGCGCCGTGCGCGGCGGCGCGCCGGATGCGGGCGAGTTCCTGCGCGGTCCGCGCCGCATCGTCCTCCAGCGCCGCCTCGCAGTAGCTGCCGGTGTGCAGCTCGACCACCGGCGCCCCGAGGGCGCGGGCGGCCTCCATCACCGCCGGTTCCGGCTCGACGAACAGCGAGACCCGGATGCCCGCCTCCGACAGCGCCCGGATGCGTGGGGCGAGGTGATCGCGGCCCCCGATGATGTCGAGGCCCCCCTCGGTGGTGCGCTCCTCGCGCTTCTCCGGGACGAGGCAGGCGGCGTGGGGCCGCGTGTCCAGCGCGATTCCCACCATCTCGTCGGTGGCGGCCATCTCGAAGTTGAGCGGCACGGAGAGACTGCGCTTGAGCGCCGCGATGTCGGCGTCGCGGATGTGGCGCCGATCCTCGCGCAGATGCGCGGTGATGCCGTCCGCCCCCGCTTCGACCGCCAGCAGCGCGGCCCGCACCGGACTCGGATAGTCGCCGCCGCGGGCGTTGCGGACGGTGGCGACGTGGTCGATGTTGACGCCGAGGCGCAGCTTTTCGGAGGTCATCCGCTGGTTCGTCCCAAGGTCGGCGCGATGTGCCGGGCTCCTGGCAGCGATATGCTGGTGCGTGGGCATGGCGGCAAGGCGGGTTGAAGCATGGCGCCGCTCCGCCGCGCGTTCCGCGCTGGGTCCCGGGTCGCTCTCGCTGGCGCTGCATGCGCCCGGAAAAGGATGGCGTCTCATCCTGCACGGACCCATTTCCGGACAGGTGCGGCGAAGCGGAACCTGTCCGGGATCCAGCACAGAAAGCACCGCACAGAAGCTCCATTCCCGAAGCTCTCCGACTTGCCATCCCTTTGAAAACCGACTATGCGCCGCCCCTCGCGTTCGCTCCGGCCGGGGGCTGAACGGACGGTGCCGCTTGCGGCACAGGGCTCCTCAAGATCCCGTCGTCCGGTGTCTCCGCCTTCGATCAACCGCTCGGGCCTGAAAATCGGCTCGAAGGGCTTGGCGCCGAGTGATCCGCGAGATGAACCGGCCCGAACCATCCGCCTCCCGGCGGCCGGGCTCCTTTTGACGATGAAAGGCCCGACAATGCCTCTCTACGAGCATGTGCTCTTGGCCCGCCAGGACGTGACGTCCCAGCAGGTCGAGACGATGATCGACACCTACAAGGGTGTGATCGAGCAGAACGGTGGCCGTCTCGAGAAGATCGAGATGTGGGGCGTGAAGTCCCTCGCCTACCGGATCAAGAAGAACCGCAAGGCGCATTTCGCGCTGCTCAACATCGACGCCCCGCCGGCCGCCATCGCCGAGATGGAGCGCCAGATGCAGATCTCCGAGGACGTCCTGCGCTTCATGACCGTCCGGGTCGAGGAGCTCGACCAGGAGCCGTCCGCCATGATGCAGAAGCGCGACCGCGACGACCGCAAGGATCGCGAGCGCGGCCGTCGTCGTGATGACGAAGGCTTCGGTGGCGGCGGCGGCTTCGGCGGCGACCGGGGTGACCGCGGCGATCGGGGTGATCGCGGCGAGCGCAGCTTCGGCGGGGAGGGCTAACCCATGGCATTCGGTGCTGGTGCGGGTGCGGGCGGCGGACGCCGTCCCTTCTTCCGTCGTCGCAAGACCTGCCCGTTCTCCGGCGCGAACGCGCCGAAGATCGACTACAAGGACGTCAAGCTCCTGTCCCGCTACGTGTCCGAGCGCGGCAAGATCGTGCCGTCGCGGATCACCGCAGTCTCGGCCAAGAAGCAGCGTGAGCTCGCCCAGGCGATCAAGCGCGCCCGCTTCCTCGGCCTGCTGCCCTACGTGATCAAGTAAGACACGACGAACCCGCCGGCCCGGCATCAGCCCGGGCCGGTCCTCGCAGAGGGCGGCCCGAGGTCGCCCGATCGTTGGGGCGCATCGCCGCCCCTAACCCTGCCGCAGCGGCAGCGGGACAGCGGATGTCATGGCACAGCATATCGGCATCGGTATCGGCGCGGGCCTCGTCTCGGCACTCCTGTTCGGCGTGCTCCTGAAGGCGTCGCCGCTCGCGATCCTGCTCTACCTCGTAGCACCGCTGCCGATCCTGATCGTCGGACTCGGCTGGAGCCACAAGGCCGCTTTGTGGGCGGCCGCGGCCGGCAGCCTCGTGCTGGGCCTGGTGATCACACCCTTCATGGGCCTCGCCTTCGGCGCCTACATCGCCGTGCCGGCCTGGTGGCTCGCCTATCTGACGCTCCTCGGGCGCGAGACCCCGCGCGGCCTCGAATGGTATCCGACCGGCCGCCTGCTCGGCTGGATCGCCGCCACGGCGGCTCTGGCCTTCATCGCCATCGCTGTCCTGTCCTCGCCGAACCACGCCGCCTTCGATCGGCAGCTGCGTGCCCTCGCCCAGACCCTGGTGCAGGCCCGCATGCCCGCGGCCGCCCGGTCGACCAGCGAAGCGGGCCGCACCGATGCCTCACCGGTCGCATCGGAGCGCTCCGGCCAGGACACAACCCCAGACACCGACACGGCTCCGCAGGCTGAGGCCGATCAGGCTGATGTCACCCGGACGGAGGTGGCCGATGCCCTGGCGCGCGTGGTGCCGGCCTTCGCGGCCAACGGTCTGGCGCTGCTGCTAGCCTTCTACCTCTGGGCCTCGGCCCGGATCGTGAAGATCTCCGGCCGCCTGCCGCGGCCCTGGCCGGACCTTGCGTCGACCGCCATGCCGCGGATCACGCTGGCCGCCCTCGGCGCCGCGCTGCTGATGTGTCTCGGGCCCGGCTATATCGGCGTGCTCGGCGTCGCCCTGGTGGGGGGGTTCAGCGCGGCCTTCGCGCTCCAGGGCCTCGCCGCCTTCCACGACCGTTCCCGCGGCCGGCCCGGACGCACCCTGATGCTGTTCGGGCTGTACCTGATCCTGTTCGTGACCCAGGGCATCGCCCTGGTCGCCCTCACCCTGTTCGGCCTCGCCGACACAGCCCTCGACCGCCGGCGTTCCCAGGACCGCCCGAAGAGCAGCCCGGCGCCGTGAGACCCCGGCCCGCGTGGCCGAAACCCTGAAGGAGAAACACCATGGAAGTGATCCTGCTCGAGCGCGTGGCCAAGCTGGGCCAGATGGGCGAGACCGTGAATGTCCGCCCGGGCTTCGCCCGCAACTTCCTGCTCGCCCGCGGCAAGGCCCTGCGCGCGACGGAAGCCAACAAGAAGCACTTCGAGACCCAGCGCGCCCAGCTCGAGGCCCGCAACCTCGACCGCAAGAAGGACGCCGAGGCGGTCGCTGAGAAGTTGAACGGTCAGAGCTTCGTCCTGATCCGCCAGTCCGGCGAGACCGGCGTGCTCTACGGCTCTGTCTCGACCCGCGACCTCGCGGAGGTCGTCGCAAAGGACGGCTTCACGGTGGATCGTGGCCAGTTCGTTCTGAACCAGCCGATCAAGACGCTCGGCCTGCACAAGGTTCCGGTGGTGCTGCACCCCGAGGTCGAGGTCGAGGTCACCGTCAACGTCGCCCGCAGCCCCGAGGAGGCCGAGCGTCAGGCCCGCGGCGAGTCGGTCACCGAGCGCGAGGCGTTCAACCTCGACGATCTCGGCCTGGAAGTCGGCCAAGCGCTGGCCGATGCCGGCGAGGGTGCCGACGACCGCGGCTGATCCGCTTCGCACGACCGCTCGATCCGGCCCCGCCCGGATCGAGCACATTCAAGGGGGGACGGTCCGGCGCTACGCGGTGCCGCCGTCCCCCTTCTGTTGACGACGGCACGCGCAGGCAGGACACCCGGTCAAAAGCTTACCTCTGGGGGAAATGCCCGGTGTTCGATACGCTGCCCGACGATCGCCATCCGCCCGCGCGATTCAACGCGGCCGGCTATTGCCTCACCGAGAACGCGCGCCTGCGCCCGGATAAGACCGCCCTGGTGATGGTCGGCGACGGCGCGGTCGAAAGGCTCTCCTTCGGGGCGGTCGAGCGCGCGGTGCGCGGTATCGCGGCCGGGCTTCTCGAACGCGGCCTCAAGCCCGGAGACCGGGTGATGCTCCGGATGGGCAACGAGGCCGATTACGTCCTCGTGCATTTCGGCGCGCTCGCGGCAGGGCTCGTGTCGCTGCCCTCCTCGCCGCAGCTCACGGAGGGCGAGGCTGCGTTCCTGATGGAGAATTCGGGCGCCGCCGCGGTGGTGGTGGGCAGCGGTTGCACCGTCGCGCCCGAGGCGCTCGGCAACCGGCTGCTGCTCGACTCCGCGGTGATCGCCGCCCTGAAGGCCGGTCCGCCGATCCCCGCCTACGCCGACACCGCCGCCGACGATCCGGCGATGCTGATCTACACCTCGGGCACGACCAGCCGGCCGAAGGGCGTGCTGCACGCCCACCGGGCCGCCTATGGCCGCCGGCCGATGCTCGGCCACTGGCTCGGGCTCACCGAGGCCGACGTGATGCTGCATGCCGGCACCATGAACTGGACCTACACGCTGGGCGTCGGCCTCAGTGACCCGTGGTCGGTGGGTGCCACGGCGGTACTCTACAACGGCCCACGCGATCCCGCCGTCTGGCCGCGGCTGATCGCCGAGTATGGCGCTACGATCTTCGCCGCCGTGCCGACCCTCTACCGGCAGATCCTGAAATACGGTGCCCCTGAGGCCCACGACCTGTCGCGCCTGCGCCATGGCTGTACGGCGGGCGAGCCGCTCCCGGTAGAGTTGCTGGCGGCCTGGACCAAGGCCACCGGCAAGCCGCTCTACGAGGCGCTCGGGATGAGCGAGATCTCGACCTACATCTCCAGCGGTCCCACGATCCCGGTGCGTCCCGGCTCGCCCGGCAAGCCGCAGCCCGGGCGGCGTGTGGCGATCCTGCCGGTCGAGGGCGAGCCAGTGCCGCTGCCGGTGGGCGAGACCGGCCTGCTGGCCGTGCATCGCTCCGAGCCGGCCCTGATGCTCGGCTACTGGAACCGCCCGGAGGAAGAGGCCGAGGTGATGCGCGGCGACTGGTTCGTCGGCGGCGACCTCGCCCGGCTCGATGCGGATGGCTATCTCTGGTTCGAGGGCCGCAACAACGATCTGATGAAGGCGATGGGCTATCGGGTCTCGCCCAACGAGGTCGAGGTGGTGCTGGCCGCCCACCCCTCCGTGGCGGAGGTCGGTGTCGCGGAGTTGCCCGTGCGCGCGGACGTCTCGGTCATCTGCGGCTTCGTGGTGCTCCAGCCGGATGCCGAGCCCGACACCGAGGCGCTGCTTGCGTGGTGCGCCGAGCGGCTCGCCGCCTACAAGCGCCCGCGGGAGATCCGCTTCCTCGACGCCCTGCCGCGCACGGCGAACGGCAAGGTGCAGCGGAAGCGGCTGGCCGAAGCGGTGGCCGGCTGACCGAAGCCGTCAGCCGGTCCAGGTCCATCCCGGCCGGTTGGACGACGCGTCCCCCTCCCCTGCCAGGGCAGACAACGCGGCGCATCCGTCGGCGGCACCTCTCCGGAAGAAAGCGTTCTCCCGGATGCCCCCTACAGCAGCGTCCCGCGCAGGATCAGCAGCGCCACCGAGAAGTAGATGACGAGCCCGGTGACATCGACCAGCGTCGCCACGAACGGCGCCGAGGCGGTGGCCGGGTCGAAGCCGATCCGCTGGAGCAGGAACGGCAGCATCGAGCCCGACAGCGAGCCGAACGTCACGATACCGACCAGCGCCGCACCCACGGTGGCGGCGACCAGCGGCCAGTGCTCGCCGTAATCGTAGAAGCCGAGCTTCTGCCAGACGACGATGCGGATCACCGCAATCACCCCGAGAATCGCGCCGAGCACGATGCCGGTCGGCAGTTCCCGCAGGGCCACCCGCCACCAGTCACGCAGGCGGATCTGGTGCAGGGCGAGCGCCCGGATCAGCAGCGAGGTTGCCTGCGAGCCGGAATTGCCGCCCGAACTCATGATCAGCGGAATGAACAGCGTCAGGACGATCGCCTTCTCCAGCTCGCCCTCGAAGCCCTGCATGGCCGAGGCGGTGAGCATCTCCGACAGGAACAGCGCGCAGAGCCAGCCGGCCCGCTTCCGGATCATCGTGAAGAAGCCAATATCCATGTAGGGCTCGGGCAGCGCCTCCATGCCGCCGAAGCGCTGCACGTCCTGCGTCTGCTTCTCGATCATCGCGTCGATCATGTCGTCGACGGTGACGATGCCGATCACGTGGCCGACCGCGTCGACCACCGGCAGGGCCAGCAGGTCGTATTTCGAGATGAGCCGGGCCGCCTCCTCGCGGCTCGCGGTCGGCGAGACGGCGAGCGGGCGCCGCCCCGGGGCGACGCTCAGCACGTTGTCGTTCGGATCGCCAGAGATCAGCCGGCGGAGGGGCACGGCCTTGGTGAGGGCGCGGGTGCGCGGATCGAGCACGAAGATCGCGTAGATCGTCTCGCGGGTCTTCTCGACGTGGCGGATGTGCTCCAGCGTCTGGCCCACCGTCCAGGTCCCCGGCACGGTGACGAACTCGGTGGTCATCAGCGAACCGACCGTCTCCTCGCCATAGGCCGAGAGGCGATCAACGGCGCCGCGGGTCTCGGCGTCGAGCCGGGCGCGCAGGTCGGACCGCCCGGGCTCCTCGATCTCGCGAAAAACGTCGGTGACCCGGTCGGCCGACATGCCCGAGAGGTAGGCGGCGACCCGGTCACGGGGCAGCATCTCGATGATGTCGGCGGCGCAATCGAGCTCCGGCTGATCCAGCACCTCGACCGCCCGCTCCATCGGCAGGCCGAGCAGGATCGCGGCGGCGACCTCGGGGGCCTCGTCGTTCAGCTTCTCCACGATGTCGGGTGCGCGTTCGTCCGAGAGCCGCGCGGCCAGCACGGAGGGGTCGACGCGGGTGTCGAAGGGGGCGATCTCGTTCATGGCCTCGCCTCGTGGTTACGAGGCGACGCGGCACCGGTCATCCTGGGTCAGGGCCGTGACCGGGCATTGCGCCGGTCGCCCCGCGGCCAGGCCTCTCAGCGGCTCAGGCGGGACGACGGCACGGGGCCGGGCACGGCAGGCACGATCGGTCGGGCACGTCGCTTCGCGGGTCGCTGCTGAAGGGGAGCGCGGCGCCGCCGGGACGATGTCGCGCGGCTGCGTCGTGCGCCCGCGTGGAAAGTCCGTCAAGCCGTAACCGTTCCAGACTGGACGGCTTTCAGCCGGTGGCCGCGCAGAACGTCCGCTGGTGTCGCGTCCCTGCACCAGGGATCCCTATGAGAAATATAAGTGTTGTGCTCACTTGTATTGCGTCCAAGATATTGCCTATATGCGTCTCACCAACAGCGAGGAGAAACGCCATGGCTTGGTCTGCCCCGATCGTGTCCGAGATCTGCGTCGGCATGGAAGTCACGAGCTACGAGTCGGCCGAGATCGACACCTTCAACTGAGTCAACACGGCCTGGGGCGCAGGACGCCCTGGCAATCGTGGTCTCTAATCTAATTTTTCGACCCCTTTAGGAGGAACACATGGCCTGGACTGCTCCGATCGTGTCCGAGATCTGCGTTGGCATGGAAGTCACCAGCTACGAGTCCGCTGAGATCGACACCTTCAACTAAGACGTCGACCAGACGGTTTGGGCGCCGCTTCGCGAGAAGCGGCGCTTTTCTTTTGCGCGAAGCCCAAATGCTCGCGCACCGCAGACTCATTGTCCTGACCATCGCGCACGATGATCGATCGTGCTTCGGAGCGAAGGCGGCTCACCCCACGAACAGCCCCGCGATCGCGGCGCTCGTGAGGTTCGACAGCGTCCCCGCCAGGATCGCCCGCAGCCCGTAGCGCGCCACCTCCGAACGCCGCTCCGGCACGAGGCTCGCGAAGCTCGCCAGCTGGATCGCGATCGAGGCGAAGTTCGCGAAGCCGCACAGGGCGAAGCAGACGATCGCCTGCGAGCGGGCGTCGAGTGTCCCGGCCTTCAGGGTCGGCGACAGGTTGGCGTAGGCCAGGAATTCGTTGAAGGCGAGTTTTTGGCCGATCGCACCGCCGACCAGCGTCGCGTGCTCCCAGGGCACGCCGAGGAGCCAGGCGAGTGGGCTCAGTGCCCAGCCGAGCACGCCCTCGAACGAGGCGCCGGGATAGCCCAGCCAGCCGCCGAGCGCGCCGAACACGCCATCCGCCAGGGCGATCAGCCCCACGAAGGCGATCAGCATGGCGCCGACCGAAACGGCGACCATGAGCCCCTTCTGCGTACCGTCGGCCGCCGCCTCGATGATGTTGGCCGCCCGGGCCTCGCCGAACTCCACCCGGGTGGTGGTGATGCACGTCGGCTCCGTGGAGGGCACCAGCATCTTGGCGTAGAGCAGCCCCCCGGGGATCGCCATGACCGAGGCCGCGAGCAGGTAGGTCATCGGGACGCCGAGCGCCGCGTAGCCGGCGAGGATCGAGCCGGCGGTGGAGGCAGCCCCGCTCGACATCACGGCGAACAGCTCGGCCCCGGTCAGGCGGGCGAGGAAGGGGCGCAGCGCCACTGCAATCTCGCTCTGGCCGATCGCGATGGTGATCACCGCCGCGAAGGACTCGATCGGCGAGGTGCCGAGGATCCGCCGGAGCCCTGCGCCGAGACCCCGTGCCAGGGCCTGCATGACGCCGAGATGATAAAGCACCCCGATCAGCGCGGAGACGTAGAGGATCTGCGGCAGCACCCGCAGGGCCAGGATGAAGCCCGAGCCGCCGAACAGCTCGAACATCTTCGGCTCGACGAGACCGCCGAACAGGAAGGCGGTGCCGCGGTCACCGTAGGACAGCACACGCACCACGACGTCGGCTGCCCCGTTCAGGACGGCCTGTCCGACGGGGAGAAACAGGATCAGGGCGCCGAGGCCCACCTGAAGCGCCAGACCGATCAGCACGACCCGCGGGCGGATGGCCTTCCGGTTGGTGGAGAACAGCACCGCGATGGCGAGCAGCAGCAGCAGGCTGAGGCCGGCATGGATCAGGCGATCGAGCATCGCATCCTTCAATCATGAGCGATCGTTGCCCATGGAAGGTTCGGGCCAGACCATATCACTCCGGCTGAAGTGCCACGAGATACGGAACGAATAAATCGCGGACCTGCGCGAAGCCCCAGTCGAGGTCCGCCTCGGTCAGCTCAGTGCCGCCCTGAAGACGATGGCTCATCCAGTGGCTGGAAACGATCCAGGCGTTGTCGATCAGCCGTCCGAGGGCCTCCGGTTCGATCCGCAACCGCCCGGCGGCCACGGCCGCGTCGAAGACGGCCCGGGCCAGTTCCTGCGTTCGCGCCCGCAGCGTGTGGACGCGGGGGCGCACAGCCGGGGCGATCTCGACCATGGCGATGCCGTCCCGGTAGACGCAGCGATAGCGCCAGATCAGGTCGAACCATGCCCGCTGATAGGCCAGCAGGGCGCCAGGATCCGCCGGCATCCGCCCGGCGACCGCCGCGGCCTCCGCCTCGAAACCGGCGAACATCGCCTCGACCAAGCTGCTCTTGCGCGGGAAGTGATACTGCAGGTTGCCTTCACGGATGCCCGCCGCCGCCGCGATCTCCGCGGTGGTGACCCGGCCCAAGCCGCGGGTATTGAACAGGGCTAAGCTGACCGCGAGGATCCGCTCGCGCGTGCTAGGCGCCTCCGGGGCGGCCACTTCCTCGTCCGGTGACTGGTGGCCTCGGCTTCGCGCCATCGTCTCCCATCCCGTCTAGGGTGTTCACCCTAGACAATTCTGCGGGCCGGGGCTATCCCTGAACCAAGCCCGGACCAACCGGCGAGACGGGAGGCGCAGCTTGGCTCAGAGGTTTCAGCTCGCGGGAACGGTTGCACTCATCACCGGGGCCGCGAGCGGCATCGGGGCCGCCTTGGCCACGGGGCTCGGCGCGAAGGGATGCAGCCTGCTGCTGGTGGATCGCGATTCGGAACGGCTCGACACGATCGCCCGGCGGATCCGCGAGCACGGCTCCGCGGTGGAGACCCGAGTCGTCGATCTCGTGGACGCGGAGGCGATCCGCGTGCTGCCGGACTGGGCGGCTGAGTGCTTCGGCCACGTCGACATCCTGATCAACAATGCCGGCGTGGCCCTGGGCGGCCGGTTCGACGAGACGCATCTCGAAGACTTCGAGTGGCTGATGGATATCAACCTGCGCGCGGTCGTACGGATGTGCCACGCCTTCCTGCCCATGCTACGGGCTCGGCCGGCGGCGCAGATCGTCAACCTGTCGAGCCTGTTCGGGCTGATCGCGCCCCCGGGGCAGGTCGCCTACTGCACCAGCAAGTTCGGGGTCCGCGGCTTCTCGGAGGCCCTGCGGCACGAATATGCCGGCACCGGGCTCGGCGTGACGGTGGTCCATCCGGGCGGCGTCGCCACCGCCATCTCCCACAACGCCCGCGGCCGGCGCCCGCCGAGCGACCCGGAGGCGGCCAAGCGCGCGGCGGTCGAGGATGCGGAGGCGCGCGAGGCCTTCGGCAAGTTCCTGACGCTCGCCCCCACGGAGGCCGCCGCCGCGATCATCCGCGGCATTGAGACCCGGGCGCCCCGCATCGTCATCGGAAAGGACGCGCGCAACGCGGCGCTGATTCAACGGGTGATGCCGGCGGGCTACTGGAAGATGATGGTTCGACTGTCCGGCGGGAAGCTCTGAGATGGCCAGCCTACGCGCCTATATCGGCGCCTACATGATCCGCAGCCGGGTCCGCACCCCCCTCTCCCGGGCGCGGAGCGCGGCCGACTTCCGCCGCATCTTCGAGGCGCAGGCCTTCCCGGACCCGAAGGGCGTGACCTACGAAGCCGGCACCGTCGGCGGCGTGCGGGGCGAGTGGGTCCGGCCGAAGGCGGGGCCCGGACGGCGGATGCTCTACATCCACGGCGGCGGCTTCATCGCCTGCTCGCCGCGCACGCACCGGCCCGTGACCGGCGCCCTGGCCAATCGCGGCTTCACGCTCTTCGTCCCCGATTACCGCCTCGCCCCCGAACACCCGTTCCCGGCCGCTATCGAGGATGTCATGGCGGTCTGGCGGGCGTTCAGCGCCGAGGGCGCGGCCTGCGTGGCGGGCGAATCGGCCGGCGGCAACCTCGCCCTCGTGCTGATGGGCGAGGCCAAGGCGCGGGCTTTGCCGATGCCCTGGGCCGCGGCCCTGTTCTCCCCGGCCACGGATTTCATCTCCGAGACGGGCTCCCGGGTGTC
Organism: Methylobacterium sp. E-005; assembly: GCF_022829725.1. Taxonomy (GTDB): domain Bacteria; phylum Pseudomonadota; class Alphaproteobacteria; order Rhizobiales; family Beijerinckiaceae; genus Methylobacterium. Next base: position 37,828 of record NZ_JAKSYG010000226.1, on the reverse strand, counting down.
GAATGCGTGGCGCGACGCGATGTTCGACCCGAAGGCGCTGGCGACGATCCGGTCCATGTATCTCGGCAACGCCGATCCGGCCGATCCGCGGATCTCACCGATCAACGGGGACCCGACCGGCTTCCCACCGCTGCTGTTCCACGTCGGTGGTCGCGAGGTGCTGCGCGACGATTCCGTGCAGATGGCTGAGCGGGCCCGGGCGGCCGGGGTCGAGGTCGAGCTGAAGGTCTTTCCCGTCGTCGCCCATGCCTGGCAGTTCGCCGCCAGCATGCTGCCGGAGGCGCGCGCCTCCCTCGATGAGGCCGCCGCTTTCCTGAAGGACCATGCGCCGAAACCCGACGCCGCTTCCGGAAGGTCAACTCGATGACGGAATCCCTGCGTGCTGCCGCCGAGGAGCCTCTGGCGGTCCTGATCGTCGGCGCCGGCTTCTCTGGACTCGCCATGGCGATCCGCTGCAAGCAGGCGGGGATCGGGCCCCTGCGGGTCATCGAGAAGGCCGATAGCATCGGCGGCACGTGGTACGACAACACCTATCCGGGGGCGGCCTGCGACATCCCCTCCCACCTCTATTCCCTCTCCTTCGCCCCCAAGGCCGACTGGAGCCGGATGTACGCGCCGCAGGCCGAGATCCTGGCCTATCTGCGCGAGACCGCCGAGCGCCACGGGCTGATGCCCCTGACCCAGCTCGGGACGACCTTCCAGGGCGCGATCTGGGACGAGGCGGCCGCCGTCTGGCATGTGGAGACCGACCGCGGGCCGATCGCCGCGCGGGCGATCGTTTCCGGCATGGGCGGCCTGCACCATCCGGCTTATCCCAGCATCCCGGGGCGCGAGAGCTTCGTGGGACCGGCCTTCCACACGGCTGAATGGGACCACTCCGTCAATCTCACCGGCAAACGGGTCGGGGTGATCGGCACCGGAGCGAGCGCCATCCAAGTGGTGCCGGAACTCGCCAAGATCGCCGGCCATCTCACCCTGTTCCAGCGCACGCCGCCCTGGATCATGCCCAAACATGACCACGCCATCGCAGAGCGCGCCAAGGCGCGCTACCGGCGCCTGCCCCTGGTTCGGCGGCTGGAGCGCGCCCGGTTGTTCTGGCTGCACGAGGTGCGCGCCCTCCTGGGCTTCACCAAGGTCTCGAAGCTCACCGGTCAGGCAGAAGGCCTGGCGCGACGCCACCTCGCCAAGGCGGTGCGCGACAAGGACCTGCGGGCGAAGCTGACACCGGATTACCGGCTCGGCTGCAAGCGCGTGCTGATCTCCGACGACTATTACCCCGCCCTTCAGCGCCCGAACGTAACCCTCGAAACCGGCCGGATCGCGCGGATCACCGAGACCGGCGCGGTCACCGAGGACGGCCGGGCGCATGATCTCGACGTCATCGTCTACGCCACCGGCTTCGACGTCACCGCGACCTTCGCGCGGATGGACCTCGTCGGCCGGGGCGGGCTGCGCCTGAAGGAGGCCTGGGCCGACGGCATGGGCGCCTATCAGGGCATCACGGTCGCGGGCTTCCCGAACTACTTCATGCTGCTCGGGCCGAATACGGGGCTCGGGCACAACTCGGTCGTCTCGATGATCGAGGTCCAGGTGCAGCACGTGCTGGATTGCCTGAAGGCCCTGCGACGGGGCACCCGCGCCATCGAGGTCCGCCCGGAGGCGCAGACGCGCTTCCTCGACCGGATCCGCGCCCGGCTCTCGGACAGCATCTGGCAGGCGGGTGGCTGCCGGAGCTGGTATGTCGACGCGCAGGGGCGCAACGCGACCCTCTGGCCGGATTCGGTGATGGCCTATCGCAGAAGCGCCCGGCGCGCCCGGATGGCGGATTACAGGCTGGGCTGACCGCGCAGTCAGGCTTCGGCCTCTCCGATCCCCCTCGTCTTGAGGTGCCGGAGCGAAGAGGAGGCTTCCGGACCCCCACGCGATCTGAAGCCCTCCTTCGAGACCCGCTGCCGCGGGCACCTCAGGATGAAGTGAAGGGTCGCATCTCGGTTGCAATCAGCGTCGGACCATGGCGGCGCGAAGCGACCTGCGTTCAGAACGCGAACCCGGCTTCCTCCTGGAAGGCCTTGAGCCCGGGCAGCGACGCGTCGAACAGCGGCCGCGCCCCGAAAGCGTCGCCAGCGCGCACGAACAGCGTCACCTTGGCGTTGCGGTGGGGTCCCATCACGCAGACGAGGCGGCCGCCGTCCTTGAGCTGGTCCAGCAGCGCCTGCGGCCGGACTTCGACGCGGCCGTTGATCAGAATCACGTCGAACGGCGCCTGCTTGGGCGCGCCCGACTCGATCGGCCCCTCGATCACCTGTGCGGTCGTGCCGAGCCGGCTGCGCGCCTCGGCGGCGAGGCCGGGCACCGATTCGAGCGCGGTCACCTGGGCGCCGAGATGCGCCATCACGGCCGCCGCGTAGCCGTAGCCGGTGGCGACGTCGAGGGCGGCCACGCCCGGGCGAATCTTCAGGGCCTGGATCATCCGGGCCAGCACCATCGGCGCCGGCATGCAGCGGGCCTCGTCGCCAGCCTCGTCGATGTGCAGGGTCTGGTCGATATACGCGAAGGGCTCGCGCCCCTTGGGCACGAAGGTCTCGCGCGGTACGTCGTCGAACGCGTCGAGCACCGCGATGTCGTTGACGTCGAAGGTCCGCAACTGGCAGTCGACCATCATCCGCCGCGCCTGCGCGTAATCGATCATCGAACCCTGTCCTCGCACCGGATCGGAACGCCGCACCGGCCAGGCTCCGGCGGACGGCCGGTCAGCCCGGCCAAGCCCAGCTTCCCGGATGGGGCGCGTTTTCGGAGATCGGTCGCCAAAACGCAAGGCAAGCGCGCGCGTCCGCGGTCGAATGCGGCGCCTTTCGCGGCCGATCCGTGGCCTGACATCCGTGGCCGACGTGAAAGTCCGGTCGAGCGAATTCTGTCGACATGCGCGCCCGACCTCCGTCATCTCGGGGACAAAGCCCGGTCCACTGCGGCTCAGAACATTCGGGAGGTCGAGGAATGCGTATCCGCGCCGTGCGCCTGCAGGCCTGTCTGGGCGCCCTGGCGCTGGTCCTTCCACTCACGGCACCCGCCTCGGCGCGAATCGTCGGCCTCGACGTCACCGCGGTCGAGCCCTTCGCCGAAGGGGCGGAATTCGGACAGGCCGGCCCCTACGAGCGGGTGATCGGCTTCGCCCGCGGCGAGATCGACCCGGCCGATCCGGCCAACACCGGCATCGCCGATATCGCCCTGGCGCCCCGCAACGCCCGCGGCCTCGTGGAATACCGCACCGACCTGTTCATCCTGCGGCCCAAGGATCCGAAGCGCGGCAGCGGCACCCTCCTCTACGAGGTGCTGAACCGCGGCCGGAAGTTCCTGTTCAACTGGGTGCTGGACGCGCCCGCGCAGGCGGCCCAGGCCGTCAACGACCCCCGCACGGCGCGGGACGTCGGCACCGCCCTGGTGCTCAATCGCGGCGACACGATCGTCTGGTCGGGCTGGGAAGCCGATGCCCTGCGCCAGAACGGCGGCATGGCGATCGACGTGCCCGTCGCGACCCGGGACGGCAAGCCGATCACCGCCCTCGTGCGGGACGAGCTGGTCAGCGGCACCCGCGGCCCGACCGAGGCCCCGTTCTACCTGACCTTCGCGGCGGCCGGGACGGATCAGCCGAACGCCACCCTGACGGTCCGGCGCCGGGAGGCCGATCCGCCCCAGCCGGTGCCGCGCGCCGCCTGGACCTTCGCGGGGCCGAAACAGCTCAAGCTGCTGCCCGAGGGTACCAAGCCGCAGCCCGGCTCGCTCTACGAGTTCACCTACGAGGCCGTGGGTCCGAAGGTCCTGGGCCTCGGCTTCGCCGCCACGCGCGACGTGGTCGCCTATCTGCGCGGGCAGGCGGCCGACAATCCGGCGGGGGGCGGCGTGCAACGCGCCCTGGCGCTGGGCATCTCGCAGAGTGGCCGGTTCCTGCGCGACTTCGTCCATCAGGGCTTCAACCGGGACGAGGCCGGCGCCCGCGTGTTCGACGGGATGCTGGCCCATATCTCGGGTGTCGGCGGCGTCTTCCTCAACGCGCGCTTCGCCCAGCCCTCGCGCACCAACACGCAGCACGAGGATCACCTCTACCCGGAGAACGCCTTCCCGTTCTCGGCCGCCCTCCAGCACGATCCGGTGACGGGCCGGCGCGGCGCGCTGCTGCGCGGCGACGGCTTCGATCCCCTCTGGATGGATGTGAACACCGAGACCGAGTACTGGCAGAAGGGCGCCTCGCTGCTGACCACCGACCCCCTCGGCAAGACCGATGTCGATCTGCCCGACACGGCCCGGGCCTACCTGATCGCGGGCGGCTTCCATTACGGCCGTTCCGGCCTCGCCTCCGACAAGGGGCCCTGCGCCAACCCGCGCAACACGCTCAATCCCGGCCCGGCCCTGCGCGCCCTGCTGGTCGATCTCGACGAATGGGTGCGCGACGGGAAGGCCCCGCCGGCGAGCCGGGTGCCGCGCCTGTCGGACGGGACCCTGGTGGAGCCGGCCGCCACGGGCTTCCCGTACACGCCCGGCCTCGCGGTCGCGACCGTCACCAACGCGATCGCCCGCTTCCCGACCTACGTCGATCCGCATCCCGAGGCGGGCCCGCAATACCGGCCCCTGGTGCCGCGGGTCGATGCGGACGGGCAGGACATCGCCGGCATCCGCCTCCCCGCCGTGGCCGTGCCGCGCGGCACCCATACCGGCTGGAACCTCTATGCCGAGCCGTTCCCGGCCGGCGAACTGTGCGACCGGGAGGGCAGCCTTCTGCCCTTCGCGGCCACGAAGGCCGAGCGCGACGCCAGGGGCGACCCGCGCCCGTCGCTGGCCGAGCGCTACCCGGACACGTCTGCTTACGGAGATGCCGTCGCCCGCGCGGTGGATGCGCTGGTGGCCGATCGTCTACTGCTCCGGGAGGACGGCGACCGCTTCGTCGCGCAGGCACGGATGAACCCGCCGCGGCCGTAATCGGGCATCGGGTTACGGCCGGGACGCGCTGTCGCATCAAGCTCCGTCCGGCGGGTCGCGTCTTGAAGCTTCTCGTTGAATAAAGAGTGCAGAACACGCGCGCCAGTCGTGAGCCGGCCGCATCGGGAGAGACCATGACGCCGACCTGCAAGATCACAAGCAAGCCGCTCCTGACCCGCAGCCTCGCCGCTGCCCTCACCTGCCTGGGCCTGGGTGCCGTCGCCCCCGGCACCGCGCGCGCGCAGGAGACCCCCGCCTCCGCCGCCCCGCCCGCACCCGTCAAGGCGGTCGAGAAGGGCGATGCCCTCTACGGCCGCCCCGAGGGTGGCGCGGCTGCCAAGCTCGCGCCGGTGGCCGGCCCGCCGCTGGCGACGCCGGTCGCCAAGTTGCCGCTCGACAAGCTCAAGGTGCCGGACGGCTTCAAGATCGAGGTCTATGCCAGCGGCATCGCCAACGCCCGCGAGATGACCCAGGCGCCGGACGGCACGCTGTTCGTCGGCAGCCGGACCGTGGGCAAGGTCTACGCGGTGATGCCGCAGGCGGGGCCGGACGGGAAGCGCGAGATCAAGACCATCGCGTCGGGCCTGCACCGGCCGAACGGCGTCGCCTTCCACGACGGCGCCCTCTACGTCGCCGAGCTCTCCAAGATCTGGCGCTACGACGACATCGAGAAGCATCTCGACGGCTCGGAGAAGCCGACCCTCGTCTACGACGACCTGCCCAAGGACGAGGCCCACGGCTGGAAGTTCATCGCCATCGGCCCGGACAACAAGCTCTACGTTCCGGTCGGCGCGCCGGGCAACATCGTGATGCCGCCCGACACCCACGCCCAGATCCGCCGGATCGACCTCGACGGCAAGAACGCCGAGGTCATCGCCCGGGGCGTGCGCAACACCGTGGGTTTCGACTGGAACCCGAAGACCAAGCAGCTCTGGTTCACTGATAACGGCCGGGACTGGGTCTCGGAGGATATCCCGAACGACGAGCTGAACGTGCTCACGGAACCGGGCAAGCAGCATTTCGGATACCCGTACTGCCACCAGGGCACCTTCACGGATCCGGAATACGGCTGGGGCCATTCCTGCGCGGAATTCACCGCACCGGCGGCCCTGCTCGGACCGCACACCGCCTCGCTGGGCATGCGGTTCTACACCGGCACGCAGTTCCCGGAGGCCTACCGCGACGCGATCTTCATCGCCCAGCACGGCTCGTGGAACCGCACCACCAAGCTCGGCGGCGCCGTCGTGGTGGCCAAGCCTGGCGCGGACGGCAAGGCCGGCGCGCCCGAACCATTCCTGACCGGCTTCCTCCAGGACAACAAGTATGTCGGCCGCCCGGTCGACGTTCTCGTCGCCAAGGACGGCGCGCTCCTCGTCTCGGACGACTATAACGGTGCGATCTACCGGATCAGCTACGGCAAGTGATGCAGCACCTCGTTCGTACACGCATGATCCGGGGGCTGATCCCAGCCCTCGGCACGCTGCTCTCCGGTGCAGCGTTCGCCGCCCCGGATGCGGCGGTGCAGGAGCGTCTCGCCCCCTGCATCGCCTGCCACGGTGCCGGTACGTCCGAGACCGAGGGGGTGCCCTCGCTCGGCGGCCAGAAGCCGGATTACGTGGTCACGCAGCTGTTCCAATTCCGCGAGAAGCAGCGCGAGGCGGCGCCGATGAATGACATCGCCGCCGGCTTCTCCGACGACGATCTGCGCGCCTATGCGGACGCGGTCGGAACGCTGCCGCCGCCGACCCGGGCCGGCGACCCAGCCGATCCGGCCCTGATGGCCCGGGGGCAGGCGCTGGTCGCCAAGCACCAGTGCAGCTCCTGCCACGGCGCCGACCTCGCCGGCCGGGACGCGATCCCGCGGATCCGCGATCAGCGGGAGGAGTATCTCGCCAAGGCGCTGGCCGGCTACAAGTCGAACGCCCGGCCGGGCTACGACCCGGCGATGAACGAGGTCGCGCAGGAGCTGAGCGAGGCCGACATCAAGGATCTGGCGGCTTACGTGTCGCGGCTCTGAGGGGCCACCCGAAACCGCTTGTCCCCCCCTCGACCTCATCCTGAGGTGCTCGGGTCAGCGGGCGTCGAAGGAGGGATCCAGGGTTCGCACGGCTGGCTGGAAGTCTCCTTCGAGGCCTGCGCTCCGCTTCGGCGCCTCAGGATAAGGTGGTTTGGTTGGAAGACCAGCCCATCCGGGATGCTTTCGCGCGCGACGCGGCGGACGAGCGGTCTCAAGCCAGAGCTTGACCGATGCACCCCGCAGGCCCACTTCCCTCCCGGCGGGGGCATCGTGGGACGTAAGCCGATGATAGATCTCTACTACTGGCCGACGCCGAACGGCCACAAGATCACGATGTTTCTCGAAGAGGCGGGGCTGCCTTACAAAATTAGTCCGATCAATATTGGCAAAGGCGAGCAATTCAACCCGGAATTTTTGAAGATCGCCCCCAACAACCGCATGCCGGCGATCGTCGACGACGAGCCGGTGGGTGGCGGCGCCCCGGTCTCGCTGTTCGAGTCGGGCGCGATCCTGCTCTACCTCGCCGAGAAGACCGGCCGCTTCATCCCGGGCGATCTGCGCGGTCGGGCCGAGGTGCTGCAATGGCTGTTCTGGCAGATGGGCGGGCTGGGCCCGATGCTCGGCCAGAACCACCACTTCTCGCAATACGCACCCGAGAAGATCGAGTATGCGATCAAGCGCTACGTCAACGAGACCAACCGGCTCTACGGCGTCCTCGACCGGCGCCTGGCCGACCGTGCGTTCGTCGCTGGGTCCGAATACACCATCGCCGACATGGCCTGCTATCCCTGGATCGTGCCGTGGGAGAAGCAGGGCCAGAACCTCGACGATCACCCGAACCTGAAGCGCTGGTTCTCGGACATCGCCGAGCGGCCCGCCACCAAGGCGGCTTATGCCCGGGCGCCGGAGGTCAATCCAGATTTCGGGAAGACCATGAGCGAGGACGCCAAGAAGGTGATGTTCGGGCAGACCGCCTCCAGCACCAAGAGCTGACGCGTCCCGATGAGCGAGATGCCGGCCGCGCTGCCGCTGAAGGTGATCCACCGTGGGTGGAACACCTTCGGGATCGCCACACTGACCCTGCCCGATGGCAGCACCGTACCCCGGGCGCTGGAGGATCACGGCGAGGCGGCCTGCGTCCTGCCCTACGACCCCGAGCGGCGCGTGGCGCTGCTCGTGCGGCAGGCCCGGATCGGACCGGCCTTCTGGGGTGAGCCGGCCGACCTCGACGAGGCCCCGGCCGGCGGCCTCGACGGGGGTGAGCCCGAGGCGACCGCGATCCGCGAAGCCATGGAGGAGGCGGGCGTCCGCCTCCGGCGTTTGGAGCGCGTGGCGCATGCCTACAGCATGCCGAGCGTGTCCTCGGAGCGCCTCTGGCTCTACCTCGCCCCCTACGGCCAAGCCGATAAGGTTGCGCCCGGCGGCGGCCTGCACGCGGAGGGTGAGCAGGTCCTGCCCATGGAGGTCTCCCTCGCTGAGCTGGCCGAGGCCGCCCGCTCGGGACGTCTCCCCGATCTCAAGACGCTGGTGCTCGTCCAGGCACTGATGCTCCGCTATCCCGCGTTGTTCGCCGCATGATTGTTCCGTCCGATGCCCCCGCGCAGGATGTCCTCGCCCGGATGCTGGCCTTCGTCGAGGAGGCCGCTCCCCTCGCCCTGCGGATGCGAGCGGCCGGGCTGGACATGACCAACAAGGGCCCGGATCTGGGCCAAGCCCTCACCGAGGCCGACCTCGCCGTCAGCCGGCTGCTCCACGCGCGATTCGGGCCCGACCTGATCGAGGAGGAGACGGCTGGCGATCTAGGCCACGCCGCCGCATCGACGATGCTCGCCCGTGACGCCTGGACCTTCGTGGCCGACCCGATCGACGGGACCCGCCCCTTCGCGGGCGGCCTCACGGGCTGGGGCGTGATGGTGGCGGCCTGTCGCTCGGGCTGGCCGCGCATCGGCGTGATGAACCTGCCGGTCTGGAACGAGGACCGCGCCGGTCCCGCCCCTATCGGGCCGCCGGAGACGGCGCGCGGCATCCTGCTCGCCGCCAGCGAGGGCCGCGCCCTCTGGGCTCCGACCCTCGGCGGCCGCCCGACCGAACCGCTGCGGGTGTTGGAGCGTCCGGCCACGCGCACCGGCCATGTCGGCTGGCTCGCGGTCTCAGCGCAGCGCTACACACTGGATTACGGTCGGGGCTGGTTTCCCTGGAGCGAGGGCGGCTCGATCTCTGACGCCGCCCTCCTGGCGACCGGTCGCCTCGACGCGACGCTGACCAGCAACATGCCGTGGGATCTCGCACCGATCCTGCCGGTGCTCGAAGCGCTGGGTTTCCGCCTGTTCCATTGGCCCGATCTGGCAGCACCGCCGGCCGCATTCATCGACCTGTACGATGCCGAACTCTCGGGCCACGACGACCTCTGGATGATCTGCCGGGATCGCGATCAGGCGGCCGATCTGGCGCGGGCGATCCGACGCGCTTAGGACGCCGCCGCACGGGAGTCGGCGCTTCTGCCCGAACGACCGTGCGCCATGATTGCGTCCAGCAGGCCGGGGAAGCGCGCATCGACATCGTTGCGCCGGAGCGAGATCAGGCACCGCATCCCCTCGGGCCGGGTGCGCGTCACGCCGGCCTCGCGCAGGATCTTGAGGTGATGCGTCATCGTCGAGCGCGGCACACTCTGCGCGAGAAGATCGCCGGACGAATGCTCGGCGCCGTCCATCAGCTCCGAGACCGCGGCGAGCCGGGTCGGGTCGCTCAGTGCGAACAGGATCCGGTGCAGCGTCAGCTCCGCGGCATCCGGATGGAGGAACTTGCGTGGGCTCATCGCTGCGATAATGTACGGTGTTCGTCGTACATCGTAAAGCGGTGTGTGCCATGGAACGGATCGCTGTGCTCGCCCTCGGAATGTTCGCCCTGGGCCTGGATGCCTACGTGGTCGCCGGCCTGCTGCCGGGGATCGGGTCGAGCTTCGGGATAACGTCCGGCGAGGCCGGGCAAACCGTTACCGTCTTCACCCTGACCTACGCCCTGGCTGCTCCGGTCTGCGCCACGCTGCTGGCCAGGCGACCGATCCGAAAGATCCTCGCACTGGCGCTCGCGGTCTTCGGCCTCGCCAACGCGCTGAGCGCCTGGGCAGGCAGCCTGTTGTAGCTGCTCCTGGTCCGGGCATTCGCCGGCCTCGCCGCCGGCCTCTACGCGCCGGTGGCGGTCGCCGCAGCGACCGCGCTGGTGGAGCCGCACCGCAAGGGCCGCGCGCTGGGCTTCACGCTCGGCGGCATGAGCACCGGCACCGTGGTCGGCGTGCCGGCCGGGCTGTGGATCGCGGAGCGTCTCAGCTGGCAGGGCACGCTCACGCTGGTCGCGGTGCTCGGTGCATTGGCGACCGCTGCGATCCTCCTGCGCCTGCCCGACATTCCAGCCGCTGAACCGCCGTCCTGGCGAGCGCGGGTCGCGCTCCTTGCAGACCCTTGGATCGTCGCCACCGTGGCCGTCTCATTTCTGACCGCGGTGGCCAGCCTCGGCCTCTACACCTCCGTGGCGCCGCTCCTCGACCGCGCGGGGCTTGGCGAGGCCGCGGCGCGGTGTTTTTGGGCCTGGGGTGTCGGTGGCCTCATTGGCAGCTTCGCGGTCGGCCCGCTGATTGACTGGATGGGCGCCCCCCGGGGACTGATGGCCCTGATCCTGACCATCCTGGCCCTGACGCTGGCCGCGCTTCCGGTCCTGCTCAGACTCGGATCTCCGGGCTACCTGCCCTTGCTGATCTGGGGTGCGATGGGTTGGGCTTCACAGGCGCCGCAGCAACACACCCTGCTCGGGCTCAAGCCCGATCACGGCAGCGTCGCCGTCGCGCTGAACAGCTCGGCGAATTATCTGGGTGGCGCGGTGGGCGCGGCCCTCGGGGGCGTGGTCATGGCAATGGCGGGCACCGCCGCTCTGCCAGTCGCGGCGGCCGGGGTCGCGATGGCAGCCCTGGTTCTCCAGCTCGCGATCCTGGCCCGCAGAAGACCGATGGCGACCGCCTGACGCCTTCCGCGGGTCACGAACAAAAAAGGGCGGCGCGCCACATCGTGGCCGCCGCCCTCCTTTTTCTCGGTGCGTCCCGAGGGCTCAGTTCAGGGTCGCATGGACCGGCCGGCGCTCGGTGCCGACCGTAACGTCGCCGATCATCAGCCCCATCGGACCGAGGCGGACCGGGACCGTCTCGCCATCATGGACCTTGCCGGAGAGCACCAGCTCAGCCAGCGGATCCTGGACGTTCTTCTGGATCACCCGCTTCAGCGGCCGCGCCCCGTAGGCCGGGTCATAGCCCTTGTCGGCGAGCCAGCTCTTGGCGTCCTCGTCCACGTCGAGGGTGATCTTGCGATCGTCCAAGAGCTTCTGCAGGCGCCCGAGCTGGATCTCGACGATCGCCCCCATCTCCGACCGCGCGAGGCGGTGGAACAGGATGATCTCGTCGACCCGGTTCAGGAATTCCGGCCGGAAGTGACCGCGCACCACGCCCATCACCTCCTCGCGGACCGCCTCGGTGTCCTGGCCCGCGGGCTGGTTCACCAGATACTCGGCCCCGAGATTTGAGGTCATGATCAGCAGCGTGTTGCGGAAGTCGACCGTCCGCCCCTGCCCGTCGGTGAGCCGCCCGTCGTCGAGAACCTGCAGCAGGACGTTGAACACGTCCGGATGCGCCTTCTCGACCTCGTCGAACAGGACGACCTGATAGGGCCGCCGCCGCACAGCTTCGGTGAGGGCACCGCCCTCCTCGTAGCCGACATAGCCCGGAGGCGCACCGATCAGCCGGGCGACCGCGTGCTTCTCCATGTACTCGGACATGTCGATGCGCACGAGCGCCGTGTCGTCGTCGAACAGGAAGCCGGCCAGCGCCTTGGTCAGCTCGGTCTTGCCCACGCCCGTCGGGCCCAGGAACATGAACGAGCCGATCGGCCGGTTCGGGTCCTGCAGCCCGGCGCGGGCCCGGCGGACCGCGGTCGAGACCGCCTCCACCGCCTCCCGCTGGCCGACGACGCGCTTGGACAGCGCATCCTCCATGGCCAGCAGCTTCTCGCGCTCGCCCTCCAGCATCTTGTCGACCGGCACGCCGGTCCAGCGGGAGACGACGCCCGCGACGTGGGCGGGCGTGACCGCCTCCTCCATCATCGCATCGCGGCCGTTCTCCGCCTTGGCCTCGATCTCGGCGAGCTGCTTCTCCAGGCCGGGGATGACCCCATAGGCGAGTTCACCGGCGCGCTGATACTGACCCTGGCGCTGAGCCGCAGCGAGGTCGTTGCGGGCCTCGTCGAGCTTCTTCTTGAGGCCGGCGGCCGTGCCGAGCTTGTCCTTCTCGGCCTTCCAGCGGGCGGTGATCGCCGCCGAGCGCTCCTCCAGGTCGCCGAGTTCCTTCTCCAGCCGGACCAGCCGGTCGCGGGAGGCGGAATCGGTCTCCTTCTTGAGCGCCTCGCCCTCGATTTTCAGCCGGACGATCTCGCGGTCGATGTTGTCGAGCTCCTCAGGCTTCGAATCGACCTGCATGCGTAGGCGCGAACCGGCCTCGTCGACGAGATCGATCGCCTTGTCGGGCAGGAACCGGTCGGTGATGTAGCGGTTCGACAGCGTCGCGGCCGCCACCAGGGCGGAATCCTGGATGCGCACGCCGTGGTGCTGCTCGTACTTCTCCTTCAGGCCGCGCAGGATCGAGACTGTGTCCTCCACGGTCGGCTCCGACACGAAGACCGGCTGGAAGCGCCGGGCGAGCGCCGCGTCCTTCTCCACGTGCTTGCGGTACTCGTCGAGGGTGGTCGCGCCGACGCAGTGAAGCTCGCCGCGGGCGAGCGCGGGCTTCAGCAGATTCGAGGCGTCCATCGCCCCGTCCGCCTTCCCGGCACCGACCAGCGTGTGCATCTCGTCGATGAACAGGATGATGCCGCCCTCGGCCGCCGTGACCTCGGAGAGCACGCCCTTCAGCCGCTCCTCGAACTCACCGCGATACTTCGCACCGGCGATCAGCGCGCCCATGTCGAGGGCGAGCAGGCTCTTGTCCCGCAGGCTCTCGGGCACGTCGCCATTGACGATGCGCAGGGCCAAGCCTTCGACGATCGCGGTCTTACCGACGCCGGGCTCGCCGATCAGCACCGGGTTGTTCTTGGTGCGCCGGGACAGGACCTGGATGGTCCGCCGGATCTCCTCGTCGCGGCCGATCACCGGGTCGAGCTTGCCGTCCCGGGCGGCCTCGGTGAGGTCGCGGGCGTATTTCTTCAGCGCATCGTAGGCGTTCTCGGCCGAGGCGTTGTCGGCGGTGCGGCCCTTGCGCAAAGCATTGATCGCGGCGTTGAGCGAGGCGGGGGTGACGCCCGCCGCCTGCAGCGCGCGGCCGGCCTCGGAATCCTTCTCCACCGCCAGGGCGAGGAGCAGCCGCTCCACCGTGACGTAGGAATCGCCCGCCTTCTCGGCAGCCTTCTCGGCGGTGTCGAACAGGCGCATCAGCTCGCGCGTCGCCTGCGGTGCCGCGGCATTGCCCGAGACTTTCGGCTGCTTGGCCAGCCACTGCTCGGTCTGGGCCAGCGCCACGCGCGACTGTCCGCCCGCGCGGTCGATCAGGCCGGCGCACAGGCCCTCCGGATCGTCGAGCAGCACCTTCAGCAGGTGACCAGGCTGAAGCTGGGGATGTCCCTCGCGCATCGCGAGGTTTTGAGCCGCCTGCACGAAGCCGCGGGCGCGCTCGGTGTATTTCTCGAAATTCATGCACAACCCTCCCGTACCGGCATCCGCCGCCCATGGTGAGGCGCGGCGCCACCGAAACGTCGCCCTCCGGCACTCTGCCGCGTGAGGACCCCGGCGCCATTGGTGGCCGCCGGTCCTGCGGATGTGGTGTTGCATATGCGCACCACAAGGGCCGGCAAAGCCCTTGCGCGCCGGATCATTTCAGGGCCACGCTGCGCGCATGACCGATGCGATTCATATCAGCGCCCTCTATCGCTATCCGGTGAAGGGCCTGAGCCCTGAACCCGTCGAACGGGCGGATCTCGAAACCAGCGGATTTTTTCCCGGCGACCGGCTCTACGCCATCGAGAACGGCCCGTCGGGCTTCACCGAGGTCGCGCCCCGGCACCAGCCGAAGACCAAGTATCTGATGCTGATGCGCGACGAGGCGCTGGCCCGGCTGCGCACCCGCTACGACGACGACACGGCGACGCTTAATGTGGAGGGCTTCGGCGCGACGCAGTCCTTCCGCCTGGACACGGAAGCCGGCCGGGAGGGGCTGGCGGAGCTGATGCGGCGCTTCATCCCCGAGAGCCTACGCGGTGAGCCCAGGGTGCTGGCCGCCCCGCCGCAATACCGGTTCACGGATTCCCCGATCGGCTACGTCTCGCTGATCAACCGGGCGAGCGTGGCGGCGGTCGAGGATTATCTCGGCACGCCGGTCGACCCCCTGCGCTTCCGCGGCAACCTGCTTGTCGAGGGATTGGCGCCCTTCGCCGAATTGGAGATGGTCGGCCGGGTGATCGAGGCACCGAGCGGGTTGCGGCTCAAGATCACCAAGCGGACCGTGCGCTGCGCGGCCACCAACGTCGACCCGGTCAGCGGCATCCGGGATTGCGATATCCCCTGGACCCTCGACGCGCGGCTTGGCCACCGCGACCTCGGGGTCTACGCGGAGGTGATCGCCGGCGGGGCAATCGCGCGCGGGGACGCGCTGCGGCCGGTGGGCTGAGCGGCGCTCGCCCCGGGCTTCTCCGCGGGGCCACCCGAGACGGCCTGAAGCCCGGTGCCGCGCCCCGTCGGCAGCCGGAAGAGGCTACAATCCGGCATCGAGGCAGGTATATGCGGAGCTTGATACGCTAGAGCCCATCGCCGTCGCGACTCCGTCGTCCGGGTCGTGCTGCAGCCGCGGAGCGCGCCATGAAGCATGTCCTGGTGACTGGTGCAGCCGGGTTCATCGGCTTTCACGTAGCCCGACGCTGCCTGGAGGCCGGGTGCACTGTCGTCGGGCTCGACAACCTCAACGATTACTATGATGTCGCCCTCAAGGACGGCCGCCTCGCCGCGCTCGAGCCCTTCGATCGCTTCTCGTTCCGCAAGATCGATCTGGCCGACCGTGCCGCCACGGAGGCGATCTTCCGGGAGCGGACCTTCGACACGGTCATCCACCTCGCCGCGCAGGCGGGCGTGCGCCACTCGATCGAGAATCCGCATGCTTACGCGCGGAGCAACATCGACGGCTTCCTCAACGTGCTGGAGGGCTGCCGGCATGCGGGCGTGGGGCACCTCCTCTACGCCTCGTCAAGCTCGGTCTACGGTGCCGTGACGCAGATGCCGTTCTCGGTCCACCAGAACGTGGATCATCCGGTCAGCCTCTACGCGGCAACCAAGAAGGCCAACGAACTCTTCGCCCACAGCTACAGCCATCTGTACGGTATCCCGTGCAGTGGCCTGCGCTTCTTCACCGTGTACGGACCGTGGGGCCGGCCCGATATGGCATTGTTCCTGTTCACCCGGGCGATCCTGGCGGATGAGCCGATCCGGGTGTTCGGCCATGGGCAGATGCGGCGCGATTTCACCTATATCGACGATGTCGTCGAAGGCGTCATTCGCCTTGCGGGTGCGCCCGCGCGCAGCAATCCCGACTGGAACGCTAACGCGCCCGATCCCGGCACCAGCAGTGCCCCCTACCGGGTCTACAACATCGGCACTCATCAGCCAGTACAGCTCCTCCGCCTGATCGAGATCCTGGAGACATGCCTGGGCCGCAAGGCGCGCAAGGAGTTCCTGCCGATGCAGCCGGGCGACGTGCCGGCCACCTACGCCGATGTCGAGGACCTTGCCGCCGCGGTCGGGTACGCGCCGAGCACGCCGATCGAGGTCGGCGTCGCGCAGTTCGTCCGCTGGTACCGGGACCACTACCGGATCTGACCCGGCACGGTGCGGGCTGCGCAGCCTCAGCCGAACAAGGGCGGAGGCGCGCGGCTCAGTACCGGTCTTCGGAGGTCACGCCTCCGCCCGGCTCGACTTCGGGTGCCCGGTCGGGAGGCGGCGCTTCCCGATCCAAGCGCGGCTTGGGTGGTACCCGTCGCTGGACGGGCGGCGCCTTCTGCAGTGCACCGGGGGGCGCGACCTTTCCGGCCGGACCCGCCGACCCAAGCGGACCCGCCGGTCCCTGGGCGCCACGGGGTCCTGGGGGACCGGGCGGCCCGGTCCGGCCGGCCTCGCCAGCGGTTCCGGGTTCGCCGGCCGGTCCAGGCCGCCCGGGTTCGCCCTGAAGGCCCTGCGGGCCTGCAACGCCCGCCGGGCCAGGTGGTCCCGCCGGCCCCGGTCCACCACGCTCGCCGGCCGGGCCGACCTCACCCCTCGGGCCCGTCTCGCCCCGGAGGCCCTGCGGCCCGGGTGGTCCGACGAGTCCGGGCGCCTGCGGCCCCTGCTGCCCGCAGCCGCTGACGACGACGCTGCGGGATTGCTTCGGCGTCTGGAGCATCGCGATGCAGGTTGCCGGATGATAGACGACGCGGAACTCGAAATAGCCGTTGCTATCCGTCCGTTGCGGAAACCGGCCATCGAGCGTGATTTCGGAATTTGCGTCGTCGGCATACCCGATGATCCAGAGGTCGCCGCCTGTGATCTTGGCCGCCTCGATGCGCATCTCGGCGCATGCGGGCGCCGCCCAGGCTGCCCAAACGGCAGCGATCCGGCAGACGGCGTGGCGCTTGCGCGCTGCGCGCATGACAATATCCATGATCATTTGAGCGGCCACCATGCCGCACAGGTTTGGTTAAGCAATAACCCCGCCGAAACACCGCAGGTGGAAAACGGAGGTTTTCAAGAGGTCATTACCGGAATTCGGCTTTCACGACCTGCGGCCGCCGGGACATGCGATACACGCGCGCATCTCAGGTTGCGGAGACCGGGCGTCGCAGGCGTGCCGGTCCCCATCATCCCAAGTCGTTCGGTCGAGGTGGCGCGGGCCCTGTGCAATGCATGATCGGGCGAAGGGTTGCGTCGCGGCGCTCACATCCGCGTCAACGGACCGACCCTGGATCGCGGGCAGGAGGCCCGGGGATCCGTACCGCTGGTCAGGCCGCGGCAATACGGCCGGACAAGAGGGTCGTCTCGAGGACAGGCACCGTCATCGGCCGGCCGAGATGGTAGCCCTGGAGGAATGGACAGCCCATCGCCTGAAGGGTGCGCAGATCCTCATCCGACTCGACGCCTTCGGCCACGACCTCGAGCCCAAGTATGCGTCCGAGTCCGAGGACCGCGAGCACGAGGCCGCGCTTGTCGTCGGAAGCGTTGAGACCCGTGACGAAGCTACGATCAATCTTGATGCGATCCGCCCGGAGTTGGCGCAGAGACGAGAGCGACGAGTATCCGATACCGAAATCATCGAGGGCCACCCGTACGCCCGCGCGCGAGAGAGCCTGCAGCTTGCCCAGAACAGCGCCGATATCGAGCGCCGTCTCCTCGGTGATCTCGATTTCCAGCATCGCGGGCGGGAGGTCGAGGCTCTTCAGCCGCTCGATGACGATCTCGTCCACCGGCACCTGAGCCATTTCCTGGGGGGAGACGTTCATGGCGACCCGGACCGTCTCGAGCCCCCGGCCGCGCAGGATCTGCATCATCGCGCAGACCTGTTCGAGGATGAAGCGGAGCAGCGACTCGGTCAGCCCTGCCGTCGCCGCCGTGGCGACCAGATCGGGCGGCGCGATCCAGCCGAGCCGCGGATGCTGCCAGCGCACCAGCGCCTCGAGACCCACCAGCGTCTCCGCGTCCATGGCGTAGATCGGCTGGAACCAGACCTCCAGGGCGGCCTCGGCGAGGGCGGTCGAGAGGTCGCGCTCCAGGTCGCGGCGGATCTGAAGCCGCTCGCGCAGGCCCGTATCGAACATGCGGTAATAGTTTCGGCCGGCCGCCTTTGCGGCATACAGGGCCGCATCGGCGCAGCTCAGCATCTCCGTCAGGCTCGGTTCCCGGCCCGAATGGACGCCGATGCTCACTCCGATCCGACCGGCGTCGAACCCGTCGAGGGGCTGCGCGACCGCTGCCACGAGACGCGCCGCGAGTCGCTCGGGGGGAACGCCGGCCGCGATGGGATCGTACAGCACGGCGAACTCGTCGCCTCCCAGACGGGCCGCCAAGCTATCCTCGGGCAGTTCGGCGCTGATGCGCCGGGCGACCTCGATCAGAACCCGGTCCCCGGCCTTATGGCCATAGACGTCGTTGACGAGCTTGAAGCCATCGAGATCGAGCAACAGCAGACTGATCGGGGCAGCCTGAAGGCGCTCTTCAGCCTGCTGGATGAAGCCGCCCCGATTGAGGATGCCAGTCAGGTCATCGTGCGTGGCGCGCCGGCGCATCTCGTCGGCCAGGGCGCTGACACGCGCATGGGCCTCCGCGCGCGACCGTGCCAGCGCAGTCGCCTCGTTCTTCAAGCGGCTCGACTCGCGGAACCCGGCCTCGCTCCGGAAGGCCGTGTGCGTCAGCGCCAGGAGGTACAGCAGCACGCAGGCCACAAGGCAGTTCCGGTCGAAATCGCCGACCGCGGCGAGGCAGGCGACAACCGAGAGCAGTGGCGGCAGGATGAAGGCCAGCGGGATCCGCGCGTAGGCGGTCCCATGCGTCACCGCGCCAGCGGTGATGCCGCAGGTGATCACGAGGTAGAACAGGGCCTGCGCCGAGGTGTAGCCCTCACAGAGCAGCGGCTGGCAGGCCCAGACCAAGCCGGACAGCAACGCCGCCGCGATGCAGGCGCGCAGATGCCGCTCGATCGACTGCGCCGCGGCGGCGGCCATGGCCGGCGTCGTGTCCGGCGTCAGGGCCAGACCGAGACAGGGTGCGCGGCACAGGCCGATGCGGAGAAAGTTGGCAAGCGTGGAGACCGCGAACCAAGCGGCGCCGACCTCGCCGTGCCCGCTGCGATACGCCACCAGCGTGCTCGCCAGCCCGAGCAGCATGTTGACCGGCATGGCCGACAGGACGCTTCCCCGCATGGCCGCGAGTTGGTCCCGCCGAACGAGCGCGCGGGCGGGACCGGCAAGCTCATTGAGGCCCGGATCAATTGGAACAGACATCTCCTGATCCCGAACGGTCATCGCCTGTCCATTCAGTGCGCTTGGTCGCTCACCATGATTCGCACGATAAGGTTGCGGCATGGTCGACGTCCACCGACGGTCTGAATTTGTACGATCTTTGCTGAAGCGCGCGGACCGCTGAAGCAAGTTCAGCGCCGGAGCGTGCCTCACACCCGCGATCGCGCATCGTTATCCTGGTGATCGGACCGGCGTGATGCTCGGGCGGCAGGTCGCAAGCCACTTCGCCCCGGCCGTCGGGACACCATATCCGGTTCGGGCCACGTCCGGGCCCTGGATCTGCCATGGCCCTCACGCGCGATCTCCTCGAGATCCGGAAAATCTACCAGGAACCGACGGTGCCGGACTACCCGCTCGGCCGGGAAATCCTCGCGCATTTCCCCGATGCCGAACGCATCACCGTTCCCTCGCACTGGAACATCCCCGATCTGCATGGGAATGCCGGATCCGTCGAGGATTGGGTGCGGATCAAGCGCTCGACCCTGGTGCTCGGGGTGAAGAAAGGCCTGTCGATGCGGCCGAATGGCCGGAGCGCCCACTTCATCGCGCCCTCGACCTCCAACGGCTGCGCGATGGCCTGCGCCTATTGCTACGTGCCGCGCCGCAAGGGCTTTGCGAACCCGATCTCCCTGTTCGTGAATATCGAGCAGGCCTGCACGGCGATCAGCCGTCATGCCGGACGCCAGGGTCCCCTGCCCGAGCCGGACCTGATCGACCCGGCCTTCTGGGTCTATGACATCGGGGAGAATGGTGACCTCTCGGTGGATGCCGCCGTCAGCAGCGGCGTCGAGAGCCTGATCACGTTGTTCCGCACCTTGCCGAACGCCAAGGCGTCCTTCGCCACCAAGACCGTGAACAGCACCCTGCTGAACTACGATCCCCAGGGTAAGACACGGATCCGCTTCTCCCTCATGCCAGCGGCCATCGCCCGGGTCGTCGACGTGCGCACCGCTCCGATGCCGGAGCGGATCGCCGCCATCAACGATTTCGTGGCGGCCGGCTACGAGGTTCACGCGAACTTCTCTCCGGTCATCCTCCATGAGGGATGGGAAGCGGAGTGGCGCGCGCTCTTCAGGGAGATCGACGGAACGCTCTCCGACGCCGCCAAGGCGCAGCTCAAGTGCGAGATCATCATGCTGACCCACAATGCGGATCTGCACGCGGTGAACCTGGATTGGCACCCCCGCGCCGAGGATCTCCTGTGGCGGCCGGATATTCAGGAGGTCAAAGTCTCGGAGGGCGGGGGCCGGAACCTGCGCTATCGGTCTGGCTGGAAAGGCCAGTGGCTCGCCCGATTCAAGGCCCTGCTTGCCGAGACGTTGCCCTACTGCACGGTGCGCTATGCGTTCTGAACTCCTGGCCACGCCCAGCGTTGGAGCGCGGTTGGCAGGGAATTGGGATCATGACCACGCACGAGAGCTATATCGGCGAGGCCGTTGCCCTCGCCGCCGAGAACGTCACGACGGGCGGCGCACCCTACGGGGCCGTGATTGTCCGCGACGGCACCGTCCTCGTACGGGCAGCCAACACCGTCCACGCGACGAACGATCCGAGCGCTCATGCCGAGATGGTGGCTTTGCGCGAAGCGAGCCGCATCCTCGGGAGCCGCGATCTCTCAGACTGTGTGATGTATGCGAGTGGCCGCCCCTGCCCCATGTGCCACGCCGCGATGCGCCTTGCGGGCTTCAAGCGCGGCTATTTCGCGTTCTCGGCAGAGGAGGCCGAGCAATACGGAGCCGGCAGCGCGACAATCTACGCCGAACTCTGCCAGCCCCTCGATGCGCAGCCGATGCGGCTCGACCAAATCCGGCCCGCAGGGGACTCGCCCTACGCCGCATGGCGGGCGCGGCGGGACGCCTGACTCCTCAGTGCGTCCAGGGGGCAGTCCGGTTGAACTTGAAGTTATCCGAGTACGACAAGCCCTTGCGGGCGGCAGGCTTCGCCGGCTGCTCGACGCGGTAGGCGATGCCCTCGCGCTTGGCGTAGGCCACCGCCTCCTCCTCCGTGTCGAATTCCAGCCGGACCTGCTGCATCATGTCAGACGATCCATTCCAGCCCATGAGCGGATCGATCTCGCGCGGGCTGGTCTGGTCAAATTCCAGCACCCACTGCTTGGTCCGGGCGAGGCCGGATTGCGTGGCATCCCGGGACGGACGGAAGATGCGGGCACTGGGCATCTGACGCGACAGGCTCCTGATCGAATGGTCGGGGCGATAGGATTCGAACCTACGACCCCCTGGTCCCAAACCAGGTGCGCTACCAGACTGCGCCACACCCCGACACCCCCGCTAGGGGCTCAGATCCCTACCGTTTCGACCGACTGATCGCAAGGCGCTGCGCACGGCGAAATGTCTCCAACGATAAGCTGCAATTCCGAACGCCTTGCTCGCTCCGTCAAATCAGGCACACCTCACCCTCAACCATACAATTCGCGTACGGACCCACATCAATGCCCGTTCGTCGGCGAAGCGAGTGACGCAAGAAGCACTCCGAACACGAGATCCCGGACGGCATGCCGCGCGGGATAGGCGAGGCCGCGCGTCCCAAGTCGCCGACGCGATGCCAGGAGATGCAACCAGAATGCCGTTCTACTCCCAATGCCGTGGCTGTAGGTGCCAACCCGGTCGGCATACAGTGCGGCGAACTCCTCGTAGTGACCAGCCAGGGCGGTCGCCGTAGCGCGGCAGCTGCCGTCCTGTGTCTCATCCTTCGCTATCGCTTTGAGAATAGCCTCCTTGGCTGACAGCGATGCTCCCCGCGCTGCCACTTGGCCGCGGCTATGATCAAGCGTTGCCTTGAATACCGCCAGCCGCCGCGCCCGCCCGCGGTCGATCGCGCCAAATACATTAGCTTCGTGCTGGCGGTATGCAACAAGGTCCTCATCGATGAAAGCAATGCGACCGAAGCAGCTAGCGAGGAAGAAAAACCATTGATCATGGGCCAGCCTTTCCTGCGGAAACAGGAAATCGCAGCTCAGCGCGTGGAGCGGCGTGAAGGCGATGAGCTCCCGCCGGAATACCTGGGTGAAGCCCAACGAGAAAGACCACGGGTCGGCGAGAGACGACTCACTTACTTTGCGGCCACCGTCCGACCCATAAAGCCGCCCCGTGGCGCGGCTCTCGCGATCTGTAACGGCTGCGTTATGGTACGCTAATTTTACAGCTGGATCGTCGAAAGCCCGGGTCATGCGCGCAAGTTTGTCGGGCCGCCATACGTCGTCTTGATCACAGAATGCCACGAGTGGCGCGGACGCGAGCGACGCCGCTTCGATAAAATTGCGTCGATATCCCTTGTTCAGCGCGTTCTGATGCAGATGCACTGGGAAGGGCGCACCGGCGAGCGTATCCCGTAGGACGTCCAGCGTGGCATCTGTTGATCCGTCGTCGGCCACCACCAGCTCGGCCGGGAGCTGGGCCTGGGCCAAAAGGCTTAGGGCTTGCTGGCGCACGTGAGCGGCACCATTATAGGTCGCCATTACCACAGAGATTTGCGCCATCATTATTCATCCAGGTTTAACATTTCAGGAATGACGGCTGAGCAATCTAGGTGAAGTCGGCCGGCGACAGAGATCGTATAGAGGCACCCATCAGAACCTTTCGAACGCAATGTGAAGAACCCTGTCTGCCTCAGTGTATGACCTGAATCAAACCATTGCAGACTTTGTCGTTTTGTGATTTCAGGCGTCGATTTGCGGCTTGGAGGCAACGATGGCAGACCTGTCCCGACTCTCGGATGAACAGAGGGCGGTGATCGGCCGTGCATGCCCGAAGATACGCCTGGACCCGCGCGGAAGGACGACCGCCTTCGCATGCCCGAACGGGCTGCGCTGACGGGCAGCCCGTTCGGGGCACGATTTGGCATCCCCTGGGACTTGCCGCTTCAAGCAACAGGCTGCGAGTCGGGCATAACCTGCTGGCGGCGCCTGCGCGACTGGCAATAAATCTGAGTGTCAAACCGCCTGCAACAGGCGGCTCTCGGCCGGCTCTCACACCAGAAGGGCATCGACTATAGATGGGCCTCGCGCGACAGCACCCCCATCGCGGCAAAACGTATGGTCCGCCCCGTCCGCAGGTGCCTCGGGATTCGCTAATCTGAGCAGTCCGCGTAAAGATATCCGGGCTTCCGGCGAGCTGTTGGCCAAGCTGGAGAATCGCGCGCCCGGGGACTCATAAGGGGGTTGGCGTCGAACGTTGATTTTGCTGGTCGGCTTTCAGAACACTGGTCGACGGTCGAGCGTCTCGTTCTCATCGCCCGCAGACATTGAAAGGCTGACGCGTATCGCGCGGGCCGAGCTCGGATCACGCGGCTGCGGCCAACGGCTCATAGACGCGCCCGTGGCTCAGCAAAGCCAGGACGATACGCGCCATCTTGGCTGCCAAGGCCATTACCGCCGTATTGGCATGCGCCCGCATCAGCAGCCCACGCGGTCAATGCCCGAGCCGCGTATCACTCTGCCGAAGCGTCGGCATCGCGGTTCGGCCGCCCTAGATGAGCGTCTTACGCAGGTACTTGTACCGCGCAGGCTCACCGGCAGTCGAAGAAGGAGCTCAATCACCACCACTGCGAAAGCCGATCTTGGAGGGGGATCCACCGACATGGGCTGATGACGATGACGGCCTACGTCTTCGTCTAATCCCCTTGGCTCGATGCGGCGGAGCGCGAAAGAAATGCATCGTGAATGAACCCTGAGGTGAAGGTCGGATGCTAATATCGCACCGATATTTAAGCCACCGACTGACAATACCCATAACAATACTTTCCTTTGTAATGTCAGAAACCGTTGATTTTGTATGTTAACAACCGGGCTTTCATTTATATGTGCCAATAGATCTTGTTCTTAAAATCCTATTGATTTTATTTATAGGCACATCCGAGGTACGAATTTACAAGGATCACCGACATGAGCATCCAACATTACTTGACAAGACCAGTCATGTCGATTCGACGTAGAAACGTGTTCAAGGGGTTTCACCCAAATTATGCTTCCACGCTAACAATGGGCGTGCCGTTTGCTGACATAAAATCAAGAAATATTAGAGATGGATGGCGTCTTTGCGCTATTGCACACTGCTTCCACTGTAGCAGCTTTAGTGAAATCCGTTCAATCTTTGACAATATACCTGGTCGAGTTGACGTTTTTTTGAGTACAGACACCATAGAAAAGGCAAGTCTTCTAAATAGCCATTTTCATGACTGGGATAAAGGCACAGTAAATATCAAAATAATACTGAATATTGGGCGCGATTTGACTTCAAAATTTATTGCCTTCGATGACGTACTTGATAGTTACGATCTATCTTTGTTTGTGCATACAAAACAAGACGATGGTCTTATCGATGCCAATGCGTGGAGGCGCTATCTCTTCCATAATTTATCTGGGAGTGTTGATATCTGTTCCAGTGTAATCAGAGCTTTTCAAGACAATTCAGACCTTGGTCTTGTCTTTCCAAATCACTGGATCCCAGCTCGGCCATGGATTAAATACATGAAAAATTATAGTATCATGAAAGAACTAGCAGCGCAGATGTCGTTCAAGATCAATCGTTTTGCGAGGCTCGATTTTCCTTCCGGTTCCATGTTCTGGGCTCGACCACAAGCTTTAAGATCTATCCGAGACCTGAATCTACAGATAACCCACTTCCCGACAGAGCCAGTTCCAAAAGATGGTACATTGCTCCATGCCCTCGAACGTTTGGCCTTGCACAGCTGCGAACAATCCGGGTTCAAGTGGCTGAAAGTGGTGGACCCGCAGTTGGCTCTGCGGACCGATAAGGTCGCGATGATAACAAATAACGATGATGTACGTGCAGTAATCGCGCGCACTCCCCCAGTTCTCAGGTCCAGCTTTAAAAATCTAGCGCTCGGATTCGTAACCGGTCGAAGCTAGCTTCAATCGTATCGGACCTGAAGCGAGTCCCGCGGCCGGCTAGCGTGTGGCTAATTGTAGATGGAAATACACCAAGGGTATCCGTGAGGAAGCTCACTGTTGAAGCGGTGGTTTCCTCGTTCCTTCACTGGCAGGTGTACGGAGCGTGAGACCCGGTCGGCGGCGACGTATAAGTGGCACTTGCGTGAGAGACGATCGAGATCCAGCAGCGCGCGCAGATGCTCCACGTCACCGTTGATGAAGACGAACTCATCATCCTTGAATCTGCCGTGCCGTTTGCGCGCCAACCCGAGAGCGAAAGGCGGTTATAATGTTCCGTTTCAAAGATGCTGTAGACTGCGTCGCAATTCGGACGCAGCAGAAAGTGGCTGGCGATAAAGGCGGGATCGTCGCGCGGAAAGCCGATGAAACGGCGGAACATGCAACGATTGCGCGCTGGCTCTTGATCGGTGGTCACCTAAGGCAGCTTGTGGGGTCGAGCCCAGCGATCCTGACACGCATCGGGGCTGCGCTTGCGCCACGTGCGGATGGTTCGGGTGCAGACGCCATAGCACTCGGCCAAATTGCCGGAAGTCTCGGGCGAGCGGGCAATCTCGTCGCGTGAGGCCGAGGGTGTGTGGGCCGGGGAATGGATGGCAGGCATCAGCCGGCGCTCCTGGCAGATCGGCGCTTTGCAAAAAACGCCATGGATCGGCTGTGGGCGCTCAAAAGCTGGATCTCGATAACTTTTTGCAACCAGCCAATTAAAACAATTGGCTGTTGTTATAATCGATAGGCCAACGCGCGCAGGCCGAGGGATATGAAGTTTCGAGGTTGGTTGATGAGACGATTCTCGGCGTAGCAGTCCTAGTCGACGATGTCGTCATAGGAGACGAAGATCCGATCGCCGATTCAGTTGTCGCATTTGAATTGCAAGACGTTCGCCACCGATCTGAGTTCGGTGACGCAGGGCGGCAGAGTGAGGTTGTCTGTCACAATGACGTCATGGGCGCCACGCCGGCCCGCACGCCCCAATATCAGCACGGCGTGGACGCGGGGCGCGATGGAGCGGTTGATGTCCGCCTCGTGCAGGCTGATCGCCTCGTCATCGCAGCGTGGTAGGATCAAGCCCGCCCCTTCCCTTTTTCGGACAGATCGCCCGAAGATGGAAGCATACGCCGGGCGTCGATCCTTGGACATGGAGGCCGTGTCCCACGTCGTAACCAGCGCCGCGGCAGACTGCTCTTATTATCGATGCAAGCCGCGTCCTGCGACCACAGTTCGATCGCTGTGCCGGACGGCAGGCTTGCGCGGATCGTTTTTTCGATAGAGCGTTTCCTGTTTTATCTGGATCGTATTCTGCCGCGGCGAAGACGTTGGCGCATTTGGCTGGCGTGACAGTGTCGATGAGCTGTCCGATGGCCGACCATAGCCCTTCGACGGTGCGCTCGGCGGCCTTGCGCAGCAGCGCCTTGAGCTTGGAGAAAGCCCCCTTCATCCTGAGCCTGTCGGAGGATCGATCGGGTTGAAGTCCGGCGCGCGCGCCGGCGGCTCCGGTGAGCGCGCGCACGCCCGGGCCTTTGTGGCCGCCGACTTTGTCCTTCACGACGATGGCGCCTGGGGTGAGGTGGGCACGAGCACGGGCTCGACGGAGGTCTGAAAGACGTCGTGGTTGATCGGCCGGTCCAGCACGAACGGCGCAGCAATCTCCGACAGGCGCAGGCCCGCCACCAGGGTGGTCTTCCAATGGCCGTGCGGCACGCGAGAGCGCAACCGCTCCCCGCGCGGTGAGCGCCCGCGGGTGCGGGCCATGTCGGTGGCCGTCCAAGTCTCCTCGAGGAACACGAGGCGGCTGGGATCGAGGCCGGGCGGCCCTCAAACCACGTTTCGCGGGCAGCCTTCACGTCCGGGCGATCCTGCTCGGTCGCGTGGGCCGGCTTTTTTTCAAACATCAGGCCGCGCGCGTCGAGGACACTCTACAGCGTCCCCAGCCCGACCGGGAGAGCGCATTCCTCCCGCAGGCGGACCCGCATCTCTTCCAGGGTGATGTCGTCCTGCTCGGCGATCAGGTCACGCGGGAGCGCCTCGTGCGGATCGAGCTTGGAGCGGCGCGCCGCCCTTACGGTCGGGCTGCCACCATCCCGGTCGTAGCCAGTGCCGTCATCCAGCGGCCCGCCGTCGCGGCCCCGGCCCCGAAGCGCCTGGCCGCTTGCCGACGCGAGGTCGCCCCTGCCGCGCTCACGACAGGCTCACGCAGATCCTGGCTTTTGGGTCGGCCCATGCTCCGCTCCTCACCTGGAACGGGCAGTGAATGACCGCGCCAGGACCGCGTGAACCCGCCGTCCGATTCAGCCCAAACCGCCAAAGCTCTAGCAGGGAAGTTTGTTTGAACGCGGCGAGTGCTGCCGGATCCTGCCCGTGGTGGCCCGGGCGGACCATCAGCTTGCAGAAACCCCTCCGCCTGACCCCAGGCGGCCGAGCGTGCCTTCGTCCATGCTGACAACAAAGCAGGCGTAGACCCAGGCGGAAAAATCCTTGAGGCGCCCGTCCACCACGCTGTGCCAGCGCCCGTCATTGCGCTGCGTCCAGCTTGGGCCGATTGGCCAACGCCATGCGATCGTTCAGCCCTGTCGGACCGTCTGCGTTGACGGCCAGCATCCGGTTGCGCACCGTCTGCACGCTCTAAGCGGGGAGCCTTGGCGCCTCCCTGCAGCTGCCGCAACAAGGGACTGCAGCCAATGCCAGAAGCACGCGGATCTGGCTGGCGTCCCGGCTCACGCGGGTCAGCCACCAAAGTTCGCTGGAATCGAAATCGGCGCAGGGAGATATCGCAGCGGACATGGCGAATCCGCCCGGTTCGCCTAAGCGAATCACAGGTGCCGCACTGCGAATACCCTATGAGTCCTCGTCACCGTCGATCGGAATTCGGTGCCACGCCAAGGCATGTATCAAAGGGCTTCTGCGCAGCAAGACGCGCCCGCCAGGGACAACACCAAATCGACCGGGACGAAATCCAACCATCTGACACCGACCCGCTCGGAACCACCGAGCAAGGTTCCGAGCGGACCGGCAGTGCCGTCGCAGTCGAGCTGAATAATCTCAAAACTGATCGGATACGGACTCACTTTACAGTGCTGTTTCCAACAATAGAAACGATACAGATTATCGATATTGAGTGGATAACAGTGATATCCAAATCAATACCCCCTTATCGCAGATTGAGTAATTATCGCCTAGCAACGCGAGATAAAGCCTCCGTATAAACCGCGTCGTAATTAGTCGCCATCCTCACCGCAGTAAAACGATCGAGGTCCGTCTGAGCGGATCTACGAAGTTCGGTGAGCCTATTCGGATGAGCCATCAAACCATCCAAGGAACGAGCGATCGACTCTGGATCGACTTCAGATAGAACAGTACCCGCCCGACCGTAATCCACGACTTCAGGCATCCCCCCGATATCAGCCACCACTATTGCGCAGCCACTTGCGCGGGCTTCAGCTACCGCTAAACCGAACGGCTCCGCATCGGGGAAATTCACGAATATCGCGGCTTGCTGTAAAAGCTGCTGTGGATTTGGATGATGCCCTTGAAAGATCACGCGGGTCTCAAGGCCAAGGCTCTTGCTCAAAGCTATCAACTCCTGCTTGTCGGGCCCTTCGCCAACAATCACCAAATACCAATCATCATAATTATTAGCCAAACGAGCAAACGCCTCAATGATGAGGTTCACCCTTTTGCGCCGATGAAGCCCGCAGACCGATATAATTGATTTGGCAGGTATAACGACGCTATTTGTCGGGTTTAAGTACTTTCTGACTGAGTCAACCGGTCCGTTATAGACCATTCTCAACTTATCAGCACTATATCCCCGCGCCAACAGAAGCTTACGCTCTGCCTCGGACACAGCAACGACTACGTCCCCCAACCGCATAAGGAAAGAATGGTTATCAAAGGAATTATGCATGGTTGTTACAAGTGGGATTTTCCTTAGCCGTGTCGGTATATATGCAATCGCAGCCGAGCCCATCATGTGCGCATGAACCACGGTTGGATTTTCCGTTTTGAGTAGGCTATGAAAATCGAACACTGCCCTGGGCGCACCACGTACGGATTGGGGGATCATTACATGTTTGATTTTGTGTCCTTCCAGAAGAGAAATGTATGGGCCGCCTCCTGAAGCGACAACCACGTCGTGCCCCTTTGAGGACTGAGCACACGCTAAATCTACAACCACATGCACATGGCCATTGCTTAAGTTACAATGCTTCAAAACATGCAGGATTTTCACAGTGCAAACTCCAAGCCGCGCGGCCATGAAAAGATCATTTGTTGAAATAAACCACGGATTATGATCAATCGTCCATCAATCAAGAAACGAGGCGGCCGTTCAACGGCAACAGAGTAACTTTCGATTGCTCTCACGACCACGCTTTTTATTTTACCACAGAGTGTCTTGCGATTTGAAGGAAGAACCGTTGGCTTAATACATGCGTATATCACTCGAATATCTCACCGTGGGACAAGCACGATAGAAGGACGCGTTATGGCATCTTCTTTACCAGAACACGGAAAATACACTTTGAAATACCATGCAGTCAAATTGTTTTTTTTCCAGATGATAGTTATGGGCGTTCTATCCACCAACGCTTATTCACAAGCACGCTACACAGTCGGCCCGGAGGATCGGATTGCTCTCAAAGTTTGGGATGTACGAAATGGCGATCCTTATCAATGGGTTGCCTTGACAGGCGAGTTTATAGTGGGAGCCGATGGGCGTCTGTCGTTGCCACTCATCGGCGAGGTGCCCGTTGCGGGTCTTACCACCGGCGAACTCGCAACTGCAGTGGGCACACAGCTTAAAAATAAGGTCGGCTTATCCACCACGCCTACAGCGTCAGTGCAAATCATCAAGTATCGCCCATTCTATGTCACTGGAGCTGTCCAGCACCCTGGAAAATATGAATACGTACCGTCCCTGACCGTGATGCAAGCGATTAGTATAGCCGAGGGAATGCGGCGTGCCCGAGACAACTCCAGGGTCGAAAGGGATGTAATTTCAGGCAGTGGCGACGCTCGCGTTCTCAAAGCAGAGCGAATCGCTCTATTGGTACGTCAAGCACGGCTCAATGCAGAAATCAGCGGACAAAATTCTATCACCTATCCGCAAGAGATAACTCAACAAGCGACTTCCCCCGCGGTCAAGCTGGCAATGCAGCAAGAGACGTCACTATTCGTCGGTCGGCGCGAGGCACTCGACGCGCAACTGGCGACGATAAATCAAGCCAAGAAGGTCCTTCAGTCTCAGCTAACCTCGCTCGAGTCTAAAGACAATAATATTATGCGTCAATTGTCACTGACCCGCAAAGACTTAGCGAACGTCAACGAGCTCGCATCAAAAGGTATGGTCATTGCGCAGCGGCAGATTTCCGCAGAACAAAGCGTCGCTACTCTGGAAGGGGGTCGTCTTGATATACAGTTGGCTACATTGAAAGCCCAACAAGATCTTTCTCAGGCTGACCGCGACATTGTTTCATTAACCACGAAATTCAAGACCGATGCCTTATCCGAGATCTCGACTGTCCGATCCCGGTTAGATGAAAATCAGCAAAAACTTGCTACTGCAACTAGCCTGACCGATGAAGCGAAGTCTTTCAGCGAGGCAGATCTAACATCCGATGACGAAGGCGCCGTGGAATACATTGTCGTTCGAGCCCACTCGGGCGAACGCGTCAATGCAAATCTGATGACGCGACTGGATCCGGGTGATGTTTTGCAAGTCGTCGTACGGAAAAACACGACGCCGCCCGCGTCGTCTCGAGCATCAACCGCAGATCAGTAAATGAGGGCCGGATTTGATGTTAGCTCAGATTGCGTCGCAGGCGATATCGAAGATTTTTCTTATCTCTCTCATCTTCGTCGGCGCTTCCGTTGTTCCAGGCGTATGTGAAGAGCAAGCACACCTGCTTGCAGACGGGGAAAGCCTCGAGCTGAAAAATATGGAACTCACATTCGAAGATAATTTTACGAAACCGAGTGTGGTAGCACGGCCTCCATTTTCTAATTATAATAGCAATGCCAAATGGTTAGCCCACACCCCATGGAATGGTGACTTCGGTGAGGCGCGATTCATGGATCCCGGCCCCGACGGACCTTTTGAATTCTCCGAAAAGGGCCTTAAGATAATTGCTCGAAAATCGACGGCCGGACAATGGACATCCGGATTGATATGCTCTGTCGATCGGGACGGCCCCGGACAACAAGGCTTCACACAAAAATACGGTTATTTCGAGCTTCGCGCAAAATTGCCCGAGGGAGAGGGGGCGTGGCCAGCATTTTGGTTGGTCGGTTCCGACAAATCAAATGGATCAACAGAGATCGATGTGCTGGAATATTACGGCCAGTTCAACGCCGGATTTCATACTGTGATCCATCTCTGGAAAAAAGAGGCGCCGAAACACGAGGGCTATGTCGTAGATGTCCCCCCAAAATCTTTGACTGACACCTATCACACTTACGGCGTCTTGATAGATGAAACACGGACAAAATTTTATCTCGATCGACGGGAGTACTTAAACATCCCCACGCCTGATGAGTTTCGTCAGCCGATGTATATTTTGGTCAATTTTGCGCTTGGTGGCGGCTGGCCTATCGACAAGATGATTTCCCCTGCCGAGATGTCGGTCCAATATGTCCGGGCTTACAGGCAACGTTCCCACTGACTGAAAGCGGCTTCGCAATACGAAATGGCCACCGTCAATGAATACTTTAGAATAATTTCCAGTACGATCGCGAAATGCGATATCGCGACCTCTGCTGATCGTGATGAAATTTATAGGTCCGCACGCGCTGTCGTCCAGGAACAGCTCGATTGGGCTGATATGGATCACGAACGCCATCGGCGTGACGACGAAAGTGCGAAACTGAATGCTGCTATTCACGAAATCGAGAACACATTCAGCACCCGACACGGTTTAATAATCGCGACCGCGGAAATGAATGCATCCGCAGCCAATGAAATAAATTTTCAAAGGTCGGCGGCGGGCGAAGATATTGATGAGTCTCCCGCAGAGGTTTCATCGAATTCCGGTGCAATGTCAAAAATGGGTCAGAGCAGACAATTCGCGGCCAATGTCGGAGCGGGGACTGTCGTCAATATAATCCGGGTGCTGTTCCAACTCGTCTCGCTACCTATACTAGCAAGAATACTAACGCCGTCGGACTACGGAGTTTATGCGCTGGCTCTGCCAACCGTGAGTCTTTTCATGATGTTGGCCGATGGTGGCTTGGGCGTATCTCTCGCCCGGGAAAGCGAGGACAACCGCATACTGTGGTCGACGGCGTTTTGGACGCTGTTGGCGACCTGCTCGCTGATGGGCGTGCTTGTTTGTGCCTCTGGCTTTGTGTTGGCATGGATTTCTGGCGAAAGCGTTCTGATCGGGTTGATGGCATTTTTATCGGCCGCACTTCCCTTACTTGCTTTTACAGTCGTGGCAGATGCTAGATTGATCAGGCGCGGCAACTTAATTTACCATTGTGCGGCCGACTTATGTGGTCTGATCACGGGAGCCGCAACTGGCCTATTCGTTGCGTTTCACGGCGGGGGCGCCTGGAGTTTGGCGGCCCAATTTGTCTCGTCGCTCGCGATTCGCGCCATCATGTTGAATTTGGCAGCGCGATCCCGGCCTTATTTCGAATTTGAATTTTCGAGTCTCGCGGAGCATGTTTCCATAGGCGGCTGGTTGCTCATGATGCGCATCAGCGATACTGTTGGTCGAATTGTTGAAAATTCCTTCTTTGGTCGATTTTTCGGTCCCGAACTACTTGGCTCTTATACATTAGCCTTACAGCTTGTTCGATTTTCGTGTGAGTCAGTCACGAACCCAATCTTGAGTGCCTTCTATGCACACGCGGTCCGCCATCAGCAGTCAGATGTCGGTAGAATGCATCTTTTCTTATCGCGCGTCATTTTGACTATTCTAATACCCTTCGCGGTTATCTTATCAATATTAGCACCCAAAATTCTACCT
This sequence comes from Methylobacterium sp. E-005, assembly GCF_022829725.1. GTDB lineage: Bacteria > Pseudomonadota > Alphaproteobacteria > Rhizobiales > Beijerinckiaceae > Methylobacterium. The sequence goes on along the minus strand of NZ_JAKSYG010000226.1, from coordinate 4,888 downwards.
CTTATCCTCGGCGACCAGTGGAATCACGCGGCAGCTTTTGTTCGTATCCTGATAGTGCCGTATGCAATTGCCGGAGCCTCCTGGCTAAGCGGGCAGGTTCTATTGAAAAACGGCATCGTTGCCAGAAACACCTTGATCAACGTTCTCATCAATATCTTCCGAGTTATTTCGATTTTCTGTGGTATCTTGCTCGACTCACTTACGATAGCTTGGCTTTTGGCAGCATCATATGTCATCCAAGCTGTAGCGTTGACGGTAGCTGTCCCCGACGGTCTTGGCGCCGCGAAGAACGATCTTCTGAACACCTTTGCATTGATCTTACTATCCTCTTCACTGGCCGGCATTTTCGTATATGCGTTGGACAGTTTGGGCGGCGAAGGTTGGCTAACTTTCGCGACAGAGATTTCTCTCGGAGGTCTTGTTTACTTGTTTAGTCTCTTTTTGCTCATGAGGAACACGTTCCGAAACGACTATTATTCGTTGATGAATTTTATTCGTCCGTCGTGATTTATAAAAAATCAAATCACCGACTAGATTTTACTTCGCCGGCAGTTGTGGCAATGAGGTTCCGATAGACAATCACCGCAAATCGAGCGCCCGCGGAATCATTATCGAACTTTATCAGGATGGGCATGCTTCGGTCTTACGGGCTTAGACTTGCTGGTCTTGGGTTTTGCGCGGCGCAGCGGAACGCTTTGAGTTCTCAAGCATAGTAAGAGCATATATCGTCTAAACACGAGACGAAGGAAGGCTGGCGGCGGGTATCGACACCTCCGCGGATCGTTGCCAAAAGGACGTCCATGGCTTTCGACAGGCTGTCCTGTACCATTTTCTTCAGGCGGAGGACGATGCGTACTGACGTCAGCTTGTCTGGCGATCGCTCCGGCGCGAGCGTGCTGTACCGACGGCACGTCGCCCATTCCCCAACCACCCTCAGGCTGCAACGAACCCGCGGGGGTGGAGCCGCCGCTAAACCTTTGCTCTGCTGGAGCAAGCCACAGTCCCGTCCGGCCTTGCCCCCTACACATCCTCGTTTGGAACCCGTGCTCGTTCTGGTTCTGGTCCTGTTTGGACCAAGTTGGAAACACGATTGGGGTGAGCTCGCCGAGGCTCGTTTGAGGAGCTGGACCAGCGGTTCCGGGCACGATCACCTTCATCGATGTCCATCGTGCTTTCTGCGAGGTCGAGCCGATAGGCAGGGTGCTTCCAATCAAGGCCGATCCAGCGCCTGTACGAGACGAACACCCAGGTCTACGGCGTGCGCAATGTCGGGCGAGGGTTCGCCCGCGAAGGGATCGTCGTGGTCAGATCGAGGATCGCAACACGTGAGCCTCGGCTGGACCGAGCGTGTCGCCGATGCGGGCATCGAAGGTCTGCGACAAGACGGGTCCGCCCGGCACGCCGCCCCATTCGACCGAGACGGGGCCCCAGGTCCTGGCATTGCCCCCCGCGGAGCCGCCGGGCGAGGTCGCCCTCTGGACCGGCCAAGCCGTGGCCTGCGTTGTCGGAATTTCGTTGCGCGCCCTGCCGCGGATCTGTGGCGCGCCGCCCCTAAACGCATCGGCTGGGCCCGTTCAAGCGCTCGCGTGACCCCGCCTACGTCGCCAAGGTCGAAGATGTCGTCGGCCTCACTATGATCCCAGCCGCCCACACAGTGGTGCCGCCCATTGATGAGAAGAGCCAGATCCAGGCCCTGGAGTGAACCCGCTTCGACCGTTCACTCGCCCCCAGCCATCCCGCCGCCCAGGCCCGCAACTATACCCGTCACGGCACGACGACGCCGTTTGCCGCCCTTGATGTCCTGGCAGGTCCCGTGCTCGGCCGCCGCGTGCGGCGCCACCGGATCGGCAAGTCCGTTCGATTCCTCGACGCTGTCGAAGCTGCGGGCCCGCCTGACTAGGCGATCCCCAAGATCTTCGACAACATCGCCACTCACAGGCATCCGAAGGTGCGCGCCTGGCTGGCTCGCCACCCGCGCGGGACCGCCACACTCCACCTGACCTCGGCCTCGAGGCTCAACGCCGTTGAGGGCTCCTTCTCAGCGCTGACTGTCGTCGGGTGCAACGCGGCTCCTTCACTGGCGTCGTCGATGTGCAGGCCGCCATCAAATGCTCCACCACCGAGCAGAGCCGGCGCGCCAGACTCGTCATCTGTGCCAAACCCGCCACCGACATCCTCGCCGCCGTCAGCCGAGCCCGTGAACGATCCGTCCGAGTCAGTGCACTGGCGCTGTATCCGGATCGGACAAGGGACCACGCGGGGGAATTTGGCATCCGCCGGTTCTTAGACGACAATCGATAGACTCATCGCTTCGGTGTTGCAGGACGAAGAAACTTCAAATTCGGCCCGGAACGCATTCCGGATTCTCGTGGGAACCGAAAGTTCCGACGGATGCCGCGGCAAGCGTCGATACAAATGTCCGGTATCGGAATCGAGGCCGTCTCAATAATGGGGTTGAAAGCATGGCTGAGGATCGGAGTTCCGTCCCTTCGATAATCCAATGCAACGGGAAGGGTACGTACCGGTGGCCGGCCTCGAGCTCCGGCATGCCGAAGCGATGCGCCAAGCTTGTGGATGTGTTGGCCTCGATGTTCAGGGCCATCCTGTACCGCGTAGCAGACGCCGGTATGGTCGTGCGCGCAACACCACCGAGGTCGCAGAGGCCTAGGGGGGAGCCTGTCCACCTGCATGAGGTTATCAACCTGTCGAACGGATCGGTGCACGGGCAAGGCCGATAAGTCCACTTTGCCACTTTCCTAAATCAGGGCCTCACGCGTTTGATCGCTCAGTTACAAGAACCTACGAGCTGAGATTCCCACCTTTCTTGACGTCTGACGAGTAAGGCAACACCCGCACTATGGTCATGGACACAACATCCCGCTCGGCTTCTGGCGCCAACGCACGCGTAGCTGTGGTAATCGCGACATTAGGACGACCGGATATTGTCGCCGGCACCCTGAATCGCATTATAAATGGACAAACAAGAGCGCCTGACTGCGTGTATGTTTCGTGTACAAAAGCGGAAGATATCGGGGAATACGCCGAAAATTCGAAGATCAACGTCATAATAGGTGGCACTGGCCTTCCCAATCAACGTAACGCTGCTCTTGATTGCCTTCCCACAGATATCGACATTGTCGTGTTTTTTGATGACGATTTTGTTCCTGGGTCGAACTGGCTAGATGTGGTAGCAAAACTATTTGAAAAAGAACCGAACATTGTTTGTATCACTGGCGCCGTACTTGCAGACGGCATATTAGGGCCCGGGTTAAAATTCGAGGAAGCTGATCATTTAGTAAAGACTTACCAAGTGCCGAAATCAGGTCAGATCGCCGAGCCATTCAGTCCCTATGGATGCAATATGGCCTTCAGACGTTCAGCCATTGGTAGTCTGCGCTTTGATGAGCGCTTAGTCCTATACGGCTGGCTGGAGGACCGGGATTTTGGTGCGGCCCTGGGTTCCAAGGGAGGCCGGTTGGTTAAATCTATGGACGCCTATGGCGTGCATATGGGGGTAAAGAAGGGTCGGGTCGCAGGTCGAAGACTTGGCTATTCGCAGGTCGTCAATCCTTTTTATATGTTTCGAAAGGGAACTATGACGAGTCGCGAGGCAGTTGCTCAGATCTGTCGCAACGTTGCAAAAAACCTCATTCGCTCGGTTGTGCCGGAACCCTTCATCGATCGCCGGGGGCGCTTGTTCGGCAATATGTGTGGATTTGCCGATCTCTTGCGAGGAAGAGTTGATCCCGAGCGCGCCTTAATGTTTTAAACTGGACTCGAACAAAACCCTTCAGCATCGGATGCATTCCAACTCGATCAATAGTTGATCCCGTATTCATCCATTGCCGTCTTCGAGATCACGAGCTGCTGGTGTGTCGATTCAAAATTTTTGTAATATATTGTTATAGTTCGCCGGCCTCTATAAATCTTGTAAATCCGACAAGCTATCATCGGACACTTCAACGTTTGAAACCTTGTCGAAATTAATGGTCTACACGGCATAACCGAGAGTCACAATAAGCATTGCCAAAACCCATAGCCGCTGCTTTGGATTACTCGTTCCCGAAAGGCACCTACTGTCTTTGTTTTGATTCGATTATGGATCAAAAAATAGAGGCTATACCGTTCATGTCTGGGATGTATCAAAAGATGACTTGGAGAAACATTGCGCGGATCTATGTCCGCTAGGGTCGCGGCGGCGAAGGCTCGACTGTGGCATACTTGGTCTGGAGCGCGCCGCTGCTTTGCTCCCGTTTCCGCTCGTAGCTACAGAAGAGGCGCAAGCGTTCGGGCAATTCTTTGCAGGCGAACTTATGACGCCGGAATTTGATCCGAGCTGTATTTACGATGCGACGATTGGCTAACTCGGAGCTTAAGTGCGCCACCAGCGACCTTGAGGAGCGTATCTACGTAGGGCAGTGGCGCAAATAGCGGATTCGCGCATTCGACAAAACGCGCGAGCCTGAGCCATGGCGCCGACGGTCTATGTGTTTGCAGCTGCGAGCGACGCGGCACGGCTGGGTGCGATCGCCAACGACCGCAATCGCCCTCTCAAGCACATTCGGTGCGCCCGCATCGTCCTACTCTCGGCCGAGCGCGTGAGTGCCCAGGACGTCGCCCGACGGGCGGGCGTCGAAGGTCTGCGAAAAGACGGGTCCGCCCGGCACGCTGCCCCATTCGACCAAGACGGAGCCCGATGTCCTTGCGTTGACCTGCGCGGAGCCGCCGGGCGAGGTCACCCACTGGGCTGTGTTTCGGCGTGCAACTTTGGCTCTGGCGTACTTTCGCTGATCATCCGGAGGTGAAGCCGATCAGGCGAGCTTGCAACAAGTCAATCTTGCCGCGGCCATACATCTGGCGCTTCACCAGCTTGAGTTTGGTGATCTGC